>CANGIS010000015.1 GCA_947454055.1 Hyphomicrobiales bacterium
AATAACGGCGGAACTGCTTTTCCGAAATGTTGCCGTAATAGCCCTTGACCTTCTGCTTGGCGCGCAACTGCGTGCCGAAGTCGGACATTTTGCCCTTGCGGCGCTGTCCGTGCTGGCCTGGGCCGTATTCGCGGCGATTAACAGGGCTCTTAGGACGGCCCCAGATGTTCTGACCAAGACGACGGTCAATTTTATGTTTAGCGGCAATACGCTTGCTCATCGCTGTTCCTCTTCAAAAGCGAAGTTACGAGGAACGCGCCCTCCTACTGCTGGATTTCTCCAGCCGACAGGTCGGATTTGCATGCAAAGCCAACCACGGGTGCGTCAAAACGCCAAGCGGGCCCAAAGGACCCGCCCAACGCATGACGCTTGTTACTGAAAGTGGGTCGAGAAGTCAAACGCCAAAGCCTTTGGCAGGCACGTTTGGACCATCGGGAAGGGAGGCGTTAAGAAAGCGGTCCAGACCATAAGTCGCAAAGGCCTTTTCAAGCGCCGCAGTCCAGCCGGATTCTTGGGTAAGGAGGGCTATTCCGGCCTTCGACGGCGCAGTATCGGTCTTCGATTCGCCGAGCAATTGAACGACGCGCCGAGCAATGGCAGGCGCCGGGTCGATCCATTGGACCGGCCAAGGGGCCACACGCTCGAAGACATCCATCAAAAGCGGATAATGGGTACAGGCCAGCACGATGCAATCGGTCCTTCGCTCGCCCTTTGTTACAAAGGCGGGGGCGATTTCCTTCAAGATCGCGGCATCCTCGACGTGCTCGCCGCGCAAGACCGCCTCCGCGTGACCAGCAAGAAGACGGGCGCTGACAAGGGTGACGTCGCAATCGCTGGCGTAGTCGCGAATAAGACCCGCGGTGTAATCGCGCTTGACCGTGCCTTGGGTGGCCAACACCGTCACGAGTTTGCTTTTTGATTGCTCGGCGGCGGGCTTGATCGCCGGCACGGTGCCGATGATCGGGATGGCGAGCCTCGACCGTAATTCCGGTAAGACCAAGGTCGAAGCGGTGTGGCAGGCAACCACGATCAGGTCGGGCTTGAAGCGGTCGGCCATCGCCGTGATGACGGCGGTGACGCGATCAATCAATTGTTGTTCGGGCAAGTCACCATAGGGGAAACAGGCCGTGTCGCCGACATAGACATAATCGGCATCGGGACGCGCTTGGCGGATGGGGGCCAACACCGTCAGCCCGCCGACGCCTGAGTCGAAGACGAGGATGGTCGGCCGTTTGCCGCTCATGTTTCATCGTCCGGATCGGAATCAGCCTTTGCTTTCTCTGCGGCCTTGAGCTTTTGCTGTTTGGAATAGGGCACCCGGGGGCCTTCGACGAGGCGCACAACCATGCCGCGCAGCGTCCGCAAATCCTGCTCATCCATGCCGATGCGCATCAAAATGTTGCGCAAATTGAGGCTCATACGGTCTTTTTTGCTTGCGGGACGGAAGAACCCGCGTTCTTCGAGCTTTTCTTCCAAAAAATCGAAGAAATTCAAAACGGCTAAACGCTCCGCTGGCGGCCAACGGTTTTTCTGGCCGAAGGGGAGTTGCGGTTCAGCCACCGCCGTGCGGTAGGCGTAACCCATCAAAAGAACGGCCTGCGAGAGATTGAGCGAGGAAAAGCTCGGGTCAATCGGATAGGTGCAAATGGCATCGGCCAGCGCGATGTCCGTATTTTCCAGCCCCGTCCGTTCGCGGCCAAACAGAACGCCGGTTTTTTCGCTGCTTGAAGCGCGCGCCTTCAGATTGATTGCGGCATCCGACGGGCCATGCACGGGCTTACCCTGTCCGCGTTCGCGCGCTGTGGTGGCATACACAAAATGAAGATCGGCGACTGCATCTTTGACGCTGTCATAAAGGGTAACGCCATCGAGCACGAAGTCGGCCCCAGCGGCGGCGGCATAGGTCTTCTGGTTGAGCCAGTTTTCGCGCGGGTTGACGATCCGCATGTCGTGCAGGCCGAAATTGGCCATGGCGCGGGCCGTCATGCCGATGTTTTCGCCAAGTTGAGGTTCGACCAGAATGATGATGGGACCGTTGCTCATGCCGTAGCGACCTTTTGCAAGAGACGCGCTTGTTCAAAGGCGTAGGCGAGGGAGGATGCATCGGCCGTGCCCTGGCCCGCAATATCGAAAGCGGTTCCGTGATCGACACTGGTGCGGATAAAGGGCAGGCCAATCGTTACGTTCACGCCTTGCTCGATGCCCATATATTTCACGGGAATAAGCCCCTGGTCATGATATTGCGCAACAACGATATCGAACTCGCCGCGGCGCGCGCGCATGAAGATCGTATCGCCGGCAAAGGGGCCTGAAACCTTCATGCCTTGGTTCAAAGCCTCTTTGATGGCCGGAATGATTTCGGCCTCTTCTTCATGGCCGAACAACCCACCTTCGCCGGCATGGGGGTTGAGGCCCGCAACCGCGATGCGCGGCTCGGCGATGCCATAGGCGCGGCAGGCGGCGTGGGCGAGCGCGATGGTTTTCAAGACGCGGGCTTTTGTGATCAGATCGGGCACGCTTTTTAGCGAAACATGAATGGTGACGAGAATAACGCGCAACTCGTTATTGGCCAGCATCATGGCGAAATCCGAGGTGCCGGACCGATCGGCCAGAATTTCGGTGTGGCCGGGGTAGGGGATACCCGCGGCCTTGAGCGCCTCTTTGTGGATGGGGGCCGTCACAATCCCAGCAATCTGGCCCGCAAGCGCCAAATCGATGGCAGTGGTGATGTAGTCATAGGCCGCCTGACCCGCGCGTGCATCAATCCGGCCAAGCGGCAAATCGGCAGGCAGGTTCGACCGTGCCAACACGTTCAGAACGCCGGACCGGTAGCGCGCCTCGGCGGGCGATTGAATGATTTCGAGCCGCACAGGAAGCGATTGCGCTTTGATCGCACGCTCGAGACAGCCCGCATCGCCAATGACGATCGCAGGCGCGCTGACGCCCGAGGCAAAAAACTTGGCGACAATTTCGGGACCGATACCGGCCGGGTCGCCCATGGTGATGGCAAGCGGTTGCATGAAAAACCCGTAGCGAAAGAGTGTGGTGTCGGCAATCCCGAACCGATGCTGTGTGGGGTTAAGCCAGTGCTTCGGCGGATTTGCGGGCACGTTCGGCGCGGGAATTGAGCCAAAGCGCTGAAAGAACCAAGGCGCCGCTCACGATCAGGCGTGCATCGATCGGCTCGCCGAACAAATAATGCCCGAGCAGCACCGAGCTCATCGTCGAGAGGTTGACCGCTTGAACGGTCGATACCGGCCCGAAATTGCGGACCAGATTGAAGAAGGTGATGCGCTCGACAACCCAGAGCAGTGTAACGGCGACCAGCGCGATAAAGGCCATTTGCGGAATCTCGACGGCCGCCTCGCCCTCGAAAAACAGCAGGAAAGGCAAGACCAGAACGCCGCTCGAAATACTCTCGGCAATGCTGACGGCGCCTGTTTCAGCCCCTTTTGGCCAAAAATGCGAGGCAAAAATGTGGTAGAGGGCGTAGCACAGCGGCAGGGCAAAACAGGCCAGCGTATAAATATCAACAACCGGGATCAGATCGGCTCCAGTGGCGGCATCCGGATTGACAAGCAGCAAGGCGCTGCCGGCAAAGCCGCTGATAATTGCTAGAGCCCGCGATACCCCCATGCGCTCAACGCCGATGATCAGGGCGATGCCATAGCCGAAAAGCGGCGTTGTGGATGTGATGATCGAATAGGTGGCCACCGGAACGTGGCCGATGAGCACCAGACTTAGCCCAAAGGGTAGGTTCAGCAAAATGGCGCAACCGGTGCCGAACAACCACAACCGCCAACTGGCCAGTTCGACCTTGCCTAGTGAGCGCCAGACGATGAACAGGCCCAAGCCGACGCCAAAGCCAGAAAACGTGATCGTCATAAAGGGCGAGACGTGCATCATCGCCAGATATTTGGTGACAATGGGCGAAAGGCCCCAAAACACGCCGAGCCCCAAAAGGTTCGGAATGAGGCCAACGCGCGACAACGCGCTCACAAACGCCTCCCAGCGCTAATCAACATAATGGGTCAGACTTTCTTCTTAGCCGCGCGCCGAGAGAGCATGTTCAAGCCCTCAACGGCCGCAGAAAACGCCATAGCCGTGTAGACATAGCCTTTCGGCACGTGAACACCAAATCCTTCGGCGATCAGCGTCATACCGATCATGATGAGGAACCCAAGCGCGAGCATCACGATGGTTGGATGCTGGCGGATGAAGCGCGAGAGCGGTTCGGCGGCAAACAGCATGGTGAGAACGGCAACGATCACCGCGACAACCATGATCGGCAAATGCGGCGTCATGCCGACGGCAGTGACGATGCTGTCGACCGAGAAGACGAGATCCAGCAGCAAGATCTGACCAACAGCCGCCGATAGCCCGCGCATGGTGGGCGCATCAAAAATGTCGGGCTCGTGCTTTTTGTCGACCGCGTGGTGAATTTCCTTGGTGGCTTTCCAGACGAGAAACAATCCGCCGGCAATCAGAATCAGATCGCGCCACGAGAAACTTTGGCCAAAGACCGAGACCACCGGTTCAATGAGATGGACAATAAACGCCAGCGTTCCAAGCAGGGCCAGCCGCAAGATCAGGGCCAGTGAAATCCCGATCCGGCGGGCTTTTTTCTGCTGCGCCCCCGGCAATTTATTGGTCAGGATCGAGATGAAGACGAGATTGTCGATACCGAGCACAATTTCCATGGCAATGAGGGCCGCCAGCGCGACCCATGCGGCCGGATCAATCAGGAGAGCTAAAAGATAATCCATTGTGTCCCATCACGAGGCATCGGTTCACGTCAGGCCGACATAGTAGGTGATAATGGCCAGCGACGATAGGACTTCATCGTGTATAGGATCAGACGTCAAAGACGCGGACGCGGCGGCGGGCACTGCGCTCAACAACCACCGCAGGGCGCGTGCCGCCGCGCGAGATGGTAGCGACCCGCTCCGTCATTTTGCGTTGGGCCACCGATCGCATCACTTCTTTTTTCACGTCCTCGACCGGCATGCCCATCAAGGCAGCGGCGATTTCGGCTTGGGCCGCAGGATCATCGGAAATATCACGGGCGGCCTCGATGGCTTCTTTCAGCTCGGGCGCAGCCTCTTTCACCTTGCGGTAGCCATATTTGGTTTTCCACACGCCGCTCATCGCCATCGCTCCCGTTAAACTGTTATCTTTATGAGTGTAACACAATTATGTTGCACTGCAATATAATCCGGTATTGTTCGCTACCGTTTCGGTCATCTAGGCGAAGTTGACGGGTAGGCCAGGCCGTCAATCCAGACGCCTTTAACGGTTAAATCATCGCCCAGATGAACGACACTTGAAGAGTAGCCGGGTGCGAGGCGGCCATAATGGTGATCAAGGCGTAGCATTCGGGCCGGTGTGAGGGTCGCCATCCGCAACGCCAGTGCGACGTCGATACCGATCTCCCGCACGAGATAGCGAACGGCGTCGAGCATGGTCAGGGTGGAGCCCGCCAGGGTGCCGTCGGGCAAGGTCAGCTTGGTGCCCATTCGGGAAGCCGTCCGGCCTTGCAGTTCAAAATGGGCGGGACCGCCGGCCGCCGGCGGCATGGCATCGGAAACCAACGCAATCCCGTCCGGCCCTTTGGCAGCAAGGGCAACGCGGATCGCCGTCGGGCTGACGTGATGGCCATCCGCGATCAGTCCCGCGATCACGCGCGGATCGGCCAGAGCCGCGCCGACCATTCCCGCCGATCGCTGGTTTAACGGGCTCATGGCATTATAAAGATGGGTGATGGCGGAGGCTCCCGCCTCGATGGCTGCAAAAGTTTCATCATCACGCGCGTCCGAATGGCCGAGACTGACCACAATTCCGGCGGCCGTCAGATATGCAATCAGGGTGGGCGGGACGCTATTTGGCGCGAGAGTGACGAACAAAACGCCGGCTTTGCCTTTGATCAATGCGTCGGCATCGGCCTTGGTCAACGGGCGGATAAGCTGGGGAGGATGGGCGCCTGCGCGCTTCGGATCGATAAAGGGGCCTTCGATGTGCAAGCCCAGATAACCGGGCACGAAACCCAAGGCCATTTTTCCGGCGGCCAAGGTTTCGGACAGGAGTGCGGGGGCATCGGTAATCAAAGTCGGCAGCGCATGGGTAGTGCCAAAGCGGCGATGCGCTTCGAGAATGGTGCTGATGCCTTTTACCGTTGGCGTTTCGTTCAACAAAACGCCACCGCCGCCATTGATTTGCACGTCGATCAATCCGGGCGAAAGCAGGCCGCCGCCGAGATCGTGTTGAATTCCAGCGCGGGGCCGGTCAGCGACAGGCACGAGGCCAACGATAACGGGGCCATCGGTGATCAGTGCATGGTCGGCGATAAAGCTTTTTCCGTCAAAGATCTGCGCTCCGAAAAAGATCTGTTTCATGGCATTTTTCCGCCTGCCATCAGGATGGCGCCATCGGCGGCGTCGCGAATGGCCGGAACAAAGAGAGGAAGGTCGGCGCTGTCGTGGTGTTCGAGCGCGAGCCAGGGGCGCAAAGGTTCGGCAAGCCCGCCGACAAGCGCTACCCGGGTGATACCCAACCGGAGAAGCGCTGCTCTCAGCGCCAAAATAGCATGGGCTGCCTGTTTGATGATCGGCAGCGCGATGGCATCTCCCTTGGTCGCATGGTCGAAGACCATCGGGGCCAGCGCGCCATAATCGGAGGGACGGGCCGTTTTGGCCCATCGGGTGACGGCGATCGGATCAGAATCGAATTTTTTCATCATGTGAGCGGTCATTTTGGTGGACGCGATCAATCCATCGGCGGCCTGGATGGATTGCCGAAGGGCTTCCCAGCCGATGCGGGCTGCTGAACCTTCGTCGCTGATGGCAAAGCCGCGCCCGCCCAAGCCTGTCATCGTGCCGTTCATCCTTGCGAAGCCCGCTGAACCGGTGCCGGCAATCACCAAGCCGCCATCGGCTCCGTTGTGGGCACCGAGGCAGGCGGCAGCGGCATCGCTTTCGGCTACGACATGGCCGAAGCCCTGAAAGCTGGTTCGTATGGCTTCGCCATCCGCCAGCGAGACGATGCCGGCAAGGCCTAAGCCCAGTGCAGTTGATTTTTGCTGATCAACGCCCAGTCCGGCGGAATAGAACGCATGGTTGAGGGTGTCGACGATGGTCTCCAGAGCACCGGCCGGATCGGCATGGACATTGGCGCTGCCGCCCTCGGCAAAGGCGAGTTCCTTACCCTCGATGGTCCGAAGTCTGACGCGGCATCGGGTGCCGCCGCCATCGACGCCTGCAACATACAGGCACGAAGGAGCCGTCATTTTGCTACCGGAAGATCAAGCGCCAACACCCGTTGGGTATCGTCCACACTGACCGACGGGTCACGATAATTGTCGATGTTCTTGAAAGCATCGCGAAGCGCGCCCGACCAGCCCTTCGATAACATCTCGAAATAGGGGTCACTGGCGCCGATGCGGCGCTGATAGGTTACTTCGAGTGAATCGCGCTCATACATCAACAAATCAATCGGCATACCGACCGAAAGATTGGAGCGCAGCGTCGAATCAAATGAAATCAGAATCACCTTGGTGCCTTCACCCATGGTCATGTCCGGACGGGCGACGCGGTCGAGTATCGGCTTGCCGTATTTATGCTCGCCGATCTGGAAGAAGGGCGTGTCCTTGGTGGCTTCGATGAAATTGCCTTCGGCATAAATCTGGAACATGCGCGGCGGCTCGCCATGAATTTGGCCGCCCAGAATAAAGGAGGCGGCAAAGACGCCATTGTTGAATTCCAGCGCCGGTCCATCGACGCGGCGAACTTCCCGCACCGCTTCCCCAATCAGACGGGCGGCCTGAAACATGGTCTGGACATTCAGAAGCGAGGCCTCGCCATTTTCGGCATTGGCGTCGATTTGCTCGTTCAAAAGCGATATAACGGCCTGCGTGACCGCCAGATTGCCGGCCGAGAGCAATACAATGACACGGTCGCCCTTGCGTTCCCAAACGTGCATTTTGCGAAACACGGCAATGTTGTCGAAGCCCGCATTGGTACGGGTATCGGACGCAAAGACGATGCCGTTATCGAGACGCAAACCTACGCAATAAGTCATGTTCATTTCCGCTTTGTGAGTGCGGCTATCTTCTTACTGTTGACTGGCGCCGACGACAACCTCCACTGTCATCGCCTCGCCCTCCGCCCCCCGCATGGTGCCCTTGATCGGGGCGGCGCCGGCGGCGTCATAGCCGATGGCAAGGCGGACATAATATTCGGTGGGCGAGACATTATTGGCCGCATCAAAACCGACCCAGCCGATTTCCTCGACAAAGGCTTCCGCCCAAGCGTGGTGCGCGACGGCCGTGATGTCGTCCTCCATCAGCAGATAGCCTGTCACATAGCGGGCCGGAATCCCAAGGGTGCGCGCCGCGCCGATAAAGATATGCGCGTGATCCTGACACACACCGCGTTTGGTTTTGAAAGCGTCAATGGCGGTCGTTAGCGCATGGGTTGCGTTGGTATCATAAGCGACTGTTCCGTTGATGGCGTTGAGCAGGGCGTGCAACGTGTCGAGGCGCCCCGGGCGGTGGCTGGCCTGTGCCAAACTCTCAATGCCGGGCGAGGTCGCGGTGAGGGCGGTTGGTCGGAGAAAGACGCCGGGCGGCACAGCCTCGCCGGTAAAGCCCACGACGCCGGCCGTATCCATCGTCTCGATCACGCCATGGGCCATAATTTCGAGGCTATCGCTTGTACCCGGCGGCGTGACGAGATCCACATGGTTGCCAAACGCATCGACGTAATGGGCGGCGCGTTCAATACCTGTAATGTCGATCGTCCAGTCGATGACGCGCTGGCTTTTGCCGTTGGGAGGCCTCAGCCGCAGCGATTGCACCGCATGGTTGAACGCGCGGGAATAGCGGTAGGCAGTGCGGTGGCGGATGGCAATCAGCATGTCGAAGTCCGCTTATGAGAGGAAGTGATAATCATCCGCGATATGAGCGGAAACCGTATTGTTGCGCTTGAGAAACTCGATCAGGAATTCATGCAATCCGGACTGGAA
This sequence comes from Hyphomicrobiales bacterium, assembly GCA_947454055.1. Lineage (GTDB taxonomy): Bacteria > Pseudomonadota > Alphaproteobacteria > Rhizobiales > Beijerinckiaceae > CAIUPE01. The sequence continues at coordinate 9,019 of CANGIS010000015.1, forward strand.
AATGGCATCCATGTGGCCATTTTTGAGATCCTGCAAAATGCCTCTTGCCTCGAGCAGGCTCGGCATGGGTTTGCCGATCATGTCGGAAAGCCCCTCCAGCGAACGCTCGATCCAGCCATAGCAAAAGCAGAAGGAGCGTGGCATTTCCGGCCGGAGAATGAGGAATTCGGCCACATTCCATGGTCGATAGCGGTCTTTATAAACGTGTCGATACGAGCGGTGGGCCGATACCGAACGTAAAATCGTTTCCCACTGGAAGGCGTCAATGTCGCTGCCGACCGTTTCATTGGTCGGCAGCAGCACGTAGTATTTTACGTCCAAAATTCGGGCGGTATTATCGGCGCGTTCGATAAAGGCGCCGAGCTGGCTGAAATGAAAGCCCTCGTCGCGCAGCAAGGTGCCGAGCATCGAGCCGCGGAAAAGTGCCGAGCGCTGGCGAACCCAGTCGAGAAATTCCGGCAGCTTGCCGGAGCCGAGATCAGCCGGTTTGACGGAGGCAAAATCAATATAGGTGGAGTTCAACGCTTCCCACATTTCGCGCGTGAGGGCTGTCCGAACGGCGCGGGCATTGTTGCGTGCGGTCTCGAGGCAGGAACGGACCGAAGACGGATTATCCCTGTCAAACAACAAGAAATGCTTCACCTTTTCGGGTTTGATCTCGGTGTGGCGGGCGAGATAATCCTCGTAACAGCCTGCCGCGATCAAGGTCGATTTCCAGTCTTCTCGGTGACCAATGCCGATGTCGGGTGTCAGCGATATGCGATAGCCGACCTCGGCCAGGCGGGCGATGTTCTCCGCGCGTTCGATATAACGCGACATCCAGAAGAGGCTTGCGGCGGTGCGTCCGAGCATCGTTAGTCCTCCAAGACCCAGGTATCTTTGGTGCCGCCACCTTGGCTTGAATTGACCACCAGCGAGCCTTTTTGCAGGGCAACACGGGTGAGGCCGCCGGGCGTAATGCGGATTTTGTCGCCAACGAGCACGAACGGCCGAAGATCGACATGGCGGGGTGCCGAACCGGCGCCGACATTGGAAGGGCAGGTCGAGAGCGAAAGCGTCGGCTGGGCAATGTAATTGGACGGGTTCGCCTTGATTTTCTGCTCGAACGCCTTGAGCTGCGCCTTGGTCGAGTGCGGCCCGATCAGCATGCCATAGCCGCCCGAGCCGTGGACTTCCTTGACGACGAGCTCCCCGAGATGGCCGAGCACATAGCCACATTCGTCGGGGATGGAGCAGCGATAGGTCGGCACATTGGAAAGAATGGGCTTTTCGCCCGTATAAAACTCGATGATATCGGGAACATAAGCGTAAACGGCTTTGTCATCCGCAATACCGGTGCCCGGCGCGTTGACGATGGTAACCCCGCCGGCGCGATAGAGATCGAACAATCCGGGCACGCCCAGCGTCGAATCCGGCTGGAAGGCGAGAGGATCGAGATAATTGTCGTCGACGCGACGATAAAGAACGTCGATGCGTTCTTTGCCGGTAACGGTTCGCATATAGAGCGCACCATCCTCAATGAAGAGATCCGAGCCCTGCACGAGTTCGACGCCCATCTGGTCGGCCAGAAACGAATGCTCGAAATAGGCCGAATTGAAAATCCCCGGCGTAAGGACGGCCAGTGTCGGGTCGCTTTTGCAGGCGGGCGGGGCCACGCTTTCCAGCGTCTGGCGCAGCATTTCCGGATAACGCTCGACCGGGGCAACGCGGTGGGCGGCGAATAGTTCGGGAAAGAGATGCATCATCGCTTCCCGATCTTCCAGCATATAGGACACGCCCGAAGGCGTTCTGAGATTGTCCTCCAGCACGAAAAACGCATTCTCGCCGGTGCGCACGATGTCGGTGCCGACAATGTGGGAATACACCTTGCCGGGCGGGTCAAAGCCCATCATTTGCGGCAAAAACGCTTCATTGCCGATGATCAGATCGGCAGGAACACGACCAGCGCGGATGATTTCCTGCCGGTGGTAGATGTCATACAGAAATAAATTGAGCGCCCGGACGCGTTGCTCGATGCCGCGTTCCAGAAAACGCCATTCTTGCGCTGCGATGACGCGCGGGATCAGATCGAACGGGATCAACCGTTCATTGGAGGCGGTATCGCCATAGACGGCGAATGTGATGCCCAGCCGACGGAAGATGGCGTCGGCTTCTTCTTGCTTTCTGGCCATCACGCCGCGGGTTTGCTGGGCCATCCAATCGGCGATTTTTTGATAGGCGGGTCGAACAGAACCATCGGCGGACCGCATCTCGTCAAAAAACGCCGGCGCCGGGGATTTGCTGCCTGTTTTTGCGGCACCTGCTTGCGTCTTCATCATCTTATCTATTCCCACGGCAAATAATCGCCACTCTGCCATGTCAGGAGCAAAAGCCAAGCCAGAAGATCGAAGGATGGCCCGACAATGTTCATTGGCGATCCATGGTCCACCATAGGAGGGTCAAAAATTGGCCGCCACATGGTCGATGGCGCTGATCGCGGTTTTCATTCTCGCGGGATCGGTGAAATCGGGCCAGCTCGACAGTTTGACCGCCACGAAATTCTTTTCCAGATCGATATAGATCAATTGGCCAAAGACACCGCGGCACAAAAGGACCTGACCTTTCGCCTGTTTAAGCCAGAACTGGTTGCGGTAGGCGCCCATGGGTAGAATATCGGTATAGGGCTGATGAAAGAGGGTTGCGTCGCCTGTTCGCGTCTCTTCTATCCAATTTTCCGATATTAGCCGTTTTCCGCTGGCCATTCCATGATTGGCCCAGAGCAGCCCGAAGCGCGCGAAATCCCTCAGGCACGCATTGAAGCCGCCGTCGCCCAGCGCAAAGCCCGTCCGGTCTATCGTAAAAGAAGCAATTGCCTCGGCCCCGATGGGTTGCCAGATTTCATCCGATATGATGTCGGCCAGCCGCTTTCCCGTCACCTTTTCCATCACCAGCGTGATGATGTCGGTCTCAATGGAGCGATACTCGAACTTCTCGCCATGCGACCGAACGAGGGTTTTTAACGCAAGGATCAATTCGAGCATGGAAGCGGGCCATTGGCCGGGCAGGGTTGGCTGTTTCCATCCGCTGGCCACATCGATCCGGCCGGCGTCCGAATAGGGATCGATATAATTTTCGTCGAACCGCACGCCGCTGGTCATATCAAGCACATGGCGAAGCGTGGCATGGCGAAAAGCGGTGTCGGCTAACTCGGGAACAACATCCATCAGCGAGCGTTGCGGGTCGATCAGTCCACGGGAAACTAGAATACCGCACGCCGTGCCTGTGACCGATTTTGAAACCGATTGGGCGAGGTGCAGGGTGGCCTGGTCCATGCCGTTGAAATAACGCTCATAGACAATCTCGTTTTTTGACAAAACGATAAAGCCATCCGTGAAACTGGTATCGAGCCACTCGCCGACAGAGGTCGGTTTACCGGCATCGCGGAAAGCGATTGTTTCAATCTTTTGCAAGGATGTTGGCAGGGGAGAGATGCGATCGGGGTTATTTCTTACCGGCGTGGTGGGTAAAATTTCACCGATATGTTGAAAGGTCCAGCGATTCCATGGGGCGCGATCCCACGCATCGGCCGGAAAATCCGGACGTTGGCTACCCGATATGACGCTTTCTGTTGGCTGGGTCATTGCAGTCCATCTCTTGCCGCCCTACGAAGCGGGGGGGGACGATTTCTGTTCTATTTCCTTACGCTATCAGGACACTGTAGAAGCACAAGCTGAGTGATAAAGTGGATTGAAGTCGGCGCCTTCTCCTGCTTTTCTGTCGATGCCGTTATGTAACCTTAAGCGATGAAAAGGCGAGAGCGCCATGGCCAGTCGAAACACCTCCCGCCGGGTCAGTATTGGCACGCGGCAATTTACCATACTGGGAGGGCGCCAAGCGACGTTCATTGATCTTTATCACGACAGTCTGGCAATTTCCTGGCCTCGATTTTTCGTCGTGGTGGCGGGTGTTTTTGCCCTCACCAACATTGTTTTCGCGCTGCTATACTGGGCGGGCGGCGATGTGATCGCCAATACGCAGGGTGGCAATCTGGCGATGCTGTTTTTCTTCAGTGTCGAGGCGCTGTCGACCGTCGGCTTCGGCGATATGCATCCGATGAATTATTATGGACATACGATTGCCAGCATCGAGAATTTTTTCGGCCTGTTGTTTGTAGCCGTTACAACGGGTGTGATGTTCACCCGCTTCGCGCGGGCGCGGGCCCGTTTTATGTTTGCCAAACATCCGGTTGTTTCGATGTTTAATGGCAAGCCGACCCTGATGATCCGCATCGCCAATGAGCGCCACAACACGGTAAGCGACGCTTCGGCGCGGCTGTGGGTCTTGAAGGATGGCAAATCGGCAGAAGGTCAGAGCTTTCGCCGCTTTGTTGAATTGAAACTGGAGCGGGTAGAAAATCCTGTCTTCGTGCTGTCATGGACCCTGTTTCATGTCGTGGACGACACCTCGCCACTCTACCATGTGCGCGACGCGAAAGAGCCCAATGTGTCGACCCTGATCGTGTCGATTTCAGGCTATGACGAGAATATGGCGCAAGAAGTGAGGGCACGGCACTGGTACAATGTGCACGATATTCGATGGGATCATCGCTATGCCGACATTTTGGAGTCGGGTCCGGACGGGGATACACAATTGAATTATGATCACTTCCATGAATCACATCCTGACTTGACCGCAACACGCTGAAGGAGCCAACCATGACCGATCATTTCAAGTTTTATATCGACGGCGCTTGGGTCGATCCGGCCGCACTTCAGCCGTTCGACGTCATCAATCCGTCGAATGAGGAAGTTTGCGCACGGATTTCGCTCGGCTCGGTTGCCGATGTCGATCGGGCGGTGGCGGCTGCACGGACAGCTTTCGAAACCTTTTCCCAGACCACCCGCGAGGAGCGGATCGCTCTCTTGTCACGGGTGCTGGAGGTTTATAAACGTCGCGAGCAGAATGTCGCCGATGCGATGACGCTGGAGATGGGCGCGCCGAAGGAATTTGCCATGGTGTGGCAGGCAGGCTCCGGTACCGCCCATCTTGAATCAACCATCGAAGTGCTCAAATCCTACGAATTCGAGCGGTTGCAGGGCTCCACACTGGTGGTTCATGAAGGCATTGGGGTGGTCGGTATGATCACGCCATGGAATTGGCCGATCAACCAGATCGTTTGCAAGGTGGCGCCTGCCTTGGCTGCCGGTTGCACCATGGTGCTGAAACCATCCGAAATTGCGCCGCTTTCCGGCATTGTGTGGGCCGAAATCATGCATGAGGCGGGCGTGCCGAAGGGCGTGTTCAACCTTGTGCAGGGCGATGGGCCAACGGTTGGGGCGGCGATTGCGGCCCATCCGGGCATTGATATGGTGTCGTTCACCGGCTCGACGCGGGGCGGCATTGCGGTGGCCAAGGCGGCGGCCGATACGGTAAAGCGGGTGGCACAGGAGCTTGGCGGCAATTCGGCCAATATTCTGCTCGATGATGCCGATTTTGAAACGGCGGTCACCAATGGCGTGGCCGGTTGCTATCTGAATTCGGGCGAGAGCTGCGATAGCCCGCAGCGCATGCTGGTGCCGCATCACCGCATGGACGAGGCGATGGCGATAGCCAAGAAGGCGGCGGAATCCTATGTCGTCGGCGATCCGAATGATCCCAAGACGACGCTCGGACCGTTGATCTCCAAGCCGCATTGGGAAAAGGTTCAGGGCCTCATCAAAATGGGCATCGAGGACGGTGCGACATTGGTGACCGGCGGTCTTGGCCGGCCTGAAGTGCTCAATCGCGGCTATTTTGCGCGCCCTACCATTTTCGGCAAGGTTACGCCCGCGATGCGGATTGCCAATCTCGAAGTGTTCGGCATGACCATGATGATCATCGGCTATAAGGATGAGGATGAGGCGGTCAAGATTGCCAACGATACCGAATATGGCCTCGCCGGCTATGTGCAATCGGGCAATCTCGAGCACGCGCGTCGGGTCGCTCGCCGTCTGCGTGTCGGGGCGGTGCAGATCAATTATCCGGCGTTTGACCCTTATTCGGCGTTTGGCGGCTACAAACAATCAGGCAATGGCCGCGAATATGGCGCATTTGGTCTGCATGATTATCTCGAAACGAAATGTTTGATTGGCTACAACTGAGCCAACCCAAAGGAAAACGACCATGAGCAAGGCAACGGTCTTTATCGACGGTGAAGCGGGCACCACAGGGTTGGGCATCGCCGAGCGTCTCGCGCATGTCGCTGGCATCGAGGTGAAAAGCATCGATCCGGCGCATCGCAAGGACCCGAAGGCGCGTCAGGCATTGATGGCGGAGGTGGATGCCATCGTGCTTTGCCTGCCCGATGACGCGGCGATCGAGGCCGTTGCCTTGGCTCAGGAACTGGGTGCCAATGCGCCGCGCATTCTCGATGCGTCCACTGCGCATCGGGTAGCGCCCGGTTGGGTCTATGGCTTTGCCGAATTGCATCCAACCCAGCGCGATATGATCGAGGGGGCGCATTTTGTGACCAATCCGGGGTGCTATCCGACCGGCGGCATCGCCCTGATCCGTCCCTTGGTGGATGCAGGTTTTATCCTCGTCGATTATCCGATCACGGTGAATGCCGTTTCCGGCTATTCGGGTGGGGGCAAGGCTATGATCGAGGCTTATGAGGCGGGTAAAGCGCCGAATTTCGAGCTTTACGGCTTGGGCCTTGCGCATAAGCACGTACCTGAGCTGCAAACCTACGCCAACCTCGAGCAACGGCCGATTTTTGTGCCCTCGGTCGGCAATTTCCGGCAGGGCATGCTGGTGAGCGTTCCGCTGCATCTTGATGCGTTGGATGGCAAGCCAACGGGCGCTGATCTTCATGCTGCCTTGGTGGAGCGCTATGAAGGCTGCGAGCTGGTGCGCGTGGTGCCGATGGATGATCCGAGCGTTGAGGCGGGGCGGCTTGAGGCTGAATCGTTGAACAATACGGATAGGCTTGAGTTGCGCGTTTATGCGAACGAAAGCGCGCGGCAGGCGGTGCTGGTGGCCAAGCTCGATAATTTGGGCAAGGGCGCTTCAGGTGCAGCGGTGCAGAATTTGAAGTTGATGTTGGGGGTTGAATAGGGGGTCCGCAGTTGGCAGTCGGTAGTTGGAGTTCAGTAACTTTGTTGCGTTGAAGTTTTATTGAATTGGTTGCACGCCATGAGGTTATGAGATGACGACCGCCGACCGCCGACCGCCGACCGCCGACCGCCGACCGCCAATCTTATCAATCCAACCTAAACTTTGATAACTCGCGATGCTCGCCGTGAATCCGGCGCACCGTCCCAGTAATCGAACGATAAACAATCGTTTCAGTTTCAATCACTTCGCGGTGAAACCTCACGCCGTGCATGAGCGCGCCATCGGTAACGCCCGTGGCGGAAACGATGACGTCATCGGATGCCAATTCTTCCATGTCGTATTTGCGCTTCGGATCGGTGATGCCCATGCCGCGGGCGCGTTCGATCTTGGCTTGCGTGTCGAGTACGAGCCGTCCCTGCATCTGGCCGCCGACGCAGCGTAGGGCGGCTGCTGCCAAAACGCCTTCCGGCGCGCCGCCGCTGCCAAGATAAAGATCGATGCCGGTAAACGATTGCATGGCGGTGAAGATGACGCCGGCCACATCGCCATCGGTGATCAGCCGGACGGACGCGCCCGTGCTGCGCACCGCTTCAATCAACCCTGCGTGGCGGGGACGATCCAGGATCAGCACATTCAATTCATGCGGCTTGACGCCTTTGGCTTTGGCAAGCGCATGGACATTGTCGACCGGCGTTGCATCGAGATCGACGACGCCTTTGGCATAGCCGGGACCAATAGCGATTTTGTCCATATAGACGTCGGGCGCGTAGAGCAGGGAGCCGGCAGGCGCCATCGCCATGACCGCGATCGCGCCCGGCATGTCCTTGGCGCACAATGTGGTGCCCTCGAGCGGATCAACAGCAATATCGACCTTTGGGCCGGTGCCGTTGCCGACTTTTTCGCCGATGAACAGCATGGGCGCTTCGTCGCGCTCGCCTTCGCCGATCACGATACGGCCATCAATGGGAAGCTTGTTCAATTCGCGGCGCATGGCATCGACGGCTGCCTGATCGGCGGCCTTTTCATCGCCACGACCACGCCAGCGGGCGGCGGAAACGGCGGCCCTCTCGGTCACGCGGACCAATTCCATCGACAAGATGCGTTCGATGACCTCTTTCGGGTGGACATGAATATCGCTGTCTTGACTCACGGTCTTGGTCTCCAATGCTGGGGGATGCAGAATATGACTTAACCCCGTTCGATGCGGATCAGTTGCGGTGGTTCTGCTATATGGCCGTCGGCGATCATCGCGTCCAGCGCTTTGCGGATCGCCTCTTCCGTCGTGGCATAGGTAATTAGAACGACAGGAACGGGCGCGCCCGATTTTCCAGCCGGATCGGCCGCGCGTGACGCCGGTGGGCGCTTTTGCACGATGCTTTCAAGCGAAATAGCCTGTTCAGCCATGCGGGTGGCGATGCCGGCGGCGGCACCCGGCCTGTCGCGGGCGGCGAGCCGGATATAATAGCCGCCCTCATGGCGTTGCATCGGCGCGCGCTCAAGAACGGCCAGCGCCGAGGAAGCCATACCAAGGGGCGGCAAGATGATGCCACGCGCAATGTCGACGAGATCGGAGAGTACCGACGATGCCGTAGCATTGCCGCCGGCGCCAGGGCCTACCAAAGTCAGCTCACCCACAATATCGGCGGCGACATTGACGGCATTGGTGACACCCATCACCTGCGCGATGGCCCAGCTTTTTGGTACCATCGTCGGGTGAACGCGCTGCTCGATACCGGTTTGGGTCCGCTCGGCCACCCCCAACAGCTTGATGCGGTAGCCCAACTCATCCGCCATGATGAGATCCAGCGGCGTGATCGATGCGATGCCTTCGACATAAACGGCATCGGCGTCAATTTCGGCACCAAAAGCGAGGCTCGCGAGAATGGACAGTTTGTGGGCCGTATCAAACCCACCGACATCGAAGGTCGGGTCGGCTTCGGCATAACCAAGGCGCTGGGCATCAGCAAGGCAGGCATCGAAGGTGAGACCTTCAAGCTCCATCCGCGAAAGAATGTAATTGCAGGTGCCGTTCAAAATACCCGATACGCGCGTGACCTGATTGCCGGCAAGTGACTCACGCAGCGTTTTGACAATCGGGATGCCACCGGCCACGGCAGCCTCGAAATTCAACGTGGCGTTGTGCTTTTCAGCCAAAGCAACAAGCGATGAACCGTGCTTGGCCAATAGCGCTTTATTGGCCGTGACCACGTGTTTGCCCTTTGCAAGCGCGGCTTCAACTGCCGATTTGGCCATTCCATCGGCGCCGCCGATTAGTTCGACAACACAATCGACCGTGTCCGACGCGGCAAGCGCCAGCGGATCATCAAACCACGCGACGCCAGTCAGATCGATGCCGCGATCGCGTATTTTGTCACGCGCAGAGACGGCGGTCACGGTGACAGGTCGCCCGCTGCGATTGGCAATGGAAGAGGTGTGACGGAGCAGGGCCTGATAGACGGCAGCGCCGACGGTGCCGAGGCCGAGGATACCAACGCGAAGGGGAGCGGTCATAAAGAGATCCAGAAAAAGATGGGTTGTGATGGCAGGATTTATCGCGGAAGCGAATTGTGCAGGGTTTGGTCAGCCGTTTCAAGAAAACGTCTGATGTTACGAGCGGCTTGGCGGATGCGTTGCTCGTTTTCGACAATCGCGATGCGCACGTGATCGTCCCCATATTCGCCGAAGCCGATGCCTGGCGCTACGGCGACATCGGCCTTTTCGACCAAGAGCTTGGAAAATTCAAGGCTGCCCATGCTGGTGAAAGGCTCGGGGATTTTAACCCATGCGAACATTGAGGCGCTCGGCGGATCAATGTCCCAACCTGCGTGGCCAAAGCTTTCAACCAGCGCGTCACGACGGTTTTTGTAGGTCGCACGCATCTCGCGGATGCAGTCTTCGGGGCCATTCAAGGCAGCGGTCGCAGCCACTTGAATGGGAGCAAATGCCCCATAGTCGAGATAGGATTTCACGCGGGCAAGCGCCGCGATCAGTTTTTCATTGCCGACCGCAAAGCCCATGCGCCAGCCTGCCATCGAGAAGGTTTTGGACATCGAGGTAAATTCGACCGTCACATCCATGGCCCCAGGGACTTGTAGAACCGACGGTGGCGGGTTGGTGTCGTCGAAATAGACTTCGGCATAGGCCAAATCAGAGAGCAGAATCAGCTCATGCTTTTTCGCAAAGGCCACCAGATCGCGATAAAAATCGAGCGAGGCGATAAAGGCCGTCGGATTGGCAGGATAGCACGTCACCAACGCGATGGGCTTGGGGATCGAATGGGCGACAGCCCGCTCCAATTGGCGGAAGAAATCCTCGTTTGGCTCGGCCGGAACCGAGCGAATCACGCCGCCCGCCATCAAAAAGCCGAAGGCATGGATCGGGTAGGAGGGATTGGGCACGAGCACAACATCGCCCGGTGCGGTAATGGCCTGCGCCATATTGGCGAAGCCCTCCTTCGAGCCCAGCGTTGCGATGACCTGCGTGTCGGGATTGAGGGTGACGCCGAAACGGCGCTCGTAATAGGCGGCTTGGGCTTTTCGCAAGCCCGGAATGCCGCGCGAGGCGGAATATCGGTCGGTTCGCGGCTTGCCGACGGTTTCGACGAGCTTTTCCAAAACGTGTTTGGGGGCGGGCAGATCGGGATTGCCCATGCCGAGGTCGATAATATCGGCGCCCCGGTTGCGGGCTGCGGCCTTGATTCGGTTGACCTGTTCGAACACATAGGGCGGAAGGCGTTTGATGCGGTGAAAATCGGCCATGGCTGCAACCGTCTGGGTAAAGTGGAAAGGGCAAGTCACGTCCGCTTAACACGGCTTCGCGTCGGGTTCACGCTAGTTTTTGACGGATCAGCAATAAAAAGCGTCGGGTTGGCCTATGGCGTGACGCCTGCTGCTTCGGCGTTTTTCAACCGCGTGGCTTCCAATTCGTCCTCAAGAGCCTTCAATTCCAGGGGCGTCAGCTTTTTTGCCTTATCCTTTGACGAGGCAGGTGTTACGCCAACGGGCATATAGTCGAGCTTGCCCTGCGGACGGGAGGCTTGGACAAAATCGGCGGCCTGATCCGGATTGGTGGCAATGCCCGCCCATACCGCAAAGCCATGCAAAGGTGAATCAGTCTGCGAGGTGTCCGCATGGCCGGTTGTCGCGCACGCTGCCAAAAACGGCGAAGCCATCGCCAAGAGCCAAAATTTCAGACGCATTCTCATCCTATGTCCGCCTTGCGATGCCATTTCATCGTTCTTTTTTCTATACGACTATTTTCTTTGCTCGACGAGCCTTCTTTCCGCGTTAGAGTGTCTGGCGAGGGTCGCGCTGTGGCGGCGGGATGCGTTCTTTTTGGCTGGGGAAACCGATGGCGTCTAAGATTGAAAAGCCTGTAGCTGGCTTGCCGCTTCCAAATTACGAGGCCCTGGCGAGCAATACGGCCCGTTTGATGGAAGAGCTCGGCCATGCAACGGCTGCATCGCTCAAGCCGATCGAGGAGGGGCGCGCCAAAGCGGGAATGTCCGACGAAGTGAGCGATGTCGTCAAAACACTCGGTCAAGTCGTTGAAAACATTGCATCCGATCCCCAACGCCTCGTCATGGCGCAAACGGCGCTGACCAAAGGCTTTCTTGACCTTTGGGCCAATAATCTGCGCCGCGTGCAAGGCGAAACCGTTGCCCCGATCGCCGAGCCGGAAGCCAATGACAAGCGCTTTCGTGATCCGGAATGGACCGAAAATCCGGTCTTTGATTTTGTCAAACAGGCCTATCTGATTACGACGCGGTGGGCGGATGATCTGGTGCAACAGGCCGATCATGTGGATGAGCATACCAAGCACAAGGCACAATTTTATGTGCGCCAGCTCGCCAGCGCGCTCTCGCCGACCAATTTTGTTGCGACCAATCCCGAGCTTTTGCGGACGACCTTGGAGCAGAACGGCGAAAATCTCGTCCGTGGCATGCATATGATGGTCGAGGATATCAAAGCGGGTAAGGGGACGCTTAAGCTCAGACAGACCGAGCCGGGCGATTTCAAAGTCGGCGTCAATTTGGCCACCACGCCCGGCAAGGTCGTGTTTCGCAACGATTTGATCGAGCTTCTGCAATATGCGCCGACAACGGAAACCGTCTATAAACGTCCGCTGCTGATTGTGCCGCCTTGGATCAATAAATTCTATATTCTCGATCTTAATCCGGACAAGAGCTTCATCCGCTGGGCCGTTTCGCAAGGTTTGACCGTTTTCGTGATTTCGTGGGTCAATCCGGATGCCAAGCAGGCCGAAAAGAGCTTCGAAGATTATATGCGCGAGGGCATTTTTGCGGCGCTTGATGCTGTTGAAAAATCAACGGGCGAGAAAAATGTTACCGCGATGGGATATTGCGTCGGGGGCACATTATTGTCCGTGGCACTGGCCTATATGGCGGCGGTTGGCGACAAGCGGATTTCGAGCACCACGCTTTTAACAACGCAAGTCGATTTTAAAAATGCCGGCGACCTTAAAGTGTTTGTGGATGAGGAGCAGGTCAAGCAACTCGAAGAAAAAATGGATGTGCGGGGCTATCTGGAAGGCACCAGCATGGCGTCGGCGTTTAACATGCTAAGGCCCAATGACCTGATCTGGCCTTATGTGGTCAATGTCTATTTGAAGGGCGAGCATCCGTTCCCGTTTGATCTTTTGTATTGGAATTCGGATTCCACGCGAATGCCGGCGGCCAACCATTCCTTCTATTTGCGCAATTGTTACCTCGACAACAAATTGTCGGCGGGTCAGATCACGATGGGCAATGTGCGGCTCGATTTGAAGCGCGTGACGATGCCTATCTATAATCTCGCGGCGAAAGAGGACCATATCGCTCCGGCCAAATCAGTTTTTGTCGGGTCCAAATATTTCGGCGACAATGTCACATATGTGATGGGCGGATCAGGGCATATTGCCGGCGTTATCAATCCGGCGGGCAAGCCGAAATACCAGTTCTGGACGGGTGGGCCTCCCAAAGGCGCGTTTGAAGACTGGGTGGCCAAGGCCAAAGAAACGCCGGGTTCCTGGTGGCCGCATTGGATGCAATGGGTCATCGATCAGGCGCCTGAAAAGGTGAAAGCCCGCAAGCCCGGTGGTCGGCACAAGACGCTTTGCGACGCGCCCGGCACCTTCGTTCTGGAGCGGGCCTGACGCCATCCCAACTTGCACATCTGGTGCCCGCTCGAAGGGGCTTGCCCTGATGCAATCAAACCGTCAGATTGGCTTGGAACCAATAACCACAACACTTTATCGAGGAAACGACCGATGAAATTAGTTCGCTTTGGCGCGATGGGCCATGAGAAGCCCGGTATGGTGGATGCCGATGGCACGATCCGCGACCTCTCAGCCCATATTTCCGACATCAATGGTACCACGATTTCGCCGGCCTCGCTGGCAAAGTTGAAGGCGATTGATCCCAAGAGCCTGCCTGCGGCGCCTGCCGGTGCGCGAATGGGTTCTTGCGTGGCGCGTCCGGGGAATTTCATTGCGGTGGGTTTGAACTATGCCGACCATGCAGCGGAATCCAATCTTCCGGTTCCTGAGCAGCCCATTCTCTTCAACAAGGCACCCAACTGCGTGCAGGGTCCCGACGACGTAATCGTCATTCCAAAAGGCTCGGAAAAGACCGATTGGGAAGTCGAGCTTGCGATCGTCATCGGCAAGACCGCGCTTTATATCGACGAGAAGGATGCGCTGGATTATGTCGCGGGCTTCTGCGTCTGCAACGATATTTCCGAGCGTGCCTTCCAGACCGAGCGTGGCGGCCAATGGATGAAGGGCAAGGGCTCTCCCACCTTCGGCCCCATCGGCCCTTGGCTGGTGACCACGGACGAGGTCAAGGATGTGCAGAATTTGCATATGTATCTCGATCTCAACGGCAAGCGGGTGCAGAACGGCAACACGAAAACCATGGTGTTCGGCGCTGCCCACATCGTCGCCTATATTTCGCAATTCATGCAGCTTGATCCGGGCGATGTCATCACCACCGGCACGCCTCCCGGCGTCGGCATGGGCATGAAGCCACCGGTTTATCTGAAGGCAGGCGATACAATGGTCGTCGGCATTGAAGGTTTGGGCGAGCAGCACCAGACGGTGGAAGCCTATAAGGGCTGAATTTAAGTCAATGGGAGTAGCGAAGAGGGGCTTCAAATCCCACTTCGCTATTCGCTATTCGCTATTCGCCTTCTCTTGGGTCGGTTAAACTCGCCAAATGAGTCGACCCTTTCTTGGTATTGAACGCTCCGTGACCGATCGCCTGTGGCGCGACCGGTTGGATGATGCTGGCCGGGCAACGGCCTTGGCTTTTGTGCAGGAATATGGCCTCGACGACATGCTGGCCCGCGTGCTTGTCGGGCGCGGTGTGGTTGCCTCCGATTTGCCGGCCTATCTGGAACCCCGATTGCGTGATCTGATGCCCGATCCCTCCTCACTGGTCGGGATGGATGCAGCAGCCGAACGTTTGGCCGATGCCATTATCGCCCAGCAGAAAATAGCGATCTTTGGCGATTATGATGTCGACGGCGCGTGTTCATCCGCCTTGCTCGCGGGATACCTCGATGCCGTTGGTGTGGCCCGCATCATCCATATTCCGGACCGGCTGATCGAGGGCTATGGCCCCAATAGCGAGGCGATCCGCTCGCTGCACGCGGCGGGCGCTCAGTTGCTCGTCACGGTGGATTGCGGCACCACCAGCCATGAGCCGATCGAGGAGGCCACGCGCCTTGGCATGGATACACTGGTTCTCGATCACCATCAGGCACCGGTGGATCTTCCCCGTGCTTTGGCCATTGTTAATCCGAACCGGCAGGATGACCTTTCGGGCCTTGGGCATCTGTGTGCGGCGGGCGTGGTGTTTATGACGCTGATTGCGGTGAGCCGTGTCTTGCGTCGGCGCGGCTATTGGGCGGGCAGGGCAGCCGAGCCCGATCTTATGGCCAGCCTCGATCTTGTTGCCTTAGGCACGGTGGCGGATGTGGTGCCGTTGAAAGGGCTTAACCGTGCCTTTGTTCGCCAGGGGCTTCAGGTAACGCGGGCGCGTTCGAGGCCGGGCCTGCGGGCGCTGGCGGATATTGCGCGGCTGGATGGCCCCATGACGCCGTTTCACCTTGGATTTCTGATTGGTCCCCGCATCAATGCCGGCGGACGAATCGGCGACGCGGCCTTGGGCGCGCGGTTGTTGCTGACCCACGACGATGGCGAGGCTGTAGCCATTGCGACGCGGCTCGATGGCCTTAACAAAGACCGGCAAGCGATTGAGCAGGTCATGGTGGCTGAAGCCGAGGCCGAGGCGCTGGCCATGCTGGGAATTGACGAGGCCAATGGCAATGTCATCGTCACCGCGTCAACGGCGTGGCATCCGGGCGTTGTCGGTTTGGTGGCATCGCGGCTGAAGGAACGGTTTCGCAGGCCTGCTTTTGCGATTGCATTGGACGGGCGCGGCACCGGAACGGGCTCCGCTCGCTCGGTTGCTGGGGTCGATCTTGGCCGCGCGGTTCGCGCTGCGGTGGATGCGGGGCTTGCGATCAAAGGCGGCGGACATGCCATGGCCGCCGGTGTCACGATCGAGGAAAACAAAATCGACGCCTTGCGCGCATTTTTGGAGACCCGACTTGGAACTGCTTCCGCCGAGGCGCGCGAGGAAAACGGGCTCGACATTGATGGCTCCATAAGCGCCGGCGGCGTTAGAGCCGCCTTGATTTCGGAAATTGAAAAGGCGGGTCCGTTTGGCTCGTCCCAACCGGAACCGCTTTTTGTGCTGCCATCGCATATCGTCGTCGATGCGGCGCTCGTGGGCACCAGCCATGTGCGGGCACGGTTTAAATCGCCCGATGGCACGGTCATCGGCGGCATCGCCTTTCGCGCGGCAGATGGCCCGATTGGCGAGGCTTTGCTCAAGGGGCGCGGTTCAGCGCTCCATATTGCGGGACATTTGGCGATTGATCGCTATGGCGGCGGCGAGCGGCCGCAAATCCGGATTGTGGATGTGGCTAGGCCAGTGCGCGCCTGAGCTTGGCGGCTTGTGTCTGCTCACGGAAGAAGATGAACAGGCCGGCTGCCACAATAATACCGGAACCCGCGAGCATTGTATTGTCCGGCCAATCGCCAAACACGAGATAGCCTAACAAGACGGCCCAGATGATTTGCGAATATTGATACGGCATCACGACCGAGGCAGGCGCTACTTTGAGCGCGCGATTGACCGAAATATGCGCGATTGTGGAAACGACGCCAAGTAAAGCCAAAAGGATGAAATCGCGCGGCGTGGGCTGCACCCATCCCAGCGGGGCCGTAAGGACGCCGAAGATCAGCGCGCCGCCGGCTTGCCAGCTGACCAGTACAAGGCCCTTGGTGCCCCGCAAATGGCGCGTGATGATCATGATCAAAGCGAACAGGAAACAGCCCGTGATGGCGACCAGCGCAGGCAGCGAAAAACTCGCGCTGGTCGGACGCATGGCCAATACCACGCCGCCAAAGCCGACAAGGACTGCGAAAGCCCGCGGCGCGTCGATTTTTTCGCCGAGCAATGGCCATGCCAGCGCGGTGACAAAAATGGGGGCAGCCATGTAAAAGGTGACAAGGTCTGCGAGCGGAAGATAGCCGACGGACCAATAAAAACAGGCAACTTCGGCCGTCGTCAGAACCGTCCGCAACAGGTTCATCTTCCAGTCGGGCGGAGAGAGAATCGTGTGCCAGCCCTCGCGCCAAACCGACGGCGACAGTAGAATGAGCCCTGCTATCGAGCGGATCAGAAGCACCTGGCCGACGGAGTAGGTCGAAACCAACCATTTTCCCATCACATCATTGCTGACATACATAAATATGGCGAGCATCATCAACGCAATGCCAACGGGAATGTTCTGAACGACGGTGCCGGTGCGTGATTCGGGCTCCAAATCCTCGCCCGTACCGGAGGATGGTTCGATCAGCGCCGTATGCGGCTCGGGTGGAATCGGCGCGGGTGAGGGTGGCGTGTTCGAAGATGACGTCATTAACAGCGATGCTCCCGACCCGATTTAGAAGGTCATTTTACGTTTATTGGTTGAATTTGGGTATCGCGCGCTTGAATGCGCTTGTCGAGTGGCGATTGTTCGCCTATAAGCGCCCCAACTTGAGCCAGCGCCCTTCGTCTAGCGGTCTAGGACGTCGCCCTTTCACGGCGAAAACACGGGTTCGATTCCCGTAGGGCGCGCCAAGGATTTTTCAATTAAATCAATGAGTTGAAAATTAAACGGCTTTGCGAGAAGTCGATTTTGTGGGTTTTTGGGAAGAATTTAGGGAGAAAGCGGGTTTCGGCTGGCTAGAAATTCCTCCTCATCCGGCGCCCGCGCGTACTTCTGCCGAAACTCGAATTTACCCCTTACCCGCGCGCGCCACCTAACGCCTATGATGCGGCTCTAATTAACAATGAGCTTTATCCAAAGATGCACCGAAATTGAACTACTAGGCTAATCTTTTTATAGTCCCGCATAATCCGAACCGATTTGTTTTATTTTTGTTTTTAAAGGCCGGATCGCTAGGTGCGTCGCGCTATAATGGCTCAACTTTAGGGGGCTATTACAATGGTTCTGTTGCTTGGCGGTGGGGTGGCTATTACGGCTATAATTGCGATAGAGGCGCTGAAATATTTGGCATTCTTGGTATCGTCTTTATCGCCATGATTATTTTGCGACTGTTCCGAGTCGTAGGGTAACGCCACCCCCAATAACAGACACGTGCGTAAATGATTCAACTCGCGAAAGGATAGCGACATGGACAAGGATCGTATCGCCGGAGCTGCAAAACAGGCCAAGAGTTCCATTAAAGTGGCAGTCGGTAAGGCCTTTGGTGACAATAAACTGGTCACCGAAGGAAAAAGCGACAAGGTCGAAGGAAAGGTTTAGAATGCCATAGGCGGAATTAAAGATTCGGTCAGGGATGCCCTTAAGGATTAAACTGCAATCATTATTTGTGTTCCTGTCGTCGTCTTTCTAAACCGCTAAGATAAACAGCCATAGCATTGGCCCGCCTTCTCGTCAGTTCTACTGCTGCTTGCGGCAAGATTGACTTGAATCTGACTTCGTCATGCGGCCGATTTTGGCAAAAGCCATCGACATCATCGGCGATGATCGTTGCTATTTTGGGATATCCGCCGGTCGTTTGGTGATCGGCCAACAACACGGTTGCCGTCCCGTCGCCCGATACCTGAATGGATCCGCGCAAAATGGCTTCGGACGGGATGCTGAGCGCCGCTTTTGGTATCAGGCTCGGTCCTCGAAGGCGTACCCCCATGCGATCATAGGCGTCGGTCAGTCGGAAGGGCTGCCGGAGTAGGGCATCGAAGGCCGCCTCATCGAAAAACCGATCCTGAGGGCCCGCTACAATGTGTATCTCATGCCGCGGGCGCGCCCAGACTGGGCAGGGGATCGTACCCTCGCAGTTGGGAAGGATCTTGGCGGATTGGACGACGATCTGGCCGCCGGAGACGAGTTTGCCACCACCTTGGCCGGATTGCGAGTGCGTCGCCGCGCTGCCAAGCCAAGGCGTGGCGTCGAGCTGGCCGGCAAAGGCAAGATAGCTCCAACTGCCCCAAGGACCAGGCTTGATCGTGAGCTTTTGCCCGGCTTTGACCGTCAATACGGTCCAGGAACCCAGCCTCTGATCGCCGGCCTCGACGATAAATCCGCCGCCGACCACGGCTAAGGTGACGGCCCCCTTGATACATTCGAGCGAGAGGCCGGCTGTCGACAGTTCAATGCAGGGCGAATTCGCCGCGTTGCCCAGTGCGGCATTGGCGATCGCGAAGGATTTTTGATCCATGGGACCCGACCGGGGAACACCGTAGCGCATGAGGTTCGGGCGGCCCAAATCCTGAACCGAGACCAAGGGGCCGGCATGGATAATGTTGAAAACAGCTTCGACCATCGTCATTGCGCCTTTGCTGCCTCATATTCGGCAAGCGAAATACGCCGGAAGGTGATGTGGTCGCCTACATCGAACAAGAACGGCTGGTGCGGATTATCCGTCAGGATGCGGGTCGGAGACCGACCGAGCACCCACCAACCTGTCGGCATCGTCAGTGTGGTGACGAGGCATTGGGCGCCGGCGATGATCACGCTTCCGGCCTCGATGCCCCTGACAGGACTGGGTTTACGCGCGAGTTGGATGGATTTAGGGGTGCCTGCCATATAAGCGTATCCGGGGGCAAATCCGTACATATAGATTTTATAATCGCCTGCCAGATGGGCGTTGATGACGGCCTCTTGGCTCAATCCCGTGTGATGGGCAATCGCTGCGAGGTCTTTGGCAAACAGGTCCTCGTAGCACACCAGCACCTCGCGGTGTTGGCTTTGGCTTTGTTCGGAGGCCGGTAGGCGCATAAGATGGCGAAGGGCTGTCTCGACCGTTGAGTGGTCGGTAAGCAGCGGGTCGAAGTCGACCAGAAGATTAACAAAGGCGGGAATGGCCTCCTTGAAGCCTGTAAACGGGGCCGAGCTTAGGGCGCGGTCAAGGTTTAGCACATGGGCGTGGGCGTCATCGGTGATGTCCTCGCCGAATTCCACCAGAACGGCATGGTCGGCAACGGGCCTGAAGATTGGGAATTCCATGTTATGTCCCGATAAAGGGGGCGAGGGTGACGCCCGCGGCGCCAAGCCGTTTCCGGATGGTTCGGGTCATATCGACCGCGCTTGGGTTGTCACCATGCACGCAGATGGAATGGGCTGCTAGCGGAATGGGTGGGCCGTCGATGACCGGCATCAAGCCTGTTTCCAGAAAGCCCAGAAGGCGATCGGCGGCCTCGTCGGCATCATGAATAACGGAACCCGAGCGCGAGCGCGGAACAAGCTGGCCATTCGATAAATAGGCCCGATCGGCAAAAATTTCGGAATAGACCGTCATCTGCGCTGCGCGGGCGGCGTGTTCCAGTTCCGTGCCGGAAATGGCAAGAATGGCGAGTTCAGGCGAAATTTGGCGCACGGCCGTGGCGATCGCGTTGGCGACTGTTCGGTCGGCTGCGGCCAGATTGCCGAGCGCACCATGCGGTTTGACATAGGCGACACTGACCGGAACAAGGGTTGCGACACCGATCAAGGCACCGATCTGGGCCGCAACCATCCGCCCGATCTCGTCAGGTGACATGGGAATGATCCGTCGACCAAAGCCCTCGCGATCTTGATAGCCTGGGTGAGCACCGACTTTGACGCCGTGTTTGGCCGCAAGGGTCAGGGTCGTAAACATTGTTTCCGGATCGCTCGCGTGACCGCCGCATGCGATATTGGCGCTGTTGACGAGCGATAACATGGTGGCGTCATCGCCCATCGACCAGGGGCCAAAGCCCTCGCCAAGATCGGAATTCAGATCGATGATCCGGTTCATTGTCTCTGTTCTCCACCGATACGGCATCGTTATGTACCGATCGACCTGGGATTATATCCGCCAATTGGCCACTGGAATCGCCTGTATCATCGTCGCGGTCAATGGTTAGTCCAAAAGCACGGCCTTGGGTAGCAGGGCGAGCGTGTGGCCCGAAACTTGCTGAGATTGTTGAACTTTTTAATCCGCGATAACGAGTATTTAAGAATGGCCGACGTCACATCAGCCTCAGCGACCACGCCGGCGACGGCTGCCAGCCGGGCTGCAACCGCGGCCAAGATTTTTGGTGTGTTGGATCCAAAAAACACTGGAAACATTCAAAAAAGTGACTTTTTACAGCTTTATTCGCTATTAGGCGGCGGACAAAGCGCTGCCGAAACCGATTCATTCGGCATAACCGCCACCAGCTACAATGTAGCCCCGACAACCTATCAGTCTGTCGCCGCAAGCTTCGTTGCCCCCGAACTGTTTCTTCAAACCAGTTCGGCCGCCACTCTTCATGCGTCGAATGTCTTCGGAACGCTGGATACGGATAAATCTGGCATCCTCTCGAAAGCGGAATTCATGGCCGGGCTTGGTGTTCCTGCACCACCACCGGATCCGACAACCAAAACGCCGATAACGGATACGCCGGATACCACGTCTTCTTCCGCGTCCGATGCACTCGTGGCGGACGCGACCGCACAGGCCGATAAGGCCCTGGCGCTGTTCGATACCGGGGGCAAGGGCTATTTTGATGAGGCCGATGTTGTTGCCGCATTCACTGCCGATCCAGCCTTGGGTGATCCTTCAACCGCATCCCAAACCGTATCCGCCTGGGATGATGATGGGGATGGCAAAGTGACCAGTGACGAATTGATCAGTGGATATACCACGATGAATTTGGCCGATTCACTGATGAATCAGCTCGATCCGACGGGCCTCGGCTATATTGAGACCGCGCAGCTCAACTCCGTTTCCCTGCCGAGCTTGCCCAATGCTGCGGCAACGATTGCCGCGTGGGATACTGACAAGAATGGGCAGGTTAGCCGTCAGGAAGTGATTGATGGATTTCATGCGCTCAAATCCGCCGCATCGGCGGTTAAGCCAAGTACCGATGATCCTAATGCGCTGTTTAGTTCCTATGACACGAATAGTGATGACGCCATTGAACTTTCTGAAATAACGGCAGCGACAGGAAATGATCCGGCCAATACGACCGACCCTGCAACAACGCTCAATGCTTGGGATTCAAACAAAGATGGATCGGTTTCTTTAACCGAATTTACCGACGGTCTTGCGATGATCAAACAGGCAACCGGCATTATTGCGCAGTATGATACCGCTGGAAAAGGCTATTTTGATCAGGCCGACCTGCAAGCTTCGCTTGATTCCGGTGCTACGATCATTAGTGGCGCAACCGTCGAGAGTATGATGGCGTTTTGGGATTCCAATGGAGACGGCAAGGTCACGGTTCCCGAAGTGTTGGCGGGCCTTGCGACCAACGCGATTGCCTCCTCATCGCCCGAAAACGCTGTCCCCGATGTCACCAGCTTGCTTTCGGCATATGGATATTCGGCCACCGCGACCAATACGGACACCGATACTGTCGCTTCCATATCCCCTGTTGCCGATACCCCGTCGACGCAAGGTGCCATCGTTTCGGCCTAACACCTTGCAGATGATGCAAAATTTCTCTCTTTCCGGACGGCTTCGGCTGTGAAACACTGAGTGCTTAACTGTCTTATGGGATTGGCGGGATTTCAGAGTTTTGGGGGAAAGTACATGAAGCCGGTGAGATGGGGAATATTGTCGACCGCGAATATCGGCGTCGAAAAAGTTATTCCCGGAATGCTAAAAAGCAAGCAGATCGAAATCGTGGCGATTGCATCGCGCAATAAAAAGCGGGGTGATGCTGCGGCAAAAAAGCTAGGTATTCCAAAAGCCTACGGATCTTATGAGGAATTACTTTCCGACCCCACCATCGAGGCGATTTATAATCCATTGCCTAACCATCTGCATGTGCCGCTCACCTTGCTGGCGGCGAAGGCTGGCAAGCATGTCCTGTGCGAGAAACCGATCGCGCTAACGGCGAAGGAAGCCAAAAAGCTCCTGAAAGTACCGTCCAATGTGATCATTCAGGAAGCGTTTATGGTACGTCACAACCCGCAATGGATCGATATTCGCAGGCGTATCGATAAAGGGGAGATTGGTCGCGTCCTGTCGGTTCATATGATGTTTTCATATCATCTGGTCGACCCCGACAATGTCCGGAATTTACCCGATATCGGGGGTGGCGGCCTGCTGGATATCGGATGCTATCCGATTACGCTGTCGCGCTATGTTTTCGGGGCTGAGCCCAAACGGGTAACCGGTACGTTTGATCGTGACCCCGTCTTCAAGACAGATCGGTTGATGAGCGGCTTGGCTGATTTTGGCGACGGGCGGCATCTGTCCTTCGTCGTCTCGACGCAGGGCGCGTCGTTTCAACGTACCGTGATCCTTGGCGAGTTTGGAACAATCGAGGTTGATATTCCTGTCAACGCCCCGCCGGACCAGCCCAACGTCTATACCATAAAAGTGACAGGCAAAAAGCCGAAGCGCATCGAAATGCCGGTGACGGATCAATACCAGCTTCAGGCCGAGGATTTTGGCCGCGCGATTCGCAAGAAAACCAGCGCTCCTTACGGTGTGGCCGATGCGGTTCAGAATATGGCCATTCTGGATGCGTTTTTCCGCGCCGAATCTTCGGGAAAGTGGGAGAAGGTGAAAAAATAACCTCCCCATCCCATTTCAGGGGCGCCATGACGGACCAAAAGAGCCACTCGTCGGACGAGATCGGGCACGCTGCTGCCTTTAGCGACAGCGACGGCGCGCCTGATCGTGACTTTGTGGCTCAGGTTGAATCCGCCATTGCCGCCGATGACGAGGCAGAGCTTGGCGCCTTGGTCGAGGGGTTGCATGAAGCCGATCAGGCCAGTCTGCTGGAAGCCCTGGATCATGACTCTCGCCCCAAGCTGATTGAACTGCTCGGCTCGCGCTTTGACTTTGCCGCGTTAACGGAAGTCGATGATGCTGTCCGTGACGATATTTTGGACGAGCTTGATCCTGAAACCGTTGTCGAAGGTATGCTCGAACTCGAGAGCGACGACGCCGTCTATATCCTCGAGCATCTCGACGAGGCCGAACAAGCCGAGATTTTGGACGCGCTCCCTGCATTCGATCGGGCACAGCTGCAAAAGAGTCTCGATTACAAAGAAGGCTCCGCCGCCCGCCTGATGCAAACGCATCTGATCGCGGTGCCGCCCTTCTGGACGGTGGGGCAAGTTATCGATCATTTGGCCGATGCCCCCAATTTGCCGGACAGTTTTTTCGAAGTCTTTGTGGTCGACCCCGGCTATCATTTGCTGGGCAATGCTTTTCTCGACCGGTTGGTCAGAGCGCGCCGGAGCGCCCCGATCGAAACTCTGATGAATGCCGATCGTCGTCGCATCAGGGCAGGGGACGAGCAGGAAGATGTTGCCCGCCTTTTCCAGCGCTATAATCTGGTATCGGCGCCCGTGGTGGATGAAGCGGGGCGGCTAATCGGCGTGATCACCATCGATGATATCGTCGATGTCATTCAGGAAGAAGCCGACGACGAGATCAAGGCGCTGGGCGGCGTGAAGGCGGGCGAAGAGCTTTCCGACTCGGTTTTTTCGACCACGCGCAACAGGTTCGGGTGGCTGTTTGTCAATTTGCTTACGGCCTTTTTGGCATCATCGGTTCTGGGGCTGTTTGAAGCGGAGCTGTCCAAAATGGTTGCATTGGCGGTGCTTGCGCCCATCGTCGCCAGCCAAGGGGGCAATGCTGCAACGCAGACCATGACCGTTGCCGTGCGGGCTCTGGCGACGCGGGAGTTGGGGCCCGCCAATGCCTTCCGGATCACGTTTCGCGAAACGGCGGCGGGCCTGTTGAACGGTCTGGCCTTTGGTATGATCACCGGATTGATGGCGACCCTTTGGTTCCATGATTGGAATATCGGAATCGTGATTGCGTTGGCCATGACGGTCAATCTCGTGGCCGGAGCGTTGGGTGGCATTCTGGTGCCGATGACGCTGGAACGGTTTCGCACCGATCCGGCCGTCTCATCGGGCGTCTTTGTCACGACGATTACGGATGTCGTCGGCTTCTTTGCCTTTCTCGGCATTGCCACCATGTGGTTTCATCTGCGCTGAGCGGGCATCTGTTACCGGTTTATTAAAATTTCCCTGATATCCGCACTCTTCTGTTCGATGGGGTTCAATGGGTGCAGGATGATGATGTGTGATGGGTTCGCGACGGCCAAGCAGTCTTTGGCACTTGGGTTTATGGCCCTGTCCTTGGCGGCGTGTTCTACAATGACGGCCGAGAGGATGCCGAAGCCCGGCTCATCGGCTGCCATGATTCCTGCGGCGCAGACCTATGCGGTTCACGGCGTCGACGTGTCGCGCTATCAGGGGCAGGTCAACTGGCGCGAAGCGCGGGCGGCCGGAACGCGGTTTGCCTATATCAAGGCGACCGAAGGCGGCGACCATGCCGACGAGAATTTTATGCCGCAATGGCTGGCCGCGCGCGATGCCGGCGTGCAGCGCGGGGCCTATCATTTCTATTATTGGTGCCGTCCGGTGAAAGACCAGATCAAATGGTTCTTCCGCAACGTGCCGGTCGAACGCGATGCGCTGCCACCTGTGTTGGATGTCGAATGGTACGGTGCGGCCAGCGAAAAATGCCCGAAAAAAGTGCCGAAGACCGAGGCGCTTGCCAATATGAAGCTTTTTCTGGACGCCGTCGAAAAGCACTATGGCAAGCGGCCCATGATCTATACGAGCATCGATTTCTACCGTGATATTCTGGTGGGTGAATTGCAGGACTACCCGCTCTGGGTGCGTACTGTTAACGCCCAGCCGAATGAACGCTATGGCGATCGCCGTTGGGTGATGTGGCAATATACCGATATGGGGCGTGTGCCAGGGATCAAGGGCAATGTCGATCGCAATGCTTTTGCCGGTACCGAGGAGGATTGGGCGCGGTTTGCCGGCCAATCCACGATGCGGGTAGCGGAGGCGGAACCTGATATGCCGGTTGTCGTTATGCCGGTGCCGCGTCCCAGGGGTTTGATCGCACGGAATTGAAGATATTTTTTCTTCGTCTTTCGGAGAACTAATTTTATTTCTTGAATAAAAAAGCGGGGCTTGAGGCCCCGCTTTTCTGTTTGGTGAACTCCGAGAGATTAGCGGAGCAATTGCAACATCGATTGGTCCGACTGCTTCGTGGCCGAGAGAATGGCCTGAGCGAAGCTCTGCTGAACCTGCAACGCCGCTGTCTTCGCGCTGACTTCCGTCATATCGGCAGCGGTTAGGTTGTTGGCGGTATCGTTGAGGAGGCTGACAAGCGAAGTGTTGAAGTCAACCCGGTTCTGAACGGTGGTCTGGAACTGGGCGACTTGCGCTACGCCTGTCTGCATCGTGGTCTGCGCATTTGTCAGTTTGGAAATCGCGGCCTGCAAACCGGTGAGCGAATTTCCGTTTGCATCGACGGTGTCATTGTTGGTTGCAAAATTATTTGCATAATCCTGTGCACCGACGGCATTGGTGAGGCCTAGGCCAACAGAGCCGAAACTTGCCGCGGCACCCGCATTGTTCTGAAGTTGAAGTGTGGTGGATGTGCCTTTTTCGTTAAAGGTCGCTAGCAGCGCATCACCGTTGAGCAAATTAACACCCGAAATCGACGCGTCTTTCAAAAACTGGTCGATCTGGTTGAGTGCCAATTTATACGAAACCGCAGCTGCCGCACGTTTAGCGTCGGCCGCAACAGCACCCACGCCAGCGGTGTAGTTGTTTTTCTGGCCCGACAAGGTTGCCGTCTGCCCAACACCGGCCGCGCCGCCAACGGTTTGAGTGTCGACGGAATAAGTCGCATTGGCCTGTGCAACATTTCGAACGCCGACAAGCATCTGGGATGCGTTGTTTGCGACGCCTGCTGCAAGAGCCGATATGCCGATACCGAACGTTGTATTCGATGAACCATCGGCGTTAATGGCGTTGTTGACGGTCACGTTCAACGTCAATTGATTGCCTGCAGCGTTTGCGACTGCGTTAGTGGCAATATAGCCCGCACTGTTAGCTTGTGCGCCAACAGCGTTCATGCCGTTGATGAGGTTTTGAACATCACCAATCGTTGTCACGTTTTGTGGGTCATTTGCCGTTGTACCATTGCCTGCTCCAACTTTTTGATCGGCTGCAGCAGAAATTTTGAAGAATTTGGTCGTACCACCCGAGGAGAATGAGTAAACATTGCCTTGCGCAAGTCTCTGGCCACCCATTGTGACGTAATTGTTATTCGCATTGACGAAGGCTGTATTGGCGTTCGTGGCAGCGTAACCGCCTGCTGCGGTGAGCGCCCCAAAAACCATACTGCCTTGCGTGATGGTATCAGCCGAGGTTGAAAACGTTCCGCCAGTACCCACAACCTGTGACTGAGTTTGAGATGCGGCTTTGAGCACGTCCAGCGTATCGCTAATCGTCTTGCTGATGGATGTAAGACCTTGGCTTGCGGCTTTGATGGTCGACATATTCTGATTGAGCGTTGAGTTGATGCTCATGAGTCGGCTTGCGCGATCCGAATAGGTCTGCGAGCTAAGATAAGCGGCAAGGCCATCTGACGAGCTGTTGACCTTCTTGCCTGAGAGCGCTTGAGCCTGATAATCCTGTAGATTGTTGTTGATGCTGATAAGGGCATTCATACCAGCAGCCATTGCCATGGACATAGACATTGGGATTCATCCTTCTGATGAGAAACCGTCTTCGCGTGATTGCAAAAATGGACGTCATTTTCTTTGACGTGTTCGAAGGATGAGGGGTGGCGGAGGTCTCAGAAATAGCGAAGACCAACTCAACGAAATTGTGGTTAATTTGTGCCCAAATTTAAATCGATGATTGAAAATTCATTTGTTGCAACCGGTTTAGATCATATCAAAAATTATAATTATTCAGCCCTACAACCAGTAAGAGTGTTAACAAATCGTTAATCATGACTCGAATTAACTTTTGATGGTTGTCGTACCTGGATGGGCGGCGTCCATCTGCCGGGCATAGGCTCGAATGCGCAGCATCGCTTCATCGGGCGATTGCGAGACTTGCTGGCCCGAATGGGTGTCGATGACGTGCAGGACGAGCTCGCCGGTTGTTTGGTCGATCGTGGTCCGGCGGGAGGTGGCCGGTGTCTGGCGGACAGCTTCGGGGGCTGGCTTGACGGGAGGTCGCGCGACAGCTGGGGCAGCTGTCGACGAGGGGGCAGCGAGGGCGGACGCCGAGATCGGCTGCTGCGTCGTTGTTTCCCGTTCGATGGGTAACGGGGCGAGGCGATTAAGGTTGGGGCTAATAGCCATGACCTGCTCCTTCTGGATTAATGTCAGAAGGGTAGAATAGCAGGCCGAACTTTATAAACTGTCGCGAAATTAGCGCCAAATTTGTTAAAATGTGACGGATGTTTCAGGTGCTCAAAATTTTCCCGAAACCATCAGGGCTGTCGAACGCGACGGGCGGTGTTGTGCCGACATCGTGCCGCTTTGGCCATAGGTGGAAAGCGAACGGGTAGCCGCGACTTCGCTGGCGACCCCGCGCAAGAGGTTTTCAGAAACCGTGCGCAGCGTCTGGAGCGTGCGCAAATTGGCTTCGAGGCTCGCCTGTAACGCGCCTTGTCGCATTTTGATACGGTCAAGGCCAGAGGGTTTGAATCGTGCCAAGGCGATTGAATTATCGCGGAATGCGGACAGGCCACGCTCATAGGAGCGGACTTCCAACGCTTTCCGCTCATGCAAGGCAAACGCGTCGGCTAGGCGTGCTGTAGCGAGGTGGTCGGTTTCCTCACGGATCACGGCTTCCACCGAATTAAGCCGGGCTTCCAGCAGGTCGATGAGGGCTTCGGCCTCGTCACGCGTGCGGACGGGAGGGTAAAGTGGCGTAGCGGTCATGCGGAGGCTCCATGGTTGGCTTGCAGCCGAATGAGTTCGGAATAGATTGAAGGGGCAATGCCGACGCCACCCGATTTGGCAACGCTTTTTCCCAGTTCGTCCGTCAGCATGCCACGCCAGGCATCGCCGCCTGTGCCTTGGCCACCCAAGGGACCATCGCCCGAGAGTTGTTTCGTCATTTCGCCAAACATCGATCCCAAAAACACGGACTCAAAATCCTCGGCGATTTTCCAAAGTTTTTTGTCTTTGGCGGCGACGGATGATGCGGGGCCGGAGATTGTCGATGGGATAGTATGGAGGGTCGGTGTCATCACATCACCACAATATCGGCTTGGAGGGCGCCTGCGGCCTTGATCGCCTGCAGGATGGAAATGATGTCGCGGGGGCCAATACCGAGCGCGTTCAGCCCGTCCACCAGCTCCTTCAGCGTCACGCTTTCTTTCAACACGGCAAGTTTGTTATTGCCGCCTTGGTCAACCTGAATGGTCGTGCGCGGCACCACAACGGTTTGTCCATTGCTGAACGGATCAGGCTGGCTGACCGCGGGCTGTTCGTTGACCGAGATAGTGAGATTGCCCTGCGCGATGGCGACCGTTGATACGCGCACATCCTTGCCCATTACAATCACGCCCGAGCGCTCATCGACCACGACGCGGGCGACCTGATCGGGGTCCACGCGCAATTGTTCAATCTCGGTCAGCAATTGCACCATATTGCCCTTGAAGCTCTTCGGAATGGTGAGGTTGACGGTCGAGGGATCGGTCGGCTCCGCGGTATTGGTCGCCAAATATTCGTTGATGGCACTAGCGATGCGTTTGCCTGTGGTCAGATCCGGATTGCGCAGAGCGAGATGGACCGAGCGTGTATCTTTGAACTGGAAGTCGATTTCTTGCTCAATGAGGGCTCCGTTGGCGATGCGGCCGACGGTGGGGACGCCGCGGGTCAGGGTGGCTGCGGCCCCTTCGGCTTGAAATCCGGCGATGGCAACGGAGCCTTGGGCGACCGCGTAGATCTCGCCGGACGCGCCCATCAGCGGGGTGACGAGCAAGGTGCCGCCTTGTAGGCTCTTGGCATCGCCGAGCGCCGAGACGGTTACATCGATGCGCGACCCGCGGCGGCCAAAGGCGGGCAGATCGGCGGTTACCATGACGGCTGCGACATTGGCGGTGCGCAAATTGGCGCCGCGGGTGTTCACGCCCAGCCGTTCGAGCATTGCGGTTAGGCTTTGCTTCGTGAAGGGGGCATTGTTCAGCGTGTCGCCGGAGCCGTTAAGGCCGACTACAAGGCCATAACCGACCAGCTGGTTCTGCCGCACCCCCTCGATGGAGGCCAAATCCTTGATACGCGAAGTTTCTGCCCGCGCACCTTGTGCGGAGTACCCGAGGGCAAGGAGGGTGGTGAGGATCAGCGTTTTCATCAGGCGCATGGCATTCACTTCTCTGTGTTACCTCGATCGGCAACGTGCCTTAAGGTAAGCGAAGTCTATGCCACCCTAAATTTCCTGATAACTGTCTGAAAGGACAGTAATAATTTTAATGAATGGTACGATTTATCGGGCGAGAAATGGAAATTTATGATCGGTCGGGGCACGAATTTCCTAGTAAATTTAGGATTTGTTAACGCTAAATTTCTAGAAATGGATTGGCTTTTTGTGGATATCTGGAGGTGCGGCATGCGGATTGCGGGGCAATCTCCGACGGGTTTGACCGTTCAGACCGGGCGAACTTCTTCGACCAAGGGAGCAGACGGTTTTCGGATCGAATTGGGGGCAGATGGCGCGCATCAGGCCAAAGCAGTTCCGGCAAGCCTTGGTATCGGCTCGTTACAAGGTCTCATGGCCTTGCAAGAAGAGGTCGAGACCCCGCTTGTCCGGCGGCATCGAGCTGCCCGCCGCGGCTTTTCCTTGCTCGATACCCTTGGCACGTTGAAAGCCGGTTTATTGGCAGGCGTGCTCGATCAAAAGGCCCTGAGCACGCTGCAAGCGGGACTTGAGAGCCGGCGCGAGGCCGACCAGGACCCCGCTTTACGGGCAGCTTTGGACGCTATCGAGATTAGGACAGCGGTCGAATTGGCCAAATTGGGTCGATAACCTCCCGATCCGTTGGATTGTCGTAGCATCGTCATCAAAATCGCGCTAACAGACTGCCCGTGAATGGGTCCGTTGAGACCGGAGGTGCGGCGCATTTGCCGCATGTCCGACCAAACGGTGGACACGACCAACAGGTAGAATGATGAGCATCGCAGAAACGCTTGAACCTTCCTACAGGCCCTCGGAAGAGGAGTCTTTCATGAATGAACGGCAGCGGGACTATTTCCGCAAGAAGCTGCTGGACTGGAAAGATGACATTCTCAAAGAATCGCGTGAAACGCTGGCCAATCTTCAAAACGACAGCGAAAACCATCCCGATATTGCCGACCGCGCCTCGTCCGAAACGGATCGGTCGATCGAGTTGCGGTCACGCGACCGGCAACGCAAGCTGATTTCAAAGATCGACGCCGCATTGGCGCGGATCGAGGAAGGCACATACGGCTTCTGCGAGGAGACTGGCGAGCCGATCTCGATCAAGCGTCTGGATGCGCGGCCGATTGCTACCCTCTCGATCGAGGCGCAGGAACGCCACGAACGTAACGAGCGTGTTCACCGCGACGATTAAGCGGGGGCACATGGGCGTAAGCCTAAAAGAGACGCCTCCCGCGGGAGAAACGAGAGGCGCGCGGTCGGGCCGGCGATGGCTTGGGGAGCAGCCGGCGACGTCAATTCAGGATTAAAACGGCAGGATGACGTCCATCACCTGCTGGCCGTAACGGGGCTGTTGGACATCGCTGATCTGCCCCCGCCCGCCATAGGCCAAACGGGCCTCGGCGATTTTGGTCGAATCGATCGTGTTGTCGTTTTCGATGTCCTCGGGGCGAATGACGCCGCCCACGATGAGTTCGCGCACTTCGAAATTGACGCGGACCTCTTGCTTGCCTTCCAACACCATATTGCCGTTGGGCAAAATCTGGGTGACGATGGCCGCCACATTGGTGGTGAGCGTTTCCGCCCGCTTGACCGATCCAACACCGTCGCTGGAGGTGGCAGATGTGGCATTGACCAGCGAGCCTGCATTGGCGCCCGCGAACACCTGCTGGGTCTGGGTCTCAAGACCGAAAAGGTTCGGCACACCCATCGAATCGGAATTGGATCGGGCCCGTTTGGTTTCGTTGGCAATGTCCGCACTATCTTTGAAATTGACCTTGACCGTGACAATGTCGCCGATCTGGCGGGCGCGCTGATCTTTGAAAAAACTGCGCGAGCCTTGTTGCCAAAGCGAATTGGCGGCGTGGTTGACGGGAACTGGATCGGGCATTGGCATCCGGACCGGCTTATAATCGGGGCTGGCCGTCGGGTCATCAATGGCAGAAAGGGCTGGCGCACGGCCGACCGAGGCCAGACGTTCTGCCGTATTACAACCCGCCATGCTGAGGGTCAGCAGCAACAGGCCGAGTTTCAGGGTTTGCGATTGAAGATCCATTATCATTTCCTCACTGGACCGTGTTGGCGGCTTGGCGACTGGACAGCGAAGCCTGAGGCTCGGCAGCAACGGCCACCGTGCCCGGTCCTGTCACCGTGGCGAAAATCAGTTTTTTCGACTGGGGATTTAGGACCGAGATCATATCGCCGAGCGCACCGGATTCATTGGCTTTACCGCGCAGCGTCAGATGAAGTCCGCCCACCGCATAGGTCACGCTGACGGCCATCGCTTTTTCGACCAGAACCGGCTTCATCACGAGATCTTCGGTAATGATCGAACCGGTCGTGATGCCCGTTCGGGCAGCTTGACCGCTAAGCTGGGAAGGGCGAACCGGTACGATGCCAGCCAGTGATTTGCGGTCGTGCTTTTCAATACGGATATCGCTTTGTGCAAACACATCATTTTTCCCCAAAGCGCGGGTGGTGATGGGCACCTCAACGATATCGGCGATGTGGCCTTCGACCTTGAGCGGCGCATTTGCCAAGCTCGCGCTGCCCGGTACAGTGATGGTGGCTATAAAATGCAGCGTTGCACGGTCAATGTTCAATTCGGCGATGACGGGGGCGCCCGCGACGCCATCCTCGACATAGAGGTCGGGAAGGGGCGCATTGGTGTCCAGTGTATAGTCGGGCTGATCGAAAGCGCCTTTGGTCATCATGGCTTGTTTGAGGCTGGCATCGAGTTCGGCCGCGGCGATGCGGCGGCCATGGCGGGTGACGGTGACGCCGCCGGTCACATCGCCGAGCATTTGCCTGATACCGAGCCGTTGCGCCGCCTCGATGATCCGCGTGCTGCGGATGGTGCCGGTCTGGCCAGGCGAGGGGGCGAGGAAAATGCCGACGGTTGGCAGGTTGGGGCCGTCGATCAAGTCCGCCAAAGAGATGGTGGGACCTGACACCATGACGAAGGGTTTGAGCACAGGGGTGCTGCCCTCCGAGGCCATGCCGGGTGAAACGGCTAGCAGGCTGGCGGAGGCAAGTGAAAGGATGATGCATTTCATCATGGCTTTTACCCTTTGAACATTTGAGTGGTCGTCTGCTGCATTTGATCGGCAGCCGTGACGACGCGGGAATTCATTTCGTAGGAGCGTTGGGCGGTAATCAGCGACGAGATTTCGCTCACGGCATTGACGTTGGCTTCCTCGAGGTAGCCCTGCTGCAATTC
Source organism: Hyphomicrobiales bacterium (assembly GCA_947454055.1). Taxonomy (GTDB): domain Bacteria; phylum Pseudomonadota; class Alphaproteobacteria; order Rhizobiales; family Beijerinckiaceae; genus CAIUPE01. The sequence goes on from CANGIS010000015.1 coordinate 42,097, forward strand.
GCCCAGACCATCGGTACCCGGATCGGCGGTGACCGGATCGCCCGATGCGGCGGTTTGGGCAAACAGATTGTCGCCGGTCGCCTCCAGTCCCGTTTCATTGGCAAAATGGGTGAGCTGGATCTTGCCGACATCCTGCGGTGTTGCCTGAGCCGGCAATTTGACCTGCACCAGCCCAGCGGCACTGATCGAGATGCTCATCGCGGTGGGGGGGATGGTGATGCCCGGATCCACGACATAGCCCTTACTCGTCACCAATTGCCCTTGGGCATCGGTGGTAAACGAGCCATCCCGTGTATATCCGATCGTGCCATCGGAGCGTTGAATGCGGAAATAGCCATTACCGCTAATGGCGATATCCAGATTGCGGTCCGATGCCGTGATCGAGCCCTGCGACATGGTGCGAACAGTTGAAACCAGACGAACGCCCGTGCCGATTTCGATGCCTGCGGGTAGCATAGTGCCGGAGCCCGAGGAGCTTGATCCTGCGCGGGTGTTGATCTCGTATAGAAGATCCTGAAACTGGGCGCTTTGGCGTTTGTAGCCCGTGGTTTTGGTGTTGGCGATGTTGTTCGAGATGACCTCGACATTTTTTTCCATCGCCGCCATGCCGGAGGCGGCCGTATAGAGAGCGAGCATCGGTATTCTCCTTAAGCCGGAACAGTAGCCAAGCGCTCAAGCGCGTTTTTCTGGGTATCGTCGAGGCGTTGCATCGAGGTGGCGAGAGCGGAATAGGCGCGGGTAACCTCCAAGAGGCGACTCATTGCCATGACCGGCTGGACGTTTGATTTTTCCAAGGCACCGACGGCTATTTCTGGCGATTTTGTAGCAGGCAGCGGTGTTTTAGCGCTGTACAGATTGCCACCGGCATTGGTCAGGACGGAGAGATCCGAAACATCAACAATTTTGAGCCGGTCCAGAGGCCCGCTGCGGTTAGCGATCATCCCATCAGGGGTAATTTCGAGCTTGCCATCCGAAGGGTCGACAATAATCGGCCCTCCGCTTCCTAAAACCGGATTGCCATCGCTGGTGACAATCTCGCCTTTGGCGTTCAGGCCTAGCGCACCATTACGGGTATAGCGTTCACCCGATGGTGTTTTGACCGCCAGAAGCGTTTGGCCGCGAAGCGCAATATCGGTGGCGTTTCCCGTATGCTCGACCGGTCCGTCGGAAAAATCGAGCGGAGCACCACGGTCAACAACGAAGGAGACGGTACGGGCATCTCCCCGATAGCCGTCCGACTTCGCGCGCGGCATCAAAAATTCGCCAAACTGCATGTCGCGACCCTTGAAGCCGGTCGTCGCCGAGTTTGCGATATTGTTCGCCAAAATATCGAGTTGCCGTTGTAACGTCTGCAATCGCGAATGAGCGACAAGCTGGGCATTATCCATTGTAGAGCTCCCGTGTTCCATGTTCAGTCAAACCCGAAGGATCTGTCCGAGGCAGTCTTGCCAGCTCCCCAGCGGCAGGACTTTCCACACCAGCAAATGCAGTCGATATGCCAACGAGATAATTTTCATAAAATGCAATAAATTCAGATGGTTAGTAAAATTTAAGTGCGGAGCATTTCTGATTTGACTGTTACCTTTTGCCGTAGAGGAAGGCAAATAATGCCACCTAAATCGTGATATTAGGAAATTGTTAACGTTAAAAAGCCATGCCTTGTCTCATGCAGATCGAATCGAAGGCGTTGATCTGCCGCTTGGGAATGGGATGACAATGGCAGAAGCAACGGAAGCGGTAGCGGGTGAGGCAGCGCCTGCTCGATCCAAAGGTAAATTGCTAATCATCGTGGCAGCGCTGCTGGTGCTGGCGGGCGGCGGAGGCGGCTATTTCTTTTTCTTCGTGGCCAAGAAAGACAAGGCCGAGCATGTTGAGGCCGAAAAGAAGGCGGTAGCCTTTCTCGACATTAAAGACATGATGATCGGCATCAGCCCGGATAATGCGCAAGCAACCATCAGCGGGCCGCGCATGATGAAATTGCACGTTGCGCTTGAAATTGCGGATGCGAAGGAATTGCCGGCCATTCAAGCCCTGCAACCGCGCATCGAAGACATATTTATGGTGTATCTGCGGGAAATGCGCCCTGTCGACCTTCAGGGGTCGGCGGCCATCCTTCGTTTGAAGGACGAATTGTTGCGAAGGGTCAATCTGGCGGTGCAGCCGAAAAAGATCGAGGCGGTTCTGATCAAGGAGTTGCTGGTTCAATGACGGATGAAGCGATCAAGGTCGATGGCGGCCGGGCGGATGCCGATCCGTGGTTGACGATGCTGGACGAACTCTCGCATGGCTCGCCGCCTTTGGCATCCGATGGAGTGCTGGACGACGATGCGATTGACCGGTTGATGGGGCTTTCAACGGGCAGCGATCGGCGCACGGGCAAGGAAGCGGTTGCAGATACCGCTGCGGTGTCAAACGGCCTGTCGCCTGCGATGCGGGTGGTTGCCGAAACCTTTGTCGACACGCTGGCGCGGCGGATGCGGCAAAATGTGGCGGGGGTTATCGACGTGACCTTGGTCGATTTGTCCCTGACGCGGCTTTCGAACGGATTGGGCCGGCTGCCTTTGCCGTCCTTGATGTCGGTGATGCACTCGAAAGCTCTGGGTGGTTCGGGGCTGGCTGTGATTGACGGGCAATTGGCTGCGACGTTTTTCGATATGTTGATGGGGGGAGGGCAGGCGCAGCCGCGCGAAGGATATTCGCTACGCCCGTTTTCGTCGCTCGAAATCAAATTGTTCGAGCGGCTGGCAGGGTCGGTCGCTCAGGCCTTTGCGGAAGCGTTTAGCGAGGTTTCCAACGCCGATTTTGGTGTCGAGCGGATCGAGACAAATCCGCGCTTCGTCAATCTGGGCAAAGCCACCGACCCTGCCATTCGGCTCAGAGTGCAGATCCTGTTTGGGCGGCGCGGCGGAATGCTTGATCTTTTGCTGCCTGTGGGGATGTTTGGACCGGTCGAGCATCTGATCCGCCAGAAGGACGAGCAGCCCTCACTGGCCGATGATACCCGTTGGCGCCAACATCTCGTGCGGTCGGTTGCCCGATCGGGCATCGAGCTGGAGGTTGTCTTGACCGAGTTTCGATTGCCTTTGCGTGCCGTGCTTGGCATGGCCGTGGGCCAGACCATTCCGCTGGATGTCGATTCAGGGTCGATTGTGGACTTGCGCAGCAATGGAATTCGCCTTGGTTCGGGGATGATGGGGCGTTCCCACAACCATCTGGCCTTGCGTCTAAATGGACCTGTTATCCGCTCAAACCGAATGAGGCCAGCATGAATTTGACCGCACTTCTCACCGTGATGACCGATGTTTTGATCGGGGTTACCCTCATTTATTGCATCGTTCTCGAGCGCCGGATCAGGGCCTTCCGGCAGCAGGAAACGACGTTTCGGTCGCTGATGGGCGATGTCGCGGAATCAACCCGCGAGGCGCATGGCGCGGTATCGTCATTACGACGTTTGCTTGATGAAGTGGGCAACCGTAAGGTCCAACCGCTCGCCGAGACGCGGGGTTCGTTCTCCGCTACCGGTCAGTCGCCGTCGGCGCATGCGAGCGCTGCATCCGCCGAACATTCGCACTTTCAAAATCCAGTTTCGGCGCTTGCCTTGCGGTTGGCAGCGCTTCGGCAGACTCAGGCGTAAGGCGCATGCGGATATATGGCCTTCGCCTTTTTCCGATGGCTGCGATTGCGCTGGCGCTTTTGCTCGCGCTTGATCTGTCGAACCGCCTGAGGCTCGCTGACGGGATGTTTCGGCGGCTTGACCTGGCAATGTCCGATGATGTGTTGGGAACCCGAATTGCACAGACTATCTTTGCCAGACGGACGGACTCAAAACGCGTTGACACGATTATAACGGGTGCGACCGATAAGCCGCCAGCGGGCGAGGCGGAGAAGCCTCAGGCGGGTTCAGAGGCGGCTCCCAATCTTCCCGAGATCGAGAATGCCGATCGCACGGTGTTGGAGCGCCTGTCGGAGCGGCGCGCCCTCCTCGACAAGCGCGACAAGGACCTTGGCGAACGCGAGCAGATTTTGGCGGCGGCCGAAAAGCAGCTTGAAGCACGAATGGCCGAATTGAAGGCGCTGGATGAGGCAGTGAAGGCCGACATGGCCCGCAAAGAGACCGATGTGGCCACGCTTAAGCCCCTCGTCGTAATGTATGAAGCGATGAAACCAAAGGATGCCGCGCGGATTTTCGAGAAACTAGATCTGAAAGCCGTCTTGCCGATTGCCAGCAGCATGAACCCTAAAAAATTCTCCGAAGTCTTGGCCCAGATCGACCCTGTGATTGCGGGTAAATTGACGGTCGGTCTAGCGGCGGCATCATCGTCGGCAGGTTCAGGCAAGGGCGATTTGCCGGAATTGCCTGACGTTGTATCATCCAAGACCCCTTGATCGCCGCTATGGTCGTAAAAGCCGCGCTAGTCATTCTTTAATATATATCCGTTATCTTCCGTTGCGGAATATAAAGGATTGGGCACGGGTATCAGAATGGCGCGCTTTATCGCATCCGGAGACGGATGGCGTACGACAGTGAAGACGCTGGCGCTTGGCGCGGCGTTATGGGCTATCACCGGGTGGAATGCGGGACAAAGTCCGGTTTTTGCCGAGGAAGGGGTTAGTCCCGCGCACCTTCACGCCACCGATTTGCAGGGCTATGCCCGGATCGTGTTTTCATTTGATCGGTTACCAACGGTCGAAATCAGCCAGACGAACGGGGTGATGGTGTTGAATTTCGACCGGCCCTTATCGATTGACACTTCCCGTCTTGGTCTTGAAATTCCGACCTATGTCTCGGCTGCCCGCAGCGATCCGGATAAGCGCGCCGTTCGCTTGGCCCTTACCAAAGCGGTTCGGGCCAATCTGACCGAGGCGGGCAACGATCTCTATGTCGACCTTTTGCCGGTGGGGTGGAAAGGCCCCTTGCCGCCTCTACCGGCTGATGTGGTTCAGACCTTGTCCCGAAAGGCAAGGTTGGCCGATGCCATGGCCGCTTCGGGGCAGAGCGAAGAGCGGCGTACGCTTCTGGTTGATACGGCATCGTCGAACCGGCTGTCGCGGCTATTGTTTCGGGGCGCCGTGTCAGGTGACGTTTATATCGTAAAGCAGGAGAACACGGCGGAGCTCCGTTTTGCTGGGCGCTGGACGTTCGATCTCGCCCGGCTCCGGGCCGAATTGCCCCGGGGTTTTGCCTCGATTGCCGCTGAAACACGCGATGGCGCCCTTGTCGTAACGGTGGTTTGCGTCGAGGGGGTTAGGCTGGATGCCCGTATCGAGGACGGAAATGTTGTTGTCGATGCGGCCTTCAAAGGCGTCGGGGCCGTTACACCGGATCAAGAGGCGGCCACAATCATCACCGGAGCAACATTGCTTGAGCCTACGCCGGCGCGCAGCCGCGATGCCGTTGTGGATGCCAAAGAGGCAGCTCCGCTGGCGGATGAAGCCGCCAATCTTGCGGTGTCGGCCCAAGATCATGGTGTCGCCTTTAAAGTTCGGGGATTCGGTAAAATTGCCGTTGCCGCCTTTGTCCGGGCCAATGCCGTTTGGGTCGTTCTCGATACGAAGAGCGATCCTATCCTTCCAACCCCCCTCAAGCTCGGGCGCGAGGACGCTCTGGATGTTCGTACCGGTCGGCGGGGCCCGCTCTTCTTTATCCGGATCGAGGGCAGCACGCCCTTGTATCCCTCTGTCCAAACCGAGGATGACGGGCTGAATATCACTTTAAACCATGAACCCATTCCAGTAGGCGCCGGAATTGCTTTGACGCCTGTTCCGGGCCCTGCCGGTGTTTATCATCTGAATGCCGGTCTGACGGCGCTTGGCCATGTGGCCGAACTCGATGATCCGGTTGTCGGTGATCGTATCATGGTGACGCCCACTTTGCTTTCGGGAGTGGGGGTCGGTGTTGAACGCTTGTTTCCCGAATTCGAGATACTTCCTTCATTTCAGGGGCTGGCGGTCGTGCCCTCGGCCGATGATCTGGAGATGCACGCGACGGCGGAGGGAGTGGTTGTCAGCCGTCCTGACGGACTGGCGTTGACCGATGGCAATACAGACAATGCCCCCGAACATATCGCGCGAACCGTTATCAATCGGGCCCGCTGGGAGCGGGACAAGACCGACAATGTGCTCGAGCGGCAAAACCAGCTGATGGATGGTCAAGCCAACGCAACCCATAATGAGCGCAAACAGCGCCGGTTGGAACTCGCCCGCTTCCTGGCCTCCAACGGACTCTATCGCGAGGCGGCAGCGGGCTTTATCAGCGCATTCGATAGCCGGATTGAAACCATCGACGAGCCCAGAGATAGGCTAGAACTCGGCATTTTCGAGGCTTTAGGGTCCGATTGGCGGGCTTCGTGGGATAATTTGTCCGATATCCGCTTGGCTGGCAATGACGAGGCAGCCCTATGGCGAGCCTATTTGGCCGCCCATAGCGGGCGGTTTGCCGAAGCACTCGATGATTATCGGCATGCGGGGGATATTGTTGGCCTTTATCCTGACGAGGTGCAAACCACGCTCCGACTGGCCTTTGCCGAGGCGGCGATCGAGGGCGGCGACTGGGGGCTGGCCAATGATATGGAAAAAGCACTGCGGGCCACCCACAAGGGAACGGCAAACGAGATGCTGGACTATTATCGCGCGCGGATCGAGGAGGCATCGGGAGCATTAGAGGAAGCGCACAAAGCTTACGAAGGTCTCGTCAACAGCCCCGTGCGCGGGATCGAGGTGCGGGCAGTCGTGGCTTTGACGGCGCTCGACCTGAGGCTGGCCCAGCTCGACCCAGCCAAGGCACTTTCGACTTATGAAAACCTGGCCGTATTCTGGCGCGGTGATTTTCTCGAAGCAAAGCTTCTGGCAAGGGCAGCCCGTGTCGCGCTCGACAGCAAGAAATGGCGCAATGCCTTTCTCGCCGTACAACGTCTCAATCGACTGTATGCGGATACGGATGGCGTGAGGCCGTTGCTGGAAGAAGTCACTCTGCGCTTTGATGGCTTGATCGGTGGCGATCAGCCCGATTCGATGGCGCCTGTGGATGCGGTGGCGCTGTTCATGGAGTTTCGCGAATTTATGCCGACGGGGCGACGGGCCGACGAGCTGATCCGAAAATATATCGAACGTCTGGTGGACCTCGATCTTATGGCGCAGGCCACAGAATTACTGCGCTACCAGATCGAATACCGCTTGGAGGGGACGCCACGCGCAGCGGCAGCGGTTCGGCTGGCCAGCCTGTATCTGATCGACCATAAAGCGATCGAAGCCGTCAGGGCGATTTCCGAGACCCGCTCCAACGGTTTGCCGGAGGAATTGCGGATTGCGCGTCGTCTGATCGAGGCACGCGCCCGTTCCGATCTGGGCGAAATCACCGCTGCGAGCGAGTTGCTCGAAGGACTTGATAGTCGTGAAGCCAATATCGTGCGGGCCGACATCTATTGGAAGACGAAGAATTGGACACTGGCAGGTGAAAATTATGAGGCTGCCCTTGGGGATGGCTGGCGTAAGGACGAGGCGCTTTTGCCGGATGACCTAAAGATAGCCCTTCGTGCGGCTGCGTCTTATGTCCTGGCAGGAGATGCTCTGGCTCGGGAACGGTTTCGCGGCCGGTATCGGACGAAGCTTGAGGCCACGGAGGAATCGGGTGTGTTTCGGCTGTTGACAGCACCGGCCAATGTTCAAAAGCCGATCGCCGTGGCGGTATCTGCTGAAAAAGGGGATCCAGGACTGCTCAACGCGTTCTTGAAATCCTATCGCGCACATTACGGCTTGGGCGGTGATGGCGAGGCGGCCCAAGATACACAGCCGGCAACGCCAAAGCCCGCAGGTTGAAGGTTAAGGCCCAAAGCTTTGAACCAGTGACCCTGCAATCAACGCCCAGCCATCAACGAGAACGAAGAAAATCAGTTTGAAGGGAAGCGATACGGTGGTCGGCGGCAGCATCATCATGCCCACCGACATCAGAATGGAGGCCACGACAAGGTCGATCACGAGAAATGGCATAAAGAGCAGAAAGCCGATTTCGAAGGCGCGCCGCAATTCTGAGATCATGAACGCCGGAATGAGGCTCGTCAGTGGCGTTGCCTCCGGCTCCTGCGGCAGAGGCGCTTTGGCGATATCGAGAAACAGGTTCAAATCTTTTTCGCGGACATGTTTGAGCATGAAGGTGCGCACCGGGCCGGTACCGCGCTCAAATGCGATGTCGGCGGTGATGGTGCCCGCCAACAAAGGCGAGACGGCATTGGCGTAAACTTCCTTGGCTGTCGGTGCCATGATGAAGGCCGTCAGGAACAGGGCTAGGCTGATAATCACCGTATTTGGTGGCGCCGATGCCGTGCCAATGGCGGAGCGCAGCAAGGACAGCACAACCACAAGGCGCGTGAACGACGTCACCATGACCAATATTGCCGGTGCAATCGACAGAATGGTGATGAGCGCAATCAGTTGCAGCGCGCGTTCCGTTGTCCCCCCGCTAGGTCCCAGATCAAGGCTCAGGGTCTGCGCTTGAGCGGTAAAGGGGGCCATGACGAGGAGGAACATCGCTGGCAGAAGAGTGAGATTGGATGTGATTCGTCCCATGCGAACCATCTAGCCGAGCCTTGCGATGGCGCTCTAGATAAATTACGTTAGGTGAGCTATATCACTTGCAAAAGATGTGGATAGCCAAGCCGGTAGTCCCCACACGGCTCACTGTTCGCGCGTCCGGCCCAATAATTGACGAAGGGTGTCATTCAGCGACCCTATATCCCGCACTTCCGGAATTGTCGGATGAGCACTCGCGGCCCGTTCGACGGCTGGAATGATGGGCTCGTCTTCGGATGGTGTCTTCGGAACGGCATCGTCTTCAAGAACGGTAGCAATCGTCTGCAAAGCTGGAAAAGCGCTCACAGGCAGGGTCGCCGTAGCCGGAGGTGGCTCCCTCTCTGCAATCAGCGGTGAAACCGGTGTATTTTGAAACCGTTGGGCAATTTCGGTCAGATCAGATGAACGAGGGACCGGGATAACTTTCGGCAATGGTACAAGGTGCGATTGGACGGGCGGTGTTGGCAAGGGTGTGCTTGTGGGCATAGGCGCAGGCGCCATAGGCTCCCTGGGCTCCGAGGCAAAGGATAGTTCGGCCATTCCGCTCGGGCGGGCATTGCCGATGCCACTTGATACATTAAAGGGTTTTGTAGCTGCCGCAGGCTCTCTCGCCGGTGTCGTTGTCATTGCCCGAACAATATTGCTCTCGATGAGCAAATCGGTGGTTCCGCCAAGCAAGAGCAAATGCTCGACCGAATCGCGCCGGACGATCACCAGTTGCCGCTGACGATCAATCGCAAAGGTGTCGACGATGCCCAAGCGCGGTTGCCGCCCGCGTGAACCCGTCTGATCCTGCCGATTGGCGCCGACAATCCGGCGCAAAACCCAGGCAAAAATAGCCAATAGCAGCAGGATTACCGCGAAAGCCGCGATATAAATCATGGGCTGGGAAAGTTGAAGGCCAAAAAGGGATTGCAAAGGACGTACTCCTGCCTTCGGCGTCTTAATGAATATTTAACCATAATAATCCAGCGTAGCCAGATGGAACGCGGGAGAAAATGTCGATGTCCTTATCTCTGATGGACGGCTTGAAGGCAAGGTTGCAATGGTTGCAAGCGCGCCAAAGTCTGGTTTCCTCCAACATTGCCAACGCGAATTCGCCGGGCTTCAAGCCGCTAGACCTTCAGCCTTTCAAGGGGGGTGGCGCGTCGGGGCTGGCTTTGGCTGCTACCAATGCGAGCCATTTGAGCCAGAGTAGTAACGCGGCAATGCCAGACAGTCGTCAGGCCATGCTGTTTGAGACCAAACCGTCGGGTAATGCGGTATCGCTTGAAGACGAGATGACCAAGCTCGCGGACATCCAGATTGATTACCAGATGGCCTCCCAACTTTACACGAAAAGCCTGGGTCTTTTGAAAATTGCGATCGGCAAGAGGTAAACCATGGATTTCAGCGGCATATTATCAATTGCGACGGGTGGCCTCAAAGTTCAGGCCAAGCGCATGGAAGTCATTTCCGAAAACATCGCCAACGCTGATTCAACAGCATCCAAGCCCGGTGGTGATCCCTATCGTCGCAAGGTTCCGATCTTTCGCGTCTCCGTCGAACCGCATAGCCAGCAGACGGCGGTTGTCTTTGCCGGCGTCAAACGCGATCAGCGTGCCTTCGGCACCCGACTTGAGCCGGGCAATCCGGCGGCTGACCCGAGTGGTGTAGTCAAAGTTCCTAATATTGATCCGCTGGTCGAGCAGATGGATATGCGCGACGCCCAGCGCAGCTATGAGGCCAATCTGAATGTGATTTCGGCGACGCGGCGGCTTTTAGCCCGCACCATCGATATTTTACGAGCTTGATGAGGAGATAACGCCATGGCAGTTCCATCGATCGCGGCGGGATCTTATGCCGCCACTCAGAAACTGAGCGATTTGAGTGGCAGTGACGCATCGTCTTCGGGCTTTGGCGATCTGGTGAAAGAAAGTCTCGCTTCCTTTCAAGGTCAGGCCAAAGCCGTCGATCAGCAAGTCTCTGCCGCCATCGCCGGGCGTGCCGACTATGTGAGCGTCGCAACATCGGTAGCTGAAAGCGAGACGGCGATCGAGACCTTGGTGGCTGTACGGGACAAAGTGCTGGCCGCCTATGACGAGATCATGCGGATGACCGTTTGAGGGATAGGGTCCATGACGGGAGCTGAACTTATCGACATCGCGCGGGACGGATTGATTACCTATGCGCGTGCGGCCGGGCCGCTGATGATTATTATTTTGCTGGTCGGCGTGCTGATTTCTTTTCTGCAGGCGGTTACCCAGATTCAGGAACAAACGCTCACCTTTGTACCCAAAATGGTGTTGGCCGGCCTCACCCTGTTTTTTCTGCTGCCATATATCGGCGATGCGTTGTCCGGGTATATGGCGCGACTGGCTTCCCGAATCGCGCAAGGCGGGTAGGGTGGACGTTACGTAACCTAAAATCGAATTTTGATGAATCTGCACCTGCCTGTCGAGTTTGCCATCTCCTTTCTGCTGGTTTTTGCGCGCACCGGCGGCATGCTGATGTTGATGCCCATGATTGGCGAGCGGTTTGTTCCGGTGCGGGTACGTCTCGTGTTTGCGCTCTTTTTGTCCATGGTGCTGCTTTTGCCGCTCAAGCCGGTTTTGTCACAGGCCGCCATCATCGGGCCGGGCGTGTTTGGCGTTCTGTTTATGGAATTGTTGATAGGGGTGGGGATTGGATTGATGGTCCGAATGCTGTTGGTCGCCGCCGATCTGGCGAGCCAATTCATTGCCCAATCGCTTGGTTTGTCGCTGGGCGAGATTTTGAACCCGTCTTACGATTCGCAAACGACGTCGCTTGGTCTGTTTATGTCGCTACTTCTTGTCACGTTCTTGTTTTTGACCGATGCGCATCAGGCGGTCATCAACGCGATTGCGGGCAGTTATCATGCGTTGCCGCCGGGTGGAGGGTTTGAGACAGGCGATGTCGCGCAATTGGCGATTGAAGCGGCGGGCCATGGCATGACGTTGGCCATCAAGGTTGCCGCACCGTTTTTTGCGTTCGGAATGTTGATGAATGCCGGTTTGGGGATGGTATCGAAATTGATGCCGCAAATTCAGGTGACGTTTCTCGCGGTACCGCTTTCAGTTTTGGCGGGATTCGGATTGCTGATTATTACTCTCGGCGCGTTGATAAACCGCCTTTCCTCGGACGTGTTGGGCATTTTGGCCCGGTTGACCGGAGGATAAGCCGCGATGGCTGAGGATTCCGACGATGATAAAACCGAAGTCCCCAGTCAAAAACGGATCGATGATGCGAGGGAAAAGGGCGATGTCCCGCGAAGTCCCGAAATCAATTCCTGGTTCATTTTGGCCGGAGCCGCATTGACCCTGTCGATGATCGGGCATGGGTACGCCAGTGGCGGTCCGAGGCTTGCGGGCTTTATCGACCAGGCGGGGCAGTTTTCAGCTACGCCAGCGCAGATGACACGGTTGAGCGGGCAGTTTTTTCTCATTCTTGGAACCTATCTGGCGGTACCTTTTGGCGTGGCGATTGCCGCGGCGTTGCTTGGTCCAGTCCTGCAGCATTTTCCGACGCCTTCGATCGAAAATCTGATGCCGAAGCTGTCGCGTGTGTCGCCGGCAGCAGGACTTGCGCGTCTTTTGGGCAAGGAGGCCCTGGCGCAGGCCGTCAAAAGTCTGGCCAAGCTTGTGATCATCGGCGGCGTTGTATCGGTAGCCATGTGGGGGGAGCGCGCCAAACTTGCCGCTTTGCCGGATATGGAAATGTCCGCCATTTTCGATTTTGCCCGCACGGCGCTGATGCATATTCTGATCGCGGTGTTATCGATTCACGCCTTTGTGGCGGGCGGAGATTATCTGTTTCAATGGTTTAGCTGGCAAAAACGATTGATGATGACACGCCAGGAGATGAAGGACGAATATAAGCAGCAAGAAGGCAATCCGGAGGTAAAAAACAAGCTTCGGCAATTGCGCCGCAATTTCGCCCGCCGGATCACGGCGGGTAATGTGAAGAAAGCCACGGTTGTGATTGCCAATCCAACGCATTTTGCGGTTGCGCTCCAGTATAAGGAGGGTATGCAAGCCCCGATCTGCGTTGCGAAAGGCGTCGATGTACTTGCTCTCCGCATCCGCAAACTGGCGGAGGATCAGGATATACCAGTGGTGGAGGATCGGCCTTTGGCACGGTCGCTTTACCGTCTTGTTGAGGTTGATACGGAAATTCCGCTTGAACTGTATAAGCCAGTGGCCGAAATCATCGGCTATGTCATGCGTCTGCGGCAGCGGCGCCTTGCCCCGAGATATGAAAGACCGATGAGACAGCCATGATGGATCGCCCGATATTGGCTTCAGCCGCCCGCCGACCGATGGCCCGCCGTGGAAGCGCGCTTCTAGCCGTGCTTGCCTTTGCCTTTCTTATGGTTGGTGCCGGATTGGTTTTGACGGCGCGGGACCATTCCGGCCTCTTTATCCTGATCTTGCTCGCGGTTTTGGCGGCGTTTGGATTGATGGCGTTGCTGGCTTTGGCGCTCGGTCTTATCGATTGGCGTCCTCGCTCGACTGACGGGTCGATTACCGAGTGGATTGCCGATAAAGCCGGCGAGGGGTTTTTGGTCGCCGAATACCCCGGCAACCGTATTATTTACGCCAATGGCGCCTATCTCGCGCTGTCGGGCGCGCAGGATCTGCGCGATGCGCCTGGTATTGACCGCTTGTTTGGCGCGGCGGTTGAAGCCTCCGATGTGCTTTTCAGGTTGGTGAAGGCGGCAAAACAGGGCGACGAAGCGCAGGAAGATGTAAGGCTCGTCAAAAGCCTGACCGGAACAGCGCCTGCCTGGTATCGGATCAGAACCGCGCCGATGCCGGTGATGGGCGGCCATCGTCTGGCCTTGTGGAGTGTGGTCGATATCACGCGCGAGCGCGAGCGGCAGGAAAACGTGTTCCAAGAGCTACAATATGCGATCGATTATCTTGATCACGCACCGGCTGGCTTTTTGTCGCTCAACCCCGATGGCGAAGTGGTCTATCTCAACGCCACCCTGGCGCATTGGCTGGGGCGGGATCTTGCGGAATTTGGCACGGGCGGATTAAAGCTGTCCGATCTTGTCACCGCCAATGGTGATATTCTGATCAAATCCTTGCAGGGAAATCCCGGCGAAACGCATCTGGAAATCATCGATACCGATTTTCGCGGTGCCGCGGACCGGCTGTTGCCGGTGCGGTTGTTCCATCAGGTGTCGTTTGATGCGAACGGCATTTCCGGTGCCAGTCGTACGCTCGTGCTTGACCGATCAACCGGCGAACCGGCAGGCGAGGGCCAAAGGGTGGCCGAAATTCGGTTTGCCCGCTTCTTTAACAATTCGCCCTTCGGTATCGCGACGGTGGCCGCCGATGGTCGCATTATGCGGATGAATGCATCGTTCGCGCGCTTGTTGCCGCTTGCCGGCAATCTCCAAAGCCCCACCGAGGCTCCCATGATCGGAGCGATGTTGGCCGATGCGGATCGGGATACGCTGGTAAGACGCATTGCAATGGCGGTGGCCGGCAAAGGCGACCAGCCGCCAATGGATCTGCAATTGGCGCTCGACGCTCGTTCGGCCCGAATTTACGTTACCGGCATGGATGGTGGGAACGAAGAGGGCGATGCCGCGATTGTCTATGTGCTCGACACCACGGACCAGCGGGCTCTCGAGGCTCAATTTGCCCAAGCGCAAAAGATGCAGGCGGTCGGCGAATTAGCCGGCAGCATCGCGCATGACTTTAACAATGTTTTGCAAGGTATTCTAGGATATGCGGATTTATTGTTGGCCAATCATCGGCCGACCGATCCGTCATTCCAAGATATTATGCAGATCAAGCAGAACGCCAATCGGGCTGCGGGGCTTGTTCGGCATTTGCTCGCCTTCTCGCGGCGACAGACGTTAAGGCCCGTTGTAATTCAATTTACCGAGGTCTTGTCGGATATTTCGACGCTGCTCAAACGCTTGCTGGGGCAACGCATCGAGTTCGACGTTCACCATGAGCGCGACCTGTGGCTGGTAAAGGCGGACCCGACCCAATTCGAGCAAGTCATCATCAACCTCGCCATGAATGCGCGAGACGCTATGCCGGATGTCGGAAGGCTGACCATCCGCACGTCGAATGTTGGAGCTGAGGCGATCGGTTCGCTGGGTGACCAGTCGATTCCAGCAGCCGATTATGTGATGGTTGAAATAGAGGATACGGGCACCGGCATCGCGCCCGATGTGCTTGAAAAAATCTTCGAGCCTTTTTTTACTACGAAGGAAGTTGGCAAGGGCACGGGGCTCGGGCTCTCGATGGTCTATGGTTTCGTCAAACAATCGGGCGGCTATATTCTGTGTGACAGCGTTGTGGGCGAGGGTACGCGTTTTCGGATTCTGCTGCCGCGTCACAGCGTTACAGCGCAAGAGGCAAGCGCCGCTTTGGCCGAGGCTGCGCCGCAGCCTAAACCGGTGGCCGTCGATCTCTCGGGGCAAGGAACAATCTTGCTTGTCGAGGATGAAGAGGCGGTTCGGGCGTTTGCCGCCCGTGCGCTGGTTCAACGCGGCTACAAAGTGCTGGAGGCAGCATCCGGCATCGAGGCTTTGGACATTCTGGAGGATGTCAATGGCGTGGTTGATTTGATTGTATCCGATGTTGTGATGCCCGAAATGGATGGCCCGACGCTGTTGCGAGAAGCGCGCGCGCGTGGTGTCACGGCGCGGATCATCTTTGCTTCCGGCTATGCCGAGGAAGCCTTCAGCAAGAACCTTCCCGAGGGCGAGGAATTCGGATTTCTGCCCAAGCCCTTCTCGCTGAAGCAGCTGATCGAGACAGTGAAAGCCGCGATCGGATAGGCGTGAACACATGATTTTTCGGTTGTATGGCATGAGAACAAAAATAGAACTTGCGTGTGAGAACAAAACGTGATCAATAATTTTTCAAGCTTACGCTTTGAGACTCATAATTGGCTCTGTCATAAGGACACATATAATGTCGCAACCCTCCCTCCGTCTCGTTGAAGGTCAATCCATGGATAAGTCTAAAGCGCTTGATGCCGCTCTCTCGCAGATCGAAAGGGCCTTTGGTAAAGGCTCGATCATGCGGCTGGGCAAGAATGAAAAATCGGTTGAGATCGAGACTGTATCGACAGGATCGATTGGGCTTGATATCGCGCTGGGTGTTGGTGGTTTGCCGCGCGGTCGCGTGATCGAGATTTACGGTCCGGAATCCTCGGGTAAGACAACCTTGGCGCTCCATACGGTGGCGGAGGCGCAGAAAAAGGGCGGTGTGTGCGGCTTTATCGACGCCGAGCATGCGCTTGATCCGATTTATGCAAAGAAATTGGGCGTTAATCTCGAAGATCTTCTGATTTCTCAGCCCGACACGGGTGAGCAGGCGCTTGAAATTTGCGACACGCTGGTGCGCTCCGGTGCAATCGATGTGTTGGTGATCGATTCGGTTGCCGCCTTGGTTCCGCGTGCTGAAATCGAAGGCGAGATGGGCGATGTACAGCCGGGCCTTCAGGCGCGTTTGATGAGCCAAGCCTTGCGCAAGCTGACGGCCTCGATCTCGCGTTCGAACTGCATGGTTA
>CANGIS010000016.1 GCA_947454055.1 Hyphomicrobiales bacterium
ATCCGGCAGCCCTCGACGCCATCATCGAGACCTATGAGACAAAAATTGGTCCACGGAACGGCGCGCGTGTCGTTGCAAAGGCGTGGACCGATCCGAACTACAAGGTCCGCCTTCTCGCCGATGCAACGGCGGCGATTGCCGAACTTGGCTATAGTGGTCGACAAGGCGAACATATGCGGGTGGTTGAAAATACGCCCGAGCTTCACAACATGGTCGTTTGCACGCTGTGCTCGTGTTATCCTTGGACGGTCCTCGGACTGCCGCCCGTCTGGTATAAATCAACGCCCTACCGGTCCCGCTCGGTGATCGATCCGCGGGGCGTATTGAAAGATTTCGGCGTCGAGTTGCCCTCGACGATGCGCATCAGGGTCTGGGATTCGACCGCCGAAATGCGCTATCTCGTTTTGCCGATGCAACCCGAGGGGACGGTCGGGCTCGGCGAGGAACAGCTTGCAGCCCTTGTCACCCGCGACAGCATGATCGGAACGGGCCTCCCGCTTTCCTCAGGGGCCGCTCGATGAATGGTGCGCAAGATCTTGGCGGCATGATGGGCTTTGGGCCGGTCGTGCCGGAACCGGAACATGTGATTTTTCATGCGGAGTGGGAAAAGCGGGCATTGGCGATCACGCTTGCCTGCGGCGCGCTTGGACAATGGCCCGGCGATCGCGGGCGATATGTCCGCGAATGTTTGCCGCCCATCGACTATTTGACCTCGTCCTATTACGAGATTTGGACCAAGGCCCTCCTCAAGCTCCTCCTGGCCGAAGGCATGATCACCCCAGACGAGTGGGATGCGGGTCAAGCGCGATCCCCGGCCATACCCACCAGGCGTCCGCCCCTTTCGCGGGAGCGCGTCGCACCCGTATTGGCCGCGGGCACACCATATGACCGACCGGTTCAAGCCGCCGCCCGTTTCAAGGTCGGCGACCGTGTTCGCACCCTTGTCAAAAATCCCGTAACCCATACCCGCCTGCCCCGATATGCCCGCGGAAAAGAAGGCGTGATCTGCGAAGTTCACGGTGGGTTTGTGTTTCCCGACAGCCTTGCCCATGACCAAGGGGACGATCCCCAATGGTGTTACGGCGTCCGCTTTGACGGCACGGAATTGTGGGGCCCTGATAGTGACCCGATGCTCGATGTCGTGATTGATGTTTTTGAGCCCTATCTGGATCAGATCGGATGACAAGCGAGGCCCTTACCGCCCTCCCCGGCATACCCCGCGATGAGGATGGCCCCGTGTTTCGCGAGCCTTGGGAAGCGCAAGCCTTCGCCATGGCCCTAGCGCTACACGCAAACGGACTGTTCAGCTGGCCGGAATGGGCCGATGCGCTGTACCGCGAGATCAAAGCCGCAGAGGCGTCATCGGGCGGCGATGCCGGTGCCGTTTATTATACCCATTGGCTAACGGCACTTGAAAAACTTGTGATCACCAAAAACGCGGCTACGCCCGAGAGCCTCCATTCGCTTCAGGCGAAATGGGATCGCGCGGCTCGTGCGACGCCCCATGGCAAGCCCATTGAGTTGGCGAATGATCCCCAAGCCTAGGCGTCGTTGATCAGGGCAAAGTATAACAGCTCGACGACCCGATATCCCTAGCGGGTCGCAGCAGCTCGCCGAAGGGCTGCGGCATTGATGTCGGCGGCGGCTTCATCGGCGCTGATGAACCGATCATCGAGATTGCGGTAGGCTTGAATGATCGTCTGCCACAAATCCTCGTCGACCTTGCCTTTTGCGATGCCTTCCTTGGTCGCGAACCGATACAAACGCTTGGCACCAGCCTCCCGCGTCAGCGAGCCTTGGCTGACAAGCTGATCCACTTGGGACTTTTCGGATGCAAAAGCGGATCCGCGGGGATCATTTTCGGCAAGAGGCGGCACGACAACACCGGACGAAACCGCTGCCGCATCGGTTTGCATGAGCGGTAACGGCACAACGGGTGCGGCGGGCGGCACGACGACAACGGCATCGGAAACGGCAGGCGTAGAAACTTGGGCTTTCGCCGAGGGCTTCGCGCTTGTCTGGGTGGATGGCGCCTCCGCAACGGGCTTGGACGCCGCACTGGCATTCTCCAGCCCGGGAAAGCCCTGACACCCCGCCAACACCAACCCAACGATCACAACCAACCCAGCTTTACCCATCGCACATCACTCCCTACGCCACCCCAACTATAAGGCGATGCAATCCTTAGAAAAGCAAGACGAGGGAAAAAACCCGCCAAATTCCATTTTGGACCCTAAAAAAACCTCGCCCCATGCCGTTCTCTTCATCACTACATTCCTTTGCCCCTTCGAGTTGAACATCATGACCGCGATCATTGTAGAGTTGAGCGAAATCCGAAAGCTTCGTGCAGAAAAGACGGAAAACGAGCTCGAAAACAAATTGCGTCGTGAAGTGTCGAGCTTCAATGAGTCGCTTCAGGAAACGATGGATCGTTTTCAACTCAACATGCCCATGATCGCTACCTTGCTGATGGCGAAGGCGGTTGAAGCGCTTGAAGATTGCCATCCCCTGAACCGGACGGAGGCCGAAGAATTCAGCTCCGCGTCCCAGCTCGTCCAGTCGATCGTCTCAGCGCGCGCCCGCGCGCACGCTAGAGCCACCGCGGATGCCATGCGCTTCAGCACCATGCCGACCGGCGCTTGATCAACCCAAATTGCCGTCAAGCCTTGCGGCCATGCCGCTAGCCGCCATAACGGCGGTAGAAAAACAGGCCTGAAGGAGGTAGCCACCGGTGGGCGCCTCCCAATCCATCATCTCGCCAGCAACAAAGACGCCGGGCAGACGCTTGAGCATCAGTTGATCCGTGAGTTCGGACAAGGCCACGCCGCCGGCCGTCGAAATCGAACGTTCAAGCCCTGCCATGCCACGGATGTAAATGGGCAAAGCTTTCAGCAACTGGGCCATGGCGGCAGGATCATCAAAAGGCGCTTTACCGCCCGTCGCGGCTTCTTCACGAAACAAGGCAATCGCCGCAGGCGCAAGGCCCGCAGCCTTATGCAGCCAGGTTGAAACCGATTGCTTGCCACGCGGCTTGGCGAGGCGTTCGGCCAAGTCATGAACCGACAGGTCGCGCCGCAAATCGAGATAGACAATAGCCTCGCCATCGGTTGCTAGCGATTGGCGAATATCCGGTCCGAGCGCATAGATCGCGCCACCTTCAAGCCCAACTTGCGTCACAATGGCCTCGCCCTTCGCCTGCCTTCCATTGCACGTTGCGATCATGCGTTTGAGGGCTGCACCGGCGAAGCGCTCCTTCATCAGGGCTGTCCACGGCACCATAACACCGGCATTGGCCGCCTTGAGGGGCGCCACCTCGACGCCTTTGGCTTCAAGCAGAGGTATCCAGCCTCCGTCCGCACCGAGTTTAGGCCAACTCGCCCCGCCCAGCGCCAACAACGTCGCATCGGCTTTAACAGCGACACGGCCTGCGTCAGGCGTCTCGAATAGAAGCGCGCCGGTATCATCCCAGCCGCACCATTGATGCCGGGCGCGGAAATTGACGCCCAGGCTACCAAGGCGCCTGAGCCAAGCCCGCAGCAAAGGCGAGGCTTTGAAACTTTTCGGAAAAACACGGCCACTGGAGCCCGCAAAACTGTCTTCTCCCAACCCCGCGCACCAATCCCGCAAGGCTTCCGGCGAAAAGGCATCGATCATGGGTTTGAGCCAAGGCGAGGCTTCGCGATACTGCGTCATGAATTGGGCGGGCTCATCGGTATGCGTCAAATTCAACCCGCCGCGACCTGCCAACAGAAATTTTCGTCCCGCGCTCGGCATCCGGTCATACACGGTCACCGTGTGTCCAAGAGCGGCCAAGCGCTCGGCGGCCATCAAGCCCGCAGGCCCCGCACCGATGATCGCGCATGTTTTTAGGGTGGGGGGCACAAAAAACCTATCTATTCGTTCGAGGAGTGCGCTTATCGCGCGCTGATTGGCAACAGGTCAAGCACGCTGGTGCCCTGCTCTGCGGTTCGGTCCTTGCTTCACGTCCCGCAATCCTCCATATCGCAGGTCGTGCAATTGAGATGATCCGAGCATTATGGCCCCGCCCCTCCTGTTTCTAAAAGATATTGGCCTCACTTTTGGCGGAACTCCGCTTCTGGAAAGCGCCGACCTTTCCATCGGTGCGGGAGATCGGCTGTGCCTTGTCGGCCGCAATGGCTCTGGTAAATCGACCCTCCTGAAAATCGCCGCCGGATTGATCGAACCCGACAAAGGCGAGCGGTTTGTCCAGCCCGGCTCGACCATCCGCTATTTACCCCAAGAACCCGATCTTTCCGGCTTTGCCACCACGCTCGACTATGTCGAAGCTGGCCTTGCACCGGGCGATGATGATTGGCGTGCGCTTTATCTGCTGGAAGCGCTTGGCCTAACCGGCCAAGAAAATCCGGCGACACTTTCTGGCGGCGAAGCGCGCCGCGCGGCTTTGGCCCGCGTGCTGGCGCCGGAACCCGATATTTTAATGTTGGACGAGCCGACCAACCATCTCGATCTCCCAGCCATTGAGTGGTTGGAAACCGAGCTGAAAAGCATCAAATCAGCCTTGGTTTTGATCAGCCATGATCGGCGCTTTCTTGAAAATCTGTCGCGCGCCACACTTTGGCTCGATCGCGGGGAAACGAAACGGCTCGAACAGGGCTTTTCGGCGTTTGAGGCTTGGCGCGATACGGTGCTCGAAGAAGAAGAGCGCGACCGGCACAAACTTGACCGCCAGATTGTCCGTGAAGAACATTGGGTGCGCTACGGCGTCACCGCAAGGCGCAAGCGCAATGTCCGCCGTATGTCGGAACTTGCAGGCCTTCGGCAAAAGCGGCGCGAGGCGCGAGGCCCCACCGGCACGGTTCGCCTGGAGGCAGCCGAGGCCGATAGCTCGGGCAAGCTTGTCATCGAGGCAAAGCGGATTGCAAAGAGCTTTGGCGAACGGGTCATTGTGGGCGACCTTTCGATCCGCATTTTACGCGGGGACCGGTTGGGTATTGTTGGCGCAAACGGCGCTGGCAAGACCACGTTAATCAATCTTATGACCGGAAAAATCCCCCCGGATTCCGGTTCCGTGCGTCTGGGCACCAATCTCGCCATGACAACCTTGGAACAGAAGCGCGACAGCCTCGACCCCAACGCCACACTGGCAGAAACGCTAACCGGCGGCAGCGGCGACAAGGTGATCGTCAATGGTGAAAGCCGCCATGTGATCTCCTATATGAAGGACTTCCTGTTCCCGCCAGAGCAGGCACGGACGCCGGTGTCGGTGCTCTCCGGCGGCGAGCGCGCGCGTCTTTTGCTCGCCGTGGCCTTAGCCTCGCCCTCCAACCTTCTGGTCCTCGACGAGCCGACCAACGATCTCGACCTTGAGACCTTGGACCTTTTAGAGGAAATGTTGGCGGATTATCCGGGCACGCTGCTGGTTGTCAGCCATGATCGTGACTTCCTCGATCGCGTTGCCACATCCGTGCTCGTCTCCGAGGGCGAAGGCGATTGGCTGGAATATGCCGGTGGCTATTCCGATATGCTCGTTCAGCGCGGCCATGGTGTGGACGCTCGCAAAGCCGCTGAGCGGACACGCGAGGAAAAGACATCGGCGCCTGCTGTGCCTACGCTATCGCCAAGCACCAAGCGCAAACTCTCCTTCAACGAAAAGCATCTGCTCGAAACCCTACCCGACCGCGTCGATGCGTTGGGCCGAGACATCGCAAAATTGCGCACGCTTTTGGCCGATCCCGCGCTTTACACAAAAGATCGCCCGCGTTTCGACAAAGCCAGCGAAATGCTGGCGCGCGCCGAAGCCGACCTTATCGCTTCGGAAGAGCAGTGGATGGCGCTGGAAGTGCTGCGAGAAGAGCTGGAGGGTTAACCAGCCAAACCTGTCTCCACCAACCGTGCCCAGTAGCTGACGCCAATCGGGATCACGCTATCGTCGAAATCATACGCCGGATGGTGCAAACCGGCGGAATTGCCGTTGCCGATAAAAATGAAACATCCGGGGCGCTCGTCGAGCATATAGGAAAAATCCTCGGCCCCCATCATCGGCGCAATCGCGTGGTTGACGCGCTCATTGCCTGCGATTTCGCTGGCGACACGCGCCGCAAATTCGGTTTGCGCCGCGTGGTTGCGCGTCACGGGATAGCCCCGTTCATAGGCGAGCGTGATGGTAGCCCCGTGCATCGACGCCATGGCATTCACAATGGCATGCATCCGGTCGGCCATCTGATCCTGAATATCGGCATTAAAGGTACGCACCGTGCCGCGTAATACGGCCTCTTGCGGCAGCACATTGAACGCGTCGCCGGCGTGGAAGGTCGTTACCGACAGCACGGCACTTTCGAGCGGATCGACATTGCGCGACACAATCCCTTGCAGCGCTGTGACAAGCTGGCTGCCGATATAAACCGTATCGATCGCCAGATGCGGCATAGCGGCATGGGCGCCACGGCCATCAATCTTAATTTCAAATTTATCGGCAGCGGCCATAATTGGGCCAGGCCTGACGCCGAATTGGCCTACGGGCATGCCGGGCAAATTATGCATGCCATAGACTTCCGTGATGCCAAAACGATCCATCAGCCCATCTTGCACCATCGCTTTTCCGCCGCCGCCGCCCTCTTCCGCGGGTTGGAAAATCACGACGGCAGAACCGGCAAAGTTCCGCGTCTCGGCAAGATATTTGGCAGCACCCAACAACATGGAGGTATGCCCGTCATGGCCGCAAGCATGCATTTTGCCTGGGATGGTCGAGGCGTAAGCCTTGCCCGTTGTCTCCAAAATCGGCAGCGCATCCATATCCGCGCGCAGCCCGATCACCTTTTTGCCCGGAAGGCGACCTTTGATGACGCCAACAACACCGGTCCGTCCAACGCCGGTAACGACCTCGTCGCAGCCAAAGGCTTTCAGTTTTTCGGCAACAATGCCGGCCGTCCGATGGACATCATAGTCAAGCTCGGGATGCTCATGGAGATCGCGTCGCCAAGCGGTAATTTCATCGGTAAATTCGGCGATCCGGTTGAGGACGGGCATTAGAACAATTCCTGATTAAATGGCCTAGATTAACCCTACTATCGGCCAAGCCGATCCGGAAGCCAAGCGTCTCCTCTTTAGCAGCATGCAATGGAGGCTGACGCCGGGCGAATTCCTATGCTAGAAATCCGTAAAAGCATCCTTTCGATCAAAACCCTTGGTAATCAGATGACCAGCAAACTCGACCAACTCAAAGCCATGACCACCATTGTTGCCGACACCGGCGATATGGATGCCATCCGTTTGTTTCACCCAACCGATTGCACGACCAACCCGACTTTGGTGCTCAAAGCGGCAGCATTACCGGCCTATGAAGGCGTTATCGCCGACGCCATCCAATGGGGCAAAAAGCAGACGGGCTCGCAGGAGGCCATTATCAGTGCTGTCGCTGACCGTTTGGCCGTGGCCTTTGGCACCGAATTATCCAAGCTGGTACCGGGGCGTGTTTCAACCGAAGTGGATGCCGATCTGTCCTTCGATACCGCTCGCAGCGTGGCCAAGGCGAAGAGCATCATCTCGGCCTATGCAGCGAACGGCGTCGGTCGTGAAAAAATTCTGATCAAACTGGCCTCGACGTGGGAAGGCATAAGGGCGGCTGAAATTCTTCAAAAGGACGGGATCGATTGCAATCTGACCCTTCTTTTCTCGCTCGTTCAAGCCGCTGCGTGCGCGGAAGCGGGCGCGTTTTTGATCTCGCCTTTCGTCGGTCGTATCCTTGATTGGTATGTCAAGAACGAGGGCAAGAGCTACACCGCCGAGACGGACCCCGGCGTGCTCTCGGTGCGGCAGATTTACGCCTATTACAAGCGCCACGGCTATGACACGGTGGTGATGGGCGCGAGCTTCCGCAACATCGGTGAGATCGAAGCGCTGGCCGGCTGCGACCGCTTGACCATTGCGCCTGCCCTGCTCGATCAGCTCGCCAAGGATGACGGCATCTTGCCACGCCAGCTTGATCCCGCCACCGCGGGGAATTCAGGCGCTGATCGCCTCAAAATTGACGAAGCCAGCTTCCGCTTTTTGCTCAATGAAGACGCCATGGCCACGGAAAAACTCGCCGAAGGCATTCGCGCCTTTGCGAAAGATTTGGGCGTGCTGAAGGATATGGTGGCGAAGAAATTGGAAGCGTAACGGCTTTACCCGTGCCCCAAAAATCGCAACCGTCATTGCGAACGAACGTGAAGCAACCCAGCTAAAAGACAACAAAAAGTGCGCGATGGAACCAAAGCGCTCTTTCGATGATCACTAGCCGGATTGCTTCGCTGTCGCTCGCAAGGACGGCAATTGCCATCCTTTAACAAATCACTTTAAGGCGACACCGCCCAGTCTTTTGGCTTCAAAGCGTTTTCACGCAATTTGCTGAGCGTTGTCGCTGGCGTAATCGCCTCCGGATCCAAGAAGCAGTGGAGGATGGCGGGCTTGCCGGACGCTACCGCGCGCTCAAATGCGGGCGCAAACTCATCCGTCGTGCGAACGGTTTCGCCATGTCCACCAAAGGCGCGGGCATAGGCGGCAAAATCGGGGTTTTTCAACTGCGTTGCCGAGACACGACCCGGATATTCGCGCTCCTGATGCATCCGGATGGTGCCATACATGCCGTTATCGACAACGATGACGATAATACCCAAATCATATTGCACGGCGGTGGCAAATTCCTGCCCGTTCATCAGAAAACAACCATCGCCCGCAAAGGCAATCACCATGCGGTCGGGAAAAGCGCGTTTCGCACCCACCGCCGCAGGAACTCCAAAGCCCATCGAGCCGGAATTCGGCGCAACTTGCGTCCCATATTCTCTGAAGCGCAAATAGCGCTGGGCCCAAATCGCATAATTACCGGCACCATTCGTAATCACCGTGTCATGCGGGATACGGTCCCGAAGCCAACGCATCGCCTGCCCGATTTGAAATTCGCCCGGAACGGTTGGAATCGTATCGGTCCAGCTGAGAAAATCCTCGCGCGCAGTTTCACGCGCGCCTGCCCATGGAATAATATGAGGGGGCTGAAGGGTTTCAAGGGCAGCGGCAAAGGCTTTCGGACTGGCGTGTATTCCCAGCGTCGGATGGTAGACGCGGCCCAATTCTTCAGCATCCGCGTGAACGTGAACGAACGCTTGTTTGGGCACGGGAATATCAAACAGCGTATAGGCCTGGCTCGGCATCTCGGCCATGCGTCCGCCGATCAGCAGCACAAGGTCAGCACCTTCAATGCGGGCTTTTAGTTTCGGGTTAGGGCCAATGCCGATCTCGCCTGCATAATTGGGATGATCGCCGGAAAATAACATCGCACGGCGGAAAGACGTTGCGAACGGTAGTTCAAACCGTTCCGCAAAGCGCGTCACCGAAGCGCAGGCTTTCTCCGACCATCCTGAACCACCGAGGATGGCAATCGGGCGCTTGGCAGCCCACAGCATTTTTTGCAGTTCGGCCATTTGGGTTTGACCGGGCCATGTTTCAACCGGCTCAACGCGAGGCGATGCAGCAACCTCGGCCACCGCCGTCAACATATCCTCCGGCAACGCAATCACCACCGGACCGGGGCGGCCTTGCATCGCCACATGGAAAGCGCGTGACACCACTTCCGGCACGCGGGCTGGATCGGTGATTTCTGTTACCCATTTCGCAGTTGAGCCAAAAAAAGCCTTGTAGTCCATTTCCTGAAACGCACCGCGTTCCTTCATGCCGCTTTCGATTTGGCCGACGAACAAAATCAGCGGTACGCTGTCATGCTCGGCAATGTGGATACCGGGCGAGGCATTGGTTGCCCCCGGCCCGCGCGTCACCATCGCAATACCGGGACGACCCGTCAGACGGGCTGTGGCATCGGCCATCATCGTCGCACCACCCTCTTGGCGGCACACGGTGACTTTGATGGCGGCATCATGCAGCGCATCAAGCACTGCGAGGTAGCTCTCGCCCGGCACACAGAAGACATGCTCGACGCCTTGGGCAGCGAGTGCATCGACGATCAATTGACCGCCCGTTCGTGAGGGATGTGTTGTCATCGGTTTCGTGCTCCTATCCGCCCCAAGCCTTGTCGTGCAACACCGCTTCTGTATCCGCGCCAAGACGCGGAGATGGGCGCGAAGCCACCATGGCTTCACCATTGATCATAATCGGCGTGCGCACGCTGGGTACGCTGCCCGTTGCTGCATCGTGGTTTGCAAGCTCAACCCGCATCCCGCGTGCGATCACCTGTTCGTCAGCAAACACATCGGCCACTGTGTTGATCGGCCCTGCCGGAACGCCTGCTTTTTCCAACGCAGTTAAGAGATCATCCCGCGCAAAACCTTGCGTCATATCGGCAAGCCTCGCGCAAAGCGGTGCACGGTGTTTCACGCGCAAAGGATTGGTCACGTAATCGGGATTATCCGCCAGCATCGGCTCGCCCAGCACCTGGCAGAATTTGCGGAACTGGCCGTCGTTACCTACGGCGACCACAACATGGCCATCGGCCACCGGAAACACCTGATAGGGCACGATATTGGGGTGCGCATTGCCAAGCCGACGCGGTGCTTTACCCGACACGAGATAATTCAGCGCCTGATTGGCGAGCACGCTGACTTGCGTATCCAGCAACGCCATATCGACATGCGCGCCCTGCCCGTTAAGATCGCGCTGGCGTAGTGCTGCTTGAATACCAATGACGCCATAAACGCCGGTAAAAATATCAGCAAAGGCGACACCGATTTTTTGCGGCTCGCCATCGGGCGCGCCGGTCAAATCCATGATGCCACCCATCGCCTGAATCATGAAATCATAGCCGGCGCGCTCCGCATAGGGACCGTTCTGGCCAAAGCCTGTCACCGAGCAATAAACAAGGCGCGGATTAACAGCCTTCAGGCTTTCATAGTCGAGGCCGTATTTCTTCAAGCCGCCAACTTTGAAATTCTCGATCAGCACATCCGCATGGCTTGCGAGTTTGCGGATGATCGCTTGACCCTCCGCCGTTTCAAAATCAACCGCAATGGAACGCTTGCCGCGATTACACGCGTGAAAATAAGCCGCCGATAAATCACCGCCATCGGCCGCCTCAACAAAGGGAGGCCCCCAAGTGCGCGTGTCATCGCCCGCACCCGGTCGCTCGACTTTGACGACATCGGCACCGAGATCCGCCAGTGTCTGCCCGATCCAAGGCCCCGCTAGGATACGCGCGAGTTCCAAAACGCGGATGCCGGAAAGGGGCTTGAGTTGGGACATCAATTTAAACCATTCGAAAATATATCCGTCATTGCGAGCGTATGCGAAGCAACCCAGTTGATCTTTAAGGATAAAGTGCCATTTAAAAGCTGCACTTTAATAAATCCCATGAGCTGGGTTGCTTCGCTCCCGCTCGCAATGACGGTAAAAAAATTCAGAAAAACGCCTGCAAGCCCGTAATCGCACGGCCTAGAATGAGCGCATGCACATCATGCGTGCCTTCATAGGTATTGACCGTCTCAAGGTTCTGGGCGTGCCGCATGACGTGATATTCTTGACTGATGCCGTTGCCGCCATGAATGTCACGCGCGGCGCGGGCAATATCGAGCGCCTTGCCGCAATTGTTGCGCTTGACGATGGAGATCATCTCAGGCGCGAATTTGTCCTGATCCATCAAGCGACCCACTTGCAGCGAGCCTTGCAGCCCGAGCGAAATCTCCGTCATCGCATCGGCGAGTTTTTTCTGGATCAATTGCGTCTGCGCCAGAGGCTTGCCGAACTGCACACGATCCAGCGTGTATTGCCGCGCACGATGCATGCAGTCTTCAGCCGCTCCAAGAACGCCCCATGAGATACCATACCGCGCACGGTTCAAGCATCCGAATGGACCCTTCAGACCCGACACATTCGGCAACAAATGATCCTCGGACACAACCACACCATCCATCACGATTTCACCCGTAATCGAAGCACGCAAGCTCAACTTGCCCTCGATTTTGGGAGCGGACAGACCCTTCATGCCCTTCTCGAGCACAAAGCCGCGGATCTCATTGTCGTGGGCAGCGGATTTGGCCCACACCACAAACACATCGGCAATCGGTGAATTCGAAATCCACATCTTCGAGCCGGTGATTTTGTAGCCATCAGCCACCTTCTCGACGCGGGTTTTCATGCCGGCGGGATCGGACCCCGCATCGGGTTCAGTCAAGCCAAAGCAGCCAACCCATTCGCCTGAAGCGAGCTTTGGTAAATATTTCTTGCGCTGCGCTTCCGAGCCATAGGCATAGATCGGATACATCACAAGCGAGGATTGTACGCTCATCATCGAGCGATAGCCCGAATCAACCCGCTCTACTTCACGCGCAACGAGCCCATAGGAGACATAGCTCGCATGCGCGCAGCCATACTCTTCAGGCAGCGTGACACCAAGCAAACCAAGCGCACCCATCTCGTTGAAGATTTCACGCTCGGTTGTCTCGTTGGCATAGGCTTTGACGATGCGGGGCAGGAGTTTTTCCTGCGCATAATCACGCGCCGTATCGCGGATCATCCGCTCGTCTTCGGTGAGTTGCTCATTCAGCAGAAAGGGATCGTCCCACTGAAATTTCTGAGTCGTGTGCTTGGCGCTCATGGTGGTTTTCCTCAGCCAATATCGAAGCTCACGCCCTGGGCGAGCGGAAGCGTTGTGCCAAAATTGATCGTGTTGGTCGCACGACGCATATAGGCTTTCCACGCATCCGAGCCCGCTTCACGTCCGCCACCAGTTTCCTTCTCGCCGCCAAACGCACCGCCGATTTCGGCGCCCGATGGGCCGATATTGACGTTGGCGATGCCGCAGTCGGAGCCCTCATCGGAAACGAAACGCTCGGCTTCGCGCATATCCAGCGTGAAGAGCGAGGAGGAAAGACCAGCACCTACCGCGTTCTGCATCGCAACGGCTTCTTCAAACGTCTTGTATTTCATCACATAGAGGATCGGCGCAAAGGTCTCGCGTGTCACGGGATCCACATGGGCCGGCATTTCCACCAGCGCAGGAGCGGCGTAATAAGCCTCGGCATGGCCACCAACGGAAACGCGCGCGCCACCCGTCACTTTGCCACCCGCAGCCTTGGCCTCGTTCAACGCCTTTTCCATGCCGTCATACGCGAGCTTATCGACCAGCGGGCCAACCAGCACACCCGCTTCGCGCGGATCACCGACCTTAACGCTGCCGTAAACCGCCCGCAGCTTCGGCACGAACGCGTCATAGATGCTTTCATGCACAATCAGACGGCGCAACGTCGTGCACCGCTGACCCGCCGTGCCCATCGCTGCAAAGGCTACACCGCGAAGGGTAATGTCGAGATCAGCGGAAGGTGCCACAATGGCGGCATTGTTGCCGCCAAGTTCCAAAATCGCACGGGCAAAACGGGCCGCCAATTTCGGGCCGACCAGCTTGCCCATGGCGGTCGAACCGGTTGCCGATACCACCGGCACCCGATGATCGGACACAAGCGCATCACCCACCTCGCGGCCACCGACCAGAACTTCGAGCAGGCCATCCGGAACGCCGCCGAAGCGATCCGCCGCGCGCTTCAAAATCGCCTGTGTCGCCAATGCGGTAAGCACCGATTTTTCGGATGGCTTCCAGACAACACTATCGCCACACACAAAGGCCAGAGCCGCATTCCACGACCAAACGGCGACGGGAAAATTAAACGCCGAAATCACGCCGCACACGCCAAGCGGATGCCAGGTTTCCATCATGCGATGGGCCGGACGCTCGGTGGCAATCGTCAGACCAAACAATTGTCGCGAAAGTCCGACGGCATAATCGCAGATGTCGATCATTTCCTGCACTTCGCCCAGACCTTCAGACACAACCTTGCCGACTTCAAGCGTAACAAGACGGCCCAGATCATCCTTGGCCGCGCGGAGCTCTTCACCCAGCAAGCGAACCAACTCGCCACGACGCGGTGCCGGCACTTTGCGCCATTCCTTAAACGCTGCATCCGCACGACCAACGGCGGCAGTCGCATCGGCGGCCGAATGGCTTTTCAGCTCGACAATCACCTCGCCCGTAATCGGCGAGCGCGCAGGCCATCCCCCTTTGGCAAAGGCCGAGGCCGGTACACCGAGCCGCTTTAAAATATCGAGCGCTTCGGCGCTTACGGATTGCGTCATATCAAACCCTCACTGCTTGCCTTTAACCAGACCACACGGTCCATTCGGCTCCTACCTTACACCGCATCACTGGATTATTGCCAGTCTGGCGAAGGAAAACCTACTTCCAACTTATCCTTCATGATGACCACCGATGATGAGACTTGCAAACCATGTTATTGCACGACATCATGAGAAATGCTCATGAACTTGCCTCGCTCTCTGTTACCCTCGCTTTCTTCGCTGCAAGCCTTTGAAGCCTCCGCCCGGCATTTGAGCTTCACGCGAGCGGCAGAAGAGTTAAATCTCAGCCAAGGCGCGATTAGCCGGCAGGTATCCGCCCTTGAGCAAAGCCTCGGCATTGCCCTGTTCGAGCGCGTCCGCCAGAGAATTGTGCTCACCCAAGCGGGCAAGGCCTATGCCGAGGATGTCCGCGAGGCACTCGGGCGAATTTCCGCCGCAACGCTTAATGCCATTGCTTTCAAGGGAACGGGAGGCTCGCTGGAGCTTGCCATTCTCCCCACCTTCGGCACGCGTTGGCTCATTCCGCGTCTGCCTGATTTCTCGCACCGACACCCCGAAGTAACACTCAATTTTTCAACCCGCATCGTGCCTTTCGATTTCTCGCGCGATCCTCTGGATGCCGCCATCCATTTCGGCGACGCGGTTTGGCCGGGGGCCGTGATGCACCGATTGATGGGCGAAACCATTGTTCCTGTCGCAAGTCCCGCGCTTGTTGAGCGGCTCGGACTTCATGCACCGGAGGATGTGCTAAGGGCACCGTTACTTCGGCAAGCAACGCGCCCTCGGGCATGGGGCGAATGGCTAGCAGCCCAAGGGCTCGAGCCCGAACGCGCGCTGAACGGACCAAGCTTCGAGCAATTCGCCATGGTGGCGCAAGCGGCCGTCGCTGGCCTTGGCCTCGCCATCGTCCCGAGGTTTTTGGTCGAGGACGAGTTGAAATCCGGAGCCCTCACCATTCCCATAGCGCGACCGATTGAAAGCAAGCAGGCCTATTGGCTCGTCTATCCCGAGCAGAAAAAAGACCGCCCAGCCCTCTTAGCCTTCCGCGAATGGCTTTTAGCGCAATGTGAGAGCTAGGCCGTCTCGTTAAAACGCGCGACGCGCATATTCATGCTCACCATCAAGGCGTCAAAAGCGTCGGAGTTGAAAAAGGCAAACTCCTCGTCACGCGCCTTCGTTACCGGATCAAGCGCCGCTAACGCCTCATCGCTATGGCCCGGATGGCACATCACCAGATGATGCTTGCCGGACACGAGAAGATAACGCCGGAAATCAAGGGCGAAACCGCCGTCAGCCTTAAAATCACTAACGCCTGAAAAGCTGTCATTCACCCGAAACCCGCGTTTTTTAGCCGATAACGCGAACCCTTGCGCCAGCAATGCGATAAAGAGAGCCTTTCCAACGGTTGTACCCCGCGCCATAATCGCGCCCAGATGATCCGCAGGGGCACGCAACCAAGGCCGCCAACCGGGCTTGAAACGCTCAATCGCGTCAAACAGGGCGGCCCGAACAATCGGCAGCACATGGACATGCTGGTGACCATCGATAAAATCCGGCAATCGTCCCGTGTGCTCTTGAAAAGCACCCATTTGCCGCATGATTTCTTGCGTGATTTCCAACCGCGACAGCTGTCCTGTCAGCGAGCCTGATAGAAGCCGCCCCAGCGTGGGCAACACGCCATTGGGTGCCAAGTTCGGCATTTCCCCGAGGGGTGCACCGAGCGTTAACGTCAGATGAAGGCCCAAATCCCGCTTGTCGAAAAACGGCTGAAGATCTTTGGCGAGCAACGGCCAACCTGGCTGGTTCGTCATAGCACCCGTGCCGGACAGGCGACCTTTGTCCAATAAGGCGCAAATCGCCCGACTTACGCCTTCTGTCAGCCCGTAATCATCGGCGATAAGAATGAAAGGAACCGGTGGCATGATCGGTAAACCGTCTGTATGATTGGTCAAAATTATCGACATCGCGCTTCCGGCTCTGCCGAACCGCCGCCAAGGAATGACGACGTGCCGTTCTTACCACAGAGTTCTGTGCCGCAAATTGAAAATCCCTGCGAGCTCTCCCTTGTCATCCCCGCTTTCAATGAAGGAAGCAATCTGGGCCCGTTGATTGACCGCGTCGTGCCGGTGCTCAATAGCCTATCCAAAGACTGGGAACTGATTTTCGTTGATGACGGCTCCTCCGACGATACGCTCGTCTGGATCGCAGCCGCGCATCAAAAAGACAACCGAATTCGCGGCGTCTCCTTCAGCCGAAATTTCGGCAAAGAGATCGCCATCGCCGCAGGCCTCGATGCCTCGCGCGGCGATGCCGTCGTCATCATGGATGCCGACCTTCAGCACCCCCCCGAAATGATCGGGCGCTTCATGGCGCTTTGGCGCGAAGGAAATGACGTGGTCTATGGCCAACGCGTTGACCGGCAGAGCGACGGCCTGCTTCGCCGACTGTTCACCTATGTATTCTATCACGCCTTTGCTATGTTTGGCGAAACGCCATTGCCCGATGGCGCCGGCGATTTCCGGCTGCTCGACCGCAAAGCCGTCAACGCCCTTCGCTCCATGGGCGAGCGGGCACGTTTCTCGAAGGGTCTTTATGCCTGGATCGGCTTCAAATCCATCGGCATCCCCTTTGATGTCGCCGATCGCGCGCAAGGTTCGTCAAAGTTCAGCACCCGACGGCTTTTGCATTTTGCACTCGATGGCATCACCTCGTTTTCAACGGTACCCTTGCGGCTCTGGACCTATATCGGCGCGCTGATTTCGGGCCTTGCGCTGCTGATGGCTGCCTGGGTCGTCATCAGCACACTGGTCTATGGCACCGATGTGCCCGGCTATGCGACGCTCCTGGTTTCGATCACCTTTTTTGCCGGCGTTCAGCTCCTGTCGCTCGGTGTCATCGGCGAATATATCGGCCGCATCTTCGCCGAGGTGAAACGCCGCCCGCTTTACATTGTGGGCAACACGATCGGCTTTGACGAAGCAAAGGCCAAAAAAACATCCGCTCGTAAGCCCAAAGCGGCAACAAAAATCTAATGTTTCGCAAATTTGCTTCCGTCAGCGGCTTCACGCTTCTTTCTCGCCTCACCGGCTTTCTGCGCGATGTTGTCATAGCCTCCCTGCTCGGCTCTGGCCTGATGGCTGACGCCTACTTTGTCGCCCAGCGCCTGCCCAATCATTTTCGTGCGATCTTTGGCGAAGGGGCATTCAACTCGGCCTTTGTACCGGGCTATGCGCGCGAACTCGGCGAAGCGGGGCCGGAAGCGGCGCGGCTCTTTGCCGGAAGGGTTTTGACGCTTCTCACCCTCGTGCTTTTACCGCTTTCAGCGCTTGCCATGTGGCAAATGCCGACCGTCATCGATCTGCTGGCACCGGGCTTTGCGGAGGACCCTGAAAAATACGCCCTTACGGTTACGCTGACGCGGATAACCTTTCCGTATCTGCTGCTGATTTCCATCGTCACGCTCTTCTCGGGGATTTTGAACGCACATAACCGGTTTGCCATGGCAGCCGCTGCGCCGGTGTTGCTTAATTTGGCGATCTTGGCGGCGCTTTATCTGGCCTTCCTGTTTCCCTCCGCCGCCCATGCTGCGGCGTGGGGGATTGCAGCGTCAGGTGTCCTTCAGCTCTCTTTGGTGGCAACTGACGCCAAGCGGCGCGGCCTTTTGCCTCGTTTCGAGAAGCCGAGTGTTAATCCGGCTATGGGGCGGTTTTTCCGTTCCCTTGGCCCGGCGGTCATAGGCTCGGCCGGCGTCCAGATCGCCATTTTTGCCGATACAATCATCGCCTCCTTGCTGCCGACAGGGGCCGTATCGGCCATTTCCTACGCTGACCGGCTTTATCAATTGCCCGTCGGCCTTATCGGCATCGCCGCCGGAACCGTTCTCTTACCCGAGATGAGCCGCCATCTTGCAACCGACGCCCATGACAAGGCGCATAATGCCCAATCGCGCTCAATTTCGCTCTCCTTGATGCTGACGGCCCCCTTTCTCGTCGCGTTTCTGATGATCCCAAACCAGATCATGCAAGGCGTCTTTATGCGCGGTCATTTCACGGCCCAAGACGCCACGGCCTCCGCCGCCGTGCTGTCCGCCTATGCAATCGGCATTTTGCCGATCGTGCTGATCCGCTCTTTTGTCGCAAGCTTTCACGCTCGACAGGATACAACGACACCCTTATTGGCTGCTTTCCTTGGAATAGCGGTCAATGTCCTGCTCAAACTCGCTCTTTATCAAGATTTCGGGGCAGCCGGTCTTGCCTTTGCCACCGCCATCGGCGCTTGGATCAATGGCTGCATGCTGGCATTTCTCGCCACCCGCAAAGGCTGGATGAAGCTTGACACAGGCCTCATACAGGTTGGTGTAGCCGTTGCAGCGGCAACCGCTCTTCTTGCTGCAACAACCCCCTTGCTGATCGCACCATCGGTAAATGCAGCGTACCGGTTCGGGGCAATGGCACCCGCTATATCGCTTGTGATTCTTGGCCTGACCGGCGGTGCAATTTATGCGATAGCCCTTTTAGCTAGCTTTCGACTCGGAAGAAAAGCTTGATCCAGATCATCGATTTTTAAAGCGAACAGTGCTTGCGTGTACCCACCCATGAAGCAGATGGGGTGAGGAAAAGGAGTGCAAGCTATGGAAACCAATATCGGACCTATCGACCGCGCTCTCCGTGTGATTGTTGGCCTTGTTCTGATCGCCTATGCGATTCCGATCGGCTTTCCGACAACCGGCTGGAACTGGGTAGGCTGGATCGGCCTCGTGCCGATTGCAACAGCCGCTATCGGCTTTTGTCCCCTCTATCGGCTTGTCGGGATGACGACGCGACAGCACCCCCACCCGCAATAATTCAATAAAAAAGGCCGGACAGATGCAAAATCTGTCCGGCCCTTCAAACTTAAATCCTGAAAAATCAGAACGTCTTGTTGCCCCGCACCAGCACATAATAGGCGTAAAGCGATGTCGTGCCGCAAATATAGAGGCGGTTACGCATGCGACCACCAAAACACACATTGGCCACGATTTCAGGGACATGAATCTTGCCGATCAAAGTGCCATCCGGATCGTAAACATGCACGCCGTCGCCGGCCGAGGTCCAGATGCGGCCATCCTCGTCGATCCGGAAACCATCGAACAGACCGTTCGTCGAGGTGGCAAAAAGGCGGCCATTCTTAAGCGTATCGCCAACGACGTCGAACACGCGGATATGCCGCGGGCCATTCTCGACATGGGTTGCGCCGGTGTCGGCAATATAAAGTTTGGATTCATCCGGCGAGAAGGCCAGACCGTTCGGACGCACAAAATCATTAGCCACGCGCGTGATCTTGCCGGTCTTGCCGTCAATCCGGTAGACGTGACAGCCATCCATTTCCGGCTTGGTGCGAAGACCCTCATAATCCCAATCGATGCCGTAAGCGGGATCGGTGAACCAGATGGAATCGTCCGATTTAACGACCAGATCATTCGGGGAGTTGAAACGCTTGCCCTCGAACGAGTCGGCCAAGGTCGTGATCGAGCCGTCGAATTCGGTCCGTGAAACGCGGCGACCACCATGTTCGCAACTGACAAGGCGTCCTTGGCGATCAACCGTATGGCCATTGGTATTGCCCGCAGGCTCACGAAACACGGACACTTTGCCATCCGTTTCGTCGTAACGCATCATGCGGTTGTTCGGAATATCGGACCAGACAAGATAGCGGCCGGCAGGGAAATAAGCAGGACCTTCCGCCCAGCGGCAGCCCCCGACATACAACCGATCCAATTTAGCCGTACCGTTGAACAGGCCGGCGGCGCGCTTATCCAATACCTCATAGGGCGTCGGCAAAATGTCTTCGTAAGGTTTGCTCATCAGATCCTCCCAGAACGTCGCGTTTGTTTTTCATGTGATAGACGTCTTCTCGGTGATACTCGCAAGTCTAGACGCTTGCGGTCAAGCCGCCATCGACCATTAGAATATGTCCACTGACAAAATTAGACGCTTCGGAAGCCAGAAAAATCGCCGCGCCGATCAATTCATCGACCTCTCCCCACCGCCCCGCCGGCGTGCGCTTGCAGAGCCAGTCGGAGAATTCTGCGTTTTCAACGAGCGCCTTGTTCAACTCGGTTACAAAATATCCGGGCGCTATCGCATTGACCTGAATATTGTGCTTGGCCCATTCGGCTGCGAGCCCTTTCGTCATCATTTTAACGGCACCTTTGGTTGCCGTGTAGGGAACGATGGTCGGCCGCCCCAACTCGCTCTGTACCGAGCCTATATTGATGATTTTACCCCGTTTGCGTTCGATCATCCGGCGTCCGACCGAACGCGCGGCAAAGAAACTGCTCTCGACATTGGTCCGGAAAAGATCGCGCCAATGTTCATCCTCAAATGTCTCTGCCGGGCCGCGATGCTGCTTGCCGGCATTGTTAATCAGAATATCGATAGGCCCCAGCCTGGCCTCAATATCGGCGACGGAAGCTTCGATGGCCTGCGAATCGGTCACGTCAAACGCCGATTCGGATACGACCAATCCCTCATCTCGAAGGGCGGCTGCCGCGCGCGCAAGCTTTGCGGTATCGCGACCATTCAGCACGACATGCGCACCGGCACGCGCCATACCAGCCGCCATGGCGAGGCCAATACCTTGGCTGGAGCCCGTGACAAGGGCCATTCGTCCGGAAAGATCAAACAGTTTAAGGGACATGACACATTTTTCCTGATGGTTATTTTTACATTTCGACCCAGTTTGAGCGATGCGCCTTAAGGCCGCAAGGGGCTAAGCGCGAGGCACCTTGACCGCGCGCCTGAGATCGGCGACGAAACCGGTGCGATCGGGAAAGGCGTGCACATGGCAGATATTGACGCGATCATCATCGGTGCCGGTGTCGTTGGCTTGGCCATCGCCGAAACCTTGGCCCGCTCCGGCCGATCCGTGATCGTGATCGAGGCTGCCGAAGGCATTGGTACTGTCACATCATCGCGTAATTCGGAAGTCATTCACGCCGGCATTTATTATCCCGAAGGCAGCTTGAAGGCGAGGTTATGCGTCGAAGGCCGTCACGCGCTTTACGACTGGTGCGACCGTCACCATGTGCCCTATCGGCGGTCCGGCAAGCTGATCGTTGCAACCAATG
This sequence comes from Hyphomicrobiales bacterium, assembly GCA_947454055.1. Classification (GTDB taxonomy): domain Bacteria; phylum Pseudomonadota; class Alphaproteobacteria; order Rhizobiales; family Beijerinckiaceae; genus CAIUPE01. The sequence goes on from CANGIS010000016.1 coordinate 21,200, forward strand.
ACGCCGAAGTTTCTGCCATCACTGCGCTTGAGCAAAAAAGCCACGCCAATGGTGTCAATGATGTCTACATGATTTCGGCTGAAGCAGCGATGCGTCTGGAACCTGCTTTATCCTGCACCGCAGCGCTCGTATCGCCTTCCACGGGCATCCTCGACAGCCACGCTTTCATGCTTTCGCTTCAGGGAGAAGCAGAGGCACACGGTGCCGCTTTTGCCTTTCATACGCCCTTTCTGCGCGCAGAGCTCGGGGGCAATACGCTTCATGTTGAAACTGGCGGTGCGGAACCGATGCGGCTTTCAACCTCCATTCTCATCAATTGTGCGGGATTGGCCGCCTCACAAGCCGCCAATGCGATGGAGGGGCTCGACGCCGCCCATATTCCCGAAACGCTCTATGCCAAGGGGAACTATTTTTCGCTCCGTGGGCGCGCACCCTTCCAGCATCTGATTTATCCCGCTCCCCATACCCATGGCCTTGGCGTCCACCTAACACTGGATCTCGGTGGACAGGCGCGGTTCGGCCCCGATGTCGAATGGGTTGAAACGCTCGATTACGAGGTTGACCCGAAACGGTCCGAAGGCTTCGACGATGCGATCCGCCGCTACTGGCCGAGTCTACCCGATCATGCGTTGATCCCGGCCTATTCCGGCATCCGTCCCAAAATTTCAGGCCCGAACGACCCAGCCCCCGACTTCCGGATCGATGGGCCGGAGGTGCACGGCGTGTCAGGCCTCGTCAACCTGTTCGGGATTGAGAGCCCCGGCCTTACCTCGTCGCTGGCGATAGCCCGAGCGGTGATGGACAAGCTCGCTTGACGCGTCCACTTTGCCGAGGAAAGTTATCCGCATGAACTTGAAACCCGATGCACGCCTCTCTGCCTTCCAGGCAGCTGCGATTGAATTGATTGGTGCATCCCATGTTCTGACCGGCGCCGATGCGGCGCCCTATGAGGTGGATTTCTGGAAACAATATGCCGGCAAGGCCGCTTTCGTGCTGCGCCCTTCCCTGACCTCCGAAGTGGCGGGTCTTGTGGCGCTTGCGGCCCGATATGGCGTTTCCATCGTACCCCAAGGCGGCAATACCGGACTGGTCAATGGCGGAATCCCCGATGATACGGGACACGAGGTCGTCCTCTCGCTTCAGCGGATGAACCGCATACGGGCGATTGATCCGGCGGGGGATTACCTCACCGTTGAGGCAGGCGTCATCCTCGCCGATGTTCAAAAGGCTGCCGAAGCGGCCGATCGGCTGTTTCCCCTTTCGCTGGGTGCCGAGGGGTCGTGCCGCATCGGCGGCAATATCGCCACCAATGCCGGCGGACTGAATGTGCTTCGCTACGGCATGACCCGCGATCTCGTCCTCGGGCTCGAAGTGGTACTGGCTGACGGCTCGGTGCTTGATGTTTTAAAGCCGCTTCGAAAAGACAATACCGGTTATGATCTCAAGCAGCTCTTCATCGGCTCGGAAGGGACGCTCGGCATTATCACGGCGGCGACGTTGCGCCTTGTGGCACCTGCCCGGGAGCGTGTTACTCTTTGGTTGACGGTCGATACGCCCGACGCCGCGATCGAGCTGTTCAGGCATTCGCGCGGTGTGTTCGGGGATCTGATTTCGTCCTTCGAGCTGGTCAGCTCCTATGGCGTCGAAGCCGCATGCACGCATTTACCGGGCGTGCGGCGGCCCGTCGCCGATCCTCATCCCTGGCATATATTGATCGAATTGGCCTGGACGTTCACCAGCGGACTGCGCGAGCGGACCGAAACGGTCATGGCCACCTTGTTCGAAAAAGGTCTCGTTATCGACGGAACGATCGCCGAGAACGAGGCGCAACGCCAGATGATGTGGCGGATCCGCGAAGGCCAAAGCGAGGCAACCAGCCAGATCGGATATGTCGTCCGCAGCGATGTGACGGTAGCCATTGCCGATATCCCGGCGCTGATCGCCCGTTGCGACGCGTTTACCGCTGATTATGGCGCGGAAGTATCCGTCCTCCCCTTCGGTCATATCGGGGACGGCAATCTGCATGTGAATTTTGTTGTGCCGAAAGAAAAGGCCAAAGACCTCGCTCCCCGACTGTTTGAAAGCCTGTTTGCCGAAGTCGATGCCCTGCAGGGTTCGATCAGCGCCGAACATGGGGTCGGCCGCGCCAAACGGGATGCGATTGTGCCCCGCAAATCCGCCTCCGCCATGAGGATGATGGGCAAACTCAAATCGACGCTTGATCCGGACGGGATTCTCAACCCCGGCGTTGTCATTGCCATGCCACCCAAAGACTAGGTTCTGTTTGATCCATTTGATTTCACGCGGCGTTATGCCTAAATGCGCGTCAGTTTTGCGAGCTGTCGGCCCATAGTGCGGAAAGTTAATCGATGAAAAAATTTGTTCGTTCTTTGCTCTTTCTGGCTTTGGCTGGGCTATGGGCTGGACCCGCCATGCAGGCCCACGCGACGCCTCGCACCGATGTAACCATCGGCCTAAGGCTGGAACCGCCCCATCTTGACCCTACCGCGGGAGCAGCTGCCGCTATTGGCGAAATCGGATACGCCAATCTTTTTGAAGGCCTCACTCGGATTGATCGCTCCGGCAAAGTTCAGCCGGCACTTGCCGCCAGCTGGGATGTCTCCGAGGACGCAAAGACCTATGTGTTCCACCTGCGCACCGGCGCGCGTTTTCACGACGGCACGCCGTTCTCGGCTGAAAGCGCTCAATATTCCCTCAATCGTGCGCGGGGTGACGCCAGCGTCAATCCCCAAAAAGGTCTGTTTGAACCCATCGATGCGGTTGAGATTGTCGACCCCTTCACGTTGAAAATCACCCTCAAGCGGCCGACCGGCGCGTTCCTGTTCAATTTGGGCTGGCCCGCGGCGGTCATGGTGGCATCGACCTCGGCCGATAAAAACAAGACCGACCCGATTGGCACTGGCCCGTTCAAATTTGCCAGTTGGGTCAGGGGATCAAGTGTCGAACTCGTGCGCAATGAAACCTATTGGGGCCCAGCCGCCAAGCTCGACAAGATCATTTTCAAATTTGTGAGCGATCCGACGGCTGCCTATGCGGGCTTGCTGGCGGGCGATATCGACGCGTTCCCGCTCTACCCCGCGCCCGAAAACCTCGATCAATTCCGCGCCGACAAGCGCTTTTCGGTCGTGGTCGGCAACACCGAAGGCAAGACCATTCTGGCCATCAACAATGGCAAAAAGCCGTTTGACGATGTGCGGGTCCGTCAGGCACTGGCTTATGCGGTGGATCGTAAAGCGATCATTGACGGCGCGATGTATGGCATCGGCCAACCCATCGGTTCGCATTATGCGCCGACCGATCCGGGCTATGTCGATCTGACCGCACAATATGCCTATGACCCCTATCATTCCAAGGCGCTGCTTCGCGAGGCGGGGGTCACCGACCTGAAAGTCCGCCTCGTCCTTCCGCCGCCCGAATATGCCAGACGCGGCGGCGAGATCATCGCCCAGCAATTGAAAGCCATCGGCATCACGGTCGAGATTGTACCGGTTGAATGGGCACAATGGCTCTCCGATGTGTTCAAGGCCAAAAATTATGACCTCACGATCATCTCGCATGTCGAGCCGATGGATCTCGATATTTACGCGCGGGATGACTATTACTTCGACTATCACAATCCGGCCTACAAGGCCGTCATAGCCGAATTGGCAGCAACCACCGACGAGGCGAAGCGACTGGAGCTGATTGGCACGGCTCAAAAAATTCTCGCCGATGACAGCGTGAATGTGTTTCTCTTCCTGCTGCCGAAAAGTGGCGTCTGGAATGCCAAGCTCAAGGGCCTGTGGGAAAACGCGCCCATCCCCGTCAATGATCTAACCGCCATTGAGTGGACGGAATAAAAAAGGCGGCCTTCAGGCCGCCTTTTTAGTGTCCGCGGTTCAAGAGCGCATCCGCTTGCCTTCAGGGTCGAACAGAGGATCGAAGATCACTGTCGCCTTCACCTGCTCGCCCATCAGCTCAATCTCGAAGGCGCCTGCGCGCGTATCGTCAGCCAATTCCTTGGGCACATAGCCTTGCGCCAAAGAGCTGTCGACAAAATGGCCATAGCCACCCGACGTTACCCAGCCAATCACTTTGCCCTTGTGAGAGATCGGCTCATCGCCCAGCACATCGGCATCTTTGGCATCTACCGTGAAGCTGACACGGCGCAGCGTGCCGCCTGAGGCGTGCTCTTCAATGGCTTTCGCTTTGCCAATGAAGTCAGGCTTATCCAGGCGGATAAAGCGCTCCATGCCCGCCTCGAACGGCCCATAGATCGGGCGCAATTCGCGGTACCAGGTGGGGAAGTTTTTCTCAAGACGAAGCGCCAAAAGCGCCCGCATGCCGAAATGAATGAGGCCATGCGCTTTGCCCGCCTCCAAAATCGAAAGATAGAGGCGGCGCTGATATTCCGGTGCCACCCAGATTTCATAGCCAAGATCGCCCGTATAGGTCACGCGATTGACCATGGCAGGAACATTGGCGATGTCCATCGACCGATGATCCATGAATTTGAACGCGGCGTTCGACACATCCTCATCGGTCAACGCTTGCAACACGTCGCGAGCCTTTGGTCCGGCAATCGAGAGACCAACAAGGTTCATGTCATAGCGGCGGATGGCCACCGAACCATCTTTAGGCAGGTGCTGCTCGAACCACCGCATATGATAAATCTGCGCTTGCGATGATCCCCACATCACAAAGCGGTTCTCGGCGGCTTTGGCGATGGTGAAATCGCCAATCAGCTTGCCGCTTTCATTCAGCATCGGCGTCAAGACAAGGCGACCGATTTTCGGCATGACATTGGTCATCAACCGATTGAGATAAGCTTCCGCGCCCGGTCCCGAAAATTCATATTTGGCGAAATTGGCAATCTCGGTAACGCCTACGCCGTTTCTGACCCCAAGGCATTCCGCCTTTACATGCTCGAAATCATTGGAGCGGCGGAAGGAGAAAATATCCCTGCGCTTAACGCCCTTGGGCGCGAACCAAAGCGGTGTTTCAAGCCCCCATGAATCGCCCATCACCGCGCCATTCTTGACCATCAAATCATAGATGGCGGTCGTCTGCTGCGGACGCGCCGCTGGCAATTCTTCATTGGGGAATCTGATACGGAAACGGCGCGAGTAATTTTCGCGTACCTTTTCATTGGTATAGGAGCGCGTGGCCCATTCGCCATAGCGCGCCACATCCATACCCCAGACATCGAAGCCCGGATCGCCATGCACCATCCATTGCGACAGCGCCAAACCAACGCCGCCGCCTTGCGAAAATCCCGCCATGACGGCGCAAGCGACCCAATAATTTGAGAGCCCCTGCACCGGCCCCACCAGCGGATTGCCATCGGGGGAGAAGGTAAAGGGCCCATTGATGATTTTCTTAATGCCGGCTTTCGCCATGGCTGGAAAATGCTTGTACCCGATCGCCAAGGATGGCGCGATCCTGTCAAGATCGGGCTCCAACAATTCAGCACCGAAATCCCACGAGGTCTGCTTCGGCGACCACGGCACGCCTGCGCGCTCATAGGTGCCCAGCACCATGCCGGTGCGCTCCTGACGCATGTAAATCTCGGATTTGAAATCAATCGCGTGCGGCAGCTCATGGCCACGCTCTTTGTTAAACGCCACCACTTCCGGCATCTCGTCGGTCACGAGATACATATGTTCCATTGCCAGCACCGGCAATTCAATGCCGACCATCCGACCCACTTCGCGCGCCCAAAGCCCGCCGCAATTGACGACGTGCTCGGCCACGATGGTGCCCTGATTGGTCACAACATCCCAACCGCCGTCTGGGCGCTGTTTGAGCTCTTCAACCTTGGTTTTGAGATAGATTTCAGCGCCGCCGATCTTGGCCGATTTGGCATAAGCATGCGTGGTGCCATAGGGGTCGAGATTGCCATCGGCCTTATCGAGCATCGCGCCGACAAAATATTTATCCTCCAACAGAGGCATCATCTGTTTGGCTTCTTTGGCGGAGAGAATTTCCGTCTCGAGCCCCAGATAGCGGGCGCGCGCATGGGCCATTTTCAGCCAGTCCATGCGGTCATGTGTATCAGCCAGCATCAAACCACCCGAGCGATGCAAGCCGCAGCTTTCGCCGGAAATCTTTTCCAGCTCGTCATACAGCCCGATCGTGTAGCCTTGGAGTTTCGCGACATTCGGATCACCGTTCAGCGTATGAAACCCGCCCGCCGCATGCCAGGTCGAACCATGGGTAAGCTGCTCGCGTTCCAACAACACGACATCTTTCCATCCTGCTTTGGTCAGGTGATAGAGCACCGAACAACCAACAACACCGCCACCGATGACGACAACACGGGCATGGGACTTCATGGCATTTCCTCGAACAATAAAAGTAAAATTGAAGGTCGCACGACCATCTAATGATTATGATTTCAAATCAACATCAGGCTATTTGCTTTTTTGGCCATACCGCCCCTCCAGCACCTCAAACACCAAACGCGCCGCTTGCGGATCCCCGCCATCCGGCCTGCCATTCTTCGCCACCGGCACCCAGCAGAACACGTCAAAATGCGCCCAAGCCTTGGCCTTCTCCACGAAACGCGACAAAAACAACGCCGCTGTTACCGAGCCCGCAAAGCCGCCCGACGAGATGTGGTTGATATCTGCAATCTTGGAGTCCAGCATTTTGGCATAAGGCTTCCAGAGTGGCAGACGCCACACGGGATCGTTCACCGTCTCGCCTGCCTCTGCAATGTCGGAGGCAAGCGTTTCATCATCCGTGTAAAAGGGTGGCAAATCCGGCCCCAACGCCACACGCGCGGCCCCTGTCAGCGTCGCAAAATCGAGCACGAGATCGGGCGCTTCCTCGTCGGCCAGCGCCAACGCGTCGCCCAGAATCAAACGACCTTCGGCGTCCGTATTGCCGATTTCAACCGTCAGCCCTTTACGGCTTGGCAACACATCTCCTGGCCTGAACGCATTGCCGGAAATGGAATTTTCAACCGCTGCAACAATCAACCGCAACCGAACCTTGAGGCCCGACGCCATCACCATCCTGGCCACCGCCAACGCAACGGCCGAACCACCCATATCCTTCTTCATCAGCAGCATGGAATTGTCGGGCTTGATATTGAGTCCGCCAGTATCAAACGCCACCCCCTTGCCGACCAAAGTCACTTTTGGATGGCTCGCATCACCCCAAACGAGATCAATGATACGCGGCTCACGCGGCGAGGCGCGGCCTACCGCATGCACCATCGGGTAATTCTGCGCCAACAGATCATCGCCGATGATGGAGGAGACCTTCGCCCCGAACTCTTTAGCCACCGAACGGATCGCATCTTCAATTTCGGCAGGCCCGAGATCATTGGCAGGCGTATTAATCAGATCGCGCCCCTGCCCGATGGCTTCCGCCATCATCGTAATGCGGGCCGCATCGACATCCTTCGGGGGTACGAGACGAACCTTAAGCCCCTTCGGCTTGGCCTTATACCGCTCGAACCGATAGCTGCCGAGCACGAAGCCAAGGGTTGCAAGCTCGGCATTCCGGAGCGTGCCTTCAAGATGATAAATACCCTCCGGCAGAGCGGTAGCGAGTTTAGCGAGCAAGAACGGATCGCTTTCTGGCGCGTCAGGCTTCTCGACACCAAAGAGCACCGCCCGCACGCTTCCATCGATGTGCGGCAGAACCAGATAGGTCCCTGCTCCCCCCTCAAACCCGCTGGCCGTGGCAAACGCCAAGGCTTCGGGCGAAATAGCTTGGACAATAGATGACCAGCCATCGCCATCGACGATGTGAACAGGAATGGACGCAGAACTCGCCTCGGACAGTGCAGGGTGCATGAAAGACTTTCCAAAATTTGACGAAATATCAGCCGTTGCACCATTATCCATGACAACAACACCGCGCCGCAAGAGCCCCTTTAGCCCACGACGATAAACGGATCGACCTTTTGCCCCCTTGCGCCTGACGCGCCGATCCCTATAGTCCGCCGAAATTCAGCATCCGATCAGCAAAGAGTGACTGCCATGTCGAAAAAATCTGTCAAAAAAGTCGTCCTCGCGTATTCCGGCGGCCTTGATACGTCGATCATTCTGAAATGGCTGCAAACCACCTATGGCTGCGAGGTAGTGACCTTCACCGCCGATCTGGGCCAAGGCGAAGAGCTGGGACCAGCGCGCGACAAGGCGATTTTGCTCGGCATCAAGCCGGAAAACATCTTCATCGAAGATTTGCGCGAGGAATTCGTCCGCGATTATGTGTTCCCGATGTTCCGCGCCAATGCGGTCTATGAGGGCGTCTATCTTCTGGGCACCTCGATTGCGCGGCCCTTGATTGCCAAAAAGCAGATCGAGATCGCCGAAAAGGTCGGAGCCGACGCCGTCTCCCATGGTGCCACCGGCAAGGGTAATGATCAGGTCCGCTTCGAGCTTGGCTATTATGCGTTAAACCCGAACATCACCATCATCGCGCCTTGGCGGGAATGGGATTTGCGGTCGCGCGAACAATTGATCGCGTTTGCCGAACAGCACCAGATTCCGATTGCCAAAGACAAGCGCGGCGAGGCGCCCTTCTCGGTCGACGCCAATCTCCTGCACGCCTCGTCCGAGGGCAAAGTGCTGGAAGATCCGGCTGTCGAGGTTCCCGATTACGTCTATTCCCGCACTATCGGGCCGGAAGCGGCCCCTGATAAGGTCACAACCATCACCATCGACTTCGCCAAAGGTGATGCTGTGGCAATCAATGGCGAGGCGCTCTCGCCTGCCACCCTGCTTGCCAAGCTCAATGCGCTCGGCAAAGAGAACGGTATTGGCCGGCTTGATCTGGTCGAGAATCGCTTTGTCGGCATGAAATCGCGCGGCATGTATGAAACGCCAGGCGGCACCATTTTGCTCACCGCCCATCGTGCCATCGAATCGATCACGCTGGACCGCGGCGCGGCGCACCTTAAAGACGAGCTGATGCCTAAATATGCCGAGCTGATCTATAACGGCTTCTGGTTCTCGCCCGAGCGCGAAATGCTGCAGGCGCTAATTGACCGCTCGCAGGAAGCCGTCACCGGCCGCGTGACGCTGAAGCTCTATAAGGGCAATGTGATAGTGATCGGTCGCGAGAGCCCCTACTCGCTCTATGATCAGGATCTTGTGACGTTTGAAGAAGGCGCTGTGGCCTACGATCACCGCGATGCGGCAGGCTTCATCAAGCTCAACGCCCTACGCCTGCGCACGCTCGGCATGCGCAAGAAGAAGCACGGGATGTAATCGCTATATAAAAACTTACGACGCGGCGTGATGCGCCGCGTCGAGATCCACCGGCGTAATTGCAACCGACTCACCACACCCGCAAGCCGACGTCTCGTTCGGGTTGTTAAACACGAACTGGCTGGCAAAACGGTCGGTTTTGAAATCCATCTCGGTGCCGATCAGGAACATCAGCGCCTTCGGGTCGATCACGACCTTGACGCCCTTTTCCTCGACCACATCGTCACCCGCCGAAATGCTCTCGGCATAATCGATGGTGTAGGCCATACCGGCGCAACCGCCGTTTTTCACGCCCACTTTAATCGCCGCAATCGGCTTTTCCGCATTGGACATGATTTCGCGGATGCGATCGGCCGCCGCATCGGTGAGGGACATGATCTTAAATTTTGGTAGTGCCATTGTACCACTCCCCTAACGGGTTCAAGGCCCGAAAGTTGATTTCACATCTAATGTAACACTGTTCGCCCCGATTGTAAGGGGCGCTTCAGCGCTTAGCCTTCTTCTTCGGTGCCGGCGCGCGCCCTGCGGCATCTGCTGCCAGCTTGAACCAAGGCCTGAACGCATCAGGATCTTCATAGGCCTCATCCGGCATCTGATAATAGCGCATGGTCATGGTCTTGCCCTTGGCTTCATAGGTGAAGGGTTTGAGCCCCTCCTCCTCAAAACGCGCTTGCGTTTCCTGATCCGCCTTCAGATACACAACACCATCAATCTCAATCGCGATGATCCGGCCATCCAGATACACACTCGTTCCGCCAAACATGCGCTTGAGCATTACAGGTGCCAGAGGCCGAAACAGCTCGTAAAGATCGTCATGCGTCATGGCTCATCACCACATATCGAGCGCCACTTTGGCCTCATCCGACATGCGGGACTGATCCCAAGGCGGATCAAACACCATTTTAACCTCGACCGATTGAACGCCCGGCACCGTGCTAACCGCTGTTTCAACCCAACCCGGCATTTCGCCTGCGACCGGACACCCCGGAGCCGTCAGCGTCATATCGATATCGACCTTGCGGCTATCATCAATCGCGATGCGGTAGATCAGGCCCAGCTCATAAATATCGGACGGAATTTCCGGATCATAGACCGTCTTCAGGGCGGCGATGATATCATCGGTCAGCCGGTCAATTTCCTCGGGCGGCAACGCGCTCGCAACGCCGATTTCCGGCTTGTTTGGCACTTCATCCGGCAGAGGGGATAGATCATTCATACCGGTGCTCCTCAAGAAAACAGGGATTCGGCCTTACGGAGGGCAACGATCAGTGCGTCAACCTCCTCGACCGTATTATAAAACGCAAAAGACGCGCGGCAGGTGGATGTCACGCCGAACCGTTGCAGCAGCGGCTGAGCGCAATGGGTGCCGGCCCGAACCGCCACGCCCGCGCGGTCAATCACGGTTGCGACATCATGCGCGTGGGCACCCTTCATCTCGAACGAGACAATCGCACCCTTATGGCGGGCCTTGCCGATGATGCGCAGCGAGTTCATCTCGCCCAACCGCTCCATCGCATAATCCCGAAGCCGATCTTCCTGCTTGGCGATCGCCCCACGACCAACTTTGTTCATATAATCGAGCGCCGCGCCCAAACCGATAGCCTGCACAATCGGCGGGGTCCCCGCCTCAAATCGGTGCGGCGGCTCGTTATAGGTCACTGTCTCGGTGGTCACGAGATTGATCATCTCGCCGCCCCCGTTAAACGGCGGCATGTTGGCCAGAAGATGACGCTTGCCATAGGCAACGCCAATCCCTGTCGGCCCATAAAGCTTGTGGCCCGTGAAGCAGTAGAAATCGGCATCCAGCGCCCGCACATCGGTTTCGATATGAACGGACCCTTGGCAGCCATCCACCATCACCAACGCGCCTTGCGCATGGGCCATGCGTATAATATCTGCGATCGGATTAATGGTGCCCAGCGCGTTCGACATTTGCGTGATGGCCACAATTTTAGTGCGCGGCGAGATCAGCTTCTCGAACGCTTCCATATCGAGATTGCCGTCGTCATCACACGGAATCCACTTGATCACCGCGCCATGCCGTTCGCGCAAAAAATGCCATGGCACGATGTTGGAGTGGTGCTCCATGATCGAGAGGACAATCTCGTCGCCCGGCTTAATCACCATCTGGCCGAGGCTTGCGGCCACGAGGTTCATTGCCTCGGTGGCATTGCGCGTGAAGATGATCTCGTCGGTCGATTCCGCATTGATGAAAGCGCGTACCGTTTCGCGTGCATGCTCAAACGCCTCGGTTGCGGCATTCGCCATATAATGCAGCCCGCGATGCACATTCGCGTACTCGTTCTCATACGCAAAGACCATGCGATCGAGCACCGATTTCGGCTTTTGCGCCGATGCCGCATTGTCGAGATAAACCAGCGGTTTGCCATAAACGGTCTTCGACAGAATCGGAAAATCCGCTCTGATCTTTTCGACGTCGAAGGGCATGGCGCTTGTCATGGTCATATCATCCCTCAACCGCGCGCTTTCAGCCAGGTTTCCGTCATAGCCTCGAGCATTTCGCGCACGCCTTCATGCGGGATCATCTCCAACGCTTCACCCACAAACGCCTGCAGCATCAAGGCTTCAGCTTCAGCCTTTGGCAGTCCTCGCGCACGGAGATAGAACAATAGATCATCATCCAGCGCGCCGACCGTTGCCCCGTGGCCGCATTGCACGTCATCGGCAAAGATTTCGAGCTCGGGCTTGTTGTTCATGGTGGCGCCATCTGCCAACAAGACCGCGCGGCTCATCATCTTGCCGTCGGTTTGCTGCGCATGAGGGCGGACAATGATCTTACCCTGGAAAACGCCGGTCGCCTCACCATCCAGCACATGGGCAAAATGCTCGCGGCTGACGCATTCAGGTACGGCATGGTCAACCACCAGTGTCGTATCGACATGCTGACGGTCTTTGAGCAGCGATGCACCCGAGATCGTGGCATTGGAGCCCTCGCCCTCGAACCGCAAAAACACCTGATGGCGCGACAGCGCCGAGCCGGTCACAAAATTGCCGCTCGTCACCGTTGAACGCGCGCCCATGCGGCCGCCAAACGTTGTCAAAAGCGTCGCCTGAGGATCGACAAGGTTGATGCGCATATGATCGAAATGGGCATCGTCACCAACAACGGCTTCGACGACGCTATTGGCAAGCGCACCGGTAGCGCTTTCATGGGTCTCGATCAACGTCAGCTTGGCACCATCGGCAATCTCAACCACAACCCGTGCATAGGCAGATACAGCACCCGTTGTCACAAAGCGCAGATGGACGGGCTTGTCGATCTGCGCACCATCGGCCACCGACAGATGCAGCGTTTGATCAACGAAAGCCGCGTTCAACGCAACGATGGGATCACCATCCTTCGGGAACACGCTATCGGCAGCAAGCCCGTCATCGGCAGCATCGCCCTTCAGGCTGATGCTGACACCTGCAACCGCGTCGCCTTTCGCCCATGTCGGCTGACCATCAACAACGGTCACAACAAAAGCATCAAGCTCGTCCAGCACTGAAACGCTGGACACCGCAGCGCCGGCTTTGGCCAAGGGTGGTGCGTCCTTCAGCAAGGCGCGCAAATCCGTGTAATGATAGGCCTCGATCCGACGATGCGGCAGACCGGCTGCAGCAAAGCGTTCGAAAGCAGGCTGGCGCAGCGCAGGCACGGAAGCGCCCTGCGCGATCAGCGCCAATTCTGCGGAGGTTTTTAAAGGCGTAACACTGGCCATCAGATGATCCTCACGCCGCAACGTCGGAGACGTAATCGGCATAGCCATTGGCTTCCAGTTCAAGCGCCAATTCCTTGCCGCCCGTTTTCACAATGCGGCCCTTCGACATCACGTGAACAGTATCAGGAACGATATAGTTCAACAGCCGCTGATAATGGGTAATGACGAGGAACGAACGATCCGCCGAGCGTAGTGCGTTGACGCCTTCGGATACGATTTTCAACGCATCAATATCGAGGCCTGAATCGGTCTCATCCAGAATGGCAATGGACGGCTCCAAAAGCGCCATCTGCAAAATCTCCATGCGCTTCTTCTCGCCCCCCGAGAAGCCGACATTGAGACCACGACGGAGCATTTCCTGCGGAATACCAAGTTTCTCGGCTCCCACCTTCACGCGGCGCATGAAATCTGGTGTCTTCAACTCGCCCTCGCCACGCGCCCGCGACTGGGCGTTCATAGCGGCTTTCAGAAAAGTCATGGTTGCGACGCCCGGAATTTCGAGCGGATATTGGAACGCCAAAAACACGCCGGCAGCCGCGCGTGCATCAGGCTCCATATCGAGCAGGTTTTCACCATCCAGCAAAATCTCGCCATCCAGTATTTCATAATCCGGCTTGCCCGCGATCACATAGGAAAGCGTCGATTTTCCAGAGCCGTTCGGCCCCATAATGGCGGCCACTTCCCCGTTATGAATGGTGAGGTCGAGGCCGTTGAGGATCTTTTTCGACCCGTCTTCGATGGCAACGTGGAGATTGCGAATTTCTAACATGGATAGTGTCCTAATGGGTATGTCGTGTCGCATGAGACCGGTTAAAGCCGGCCGAGCGGATGGGATTAGCCGACGGAGCCTTCAAGGCTGATCGAGATGAGCTTTTGCGCCTCAACCGCGAATTCCATCGGCAGTTGCTGCAGGACGTCTTTCACGAAGCCATTGACGATCAATGCCGTGGCCTCTTCCGCTGAAAGTCCGCGCTGGCGGCAATAGAACATCTGCTCTTCGGAAATCTTCGATGTCGTCGCCTCGTGCTCAAACACCGCGCTCGCATTTTTGCTCTCGAGATAGGGCACCGTATGCGCGCCGCATTGCTCGCCGATCAGCAGACTATCGCAATTGGTGAAATTGCGCGCATTGCTGGCCTTGCGATGTGCCGATACCTGCCCGCGATAGGTATTCTGCGAACGCCCCGCCGAAATGCCCTTCGAGATAATCCGGCTCGTCGTGTTCTTGCCGAGATGGATCATCTTGGTGCCGCTATCGACCTGCTGCATCCCGTTGGACACGGCAATCGAATAGAACTCGCCGCGCGAATTATCGCCGCGCAAAATGCAGCTTGGATATTTCCAAGTAATCGCCGAACCTGTTTCCACCTGCGTCCAGCTGATCTTGGAATTGGCCCCGCGGCAATCGCCGCGCTTCGTCACGAAATTGTAGATGCCACCCTTGCCGTCGGCGTCGCCCGGATACCAATTCTGCACGGTCGAATATTTGATCTCGGCATCGTCCATCGTCACGAGTTCGACGACAGCCGCATGGAGCTGGTTCTCGTCGCGTTGCGGCGCAGTGCAGCCTTCAAGATAGGACACATAAGAGCCCTTCTCGGCGATGATCAGCGTGCGTTCGAACTGGCCGGTATTTTTCTCGTTGATCCGGAAATAGGTCGACAATTCCATCGGGCAACGCACGCCCTCGGGAATGTAGACGAACGAACCATCGGTAAACACGGCACAGTTCAGCGTCGCATAATAATTATCCGTCACGGGCACAACGGTGCCGAGATATTTCCGAACCAATTCCGGATGCTCTTTGATCGCTTCCGAGATCGAGCAGAAGATCACGCCGGCCTTTTTCAGCTCTTCCTTGAAGGTTGTCACCACCGATACGCTGTCAAACACCGCATCAACTGCCACCTTGGACGTGGTCACACCCGCCAGAATTTCCTGCTCGCGCAGCGGAATACCGAGTTTCTTATAGGCATCGAGAATGGCCGGGTCGACTTCATCCAGCGTCTTGGGGGCGGCGTTCAGCTTGGGCGCCGCATAATAATAGGATTCGTTGAAGTCGATTTGCGGATAATGCACCCGCGCCCAAGTGGGCTCGGTCATGGTCAGCCAACGCTTATAGGCATCAAGCCGCCATTCGAGCATCCATTCAGGCTCGCCCTTTTTGGCCGAGATGAAGCGGACAATATCCTCGGACAGACCCTTTGGGGCCTTGTCGACCTCCAGATCGGTCGAAAACCCATATTTATACTGGTCGACATCGAGCGTTTTTACCTGCTCAACGGTCTCTTTAACGGCTACCATCTATCTCTCCCGACAAACTGGCTTCAAGGGCCAAGCGTCTTAAAGGGTCACACAACCTATTATCATTCTTTCACGCCGCACGCGATCGCGACTTTAACCGTTTCAAGAGTGTTTCGAGCGCCGAGGCCAAACGGATCACATCTTCCGGTCGATTATTCCATCCAAAACTCACCCGGAGCGCGCCTGTTAGCATATCGGACGAAATACCCATAGCTTCAAGGACATGAGAACGCTTCACTTTACCCGACGAACAGGCCGAGCCTGACGACAAGGCCACGCCGCCCAGATCAAACCCCATCAAAGCCGTCTCGGCCGAAAGTCCCGGCACAGCAAAGGCTAGCGTATTGGGCAGGCGGAGCGTACCGGCACCAAAGATCATCGCATCGGGTGCACAGGCAACGATTGCAGCCTCTGCCTCGTCCCGCAGCGCTCGCAAACGGACGGACTCGGAGGATAGCGCCGCCATCACAACGCCTGCCGCCGCGCCAAAGCCCGCAATGCCCGCGACATTTTCGGTGCCAGCGCGGGCGCCGCGCTCCTGCCCTCCGCCGCGAAGCATCTTGTCCGCGATCGAAATTCCGCCCGACCGCAAAACGAGCGCACCCACGCCCTGCGGTCCGCCAATTTTGTGCGCGGACAGGGCAACCATATCGGCGCCTGCCGTCACCTGATCAAGCGGCAATTTGCCTGCCACCTGCACCGCATCGCAATGCAATAATCCGCCATGCACATGCACAAGCCGGGAAACCTCGGCAATCGGCTGCACGATGCCCGTCTCGCTATTGGCCGCCTGGATCGCCACCAGAGCACGGCCACCCGCAGCCTCAATCCGTTTCAGCCGCTCCTCAAGTTCGCTCGCCCGAACGATACCGGCGCCATCGACACCAAGACGTTCCGCCTGAGCGGAGGGAAAACGATGGCCTTCCAGAACGCAGACATGCTCTACTGCGCTCACCAGACAATGGGTAATAGGCCGCTGATCACTTCCGATCTGCAAGCCGGGTGTCAGGGCCAGATTATTGGCTTCTGTGCCGCCGCCCGTAAAAACAACATCCCTTGCAGACCCGCCGCAGAGATTGGCTACCGCATCGCGAGCGGCATCAAGCATTCCCCGCGCCTTCCGGCCTTCGGCATGGACGGATGAAGCATTGCCCACCAGATCAAATGCGGCAAGCATAGCCGAACGCGCCTCGGGCCTGAGCGGCGAGGTCGCATTATGGTCCAGATAGAGGCGCTGATCGGTCGTCATCGTGCTGCCTGTCGTTCTATCGGTCTCGTCCAAGGTCGACGATTTCATCAAAGCCTGCCCCGATAACCGGAAAAGCTTGCAATCGACCCCTGCCGCCGTGCTAAGAGCCACCCTCACGCAGTTTTACCGTTCAGGTTGGCTGTTAGAATTATTCTAAGGGTTTTGGCGCTGCGACTTATTCAAGTCAAGCATTTTGCCCGATATCGGACATTCAAAGGACGCGCGGCTTAGCGCGAGGGGTGGGACACGAATGCCAGAGGTCATTTTCACAGGACCAGCCGGTCGGATCGAAGGACGCTATAACCAATCCAAGACCAAGGGCGCACCGATCGCGATCATCCTTCATCCGCACCCGCAATTCGGCGGCACGATGAACAATCCGCTGGTTTATTCGCTCTATTACTCGTTTTTAGAGCGCGGCTTCTCGACCTTGCGCTTCAATTTCCGTGGTGTCGGTCGCAGCCAGGGGGCGTTTGACCACGGCTCCGGCGAATTATCGGATGCCGCCGCTGCGCTCGATTGGGCCCAAGCCATCAACCCGGATGCACGCGCCTGCTGGATCACCGGCATTTCATTTGGCGCATGGATCGGCATGCAGCTCTTGATGCGCCGTCCGGAAATTGAGGGCTTTATCTCGATCGCAGCACCAGCCAACCGGTTTGATTTTTCTTTTCTCGCGCCCTGCCCGTCCTCGGGCCTCTTTGTACATGGCACGCTGGACCGCGTCGCCCCATCCAAAGAAGTCATTCCGATCATCGAGAAGGTCAAGACACAGAAGGGCATACAGCTCGAACACCAGATGGTGGAGGGAGCCAATCACTTCTTCGAGAACAAGGTCGATGAATTGATGAAGGTGGTCGATACCTATCTGGACAAGCGCCTCGGCCCGAAAGAAATCACCCGCTGAATTCTTTTTATTGATCTTAAAAAAAGCCGCGCAACCAGAAGGTTGCGCGGCTTTTTTAATGATCCAGATCGGGCGAAGCGTTTAGCCGCCCAGAGTGGCCTTGGCTTTAGCCCACCAACCGCCCTTTTTGGGCTTATTGGGATCGGTGATCACCACAGCTTCCGTCGTAATCTCCTCGGGGAGCGAAGCAGCCACGGGTTCTGATGCAACCACAGTACGCGCTGCCGGTTCTGCAACCGGAGCCGCAGGAACAGCACCTTCGTCAACAGCAACAGCCGTTACTTTTGGCTTGCGCGGAGCGCGTGGCTTTTTCACCGGAACAGCAGGTACTTCTACCTCAACGACCGCTTCTGGCACCGCTGCAACCTCGATATCTACCGAAGCAATTGGCGCCTCAAGAGGCTCGGATCCCGCGTGATCCTCGCCTTCGGCGCCATCAACGGCCAAGACCTCGCCCTCCGGACGATCCTTGCGTCCGTTACGACGGCCACCCCGACGGCCGCGACGACGCCGTCCGGCCTCGCCTTCGCCATTGGGCTTGTCGGTGACTTCGTGCTCGGCAATGATTTCACCGTCTTCGCCAATCACATGCGTTCCCGTAAAGGGTGCACCCGAAACGGAAGGTTGCGGCGCATCGAGCGGCATCGGAGCCGAACCATCAGCAGGACGCTCGCCATTTTGACCACCCCGCCGACGACGACGCCGGCGTCTGCGCCGCCCACCTTCGCCAGCCTCACCCTCGCCGCGTGCCTCCGACGAACGCTCGCCACGGCCATCATCATCCTCGTCGCCCGAACGCTCGGCCTCCGAGACCTCTTCTTCTTCCTCGATCTCATCTTCGACGTCGTCGGGTTCAGGCTCTTCCGCAGGGATAAAGCCTGCCGGATTCATCGGACGCGCAATCTGCACATCCCCAGGCATCACAATCTCGCCGCGCTCGACACTGAACGGATGGGTACCCGTCAGTCCATCATCCGCCATTACCGTGATGTTGACGAGGAAGGTCTCTTCCAGACTTCTCAGATGCATCCGCTTCTGGTTCAGCACATAGAGCGCAATATCGCTGCGTGCCTTCACGGTAACGTGATGCGTCGCGCTCTTCAGCAGCAATTCTTCAACCGAGCGAAGCACATGCAGCGCTACCGATGGCGTCGCACGAACCATACCCGCACCCGCGCAATGCGGGCAAAGCACGGTAGAGCCTTCAAGAACACCCGTACGAATGCGCTGGCGTGACATTTCCATCAGGCCGAACGGCGATATTCTGCCAACTTGGATCCGCGCGCGGTCATTCTTGAGCGCATCTTTCAAACGCCGTTCAACCGCACGGTTGTTCCGGTTCTCTTCCATGTCGATGAAATCGATCACGATCAGACCGGCCAGATCGCGCAACCTTAATTGCCGGGCCACTTCATCGGCAGCCTCAAGATTGGTCCGTGCGGCCGTGTCTTCGATATTGTGTTCGCGGGTCGAACGACCGGAGTTCACGTCAATGGCAACCAAAGCTTCCGTTTGGTTGATGACGATATAGCCGCCCGATTTCAGCGTGACCTGCGACGAGAACATCGCATCGAGCTGGGCTTCAACCCCGAATTTGGCGAAAATCGGCGTTGTTTCGCGATACGGCTTCACATTCTTGGCATGGCTCGGCATGAGCATGCGCATGAAGTCCTTCGCGTCCTTATAGGACTCTTCGCCTGCGACGATAACTTCATCAATATCTTTGTTATATAAATCGCGGATCGCTCGTTTGACGAGCGAGCCTTCCTCATACACCAGCATCGGTGCCGTGGATTGTAGCGTCGTTTCACGAACGGTTTCCCAGGCGCGCATCAAATATTCAAAGTCGCGCTTGATTTCAGGCTTGGTCCGCGCCGCACCGGCTGTACGCAGAATGACCCCCATGCCGTCCGGAACCTCAAGCTCCTGAGCAATGGTCTTTAACCGCTTGCGGTCCGCAATATTGGTAATTTTACGAGAAATACCGCCGCCACGTCCGGTATTGGGCATCAGCACCGAATAACGTCCGGCCAGCGACAGGTAGGTAGTAAGCGCTGCGCCCTTGTTACCGCGCTCTTCCTTGACCACCTGAACCAGCAAAATCTGGCGCCGCTTGATGACTTCCTGAATTTTGTACTGGCGACGCGATTGGCGTGGGCGATCATGCACGTCTTCAAGGGCATCGCCCCCGCCAACCTGCTCAATCGTCTGATCATCGTCGGATCCGACTTCGATCGGACCTTGACCGTTTTCTTCATCGGTTCCGTCAGCAATAATCTCGCCTTCGGCTCCTTCGACGATTTCACCGCTTACCGTTTCGGCGGAGGCTGCCTCTTTGGCCTTACCGCGACCGCGGCCGCGTGAAGGCTTGGCTGCCTTTGCGGGCTTTTCATCGTCGCCGAAATCGGCATCGCGATCAGCACGCATATCTTCCGCAAGGAGTGCCTCGCGGTCAGCAACCGGAATTTGATAATAATCAGGGTGAATTTCGCTGAACGCTAAAAAGCCATGGCGATTGCCGCCATATTCAATAAACGCCGCTTGGAGCGATGGCTCCACCCGGGTCACTTTGGCAAGATAGATATTGCCCCGAAGTTGTTTTCTATTCGCCGCTTCGAAATCGAATTCTTCGACGCGGTTACCTCTGACGACGACGACCCGGGTTTCTTCCGGATGCGACGCATCGATCAGCATTTTGTTGGCCATGAGACTCTCTCGATGGCGCCTGCTCTTGATCGTTCAGAACCCCTGCATACAAAACGGGGCACGACCGCATATCACTAGCGGCCTTGCGGCGATTCAGGAAAAGGGTCGGGAAAGATGACAAAGCGGCGCCCTGTTGACGCCCGTTGCGGGCGAAGGGTTGACACGCTGAAAGAGGGGAACGGACCAGAAGGGACCGCCGAATTGCACGCGGTTGCGAAAGAGCAACCCCTTTCGTACAATCATCGCGGTACCGGTAAGCCTGGCTCACGTCACACACCTCATCTGAACTGGCCGTCGGTCGGCCAAGAGAATAAACCCTCGCACCGTACGGCATTGTATTACACAGAACAGCGGACGCCTTAGAGCGCGCCGCCGGTCATGCAGACTGTCCGGTGAATTGGCGCGCCGGATCAAAAATCCGAAATTCCATCCCTTGCGGGGGGAACGCGCCGATCGGTCTTGACGACCCAATCGGTGTTTGCACACCTATAGATAGAGCGCGATGGCCCTGTTTGGCAAGAGCATTGCTCCTTGGTGAGTCCATGTTGCCTAAATGCAACGGATTATAACCGCCATTTTTAAGCCTCACCCTCTTGCGACACCCTTCTTAACATGAGATTCGAAAGCCAAGATGGGTAGACGCGGAATGAAACGATTCGGAAAATGCGCTCGGGCGGGATTTTCTGCCCTAACCGTGGCCGTAGCCGTTCTGTGCTTCGATCATTCGGCTAAAGCGGCTCCGATCATTGCCGACATCCAGATCGCTTCGGGTGCCACGTCGGCTACCATCCGCCTGATTGCCTCCGAGCAGGTACAACTCACTACTTTCGTGCTCAACAATCCCGACCGCCTCGTTGTCGAGGGCCCCGGCATCAACTTTCAATTGCCGCCCGAAAGTGGACGAGGCGATGGGCCTATTGCATCTTATAGGTTCGGCACGGTCTCGCCCGAACATAGCAGGATCGTCTTTGAACTGACTCGCCCCGCTCTACCGGGCGACTTTACCTTGACGCCGACAATGGGTGGCGGCGCCTTTGCCATTTCCCTCAATCTAACCAATTCCGACCGGCAAAGCTTTGATCGGGCCGCTGATGGCGCAGCGCAAGCCCGACTGAAACTGGAAAACAGTTCCAGTCCCTCGTCCCAAACGCTCATTGATACGCGTCCATTGATCGTGATTGATCCGGGTCATGGCGGCAACGATCTGGGTGCAACGGGTGCAACCGGACTGTTCGAGAAAGATGTCGTTCTGGCTTTTTCATTAGCGCTAGCAAAGAAAATCGAGGCGCAGGGGCTTTGTCGCGTGGCTCTCACGCGGGTTCAAGACGTGTTTATCCCGCTTGACGAGCGCGTCAAATTCGCTCGTCAACATGGTGCCGATGTCTTTTTGTCGATCCACGGCGATACTATTACTGCCAGCACCGATATTCGCGGTGCAACGGTGTATGTGGGTGATGAAAAATCGTCCGATGCGGATGCAGCCAAGGTTGCGGAATATGAGAACAGGGCTGATTCGAATGGTGGCGTGGCGGTTTTGCCGTCTGATTCGAGCATTTCTGACATTCTGGGCGATCTGACCCTTCGTGAAACCCGCATCCGCTCCAATCGGTTGGCACGCGAACTGGTAACCCGAATAGCCGATACGGTACATCTCAATCATAATCCGCTACGTGCCGCAGGCTTTCGGGTACTCCGCGCCTTTGATATTCCTGCCGCCCTGATCGAAATCGGCTATATGTCGAGCAAATCGGATCTCGAACAATTGAGATCACCCGAATGGACGGACCGCATGACAAGCCGGATAGCCGACGCGCTCAGTGATTTTCTGCTCCAAAGCGGTTCATCCCCCCGCCCGGCTCCCAAATTGGCGCAGCCCTGATTTCTGCCACATTCGGACGCCATCAAGCGGGCCGGTTTGAAATTGCGCTTCGAACCGATTAGATGAAGTTCCGCCCGCGACCTTGGGCTAATCTCCTCGACGGAATTGTTCTGATTTCATGCGCCATCTGCTCCGATTTTTTGGCTTTTTGTTCACACTGGGTGCGATTTTATTCGTGCTCGGCGCGGCTGCGGCTGGCGTTGTGATCTGGAAATATTCGCAAGAATTGCCTGATTACACGCAATTGGCCGCCTATCAGCCAGCCGTAACCACCCGCGTGCACGCAGGCGATGGCAGCCTTTTGGCCGAATACTCCAAAGAGCGGCGGCTTTATGTGCCCATCGACACAATGCCGCGACTGGTGATGAACGCGTTCATTTCGGCCGAAGACAAGAATTTTTACCACCATATCGGCGTGGACCCGGAAGGTATTCTGCGCGCTGCCGTCACCAATCTGACGCGCGGCAGGCGTCAGGGTGCCTCCACCATCACCCAACAGGTGGCCAAAAACTTCCTGCTGTCCTCCGAGCAGACCTTTGACCGCAAGATCAAGGAAATGCTCGTCGCGCTCAAAATCGAGACCGCCTATTCCAAAGAACGCATTTTGGAACTCTATCTGAACGAAATCTATCTCGGCCTCGGCAATTATGGCGTTGCCGCCGCCTCCCTCAATTATTTTGGCAAATCGGTCAACGAACTCAACCTTACCGAAGCCGCCTATCTCGCGGCTTTGCCCAAAGGCCCGAACAATTACCACCCGTTCCGGCACACGCAGGCCGCGATCGACCGCCGCAATTACGTCATCGACCGGATGGTGGAGAATGGCTATGCTAAAAAGGAAGACGGCGATTTCGCCAAAGCCCAGCCATTGGGCGTGACGCTGCGCGCGGTTTCCCCTAACACGATTTCTGCCGGCTTTTTCGCCGAGGAGGTCCGCCGCGAATTGTTCGACCGCTTCGGTGAAAAGACGCTCTATGAGGGGGGTCTCTCGGTCCGCACCACGCTTGATCCCAAGATGCAACAGATTGCGCGACAAACGCTGGCCGACGGCCTTGTCCGCTTTGATGAGGCCCATGACGGTTTCCACGGTGTTGTGCAGAAAATCGACCTTCAAAATGCCGATTGGGGCTTAACGCTCGCTGCCATTCCTGCTGTCACCGATGTGAAAAACTGGCGGCTCGCTGTCGTGCTCGGCGTCAACAACGAGACCATCCAGATCGGGTTGCAACCTCCCCATGATTCCAACGGGCAGATCAGCCATGACCGCGATACCGGCACGCTCACAGCCGACGGCATGAAATGGATCAAAAAGCCCGCCAAACAGCTGATGGCCCCGGGAGATGTCATCTATGTCGAGCCGTCCGACAAGGCTGGCCAATATCGGTTGCGCCAAGTCCCCGACGTATCGGGCGCGCTGGTGGCGATGGATCCCTATACCGGCCGCGTTCTGGCCATGGTCGGCGGCTTTTCTTTCGATTTGTCGAAATTCAACCGCGCCACGCAAGCCCAGCGCCAACCCGGCTCCGCCTTCAAGCCGTTTGTCTATGCGACGGCCATCGACAATGGCTACACGCCGTCCGATCTGATGCTTGACGCACCGATCGAGATTGATGTCGGCCCCGGCCAGGACATCTGGAAGCCGGAAAATTTCGACAAGCAGTCGCACGGCTTCAGAACGCTGCGCTACGGCATTGAACATTCCAAGAACCAGATGACCGTCCGGCTCGCGCAGGATGTCGGCATGCCGCTGATCGTCGATTATGCGCGCCGCTTCGGCATTTACAACAATCTGCCGCCCTATATCGCCATGTCGCTGGGGGCAGGTGAAACCACCGTGCTCAAAGTCACAAACGGCTATTCCATGTTTGTGAACGGCGGCAAACGCATCACGCCGACGTTGATCGACCGGATTCAGGACCGCTGGGGCAAAACCATCTACCGGCATGACGAGCGCCAATGCACCGATTGCGATACGGCAAAATGGCAAAACCAGCCCGAGCCGAAACTGGATGACACGCGCGAGCAGGTGATTGATCCGCTGACCGCCTATCAGATCACCTCCATACTGGAAGGTGTGGTGATCCGCGGCACCGGCGCCACCATCGCTTCCGTGGGCAAACCGTTGGCGGGCAAGACAGGCACCACCAACAATGCCAAGGATCTCTGGTTTGTCGGCTTTTCGCCCGATCTCGCTGTGGGCGTTTACATGGGATACGACAAGCCGAAATCGCTCGGCAGCCAGGCCCAGGCCTCGCAATTCACCGCGCCGATTTTCCGCGATTTCATGCAGCTTGCTCTTGCCAACAAGCCTGCAACGCCCTTCCGCGTGCCGCCGGGCATCAAGCTTGTCAGCATTGATCCGGAAACGGGCCTACGCGCCTCTGCGGGGGCAAAAGGCTCCATCATTGAAGCCTATAAGCCCGGCACCGGCCCGTCCGAATCGGGCGAAGCTGACGCGCTCTCGACCTTCACCCCTTCCCCCGACGTGGAAAAGGCGATTGGTAAAGGCTTGGGCGGGGTCTATTAGCCGCCCCCTCGTTCCCATCTGACTAGTTCTTTACATGTCGAAGCGACATGGCTAGAGCTGCCTTTCTATCCTGATCATGAAAGTCGCCCTTCCCGATGCGTGCGGAAATTGAAAACCTTGCCGAAGCCGCCAAGCAGTCCATGGGACTGCTGAGGAGGCATCTTTGACGTCGATACTTCAACCCGTCGCTTGATGGAGCTGAACGCGCTCGTCGAAGATCCCACGCTGTGGAACGACCCCGAAAGCGCGCAAAAGCTGATGCGCGAGCGCACCGAGCTGGAGGAAAGCCTCTCCGCCATCGCGCGCCTTGAGCAAGACCTCACCGACGCGCTCGATCTCATCGAAATGGGCGAGGCGGAAGGCGACGCTGCAATCGTCACCGAGGCCGAAGAAGGCGTCCGCGCCGTTCAGATCGAGGCGGCGCGCCGCCAGATCGAGACGTTGCTGTCGGGCGAAGCCGACCAGAACGATACCTATCTCGAAGTCCATTCGGGCGCGGGCGGCACCGAGAGCCAGGATTGGACGCGGATGCTGATGCGCATGTACACGCGCTGGGCCGAGCGCCGGAAATTTAAAGTCGAGGTCATGGATGTGGCCGATGGCGAAGAAGCGGGCATCAAAGGCGCCACGCTCCTGATCAAGGGCCACAACGCCTATGGCTGGCTCAAAACCGAAAGCGGCGTGCATCGGCTGGTGCGCATTTCGCCGTTTGACTCGAATGCGCGGCGGCACACGAGCTTTGCTTCCGTCAATGTCTATCCAGTCATCGACGACCGCATCCAGATCGACATCAAGGAATCAGATTGCCGGATCGACACGTTCCGCTCCTCGGGCGCCGGCGGCCAGCACGTCAACACCACGGACTCCGCGGTGCGCATCACGCATATTCCGTCAGGGATTGTGGTGGGCTGTCAGCAGGAACGCTCGCAGCACAAAAACCGCGCCACCGCCTGGAACATGCTCCGCGCACGGCTTTATGAAGCCGAGCTCAAAAAGCGCGAAGACAAAGCCATGGCCGACCAAGCCGCCAAAACCGATGTCGGCTGGGGCCACCAAATCCGCTCTTACGTGCTGCAACCCTACCAGCTGGTGAAAGATTTGCGCACGGGCGTCACCTCCACGGCGCCTGACGATGTGCTGGATGGTGCGCTCAACCCCTATATGGAAGCAGCGTTGGCGCAGCGGGTTTATGGTGGGGATGTCGAGGTCGAGGATTTGGATTAAGCCGCCAAAACGCGCAAATCCCACCCACCGTCATTGCGAATGAACGTGAAGCAAACCAGCTGATAGCCGAAGATAAAACACGACGCCAAACACCGCGCACTCTTAATATCCGCTAGCTGGGTTGGTTCGTTTACGCTCGCAATGACGGCAAAAGGTGGCGCTTAAATCTCTGAAAGCGACACCCACGAAACTCCCCCTATCGTCACCTCGCAATGACGGCAGCGTTTACGCCCCCAGCGCGGCCTTCAGCACCTCTGCGGCGTGGCCGTCGACCTTCACTTTCGGCCAGATCGCCTTGATGGTGCCATCCGCGCCGATCAGCACGGTGGTGCGCTCGACACCCATATATTTGCGGCCATACATGCTTTTCTCGACCCAGACGCCATAGGCCTCCAGCGCCGATTTTTCCTCATCCGCCGCGAGTGGAAAATCCAGCCCGTATTTGGCCTTGAATTTGTCGTGGCTTTTTACGCTGTCCGGCGAAAGCCCGATGACAACCGTGCCCGCACGTTCAAACTCGACCTTCAATCCGTTAAATTCGATCGCCTCTTTGGTGCAGCCCGATGTGTCATCCTTCGGATAGAAATACAGCACCACCTTTTTGCCACGATACGACGCTAGAGAGACCTCCGCGCCGCCATCACCGGGCAATACAAAATCAGGGGCGATCGCGCCTACAGACAATGTTGATGTCATTTTTGACTTCCTTTCGTCGAATCATCGGCCATGGTTAAGACTACATCCCGCAAATCTACGCGCAGGAGGCGGGATCAGATCGGCCTATGTCGGTCAATCCCCTCATCCCTGCCGATCTGGCCTGTCAGGAGTATACCCCAATGACGAACCTACCCCTCTGAATGGGATTATCTCCAGAATGACGGAAGTGCCCGACCCCACCCAACACGGCGATGTGACGCCCAATGTGACACCGGAGATCGACTCGGCAAGCGATAAGCCGCGCCGTTCCGGCTTGCTCGGACGCGTCAAGCGCAAGCGGCACTGGACCTTTCACCTGTCCATGCACGGGGTCAAACTCGTCGCCGAAATTCTGGCCGTTCTGATCCTTGTCCTTGGGATGGGGGCGGGATTTCTCGTCTGGCAATTGTCGCAAGGCCCGATCGGCTATGAAGGGCTGAACCGTCAGATTGCCGAGGGAATCCAGAGCCGGATGCCACAAGGCTTTTCGGTGGCGCTATCGTCCGCCGAAATCCGTGAAGTGGTGGGAGGCCTGCACCTTTCGGTCGGCGGGCTCGTGGTCAAGGATGATAACGGCAAGCCGATCCTTGTGACGCCTAAGGCCGAAATCGGCTTTGACGGCCTCTCCTTGCTGATCGGTCGCCTGGTCCCGCGGGACATTGATTTGACGGGCCTGCTGGTAGCGATCACGATCCGGCCGGACGGCACAGTTTCCATTTCGGAAGACTCCGAGGAGCAAGCCGCGACCACGCCAAGTCCGGCGCCGATAACGACACCCCCTGAGACGCCCCCGATCTCCGGCCCGCTTGCGATCGGTGCGTTTATCGACGCGCTATCGAGCCGCACAGGCCCGTTGGGATTGCTCGACCATGCGATGATCCGCAACGGCATCTTACGCATTGACGACCAGCGCCGTAACCGTCAGGTCCGCTACCGCGACCTAACGCTCGCCTTCGACCGCACCGGCGAGGGGATGGAGCGCATCGCGCTCAGCGCACAAGGCGAACATGGCGTTTGGTCGGCCAACGGCACGCTCACCGGCAAAGCGGGTCAGCCACGTAGGCTTACCATGCAAAGCAAGGATATCGCGGTTTCGGAACTGTTAGGATTTGCGGACGAAGGCACCATTCCGGTTAAAACCGATATGCCGCTCTCGCTCAATGTCGCCATCGATGTCGATAAAGACAGTGCCCTGACCGGCCTATCGGGCGCGATAACGGGTGGCCGTGCCACCCTCATTTTGGCCGACCCGAAAGCCCCCCCGATCCGGGTCGACGAAGTGCATGGCGAATTTGCGCTGTCGGATGACGGCGCACGTATCGTTCTCCCCCTCATCGAGTTTGCCAGTGGCGAAACCCATTGGCGCATCAGCGGGGACGTCACCTTTCCCAAAAGTGCGGCGGAAGGCTGGCATTTTGCGCTCCGCAGCGAAGGCGCAACCGTCATGACCGATGCACCGGGCCGGGCTCCCGTGGCCATCGACCGCCTGACCGTTAACGGCGTTGTCGAAGCGGGTTTCAAAGCCATGCGCATGACCTCGTTCGAGGTCAATGGCCCCGATCTGGCCGTCTCGGGCAGCGCGCTCGTCGGTGCGGCCGATGGCCGTGACGGTTTGCAACTGGCCATTGCCGCGCATAACTCCAACAGCCTGTCGCTGCTGGCATTCTGGCCCTCGTTCCTTGTGCCCGAAGTGCGCTCCTATCTCGGCGAGGCCGTTATCGGCGGCCTTGTGACGGAGGGATCCTATCGGCTTGACCTTGATCCGGACGGGCTGCGGGCCGCCATTGCCAAAGCGGTCATTCCGGATAATGCCGTAGCCCTCGATATGGTGCTCAAGGACGGTACCTTGCGGGCCGATAAGGGCTTGCCACCCTTGACCCATCTGGAAGGCAAGGTCCATGTCACAGGCCAGAAGGTCGGCGTCGACATCACCTCCGGCACGATTGATCTGGGCGAGAAGCGGTCATTGAACCTTATTGGCGGTACCTACCGGGTGAACGACACGTCGCTCATGCCTACGGTCGCCGACGTCAATTTCCGGTTTGCCGGTTCGGTTCCGGACTTTGCCACCGTCATGCGCTCGGACATGATGCGGGACATTTCGACCCCGCCGCTGGATCCGGCCAAATCGAGCGGCTCGGTAACGATGGCGGTGACCATCCGCTTTCCGCAAAAGCCGGATTTGAAACCGGCCGATATTCAAGTCTCCGCGGAGGGTGACTTTACCGATCTGATGATTGAAAACGCCTTCGGTTCCGATCGTCTGGAAGGGGGCACTGTTCATGTCAGCGCGTCGCCTCAGGGCATGACGCTGAAGGGCGATGGCCAACTTGCGGGTGCGCCGGCTCAGTTCGAGATGCATCAACCCAATGGCACCACGACCCGCGACGCCACGGTGACGATGCTGCTCGACGATGCATTTCGCGAAAAGAAAGGGCTGAAAACGGCTGGCCAACTCACGGGCCCCGTTACCCTGTCGCTGGCGCTCAAGGGCATTGGCAGCAAAAAAATCAAAGGCAAAGGGGAACTTGATCTCACCAAAGCCGCCGTTTCCGGTCTTCTTCCCGGCTGGAACCGTCCGGCAGGCAAACCACAAAGGGCCAGTTTCGGCATCTCGATCGCGTCCGATGACTCCATCCGACTCGACGATCTCGTGATTGACGACGCCAATCTGACGCTCAAAGGCAAAGCGGACATTGGCGCCGACGGGGTGTTACGGTCCGCCACCCTTTCAACGCTCCGGATCAACCCGAACGATAAGATCAGCGCGACGCTTGAGAAAATCAGCCCCGGCTATAAATTGACGCTTCAAGGCGATACCTTTGACGGCCGGGCTCTTGTCAAAACGGCGTTCTCGGCCTCGCGCGGCCAGGGCGATATCGGGCGGGATCTTGATCTCGATCTCAAGGTCGCTTCGCTTTCGGGCTTCAATGGTGAAGTCATGAAAGGGGTCGACCTTCATGCGCTGACCCGCGGTGGCGTTTTAAAAGATTTGCGGATAGACGCCCGATTGGGCCAACAGCCGGTGATCAGCCAGCAGGCGCGATCGGAGGCCGGCCAACCGGTTATCGTTATTCAAAGCGCGGATGCAGGCGCTTTGTTCCGCTTTACCGACCTTTACAAGCGGATGAATTCGGGTGCCCTGACGCTCCAGATTGGCACCACCGGCGATCTTCTCGACGGTGAATTATCGATCAAGCGTTTCGCCATTCTCGACGAGGCCGCCATTGCCGATCTCAATGCACGAGCCGGCGCGCCAGGTGGTCGGGCCATTGTGACGGATACTAAAAATGTTCAGTTCACTCGGCTAAACGCCACCTTTTCCATTGGCAGCGGCAAGATCACGATCAATGATGGTGTGATGTCCGGTCCGGTTCTGGGCGGCACGGTGGAAGGCACCATCGATTATGGCAAAGGCATGGTCGACGTCAAAGGAGCGGTCGTGCCTGCCTATCTCGTCAACAATTTGCTCAACAAGATTCCGTTAGTCGGCCAATTGCTGGGTGGCGAGAATGAAGGGCTGTTCTCGATCAATTACCGTGCTTACGGCCCCCTGGCATCGCCGCAAATCACCTATAATCCGCTGTCCGCGGTGGCACCCGGATTTTTGCGCAAATTGTTTGAAGCCGGCGGGCCCGTCGAGACCACGCCGCCTAAACTACCCCCGAAAGCGGTGATCCCTACTCAGCCTTGAGCAGCACATGCTTTTTCTTGCCCATGGACAGTTTGATGGCCCCATCGCGCAACAGCGTCGGATCAAGGGTAGACCTCGGGTCGGATACGGCTTCATCATTTACCCGCAATCCGCCGCCCTGAATGAGGCGACGGGCTTCACCCGTCGAGGCGACAAGTCCGGCCGTCACGAAGGCGGCCAGAACGCCCAGTCCGTCAGCGAGTTCGGCGGCTGGAATTATAATGGTCGGCAGGGTTTCGGCTGCTCCGCCCTGCTCGAAGGTCTGGCGTGCGGTTTCAGCCGCCTCATCAGCAGCCGCCCGGCTATGCAAGAGCGCTGTCGCTTCGGTCGCCAGCACCTTTTTGGCCTCGTTGATTTCCGCACCACCAAGGGCGGAAAGTTTGGCGATTTCGTCGAGGGGCAAGAGGGTGAACAGCTTGAGGAAGCGGCTTACATCCGCATCCTCGGTATTGCGCCAGAACTGCCAATACTCATAGGGACTAAACATGTCGGCGTTGAGCCAAACGGCACCGGACGCCGTCTTGCCCATTTTGGCACCCGAAGCTGTCGTAAGCAGCGGAGTGGTCAGCGCATAAAGCTGCTGGGAGCCCATCCGTCGACCAAGATCAACGCCGTTGACGATATTGCCCCATTGGTCGGAGCCGCCCATCTGCAAACAGCAATCATAATTGCGTGAAAGTTCAACAAAATCATAGCTTTGAAGAATCATATAGTTGAATTCGATAAATGAAAGTTCCTGCTCGCGATCGAGCCGGAGTTTCACAGAATCCATCGACAACATGCGGTTGATGGAAAAGTGCCGGCCAATATCCCGCAACATATCAATATAGTTGAGCTTGGTCAGCCATTCGGCATTGTCGACCATGATCGCGCCATTGCCGTCGGGCGAATAGTGCAATAATTTGCTGAAGACTCCCTTGATGCCGTTCTTGTTGGCCTCGATCTGCTCGACCGTAAGGAGTTTGCGCGTCTCGTCCTTGCCCGAAGGATCTCCGACGCGGGTGGTGCCTCCGCCCATCAGTGTGATGGGGCGATGCCCGGTTTGCTGGAGCCAATGCAGCATCATGGCCGAGATCAAATTACCGATATGCAGCGATGGTGCGGTGCAATCATACCCGACATAGGCCGTAATCCGGCCATTTCTGGCCTTTTCGTCCAGTCCGGCAAAATCGGAACACTGATGGATGAAGCCACGTTCGGACAAAACGCGGAGAAAATCGGATTTCGGCTGGAAGTCACTCGTCATGGCAAGCCCCTGTTCGCGGCGGCGAGATGTAAGGGTAAAGGCCGCTTTGGGCAAGGGAGATGGAACAGGGAGGGCGGTTATAGGCACTTGCCATTCTTGTGCCGCGATTTATGCGTAAACATGCGCGATCCTGCGCGGATTGAATTGACGGTTTCAGCAAATCGCAGCAACGTCCGCGCGGTTTGACAGGCAGAATCATGGTCACGGCAACGTCAAGACGAACTTGGATCAAACGCTTCCGCACCGGTTTGCTGGCGGCGGTGTTTCTCCATGCGCCCGGCCCGGCGACGGTCTCGGCGCAGTCGGGCGGACACGGCGTGATCCGGGACACCGAAATCGAACATCTGCTCAGCGATTACGCGTCACCCATTTTTAATGCCGCCGGCATCAGCAAGGGATCCATCCGCATCGCGCTGATCGATGACCGCACGTTTAATGCCTTTGTGACCAGCGGAAGGCGCATGTTTATCAATATTGGTGCGCTTCTGGATTCCAAAACACCCAATGAAGTGATCGGTGTGATCGCCCATGAATCGGGCCATGTTGCGGGCGGGCACTTGACGCTCCAGCGCGAACAGATGGCTACGGCGCAAATGATGGCGATGGCGGGCCTGCTTATCGGTGCGGGGGCGATGGTTGCTGGCGCCGGCGACCGGAATGCCAGCAATGGGGGCGTCGGCGTCATGATGGGCGCGCAGGAACTGGCCGGCAGGACCTTGCTCTCCTACCAGCGCGGCGAGGAACAAGCGGCCGACAGGGCCGCCATCAAATATCTGGATATGACCGCTCAGTCGCCCAAGGGATTGCTGGACACCTTCAAACGGCTCAGCGACGACATGATGTTCAAGACCACCGGCGTTGATCCCTATCTGATGAGCCATCCGATGCCGCAAGATCGCATCGCAAATTTGACGGCGATTGCCCAAGCGAGCCCGCATTTTAACGTGAAAGATTCGGCCGAACTTCAGGCGCGGCACGACCTGATGCGGGCCAAATTATTGGGATTTGTCGGCAAGCCTGATGAGGTGAACCGAAAATACACCATATCCGACACCTCGGTCCCCGCACGTTACGCCCATGCGATCCTGAATTATCGGTATAAGAAGACGCCCGAGGCGCTGGCTCAAATCGACGATCTGATCAAGGCGCGCCCCGAAAATCCCTATTTTTGGGAATTAAAGGGTCAGATTTTACTGGAATCAGGCCGAAGCAAAGAGGCTGTTTCGGCTTTGCGCCGCTCGATCGGACTGGAACCTGACGCAGGCCTGATCCGGTCCCTGCTCGGCCGCGCTTTATTGGCCTTGGGCGACGCGTCAAATGTGCAAGATGCCGTGCGCGAATTGTCCAATGCAGCCCAGCGCGAGCCGGAAGATGCCGACATTTGGCAAAGTCTTTCGATGGCCTATGGCCTTCAGAACAATATCGGCATGGCCGAATATAGTGCTGCGCAGGAAGCCTTTTTGCTCGGCGATCAACAATCCGCCGTCAACCACGCGTCAAAGGCCAAGTCGTTGTTGCCCGCTGGATCGCCCGCTTCCATCAAGGCCGACGATATCCTGAATTTTCGTGTCAAACGCCTCAAATGATCCCATTGGAGAACACCATGTCCATTTTGCGCCGCTACGCCATCCTTCTCGGGGGACTTTTTGTTCTCGCATCCGCTCCCGCCGTCATGGCCGACGAGGCAATGTCGGATGCGAGGAAGGCGGAAATTGGCGATGTCGTGAAATCCTATCTGATGGCCCATCCGGAAGTAATCCAGGAAGCGCTCAATGCCCTCGACCAGAAACAAAAAGACGCAGAGGCTTCGGCGCAAAAATTAGCGCTCGCCTCTCTGGCGGGGGATTTGACGAAAGCGGAGAACGGCGTCGTGCTTGGCAACCCGACAGGCGATGTCACGCTCGTCGAGTTTTTCGATTATAATTGCGGCTATTGCAAAAAATCACTCGCCGACATCATGGGCCTGATGAAGGAAGATCCTAAATTGCGCCTCGTCTTGCGCGATTTCCCGGTTCTAGGGCCTGACTCGATCGAAGCCTCGCTGGTCGCCCTAGCCGTTCGCAAGCAATTTAAAGCCGATCAATATATGGCCTTCCACCAGAAGCTGCTGACGTCGCGTGGTCGCGTCGGCAAGGAACTGGCGTTACAAGCAGCGCGCGATCTCGGTGCCGACATGACCCAACTCACCAAAGATATGGAGACAGGTGACGGCAAGCCGCTGATCCAGGCCACAATGCGCGCCGCCGATTCCCTGAGAATTGGGGGTACGCCGTCTTTTGTGGTGGGCGATGGCGTCATGGTCGGCGCTGTAGGCCATGATACGCTTGCCCTGGCCATCCAATCCGTCCGCGCATGCGGCAAAGCCACCTGCTGAGCCGACCGGTCGAACTGTCTTCGCACGCACGGGAGCCCTAAGACCGCGATTCGCGGGTTTGGGCGCCAATACGCCCAAACGACCCGCCCCCGCAGCGACTCAATCCGGTGCGCCGGACCTTAAATACACGCCACGGTTTTATGCCAATCTGATGCCCTCTTAGGTAGCAAACGCAAATTCCCTTTATGAATCCGACACTTGCTGGCATTCTGGGGTTATTAACCGTTTATTAAGGTTTACCCACAACATATAGTGATAAGTGAAATTCAGGACGCTAAACCTTGATTGGAGCTTGACGGGATGTGGGGGCAGTTTTACGGTCCGAATCCATTGCACTGGTTGTCTGAGCGCGTAGAGATTGCGACGGGCAACAAGCGGCAAATCCCGTTATCTGGGCGCACCGGCGGAACAGGTTTTACCGGTTCGCGTTGCCCTAAAGGGGCTGATACCCGATGGACCCGTTCATCGGCATAATGACCTGCTGACCCTTACCCCGTTTGTGGATAGGGGATCAGTCGGCGTGGAAAAACAATTTTTTGAGGACTTGGGGCCGGATTTCGGCTCCGCGGGCTGTGTCCCGTTATCAATAAGGGCGTCACTATCATGCGGATCGAGCGTTATTTCACCAAAGCCGGCGTTTCCCCCTATTCCGGGATTGCATTCAAGTCGGCCACAAGCGAAATCCGCAATCCTGACGGTTCCATCGTGTTCCGTCTTGAAAACATCGACGTGCCGGAGGCGTTCAGCCAGGTGGCTGCCGATGTTCTGGCGCAGAAATATTTCCGCAAGGCGGGCGTGCCCAAGCATTTGAAGAAGGTCGAGGAAAACGACGTTCCTTCCTTCCTGTGGCGGTCGGTGCCCGATGAGGCGAAACTCGCCAAGCTGCCTGAGAACGAGCGTTTCGGCTCCGAGATGAGCGCTCGCCAAGTATTTGATCGCTTGGCCGGCTGCTGGACCTATTGGGGCTGGAAGGGCGGCTATTTCAAGTCCGAGGACGATGCGCAGACCTTCTTCGACGAGCAGCGCTATATGCTCGCCCGCCAGATGGTCGCGCCAAACTCGCCACAATGGTTCAACACTGGCCTGCACTGGGCATATGGCATTGATGGGCCGTCACAGGGCCATCACTATGTTGATTTTAAAACCGGCAAGCTCACGAAGTCGAAGTCGTCTTACGAGCATCCGCAGCCGCATGCCTGCTTTATCCAAGGCGTTGCCGATGATCTCGTCAACGAAGGCGGCATTATGGACCTCTGGGTCCGTGAAGCCCGCCTCTTCAAGTACGGCTCCGGCACCGGCTCCAACTTCTCGAATTTGCGCGGCGAAGGCGAAAAGCTCGCCGGCGGCGGCAAATCCTCGGGCCTGATGTCCTTTTTGAAGATCGGCGACCGTGCAGCGGGCGCGATCAAGTCGGGCGGCACGACGCGCCGCGCTGCTAAGATGGTGGTGGTTGATGTCGACCATCCCGATATCGAAGCCTATATCGACTGGAAGGTGAAGGAAGAGCAGAAGGTTGCAGCCCTTGTCACCGGCTCCAAGCTCGTCTCCAAGCACCTCAAAGCCGTCATGAAGGCCTGCATCAATTGCGATGGTCCTGAAGACAGCTGCTTTGACCCTGAGAAAAACCCGGCCTTGAAGCGCGAAATCAAGCTCGCCCGCCGCGTTTCCGTGCCGGACAACTACATCAAGCGCGTCATCCAGTTCGCCAAGCAGGGCTATAAGGAAATCGATTTCCCCGTCTATGA
>CANGIS010000017.1 GCA_947454055.1 Hyphomicrobiales bacterium
GCGCATCCGGGGAGAGACGCCTTTATATTACTTTACATTTCCGCGATCGTTTGTTGACGGTCTAGTGTACCTCAGAAAGCTGAGGTTTGTTATTTCTCAATTATTTCAATCACATAAACGTTATCGTCTTCATATCCACTGGCGCGCCATTGATCAACAAAACCATGAATATTGGCCTGATCGGCGTTGCGGCCGCGATTCAACCGCCAGCGCCCCTCGGCGCAGGTCCAATGCTCCTTGATCCGAAGATTTTGGTGTCGATCCTTGCAATGGACACGAAATTGGCCGGCAAAACGCAGTTTTAAATCAATTTTGGCCTGATTTTTTACTTATATTTCGTCAGCTGGCCCTCATCTTTTGAAGAGATTGACAGCGAATAGGCGCAGCGTGCAGACAGTCAATGGGTGGTTTACCGACGTGGCGTGTCATTAGCCGCATCGGCTTGTTGTGTGAGGTTTTCCAGTGGTTCCAAGTGGCACTTTTATTCTGAATTCGCCGGATGTTGTGACGGAAGATTTTGACGGCATACCCGTTATTTTGAATTTGACGGATGGCCGCTATTTCAGTCTCGGAGGTATCGGGGCCGATCTTTGGAAAATGGTAACCGCCGGCTACACGCCCGAAGCGCTGTTGATGTCGGTTACGGCTGTGCGCGCTGATCTTGCCGATCGCACCGCTCGCTTCCTTGCCGATCTCGTCGAATATCAGCTTGTGCGATTGGATGGCGGATCAGAAGGCAAAACCAGCGTTGAATCACGTTGGGAAGGGGACGCTCCGGAATTGCTTGTTTTCAGCGATCTGATGGAGCTTATTTACTCTGATCCTATTCATGATGTGGATGATGAATTGAACTGGCCTGCCCAGCCTTCTTCGATCCCTGACCCCGCTTAACGATGTTCCGGCCGTCTATCCGCTCCAGTGATCTTGGTCGTTATGCTCGGGATGTGATTGCTTCGGCACAGGCCCTTGCTCCGGCTCATCTCACGTCACAGCATCATCATCCGGCAGGCCTCAGCGTTACCTTGTGGCACCGGGATGCTGCACTGGCCGAGATTTGTCATCGGGGCCTAGCGGTCGATTCGGAGAAGCCGACGGTCGGGTCGATTGTTGTTTATGCGGTTGATCCGACGATCGCCGGAAGTCCGCAATTTGCGCGTCTCGATGTCGAAAGCGGATTCTCGTCGAGCCGTCTTGATACGCTGCTGGCCGAAGAAGGGCTTCGTGGCTTCTTCCACGACGAAACAATGTCATGGCAATTTTTTGATCCGAGTGCCGGGGTCGGTGTCTTGCTCATGTCCCGCCCGACCGGAATTCCGCTCTGGGAGACAGGATCCCCTTTGCGTCTGTTTTTGCATTGGGGTCTGTCCCGCCATCAGCGTCGCCTCATTCATGCCGGTACGCTCGGAAATACCAACACCGGTGTACTGATTGCCGGCTCGAGCGGTTCCGGAAAGTCCGGAACGGTGATGGCAGGCATTCTCAATGGCCTGAAAACCACCGGAGACGATTATGTCGTCGTCGGCGGAGACAATGAAGTATCGGCGCGTCCGATTTTTAAGGTCGTTAAACAGGATCCTGCGGGAGTTGCCCGCCTCGGTTTACATTCAAATCGTCTTGGGCCGGTCAATTGGCAAGGCAAGTTTGAATTTGATCCGGAACAGATCGCAGTCAATGCCTTTACCGCCGAGCAATCGCTGACCCATATCCTGTTCCCACGGGTTGCCCGGTTACGTCGCTCGGAGCTTCGTCCGATTTCATCGCGTGAAGCCGCCCTGAGACTTTCGCCGTCCTCCGTATTGCAATTGCCAGGCGATCGGGAAAGCGGCTTTCGACACTTTGCCGACCTTGCGCGGCGGTTGCCAGCCTTCACGCTGGATCTGTCCGAAGATTCGCTCGAGATTGTCGAGACAATCTCCTCCCTCTGGACGCAAGAGATTGTTCCATGACCGTTGCCGTCATCATTCCCGTTTATAATGCCGAGCCTTTCATCAAGGCCGCCATCCTCTCGCTTGTCAGCGAACGGGATCAGGTCAAGCTTGATATTATTGCCATCGAGGATGGCTCAACGGACAGAACACCGGATATTCTGGCCTTATGTGCAAAAGAGGTTCCGGAGTTAAGGGTTTTGCGGAACCCCAGAAAAGGCATCGCAGCGGCGCGGAATACCGGTATCGAGGCTCTCCGCGCCGATTGCCGTTTTGTTGCATTTCTCGACGCGGATGATCTGAGTGTTCGGGGCCGAATTGCGAACCAAAGGTCGTTGCTCGAGGCTAATCCGTCGATTGACGCCCTTTATGGCAAAGTCGAAATGTTCAGCCACGCCGATCCTGCAACAATGGGCCCGATGAAGGACCGACCGACGCGCATTATTCGGGGGCCCTATCTTCAATCGGCCATGTTCCGGCGCTCTGTTTTCGAGCGGGTCGGTCCATTTGATGAAAGCTATCGGCAAGGTTGCGACACTGATTTCGTTCTTCGCCTTGCTGATGCCGGCGTCAATTTGTCCCTCGATGAGGGCATCGCGGCCTATTATCGGCGACATAACA
This sequence comes from Hyphomicrobiales bacterium, assembly GCA_947454055.1. Taxonomy (GTDB): domain Bacteria; phylum Pseudomonadota; class Alphaproteobacteria; order Rhizobiales; family Beijerinckiaceae; genus CAIUPE01. The sequence continues at coordinate 2,547 of CANGIS010000017.1, forward strand.
CCAATGTGACGTTGGATCGCACCGAGATGCACCGCGAATTCATACGGGCGACGATGAAATCCGCCATTCGCAATCGGATCAAGGGAAAGCCGCAGCTTCCCGCCATTTTTGATTCTCTGTTTATGAACCGCGCGCACATTGAAGATGAACAAGCATCATGATTCCTACTTATAGCGTTGTTATTCCGGCCTTCAACGCCGCCGAGACGTTACACGAGGCGGTTCATTCGGTTGAAAAGCAGACCATCCGTCCGGCTTGCATTATCGTTGTCGATGACGGATCGACCGATCATACTGCACGCTTGGCGGCGAGTTTTAACTCGGTGCGGCTCATCAGCAAATCCAATGGCGGTCCGGGATCGGCAACCACCGCCGGCATCGATGTCGTTGACACACCTTATTTCGCAACACTCGATTCCGATGATATCTGGCTTCCGAATAAGATGGAGCGTCAGCTCGCGGTGATGGAAAAAGATCCAACCCTAGCCGGATGCTTTTCACACGCCTCCATGTTCCGTCACGAAGAGGGTATGGACAATATTTTACCCGCAGACCCCGTCCGGCTATGGACGCGAACCACGATGGTTTTCCGAACCGCCGATGCTATGAAAATCGGCCCGATGCATGATTTTCCAGGTTATCTCGGCGATCTCGTCGACTGGCTCGGGCGCAGCCGTGAAATGGGTCAAAAGCACATGATGCTGGATGACATGTTGGCATTGCGGCGCATTCGCAAAGGGAGTTTGTCGGATACAAAAGACGCCAACCGGACGCGCGGCTACCTTCATGCTGCGTTTGAAGCGATGAAACGCCGGCAAAAGATGCTGCCGAGCGGAGATTAAAAAAGTGGCTGCTATATTTTCAAATTTTCTTACCCGCAATGTTGCTCCAAAGGGGGCCGATGAGGCGCTGCTTCGCGCCATCACTTTGCCCGATAACGAAGCGCAGGATGCATTTCTGGCCTTCGAGCGCGAAGCCGATTTTGAAAATCTGCCTTGGAGTTCTTATCGTCTGCTAAGTCTGCTGAGCAGGCGCATCGCCACCATTGCTCCAAACTCGCTGCTGCGCCCGCGCATAACCGGCATTGAACGGGCCGTTTGGGTGCGAAGCCGGGTTGCCGTGTCGGAGGCCGTCCCTCTTCTTCGACTGTTTAAGAATGCCGGCATTCCGCTGATGCTGATCAAGGGAGCAGGATGGGCCACTTGGTCGCTGCCGGTATTACAAGGCCGGTTGATCAATGACATTGACGTCTGTGTGCCCCCGGATCGCATGGAGGAAGCCTTCGACCTTGCGGTCGCCAATGGATGGGAGCCATCGGGAGCGGGGAGCGCGTTGTTCCATAGAGCGCGACTTGATCGGGCCACGGGCATCAATCTGGTCAAAGGCCGCTTCGGAAATATTGATCTTCATCGGACGATGTTTCACGGGCTTTATCAGCGCTCGGTCGGTGACGCTGAACTTTGGAAGAGATCGATCACGACGCAGTTTGAAGGCGTTGCGGTGCAGGTTCCTCATCCGGTTGACGCCGTCACGATCGCGTTGGCGCATGGCGCAGGCGAGGCTCACGCCAATCTGGACTGGATCATTGATCTATGCGGCGCGATGTCACTCGGCCTCGATTGGTCCCTTCTGGAAACGACCATCGCGCGCCGCAATCTCCGTGCGATGGCGGCACTGACGTTCGACTTTCTGAAAAAGAGCTTGCATCAGCCGGTTCCTGAACAGGTTTGCGCCCACGGCGCCGAATGGATAGCCAATCATCCGATCAAGGCTTTGCTTGATGTTGCCGAGGTTCCGGCCCGGAAGGGAACCTCCTTCCTGTTCAAGATCGCTAGACCCATCAAGAAACAAATCCGCCTTAGGCATCGACGCCAAAATCGCAAAAGTTCGATGCTGAAATTTCAGGCATCCGTCGTGCCCAATAAAATAGGCGTTCCGGTTGATGCTAATGCATTGGGATTTAGCCAATGCTTTGAACTGCCCGTGGCGGAGCCCAATGCTTCGTCGAACGGGCAATTTTCGGTTCGGTTGCAGATGGTATGTCCCGACAAGCCAAGAAAAATATACCTCGAATTAAATACCGAAAGCCGCCATTTACTCAGAATCAGGGCCTATGGGCGGGGTGAATTGGAGGTTCACTTCCAAGTACCCGTATCCTGCGACGCGGGAGATCGCAGGCTCTATTTGGTGTCTTGTCCTGCACAGCGGTTCAACAAAGGCGATCCGCGCGCCGATGAATCTTCGCACGGGGCCATCCCCTTCCGTGTGATAGATGCAAATTTTCCAATTTTGCCGCAGCGTTCAGAAGCCGAAGCGTCCAGAGCGCAAGATTGAGCTTTATAACGCTTGAACTTCACCAGCAGGTATAGCCACCATCGGCCAATACGATCGAGCCGGTCATGAGACTAGACGCATCCGACGCCAAAAACAGCACTACGGAAGCGATCTCGTCGACCTCGCCCATGCGGGCCATGGGGGTGAAATCCATCCAGGTTTTGTACATCGCCTCGTTGTTCTTGGCCCATGCGGTCAGCGGGGTGTTGATATAGGTCGGGGCGACCGCATTGACACGTACGCCGCGGGTTGCCCATTCTGCTGCGAGCGAGCGCGTCAGGTGATGCACGGCGGCTTTGGATGCGTTGTAATAGCTCTGCTCCTGCGGCTTATTGACGATGAAACCGGACATTGATCCGATATTCACAATCGAGCCGGATTTCTGGGCCAGCATATGGCGGCCAAACGCGCGGCAGCACCAGAATAATCCGTTCAGATTGACATCGACCACATTCAGCCAATGCTCGTCCGAGACGTCTTCAGCGGGCGTTTCAGAGCGGGCAATGCCGGCATTGTTGACGATGATGTCGATATGCCCGTGCTTGGCAACGATGTTGTCGGCAACTTCCGTGACCCGTTCCGAATGGGTCACATCCATCAACACGATTTCGGGGTCATAGCCCTTGGCGCGCAGTTCTGTTTGACCCTGCTCGGCCACGCTCAGATCACTGTCGGCAATGATGACTTTGGCACCCGCTTCCAGCAGGGCCTCGACACAGGCGAGCCCGATACCACGCCCGCCACCGGTAACGAGGGCTACCCGATTGGTGAGTTTGAATTTTTCAAGATACATGGCTGTGTGTCCTTTTGCTGCGGAAGAAGGGGATTGGCCGGGATCGTGCTGTGCGAGATGCCTTCGATGTGCCCCCGCTTACTCGCCGTAAGGCACCCAGATGGTTTTGATTTGTGTAGCCCGACGCAGGAAGCGCGCGCCTTGTGCCGCCGCGTTTGACGACCAATCGGTGCGATCTCCCTCAAACGTCCAGACCGGTTTGAGGTTGCCGGCGGAGGCCGCCTCAATCGCCGTCCATTCAGAGCGCGGCGCAGCATACCACAGCGCATCGACCTCATCGTGATCGGCCAGAGTCTTTGACACCTCGGCGCGGGCACCCGTGACGATGTTGACGACGCCGTCCGGCACATCGGAAGTGTCGAGGATCTGATAGAAATCCGTCACCGAAAGAGGCTGCGTCGAGGAGGGAACCACCACGACGCGGTTGCCCATCGCAATGGCGGGCAGAACCAGCGAGATCATCCCGAGCAAGGGCGCTTCATCGGGGCATACAAGGCCCATGACACCGAAGGGTTCATGCAGTGCAACGGTCAAATGACGCGAGCGCGTGGCGTGCACGCGGCCATCGAATTTATCCGCCCAAGCGGCATAGTAAAACATACGCCGGAGGGAGGTTTCGACTTCGCTTGCCGCTGCTTCTTTCGAATGGCCGGCAGAGCGGAGACGATCTGAAAATTCGCTCGCACGGGCCGAGAGATTTTCCGCCATGAAATAGAGCACTTGTGCGCGGTTATGCCCCGCCTGTCCGCTCCAGCCTTTGGCCTTTGCGGCTGCCTCTACTGCATTGCAGATGTCTTTGCGACTGCCGATGCCGGCTTCGCCAAGCGCTGTTCCGTCAGGCGCGGTGACCGTCCATGAATAGCCGCCATCGGGCCGTGACTGCTTGCCACCGATATAGAGTTTCGCCGTGCGGTCGATCTCCGGCAGAGCGGAGGCCGCTTTGCCAAGATGCGGGGCTGCATCGGGCTTTTTCGTCGATGCAGCATGAGCGGGCAAAAGGCTTTTTTCGGCATTCGGCACCAGATATTCCAACAGTCCTTCGCGACCGCCTTCGCGGCCAAAGCCGCTTTCGCGATAGCCGCCAAAGCCGGCTGCGGCATCAAACAGATTGGTCGAGTTGATCCAGAGCACGCCCGCTTTGATCTGCGAGGCGGTATCGAGCGCCAGATCGATATTCTCCGTCCACACCGATGCCGCCAAACCGTACCGCGTGTTGTTGGCGAGCTGGACCGCTTCTTCCGGCGTGCGGAAGGTCATGGCAACGGCCACAGGCCCGAAAATCTCGACGTCGGCGACGGTGGACGCGGGCTCGGCATTCACAAACAGCGAGGGCGGATAGAAGCTGCCCTTGGAGGGAAGCTCGCAGTCGGACTGCCACAGCGTGCCGCCTTCTGCCACACCCTGTTGGACGAGATCCTCAATGCGGGCAAGCTGGATGGGATCGACAATCGCGCCCATGTCTATCGACTTGTCGAGCGGATCGCCAACCCGCATTGTGGCCATGCGGCGACGGAGTTTTTCGAGGAAGCGCGTGCTGATGCCTTCTTGGATCAGGAGACGCGAACCCGCGCAGCAGACCTGGCCCTGGTTGAACCAGATCGCATCGACAACGCCTTCAACCGCGCCGTCAATGTCGGCGTCTTCAAACACGATGAAGGGCGATTTGCCGCCCAGCTCGAGCGAGAGTTTTTTGCCACTGCCTGCGGTGGCTTTACGGATGATCCGCCCTACCTCGGTCGAGCCGGTAAACGCGATCTTTTTAACCTCGGGATGCGCCACAATCGCGGCCCCCGTTGCGCCATCACCTGTTACAATGTTGACGACGCCTGGTGGCAGGCCGATCTCGCTGCAAATTTCGGCGAAGGCCAGCGCGGTCAGCGGTGTAAATTCAGCAGGTTTCAGCACGACGGTATTACCGGCGGCCAATGCGGGCGCGATTTTCCATGCCAGCATCAGAAGCGGAAAATTCCACGGAATGATCTGGCCACAGACCCCGATGGGGCTGTGATCGGGGATGTCAGTTTCGATCAGCTCGGCCCATCCCGCGTGGTGATAGAAATGGCGGGCGACGAGCGGAATGTCGATGTCGCGTGACTCTCTGATCGGCTTGCCGTTGTCGAGGGTTTCAAGCACCGAGAGAAAGCGCTCGCGCTTTTGCACATGGCGGGCGATGGCGTAGAGGTAGCGCGCGCGCACATGGCCCGGCAGAGCGGACCAAGCCGGAAAGGCTGCCGCTGCGGCTTTCACCGCGGCGTCGACATCCTCCGCCGTGCCTTCGGCAACGGTGGCGAGTGTTTCTCCGCGGGCCGGATTGGCGACGTTGAATGTGCCGCCACCGGAGGAGGCAACAAAAGCCCCGCCGATATAGTGACGGAAGCCGTCACGGTGATGATCGAGCCATTCCCGAACCGGCGTATCAGCTTCGGGCGCGGGGCCATAATCCATGGTGTTCAAAATTTCTTTCACGGTGGGCACGGTGGTTAATCCTCAGGCGAGAGCATGATGGGAAGCCGACGCGTAACGGCCGGTCACGAAATGTTCGAGTTGGCGCTCGATATCGGCAAGCATGGAGCTGGCGCCAATGCGGAAGAGATTGGGCTCCAGCCATTCGCGGCCGAGTTCTTCCTTTATCAGGATGAGCCAATTCATCGCGTCTTTGGCGGTTTTGAGACCTCCGGCCGGTTTAAAGCCGACTTTTTCGCCGGTGAGATCACCGTAATCGCGCAAAGCCCGTAGCATGGTAAGGCTCACCGGCAGCGTTGCGTTGACATCTTCCTTGCCGGTCGAGGTCTTGATGAAATCCGAACCCGCCATCATCGCGACCATGCTGGCTTTGTAGACGCTGCGCAGCGTACGAAGATCGCCGGTGCCTAAAATGGCTTTGAGATGCGCCGGACCACAGGCTTCCCGCATGGCGCAGATTTCGTCATAGAGCGCGGTCCATTCCTGCCGGAGTACTTGCGAACGGTTGATCACAATATCAATCTCGCCCGCGCCCATATCGACCGCATAGCGGATCTCGGCCAAACGCTGATCGAGCGGCGTCAGGCCGGTCGGAAAGCCGGTGGCGACGGAAGCGACCGGAATACCGGAGCCTTCCAGCGCCTTAACCGCAGGCCCGACCATGGTCGGATAAACGCAAACCGCGCCCACCTTTGGCGGGGCATCCGAAAGTCCCAAGGCTTCGACGATATCGTTCCTGATCGGACGGCGCGCCTTGGCGGCCAAGCGATGCACGCGTCCGGGCGTATCGTCACCGGCCAAACTCGTCAGATCGATGCATTGCAACGCTTTGACGAGCCAGGCGGCCTGATAGGCCTTCTTTACCGTCCGCCGACCCCCCAGCGTCGCGGTGCGTCGCTCGGTTGCCGACAAATTGACCTGAACCGTTTCAAACCAGTCGAGCTGCAAAGCGGTGCCGGCATTGCGGGCAGGATGGGCGTGCGTCAAGGCCGGCAGGGATATTTTGGTCGGTTGCTCACCCACCGACGGTTCGGAGGGAGAATTCGGCAATTTCGTATGTTTTTTCATTTTGAAGCTTCGCTTGATCATCGAAAAAGGGCTGTTTGCTCGTCTGCCACGAGCATATTCAAATAAAGGGCGCGGAGACTGGCCAGCGTCACCGCCTGTTTGTTGCGGCCAGCCGATACGCCGATGGAGCGATCTCGCCTCGTCCTATCCTGTTTATCGTAGGGCTGGGCCACCTGAATTCCGGATCGTTCGAGCTGTTCAGAGAACAGGTTTAGGAATCGTCCCTGCCACCCCATCCCTTGAACCGACATTGTCATTCGCCTCCAACAGGCGTGCCGCAAGGCGACGCTACAGGAAGGGGGAGCCTATCGGTTCGTGGCAGATAATCCAACAGGGGATCGGAATAATTTGCAGGGCCAGCTCCATCGGAATGTTAGGTGTGGCGCGATTATTGGCGTGCCGCCCGATGAATGGCCGTCCAGTTCATCGGAAAACAAATCCATAATGGTGTTGGATTGCCGAGAAAAGCGGCACCGTCATAAAAGGTTCAAGAAAGCTACATAGGAGAGCACGAGCGGTGCAAAAGCCCGTTTCGTCTGTTCCGCTCTTGTGGGTCCCGTGCGGGGCTTTGGGAGTTGCGAGCACCTTCAACATGGAGTTATTGTCGTGAAACTCTCGACCCTTATCGTAGCGGGCTTTGCCGCCGCCGTTTCCGTTTCCGCTGCTCTAGCCGATGACATTTCGGGTGCTGGCGCGACGTTCCCCTATCCGGTCTATTCGAAATGGGCCGATGCCTACAAAAAGGCATCCGGCGTGGGCCTCAATTATCAGTCAATCGGTTCGGGCGCCGGCATCAAGCAGATCCAAGCCAAGACCGTCACCTTCGGTGCAACCGACATTCCGCAGAAGGCCGAAGATCTTGCCAAATACGGCCTCGTTCAGTGGCCGCAGGTCATGGGCGGTATCGTTCCGGTCGTGAATCTGGAGGGTGTTGGTGCGGGCGAGCTCGTTCTCGACGGCGCAACGCTGGCCAATATCTATCTTGGCAAAGTCAAACGTTGGAATGACGAGGCCATTGCCGCGCTGAACCCGAAGGCGAAGCTTCCTGCCCTGCCAATCATCGTCATCCGTCGTTCGGATGGCTCGGGCACCACGTTCAACTTCACCACCTATCTCTCAGCGGTTAGCCCGGCATTCAAATCGGTCGTTGGCGTTGGTCAGGCTGTCGAATGGCCCGTTGGCATCGGTGCCAAGGGCAATGATGGCGTTGCAGCGAACGTGATGCAGACCAAGGGTTCGATCGGTTACGTCGAATACGCCTTCGCCAAGCAGAACGATCTGACCCACACGGACATGATCAATGCCGCGGGCAAGCGCGTTAAGCCGCAGCTCGCCAGCTTCGCCGCCGCTGCCGCCAGCGCCGACTGGAACAGCGCCCCGAACTTCAACCTCGTGATTGTCAACCAGCCGGGTGCGGCTTCGTGGCCAATGACGAATGCGACGTTCATTCTCATGTACGCTCAGCCTGATGATGTGGCTGCTTCGAACGCAGCGCTCAAATTCTTTGATTGGGCATTCGCGAATGGCAATCAGATGGCCGAGTCCCTCGACTATATCCCAATGCCGGCCGCTGTTGTGGCCAAGATCAAGTCGACCGCCTGGAAGTCGATTGCGACCAAGTAAGACCGCTCTATCCAATTTTAGCGAAAGGCGCCGAGCGATCGGCGCCTTTTTTGTGTCGGTATACCGAATTAAGAATCGAGATCCTTTTATCCGACGGGCAGATTTGAAATCCGGGACAGACGTGGTCAAAAAATAGGTACTGCCTATCAGAAGCGATCATGTGTATATATTATCCACCCTATTCACGGTTCTGGCTGAGTTATTTCGTTGCAACATCTTAAATTTCTCGAATCCGAATCGATTGAAATTATCCGCGAGGTCGCGGCTACGGCCGCAAAGCCGGTGATGCTGTATTCGATCGGCAAAGATTCGTCGGTGATGCTGCATTTGGCGCAGAAGGCGTTTTATCCGGGGCCCATCCCGTTTCCCTTGATGCATATTGATACGGACTGGAAGTTTCCGGAGATGATTTCGTTTCGCGAGCGCATGCGCGAAGACATCGGCTTTGAACTGATCACCTACACGAATCCGCGGGGGCAGTCGGAAGGGATCGGTCCGATCAGCCATGGCTCCGCCGTGCATACCGATGTGATGAAGACCGAGGCGTTGAAGCAGGCGCTCGATCACTACGGGTTTGATGCTGCCTTTGGCGGGGCGCGTCGGGACGAAGAAAAATCCCGTGCCAAGGAACGGATCTTTTCATTCCGTGCGCCGGGACATCGCTGGGATCCCAAGGCGCAGAGGCCTGAACTTTGGACGCTGTATAACCCGCGCATCAATCCCGGGGAAACCATCCGCGTGTTCCCGCTCTCGAATTGGACGGAAGCCGATATCTGGTCCTACATCGCGGAAGAACATATTCCGATTGTTCCTCTGTACTATGCCGCCGAGCGACCGGTGGTCATGCGCAATGGCCAGTGGATTATGGTCGCCGACGACCGCTTGCCGCTTGAACCCGATGAAGTGCCGCAGATGCGGCGTATCCGGTTCCGGACGCTGGGATGTTATCCGCTCACGGCGGGTATGGAGAGCAGCGCGACCACGCTTGACGAGATCGTTGCGGAGGTCTTGGGCGCTACGCAATCGGAGCGCCAAGGCCGGGTGATCGATCACGACGGTGCGGGCTCGATGGAACGCAAGAAACAAGAAGGATATTTTTGATCGTGGATCTCTTGCGTTTTATGACGTGCGGCAGTGTCGACGACGGCAAATCGACGCTGATCGGTCGCCTCCTTTTCGAGACGAAAAAGGTCTATGACGATCAGCTTCGGGCGCTGGCTTCGGACTCCAAAGCCTTTGGTACGCAAGGGGAAAAACTCGATTTCGCCTTGCTTGTCGATGGGCTGCAAGCCGAACGCGAGCAGGGCATTACCATCGATGTCGCCTACCGTTTTTTTGCGACCGATCGGCGGCGCTTGATCGTTGCCGATACACCCGGACACGAACAATACACGCGGAATATGGCCACCGCCGCCTCGACCGTGGACGTTGCGATTCTGCTTGTCGATGCCCGTAAAGGTATTCTGGTGCAGACCCGCCGGCATAGCCGAATTGCGCGCCTCATGGGTATTCGGTCGGTGGTGTTGGCTGTCAATAAAATGGATCTGGTCGAGTGGTCGAAAGAACGCTTCGAGACCATCGTGGCGGAATATCGCGTTTTTGCCGAAAGCATCGGAATTGACGATGTAACCGCCATTCCGATCTCGGCTTTGATGGGCGAAAACATCATCGCGCCAGCCCCCGACACGGTGCCCTGGTATCAGGGGCCGACGCTTCTTGGTTGGCTCGAGCACATCCCGGTTCGACCAAGAGGAACACGGCAGGGCTTTGCCATGCCCGTGCAATGGGTTAGCCGGCCCAATGCCGATTTCAGAGGATTTGCGGGCCGGATCTCGTCGGGGACCGTTCAGGTTGGTGACCGCGTCCGCGTCAGCCCGAGCGGGCAGGAGAGCACGATTGCACGCCTTGTCGGGGGCAACGCGGATCTTAGCGAAGCCTCGCAAGGGCAGTCGGTTACCCTCGTTCTGGCCGACGAGATTGATATCAGTCGTGGCGATGTGATTGCTGCTAAGCAGGAGCCGATCCTACACTCCAGCCAATTTGATGCCGATCTGATCTGGATGCATGAGCATCATCTGTTGTCGGGCCGTCCCTACCTTATCCAGCTCCACCGCAAAACGGCTGTCGCGCAAATTACCGATATAAAATACCGCGTCGACATCAATAGCGGTTCGCATCTGGCGGCCAAGACCCTGGAGATGAACGAGATCGGGACGGTCAATTTGTCGATTGATCGAACGGTGCCGTTCGCGCCGTATCAGGAAGATCCGGGGCTGGGGGCTTTTATCCTCATTGACCGCCTGACCAACGAGACCGTTGGTGCGGGTATGATCCGTCACGCGCTTCGTCGTGACGATAATATCCATACGCAGGCGCTCACGATTACTAAAACGGAGCGTTCGGCGCTTAAGATGCAGACGCCGCGCTGTCTGTGGTTTACGGGTCTGTCGGGGTCCGGCAAATCGACAATGGCCAATTTGCTCGAGCAGCGGCTTTTCGCCGAGGGAAAGCACACCTATCTTCTGGATGGTGACAATATCCGCCATGGATTGAACAGGGATCTCGGTTTTACGGAAGCCGATCGTGTCGAGAACATCCGGCGCGTGGCCGAAGTGGCCAAGTTGATGGTGGATGCCGGTCTCATTGTTCTGGTTTCCTTCATCTCGCCGTTCCGCGAAGACCGTGCCATGGCGCGCAGTCATTTTGACGAGGGCGAATTTTTCGAGATATTTGTGGATGCGCCGCTTGCGATTTGCGAAGGCCGCGACACCAAGGGGCTCTATGCCAAAGCGCGCCGTGGCGACCTCAAGAATTTCACGGGGATTGATAGCCCTTACGAAGCCCCCGAGACGCCGGAGTTGCATCTGCATACCGACCGGTTGACGCCGGACGAGACACTACACGTGCTGCTGGCGTCGCTGCGGTAATTCCGTTTGGAAGCGGATTCGGCTGACCTTTTCTTCGAACGGGAACTTGTTCTTCTGATGGTGAACTCCCTTCTCTTTGTTGCCTTGGTCGCGGTCCTCATTTGGTCCAGCATCATTGATTTTCGGCATATGATCTTGCCCGATGCCGCGACTTTGGCGGTTGCTGCTCTTGGGGGTCTTCGGCTTGTCCTGACCGGTGAGGGCAATGTTCTGGATGCCGGTTTGGGCGTGGTGCTGGGGGGCGGCCTTTTGCTATGCACCCGTGCGGCCTTCCGTCATTGGCGGCAGCGCGATTCACTGGGCCTTGGCGATGTCAAATTGCTCGCCGCTGGAGGGATCTGGGTTGGCGCGGCCGGCATTGGTCCTGTGGTGTTGATTGCGACCTTTGCCGCGCTGTTGGCGTTTATGCTGCGGGCGTTTCGTTTGGGGCGCGCTGCCCTTCGCGATCCGATGCCGTTCGGCCCCTTTCTCGCTTTTGGCCTTGTTGCCGTTGTCGTGTTCATCGACGGGCCAGTTTGGATTGGCTTTTAGGCGCTTACGGTTGATCGGGTGTGGCGGGTGATTGCTCCGCTGCAGGCGCGCCGGCATTGTTTTGCAAGGCTTGATCAAGCGATACCGTTGTTCGCGTATCACCCCAGTCAAAAACAGCATCGTGCCGGTTAATCGTGGTCAACGTCCAATCCTTGTACGTGCCGCCAAGCGGAACGCGTGTCACCGTTTCGCTGGCCGTGTCTTTCACGAGCACAACGCCATCCCCGCCACTGGAGGATAAAATACCGACAAGAATGCCATCAAAGGCGTGGTCGCCCGGCTTTGGCGAAAGGGAAGGGCCATCAGACGAGACGGCAGGCGACGGTTTGCGCAAGGGTGAAAACAGCGGATGCTCCCGATAGGCCGTCAGCTCGGCAAGCGGGCGCACCCATGCGCTCTCCGTCTGGTCATCGGATTCGACCTGTCCGAAGGCGGCAGGCGATGAGGCTGCCATGATCGCCAAAGCGAGGGCGCTTAACCGGTAGAGGGTCGATTGGTTCGGGCTTTTTTTCATGGACGGTCGCTCATCCACAAAGCCGAAACCGAAAGATTGCCCTGAAGTTTCGGTGCGGTGGTTGCAGCATCCGGTTGGGGCATGGGGCGAAGGGTTACACCGTCGATGGCGATCGCAGGGCGGGCGGTTTCGATGATATATAAAGCGGCCTGTAAGGCGGCTTCGTCGATGATGAAGCCTACCGAAAGTCCGACACGGGGGGGACTGTCCGAGGCATCGTTCGGGATGATTTCGGTTGATAGGACCGTTCCGCCATTGGCGGCGAAGGCCGTGCTCATCCGCTTTTGGAGATCGGCGGCAGCAAGCGATGCCGATGTCACCGGAAGGCGATAATCTTCGGGCTTCAGTTTCAGGAGCTTGGTTGTTTCCGGCTGCCGTGCGATGCGGGTTTCGAACTGGCGCAGCGTGGCTTGGCTCGCGGAACGTTCGTTCAGCTGGTCGAACAGGCTGGCGATGGAGGTTACAATCGAAACCGCCATCAGAACCAGCAAGCCGATCACCATGATCATGGCTTGTCGCTGCTGTGATGTCAGCTGGAGCGCCGATGCAAATGTGAGCTTCATGGCGTAGACGTTCCGCGTGGGGTGATGGTCGCGTCGATTCTGAAACTGTCGCCCGCGCGTTGTCGTGTCGTTGCCGCCGTGAAGGTTGCGTTGGCGAAGATGCCCGAGCCGTCGAGCAGCGCGGGCAGGCTGGTGACATCGGCCGACACGCCTTCGATATGGATATTCCTGTTTTCGACCGTGGTGGCGGTTAGGTAGGTATGATCGGGCAGTAGACGAGCGAGGTCATTCAGGACTTCGACCAGCGGACGTTCGGCGCGCTTACGCTCGGCGGCGGCCCCTATCGGATCGGATGCCGGAGCGTTTGTCTTATTCGTCTCGATGGCCTGATTTTTGAGATCTGTCAGCCGCGCCTGAAGGTCTTCGAGATCGGCGCCGATGACATATTGCGTTGCCAGCGCCGCCGCGTAACAGAGCAGGGAGAGGATCAACGCTCCCGCGAGCACCCGGCGCAGAAGGGTTGAAGAGATCGGGGCCGAGGCTTGCGTCGGGCTAAAGGGTAGCGTGATGGTGCGCGGCTTTCCCTCCAGCGGCACGGTCACCTGACACAAGAATTGTTTTGCCGATAGCCCCTTGAACGGTGAAAGCAGGGCTTCAAGCTTTGTCCTTTGCGTAGCCGCGACACAGATCGACAGCTCGTGATCGGTGTCATGGACAATGGACCAGCCAAACAGCGTGTCGTCGGCTTTCCACGGCATCAAGCGGTCAATTTGCGAGCGGATAATGCCATCGAGATAGGGCTTGGCGCCCGCAGGCAGGGACAAGGGGCGGACGAGGAAATGCCGGTCGCTCAGTTCGATATGGATGTCGTGATCCCGAACGGCGTCTTCAAGAACAGGACGCGGTGTAAGGGGTGAGAAAATCTGACCATTTTCACCCAATTGCCGAAAGCTCCCGCCATCCTCCTCGACGAGCCTCAAATGGCGGGGATGGGTCAAATGCCCAGCCACCCGCGCGAAGCCGCTTGCGGCCTCATCCATCTGGCGGTTGATAAAGGCGGTTAAAGTTTCACTCACTCGACGATACTCACGCTCGGCATAGGCTGTTCAGTTCTTAGGCATCGCATCTGCATACAGTATTCGATAGGGTTCGACATCATCCGGAAAGATCGCGACGACACATTCGCTGACCTTGATCAGGCCGGACGTCAAGCGGACGTTTAGCGTGAACCTTGTCGTTAGGCTGCGTTGAACGTCGAGATCTGAAGTGCCGAAGCCCAGTTCTTTCAAAACCGCGATACTGTCCGCTTGCGATTTTCCGCGCAGGGACAAGAGGCTCTGGAGTCGAAGATTGGTCATTCCGGGCAAATGGGAGAGCACCGTCTCGGATGCAATTCGGGGATCCATCGCTTTCGTCCCCGAATAGATCGTTATGAACGGCGAAAGACGATGGTAAAGCTCCGGCGAGAGACCGTCGATGGAGAGCAATTCGACCGGATGCGCAAAGGGCCGCTGGCGGATTTGTGGAGCGTTCAAACGGTCTGGCGATGGATTGGCTTGGGGGGAATCGCCCCGACGCTCAACGATGCGCTGCGCTATTTTTTCGGGCTCGTCGGACGCGCTGCTGAAAGCCTTTATTAGGTCGGTGATGGATTGTTGGGGTGCGGTGTTGATGTCCAGGCGGGCATTCTCGCCCCGCCAGATGATTGCCACCTCGCCCTCGCTTAGGGTGATGTTGTCCTCGCCCTCGACGGCGCGTTCTTTTGGCGTTGTCATGACATGATATACGCCGATTTCGAGCCCGCTCTTTGTGAGAAGATCGACGGCCACCTGATCCGAATCGATGGCGATGGCGCTCGACCGGTTGACGATCAGCAGGGCAATGCTGGCCAGCACGAAAACAAGCAGCACAAGGCTCAAGAGCGCCGAAACCAGCACCGCTCCGCTTTCGCCCGATTTGACGGGGAGGGGCGTATGGCCCACGCTCATGGCCCCGCCCCGTTCTTGATCCATGGTTTGGCGAACTTACCCTTCTGAATCGTTTGGGGCTTTGAGGCATCGATCGGTTGGCCTTGGGAAAGCGAAAGGCATTCCTTAAATTCGGCAACATGCGCGCAGGGCGCCGGCCATGGTGCCTTCGGGCGCACGGTAAAAGACCAAGGCTCGCTTGATGGTATATCGGCGTTGCGAAGCGTCACCCTGATTTCTTCCGGCAAGGCGGGCTCAGTCCAAAGCGATATCCATCCGCTTCCGTGTTTCCGGTATGAAAATTCTACCGTGTAATGGTCGGGCAGCAACCGAATATTTTCGCTCCATTCATCCTCCACGACCGTGTCCGGTGCAGGCCCTCCCCGGGAGGTGCGCATCAATCCGCCATGCTCGCCCGCCAGAAGACCGATGGAATAAAGACCTTCCTGACGAGGGCCATTGCCGTTAACGAGAAAATAGACGCGCCGGCCGGAGCCTTTAAACAGAAGGGCGGGCCATGCGTCCGAGCCCGGTATTGCCACCATGCCGGAAAGGTCGTCGGTGATCCGGCCAGCAGCAAGGGCTAGAACTTCGACGTCTTCGGCACGCTTGGCGCCCATATTCCAATTGGATAGAAATTGGCGGGTCACCACCGAGAGCATGGAAAGCAGCATGCCGGTCAAAACCAGCGCCGCTATGCTTTCGAGCAAGGTGAAGCCGGCCTCGCGCTTTCTCATGGCGTGGCCTTGCGGAGCATGACGATGTCGCTGGACATTTGAAGGCCGGTCGGACTTTCCACACGAACGGTCACCATGACCGGACGCCATGCGGGAGGCTCACCGGAGAGCGGGCTTTTCGAGAGCGGCATCTGTTTCATCGACCGCACGATTGTTAAGCCATTGGCGGCCATGGCCGGCGAGGCTTTAGGGTTTGAAAGGTCGAGCCGGTCGATGGTCAGAGCGGATTGGAGGGTACGTGCCATAGGCAAGCGATCGGTTAGCCGGCCGGCATAAAAGAGCGTATCCCGCATGATGGGGACCAAGACGGCGACAAACAGGCCCGTGATCAACAAGGCAACCAGAACTTCCGGCAAAGAGAAGCCGCTGGTGTCGGAATGGATACCGGTGTGCGAGGGCGGGCGGCTATTCGGCAATCGAAACGCTCCCGGTCAGCCGGTTTATGGTGATGTCGATTGTGCTTTGAACCGTTTGGAGCCGAAGTCCTTCACCGCAGCTATAGCCGTCTGGAAAGAAGCGGATGACGGGCAACGGACGCGTCGGGTCGCAGGACAAGGAGGAGGCGGTTTCCAGATTAACATCGTCGGGAAGAATCAGCCATCGTTCCGCCGTTCCCGATTGGATACGGTGGTTGGGGCCATCGACCAGCGTGGAAATGGGCTGGCCCCGGCGCCGTGCGGCGTAGCGATCATTGGCCAGAATGGCCGTTACTTGATAGGCCCAAGCCCGCAACCGGTTGGGCGACGTCCCTGATCCCGTGCGGGGCAGGGCAAGGGATGCCACGATGGCAAGGATGGCGAGGGCAGCCAGCGTTTCAAGCAAGGTGAAGCCGTTGGTAAGGCGCTGAACCTCGCTGCCCGCTGCCGCCTTATTTGGCATGGTTGGTGATGCTTTGCGGCCCCTCATGACCATCGGGTCCAAAGGACAGAATGTCGAACGGGCTCGCTTTGCCCGGGATGCGATATTGATAGGGATTGCCCCATGGGTCGAGCGGTAGATCGCCCGCTCGCAAATAAGGCCCGTTCCAGACGGTCTTGCTTTGCGGCTTTTTGATCAGAGCGTTCAGGCCCTCCGTACTGGTCGGATAGCGACCGGCATCGAGATAGAACAGGTCAAGCGCGTTCCCGATGGCGTCGATCTGAACATGGGCGGCTTTAATTTTTGAATCGGACAAATAGCCCAAAACGCGCGGCCCAACGAGGCTTGCAACCATGCCGATGATCGCCAGCACAATCAGAACTTCGATGAGGGTGAAACCCCGTTCGCCGGCCTTTTCATATCTTCCCGCAGGATTGCTCACGGCTTGGCGCATTCTCGATGTAAAGCGTTGGATCATGGCTCGGGCTCTCTCCTATCGGGCAAGTTCATTGATCGACATCAGCGCCGACATGACCGATACGATCAGACCGCCGATGACGACACTGACGACGACAATGGCCAAGGGGCCAACCACGCCGATCAGTTTTTCGAGGTTTCGCTCAAATCGCTCTTCAAACAGATCCGCAGCCTGGTGAACAAGCGTAGGCATCTGGCCCATTTCTTCGCCAATCCGGATCATGCGCAAGGCGGTGGGCGAGAGATCACCAATGCGCGTCAACGCATCGAAGGCGCGCTCCCCATGGCGCACATCGTCGCGTGCCTTTGTCCATGCCGCCTGTGATTCAGGCCGTGCAACGGATTGTCCGACCAGATTGATGGCATCGGCAACGGAAACGCCATTGCTGATTAAATGATTGAAATTTCTACAAAAAATTGCGGTTATATAATCACGATACAGCGATCGCGCGCCGGGAAGCCGCGTCATGACGCTGAACCATCGGGCGCGTCGATCGTCGTTTCGAAGGACAAGGATGACCGTCAGGATAGACGCGATCAAGGCCGATATCGCGATAAAGCGATGGGCATTCAGCGCAAGCGAAACTTTTAACAGGCTGACCAAAGTGGGGTCTGCTTTGGCGCCCATTTCGATGAGAACCGGAGCAAATTGCGGCAAGACGAAACTGATGAAAAAGACGAGCACGGCAAACGCTGCTGCGAGCAGAATCGCGGGGTATTGTAAGCCGTCGATGGCTTTTTGGCGTAAGCGAAAAGCCTTCGTGCGTTCTTTGGCAATGGCCAGCAAGACCCGCGGCAACATGCCGGCCTGCTCGGACAGGTGGATCAGCGCCACCATGCTTTTGGGAAACAAATCGGGTTCGCGTGCCAGCGCCACCGACAATGACTCGCCCGCCATGACGGCAGCCCGAATGTGGCGGACATGGTCCGACAAGGATCCGCTCATTTCGGAGGCTTCCAGCAGGGTCAAGGCTTGATCAAGCCGGACCGAGGCCTCCAATAAGATCCCCAAATTCTGGATGAAATTGGTGATGTCATGGTGATCGGGTTTGCGAAAAAAACGTCCGATTTGAGAGAACAGGCTGTTTCCGACAGGCTCGGTTTGGAACACATCATCCGGTTCAACGGTGATTTCGATGGGTATGAGATGCTTGGTTTCCAGATGCCGCCGGACATCATCCATGGTGCGGGCGTCAAGGGAGCCTTGCATGATCTCCCCTTTGGCTGCCAAGCCCCGATAGGAAAAGCGTGTCATGCCATGACCCGCTGCGGCGTTACCCGCAAGATTTCCGAGGGCGAGGTAATGCCCTCGTAGCATTTTTCCAATGCGTCGGTTGCCATGCTGCGGAAGCCTTCCCGGCTTGCCGCATCTTCGATGGTTTCCGCATCGATGCCATGGCGGATCAGAGCGCGAACGGCGCCGGTCGGTTCGAGAATTTCAAATATCCCAATTCGTCCACGAAAGCCGGATTGGCCGCAGCGTTCACACCCGACCGGTTCGCAGACGATATCGCCGCTGCGAAGGTTGAGCATGGCGAGGCGCGGGTCCGCTTCAAGGCGTTCCGCGGTCAGTTTGGTCTGTCGTTTGCAATGGGGGCAGAGCACCCGCACCAACCGTTGTGCGACGACGGCCCGCAAGGTTGAACGCAGCAGAAAGTCATCGACGCCAAGGTCGATGAGACGCGGCACTGCCGCAGCGGCCGTTTCGGTATGAAGCGTTGTAAGCACAAGGTGCCCCGTTAACGCCGCATTGACGGCGATGCCGGCGGTTTCGCCATCGCGAATTTCACCCACCATGATGACATCCGGATCTTGTCGAACAAAGGCGCGCATGGCGGAAGCAAAGGTCAGCCCGATTTCGGGTTTCACTTGCGATTGGCAAATCCCTTGAATTTCATATTCGATCGGATCTTCAATGGTCAGAATTTTGCGGTGTGGCTGGTTCAGGGTGGCCAAAGCCGACGCCAAGGTTGTGGTCTTGCCCGATCCGGTTGGTCCGGTGATGATCACCATCCCGTGGGGAAGCGTCAGAATCCGGTTGATGGCCGCCCGACTGTCCGGCATCAGCCCAATGCCCGACAGATCAAGCAGGCCACGCTCACGGGGTAAAATGCGGATAACGGCCGTTTCGCCATGAGGGGACGGCATAATAGCGACGCGGATATCAATCGCTCCCCCCGATGTCACGATGCGAGCCGCACCATCTTGTGGCAGACGGCGCTCGGCAATGTTCAAGCCGGCGAGAATTTTGATGCGGGAGATCATGGCGGGCGCCATCATGCGAGAAGGCGAGGCTATGGGCTGCAAGAGGCCATCCACCCTCAAACGGACAGAGAGGGCATCCCGCATCGGCTCGATATGAAGATCGGTGGCATTGACCGCCATCGCGCGATCAAACAATTCGTTCACGGCCCGCACCACGGGGGCACCACTGGCGAGATCCCTTAAATTATCCAGACTTCCGGCCGAACCGGTGTCGAACGTGTCCTCCGCATCGGCCGCTTCGCCGGCCTCCCGGACAGGGCCCGTCAGGCGGTCGGACAAGAGGGCATCGAGATCGCTGGTTAGGAGGACATAGAGTACGGGCGCCACGCCCAAGACCATTTCCACCGCTTCCATCAGAGCCTGCGTCGGCGGCCAGCACAGGGCCAAGGCCGCAGAGCCGGTCTCGGTCAAAAACGGAAAAATAGTGTTTTCTCTCAGAAAACGGGCCGAAAATTGATGTTCGAGGCTCTGTTTGGTCGCCAATTCTTCATAAGAGATGCGATGGGCCTTGGTGAAGTGTGCCACGGCATCGGCAAACGGTTCGGGCTCCAGGCCTGATTCACTTTGGAACTCGCGGGACGAGCGAAATTTGCCGGTTGCTGAACGCTTCGACGGCGTCGGGACGAGCCTATCGATAAAATCCTGAAAGGCTTCCTCTGATCCGCTTTTTTCCAACTCGGTCAACGCCGCACCTACTCACGCCCGCCAAGCCAAATTTAGCATTTAATAACATCAATGCATCGCGACCATATTGATTGCGATGTGGTGAGATGCCCGCTAACAACATACCGTACACCCATAGCGTGTATATAGCTTCGATGCCAGTGTTTGTTGTGTGTTTAAGGGATCCGATGGTCCGCTTTGTCCGAGTGATCGCAATAGCGAACCTGCTCACGCTTGTGGCGTGCAGCGGCCTTTATGACCGGTTCTCGCCTCAAGAAACGGATGTTCGTTCGGCGGTGGCGGGCATGGATTTGCAGGCCCATCATCCCAAGCCGGTGCGGTCGGCGGACGGAAAGATTGACGGCATTCGCCCGCATGCGCAGACCTTTATGGAAGACGATGCGGCCGATGATGGCGCCGCCTCCCCGATTGCCGACGCAGGCGCATCGGGCAGTGGCGGATATGACGTCGACTTTCAAGCCATCCCGATTGAAGCGGCCGCCCGGTCTGTCTTGGGCGACATCTTGAAGGTCAATTACGAGATTGATAGCCGCGTTCAGGGCACGGTGACGTTGGCGTCCGGTCGCCCTTTACAAGATCGCGAGCTGTTAGGGGCGTTTGAGGCCTCCTTGCAAACGGCAGGCGCTGCCCTGTTGCGCGAAAAGCTCGGGTACAGGATCGTCCCGATTGATGAGGCGCCCGGCCGGAGCCGGATTGATGTATCGAGCAGCGTCGAGCCCGGTTTCGGTATTACGGCCCTGCCGCTCAAATATGTGTCAGCCGAAACGATCCAGAAATTAATCGACGGGCTTTCGGTGAAGTCGGGTTCGACCCGGGTCATTTCGGCTAAAAATGTCCTATTGATCCAAGGCACGAGCGCAGACCGCCAGACGGCGCTCGATTCAGCCCTGTCGTTCGATCAGAATTGGATGAAAGGGCAGTCGGTCGGCATCTTTCCGCTCGCCAATTCGGCCCCTGACGTCGTGATTACCGAATTGCGCAAGATTATGGATTCAGGCGAAGCCGGCGCGAACCAGACCTTGCTGCAATTCCAGACCTTGGCCCGCATGAATGCCATTCTTGTGATTGCCAAGCGGCAGGAGCTGATCAAGACCGCCGCAAAATGGATTGAACGGCTTGACCGTTCCGATAGTGCTGCCAATGCCGGTCGGGTCTATCGCGTAAAATATGGCGATGCCAAACAGATGGCGGGCGTTTTGAATGACGCGTTCGGCAATGCTACCGGATCAACCGCCATGGACGGGTTTTCCGATCTGAACCGGAAATCGGACCCTTCGATGCTGGGAATGCAATCGGGTGCTTCGGGACAGATGCGACAGGATCAAGGCCAGCCAACGGCCGATAATCAGGGCAATCCGGCGCCCTTGAACGGTGCAGGCGTCGCCAATACCGGTATATTCGGGACAAATGCGGTGCTGCCGTCGGGCAGTTTTGGCGCGACCGAGCAGGCCAACACAGCCACCCGGCAGGATACCAAGCCGGATGGGCAACGGATCCGGATAACGGCTGATCCGCTCACCAATTCGCTGCTGATTTTTGCCAATCAGGAAGCGGCCACCATGATCGAGCGTTTGATCGAGCGCCTTGATCGCCCCCGCCTGCAGGTCGCCATCGAGGCCACCATTGCCGAGGTTTCGCTGAATGACAGCCTGCAATTCGGCGTTCAGTATTATTTGAAGGGGGGTAACAATGTTACCTCGGGGTCAGTGAGCCTCAACAATGCCATCACCCAGCAGTCGTTGGGACAGGCATTGCCGGGGTTCAACTTCCTGCTGGGCGCGCAATCGGATCCGAGTACGATTTTGAGTGCCCTGAGTTCGAAGACCAATGTCAAAGTCTTGTCGAACCCTTCCTTGGTTGTTCTCGACAATCAAATCGCGTCCTTGCAGGTGGGTGACCAGATACCGGTTGCCACGACGCAGGCCACTTTGGTGGGTGCAAGCTCGCTTTCGGGAACGACGGCGAGCTATCCGGTTGTCAATAATATCGATTATCGGAATACGGGCGTTATTCTCAAAGTGCTGCCGCGTGTGAGTGCCAATGGCAATGTGACGCTCGAGATCGAGCAGGAAATCAGCAATGTCGTCAACAATGCGAACAGCGGGACGCTGACGCCCAGCGTTTCCGAGCGGCGGGTGAAGAGCTCCGTGGTGGTTGCATCCGGTCAAACGGTACTGTTGGCCGGCTTGATCAGCGATCAGGAGCAATCCCAGCGGTCGGGAATTCCGATGCTTGAAAAGATAACCCTGCTGGGGGATCTTTTTGCGAAAAACCAGACGGCTGCCAATCGGACCGAACTGATCATTTTTATTCGCCCCCACATCATTCAGGAAGCCGTCGACGCTCAGGAAATCGCCGAGCAGATGCGGCAGAAAATGCTTGGCGCAGGGCTGCTGAAATAGGCCATCGACGGCTTCTTTCGGGGTGCAAGCCCTGTTACGTCAACGGATCAGGACCATGATGCGGTCGATCGACCAGTAAACGGCACTTGTGCCGATCCCGTAGAGCACGGCCTGACGAAGCCTTTGTTGGGCCGGAAGGCGAGAGGCTGCCAAGGTAAGGAGCCCAGCCAAAGCTAAAACCATGATCTGGCCCGCTTCGACGCCCAGATTAAACGTCAGAAGCGCCGTGGGCAGATGCTGTTCGGGCAGGCCGGTTTCTTTCAGCGCGCCGGCAAACCCAAGGCCGTGAACGAGGCCGAAAATAAACGCCACGACCATGGGCCAGCGCCGCGTCAGCGTTTTGTGATCGCTCAAGGCTTCGGATGCAACGAGGGCAATCGACAAAGCTATGCAAGCCTCGGTGGGTGGCGAGCGCACGACCAACAGCCCCAGGGCACTGAAGATCAACGTGATGCTATGGGCGACGGTAAAGGCGGTAATGGTAACAAGAAGCTGACGGCGAAAGCCGACGAGGCACAGAAGGCTGATCACAAACATCAGGTGATCCGTGCCCGTCAAAATGTGTTCGATGCCGAGCAGAAAATAGACTTTTGCGACCGCGTCCCAGGCGCGCGTATCGCGGGGGCCGCCATACACCTGAGCGCTGGTTTCCCGCCGCGTCAACGTGTAGGCGGTCTCTTCGTTCTGCCGCCAATGGATGCGAATAATGGCAGCCGAATAGACCGTGCTCAAGCCGTCTACGCCAATTCTGCCCACCAGACCCTGGGAACAGTTCAGCGTTTGGTGGTCCTCGATGCAGCCTTCGGGCCAGAGCGGCGTTATGCCCTCCACCGTCGAGCGGCCCTTTAACGGTGCGCCCCATTTCCACACAAAGCTGCCTTGCGCCGTTTCGGTCAGCGTCAGTTCCGCAATGCCGATTTCATGGGCCGATGCCGGACCCGGCAGGATGAACCAGCAGAGCGCCAAGGCGAGATAGAGCACGCCCGACAGGGAAGGAAATATCCCCTTCATTCGACGGGCTTTTCAACGACGACGTTGAATTTGGCCGCCGCGTCCCGAATGGCCGCGGCGAGCAGGGCGGCTTGTGTTTCATCGGTCCAATCGCGGCGGATTTTGTCGCTGAGCGTTTCGAAAGATTCCGAAAGGCCTTGCTTTTCATAAGAGGCGCGGCGGGCCTCGAACCATGTTCGCAACGCATCGGTGGTGACAGGGGGCACCGTTAATCCCGATTGGATCACGCCGATGGCATCGCCGATAATCAGGTCGCGAATTTTACGATCGCCCCGATCGAGGCCCTGCTCTATGCCGACCCGATAGAGGGCTTCGCTCTCGACCCATCCCTTGATCAGCGCCTTCATGTCTTCGGCACTGGCTTCCCGCTTGTTTCGAACCCGGAAGAGATCACCGAGTTCGGTCTGAACGTCACCCTTGACGATAATGGTTTCCGCATCGCCGCGGGATGTGAAGAGCACTTGATCAACGGCGAAGACGAGGGCTCCCAGAATGAGAAAATGCAGCAAGGGATCCTGAAGGATACGGAGCCGGCGGGCATTTTTAATAAGTGCTATGAGGTGAGCCATAGGTGTATCGCTCTCTTGATCAGAAATCCAGAATGGCATCGGGTGCCATGTCATCGATCCAGAATTGTTCAATGCCCGGACGGATCAGAAAAATCGGCCGGATCGGCTGCCGGATGCTGATGCGCACGCGATTAAGCGGAATTTTGCTTTCGGCATGGGCCGTAACGTCCAACGGAACGAGCTGAAGGGGCTGTGTCGGCCCTTTCAGCACTTGATCGACCTGTTGCTGAAGATAGGCCTGCTGATCGGCAGCGTTCGGCCAATGCCAATCCTTCAACACGAGGACCTGACCATCCCCCGTATCGAGCGTGACGTCGTGACTGAGCTGGGCCTCTACAACGAACAGTGCCGACGAGAAGTCGGATAATGGCATTTCGCTATAGCGTTTCAGAAACGAAAAAATATCGAGATCCGTCGCCAAAATAGCGTGCAGGGTCTGGACTGGTTCAAGTGAAAAGGTCAGTTCCAGACTGGTCTTTCCGGATTGTACCAGCGTCAGGCTGGCATCATGGGCCGAGGCTGCCGCACTGAACAAAAAGACCGATGCGGAGCAGATCAGCGTGCGGAGCCAAGGCAGTCGTTTGGTGTGCTTAATCATTCTTGTCCGCCACATCGGTGCCTTAAGGGGGAGGGAAGTTGCTGGATGTTTCCGGTTCAGGAATGGCAGAAGACGCGCTGGCTCGGCTTTTCAGGCGTCAGTGCTATGGCTTCGGCCCGCTCATTTTCGGTGATTTGAATCATATAGTGGAAGGGCTGCTGAGCCGCTATCTGACCCTTGAGCCAGGTCGTCGAAATCTCTACGCAGGCATCAGGCGGAACACCCTCGGGCTTCAGCCGTCGTTGCCACCACTCCAATTGCGGTGTGCTGCCAAGATTGTCGGTTGGCAGGGACGCAAGCAATTCATCTCGTTGGCGCTCCGGGTACCGTGGCTGCCCATGCGCAGCTGGCGGATGAAATCAAAAATCCAAGGACTGCGAACTGTCTGACACGTACATACATGGTAAAAACCCAAGTTTAAAATGATCCGGAACGACTAAGCGACGATGTAATTTGCGATACTGTGGCCCATTCGGACGGTTGCTTCAAGATATTACTTGTGACCCGTGTATAACCTCCCTTTGTGTCTTTACGATTTGGCTAAAATTGATTGCTCGGCAATGGTTTGAGATGCTGTTTGAGCGCCGAATGGTATGCGTCAGAAGTCGATCATGGCGTCGAGCCCAAATTCGGCGAGTGTCTGCAAGGTAACCACACGGAGCGTTTCAGGCGTGGTTGGTGTGGGCTCCAGCTGGTAGGCCTCGACACAGAGGGACACCATCTTGCCGAAGCAGGAGGCCACCACAACGAGGTGGCCGTGCGAACGCTCAAGGTCATGGCGTGTGACGTTGACATCCACGGCCCGGGTCATCACCCGACCACAGGGCGCGCTGTCGATATAGGCGAGCCCTTCCGGCAGCGTTCCAAGGTTGGAACAGCTCACCGGCAATTCGTCGGCATAGCGGAACAACCGATTCACAAGAGCCGTGGCGAAGGTACGCGGCATCCAGGCGATCGCCGGCAGGAGCAACGCCAGTGTATCGGTCTGCAACTCCTTCGTGCCGCGAAGCAGTGCCATCAGGGCCGCTTTGACCGGCCGCAGATTTGTGGAGAGACCTTCGGGACTCAGGGTCATCGACCGGAATTCGATGGCCAATGCTCGGTCATCGTTCAGGCCGCGCCGCCTGTCGATCGGCACAAGCAGGTTGATCGTTCCGTCTGAGGCACGACGGCGTCCCAGACGGGATGCAAGCGCCGCCACAAAGCTCGGCAGCAGCGTGTTCGCGTGGCCTCCGAGCCTTTGTGCACATGTATCCCAAGCCTGCGCTTCGATGGTCACGGCGACGGCCGGAAGGTCCACGACGGTTGGACGGTCGCTCCTTGTATCATCGGCCGGAATTGCTGGCTTCTTCAAGGGCCCGGCGGGGCTGCCCCCGCTCGTCGTTGCAATCCGGGCGAGGGCCGCAAGGGTGCGGGGAGCATCAACGAGGATCTGCCATGCATCCGAAACGCAGCCAGCCAGCCATAAGCGTGCCCCTCGGGGCTGGTACGGGCTCGGGACGGCGATGCCGTTTGCCGCCGCTTCAATGGCAAGCAAGGCTCCCATGCCGTCGATCACCAGATGGGATCCCACGGTACTCACGGCGGTGCTGCCATCGTCGAACCTCTGCACGGACATTCGCCAAGCGGGTCCCTGAACGGGATCGATGGGTGCGCGTGCGCGTTGGTTGGCCCATGGCAGTAACTGCGATCGTGGCAGCACCGCGGGGCTGGTCTCGATCGGCAGGGCAGCGCCCGCAGGTTTCACCCAGCGCGGACGGCCAAAAGGAAAGGGGGACGGCTCGATCAGCCGGTTGAAGGACAGCGCAGCGAGACGCTCATTCGTCCTC
The DNA here is from genome assembly GCA_947454055.1 of Hyphomicrobiales bacterium. GTDB lineage: Bacteria > Pseudomonadota > Alphaproteobacteria > Rhizobiales > Beijerinckiaceae > CAIUPE01. The sequence continues at coordinate 28,699 of CANGIS010000017.1, forward strand.
ACCAGCGCGTCAATGTTCACGTCGCGGTCATAAAGCCAGAGGCATTGCATCAATTGGCTTCGACCGGTAGCCCTGAACAACTCATAGGCCAACTGGTCCAGCCACGCCAATCGGTGGCGCGCATGGGCAGGTGAACGGGGCGGGTCGATCTCAGCCATCGAAGGACTCGCCGGCGAGGTCATAGGCAGCGAGCAACCGCTCGACGATCGCACGAAGATGGCGAGGCTCGGTCACCACTCCGGGTTGGTATGCGACGAAATTGAGAAGCAGAAATCCGGGGATCAAACCCGAGTGGAGCGTAGCCACACCCTGACGCTCTTCAATCGCGTGTCTCGGCAGCTTACGGTCGATGCCCCGAAAACAAATCCGGTCGGCCGCAATGCCATCGATCATCAGCACATCGGCGGGCAAATCGCCCGAATGCGAGCAGGTGACCGGCAGATCAGCGAGCGCGCCAAGGGCCAGACGGCCGGCGGTCGAGAACGCGCGGCGGGGCACAAAGGGGACCAAGGGCATGAGTTTGGCAAGGGAGTCAGGCTCCCGCCGTGTTTTAAGCAGGGCCGCCTGCAGCCGTCTCTGTAATTGATGCAGGCGCCCGCGCGGTTCGTCGACCGGCACTTTGAAGGTCGCCAGCGAAACACGGTTTCCGCCGCTATCCGACAGTCCGTCGCGCTGATTGACCGGGAACAGCAAAGTCACATGGCCGTCACGGACACGACCCAGAGCCTCGGCGAATGCCGCGGTCACCGCCGCCAAAAGCGCGAGGCGGTTGGCTCCGAGGCTCGCGGCTCGCGCGTCCCAATCCGAGATGGGAACGCGGATGAAAACCGACGGGAAAGCGACGGTCTGGTCGTTAGCCGTGATCGTGGCGGGTGAGGCCTTCGTCAATCGGGTTTGGCTGCGTGCGGCCCATACCGTCCGGATCAGTTCGGCAAGCGCCCGGAATGTTGTCGGCATGTCCTTCAGGATACGCAGGATTTCTTTGGATAAATTCCCGGCGACATCGACGGAAGGCCATCGCTCGCCCCTTACCGCTTCGCCAATGGCAAGGGTTGCCGCCATGCCGTCCGCGATGCAATGGGACACAACGAGTGAGGCCACGGTGGAGCCGTCGGTAAGCGGCTGAACGGTAAAGTTCCAGGCTGGCCCGAGGGTAGGGTCTAAGGGCAGTTCTACCTGCGCATCGGCCCAACTCTGCAGGGCCACGGGAGAAATCGGGTCGGCTGCAACCGCAAGGACGGGCGAGGGACGCGGCGCGCTGGACCATTGATGCCGCCCGAAAGGAAGCTGCGCCGGCCGGATGAGCCGCGCCAGCCGGCCATGCGCCAGGTGGCCATAAAATCGTGTCAGTGCGTCGAGGTCCACCGGCCGGCGGAAGCGCCATAGCACCTGAATGACGGCATGCTGTCCGCCTGCCTGATGTGCGAGGTACATACCATGATCGGCGAAAGTAAGGAAAGGCGTCGGAATGTTCGAAAGCTGGGCGGAAACAGGTTTGGCTTGGGTCATCATAGGCCGCCGATATCGGCTTGCAACCGCATCCATGAGTCGGCCACTTGGCGGCACGTGTTCCGAAGCGCTTCGACATAGCGTTGCATCGACGCCCTGGCCGTGATGTTGGCCGGATAGGCGGCCGCCAGCGTGAGCCCCTTTTGAGTTCGGAAGAACCAGAGGGAAACCTGCGCGGCCATGCCTTGGCTGATATAGATCCGCCCGTCTACCTTTTGCCAGACCCGCTCAATGTGGGGACTAAGCGGCGGACGGCTCATATCGTTAAAGGAAAGCATGACGCCCCCCGTCGCGACCGGCCTAATCGTCGGCAATTCTGCCGCCAGTTCAAGCACGCGCTCGATCGGCACATTGGCCATGCCCAATCGACCGTCGAAAACGCGCTGAGCCGTACCAGCCAGTTCGGGAAACGGATGATTGGCAATGTCGAGATCAATCGGCACCACACCCATGCACCAACCCGCCGTTCTGAAGGCTTGCGGTGATTTTCGTGTCGCCATCGGGGTGACAACACGATAGCGGCTGCTTCCCGCCAGTTCGCGTTCGGTCAGAGCCGCGCAGGCCAGAAGACCGCCGATCACCCGCGCGCCAGACGCCTGGCACGCCGACTCGAAAGCGGCCATGCCGACCGCATCAAGGACATCCAAATCCACATATTCGGCGAGACAACGATCCTCCAGCACACCGAGTGGCAGCGGGAAAGGAGGCATCCGCCCCTCGTTGCGGTGCAGGAACTCGACCCACCCGGTCACTTCCGGATCCGCAAGCGTCATCGTCGCTGCCCGCTTCCGCTGGCTTGAGGCGTAATTCACATAGTGCCCTGCCGGGCCAAGCCTTAGCGGTGGTGCGCCATCGAGCGAGGCGCGATACGCTTCATGAATCTCTTTCATCATCAGCGGAATGACCGACGCATCTCCGTGCAGGTGGTCGATACTCGCAAAGCAAGTGAACCCCGCCGCGCGTTGCAGGATCCCAAAGCGGAAGCAATCCCACTCAAACGGTGCAGGGATTGCCATGGCGTGATGCCGCCAAGCCTCGGCGCTCACCTCGCCGAGCGTCGTGTGCTCCATCTGGATGGTTGCCGGATCCGTGAGCACATGGCGCATGATGGCATCGCCCCGCTCTTCAAACCAGCTGTGATAGGTGTCGTGCCTGCGCAAATGCGCAGTTACAACCTGGTTCATGGTTGCGAGGTCACAAAAGCCGGGTTCCTCCCACACAACAATAAGCAGCCGCGCCATTTCTTCATGCCGCTGCTCGCAAGCGCGGAAGGCGCGCAGATGCTGCTCCTGCTCATAGCTCGGAGGCACGGGCGATAAAGGTGCGTTTTGAGCGCTTGCGAGGGATGCCGTTGACGGGTGCCAATAAGTCAGCCTTGCCGGAGGGCCTGCCCAGTCATGCAAAGGACGCAGATCAGCCATCGATGCAAGCTCCTGCAGGCGCACCAGCAAACATCCCGCGACCGACGTTGGAGCGGCCCGGTATGCCGTGCACCCCTATCGGCGCGATGTGGGTTAAAACGTTGGTAATGTGCAGCGCCGGCGATCTGGAAACTGCCGATCCGATATTTTCCGGCTGTTGATAGCCCATACTCACACCAACCATCGCAGTCACGATTTGACCGCCTTTCCGATACTCAGACTCGATTTGGCCTTAGTACGCGACTTTCCTTCGAAGCGGCAAGGGGCGTGCGTTTTCAAGCGCCACAGGGCTCAATTTGAGTACAGTAATCCGCTCAATTAATTGAATTCCTTGCCACTTTGAACAAGTGTCGAGTACTATGCGCGCATTCAAAATGAAATAAGGCTCTCGGCTGGTGCAAAATATAGGTCGTTTCATGATCGACGATTGTTTTTTTCGATCAGAAATCAGCACGGGAGCAAAATCGGCTTACCAGATTGCCAGTATACGATGCCTGTCTGGCGGGCATAGGACGGCGGCGGTATGCTAATTCCAAATTCTACTTCAATGGTCGATGATGGCTACTTCGATTCCTCCCCATTGCGGAACGATGGGCCGTCTACCCACGCGACCAGCACCTTTATCGTTGCCAACCGGCTGCCGGTCGAGTGGCAGGCGGTTTCGGGTTGGCGGCCTTCGCCTGGCGGGCTTGTCAGTGCGCTCGAACCTGCGCTGAAGAATCTGAATGCCGTTTGGGTCGGGTGGCGTGGCAGCCCTGCGCCCGAAGACAGCCGCGGGCCCCGGCCAACGCGTCCACCGCGCACCGACAACATCGCCATCATAGAAATTCCGATGACAAAGCGGGAGGTCGTCGATTTTTATGACGGTGTGTGCAACACCGCATTCTGGCCGCTCTACCATGAGGTTGGCATTGCTCCGGTGTTTTGCGACGAAGAGTTCGAGGTCTACCGCCGGATCAACCAGCGGTTTGCAGACTGTGTGGCCCGCAGTGCGCCCGCCGGAGCGCCCGTGTGGGTCCACGACTATCAGCTGCAGCTCGTTCCTGCCCTCCTGCGCGAGACCAGGCCTGACCTACGCATCGGCTTTTTTCTGCATGTGCCGTTTCCCTCGCCTGAGGAGTTCGAAACGCTGCCGTGGAACGAGAACGTTTTGGATGGGCTGCTTGGCGCCGATCTTATCGGCTTCCAAACCGCATCTTCTGCGGAGCGGTTCATGGCGGTGGCTTGCCTACACGCGTCGGTGCGCCGCGAAGGCAACAGCCTGCTCGTGAGCGAGCCGACTGGCACGCGACGCGTGACGGTGGGAGTGTTTCCCATAGGGCCGGACTCAGAGCGGTTCTCCAGTCTCGCTGCCTCACCAGCGGCGCAGGAATCGGCGGCGAGGATTCGTGCCGATTTCGACGCTCCGGAATTGATTCTGCTGGGTGTGGACAGGCTCGACTACACAAAGGGTATCGACGTTCGCATCCGGGCGGTGGCGGATCTGCTCAAAAGCGACGAGTTCAAAGGACGCGACATCCAGTTCATTCAGGTGGCGATGCCAAGCCGCAGCGACCTTACGGCCTATCAGCACCTTCGCGCTACGGTGGAAGAGACACTGCTGTCGGCCAACGCTGAACTTGCCGCGCTTGGACTTCGGCCAATCCACTATGTTTATGAAGCGGTGCCAACCGAGGAAGTCGTAGCGCTCTATGTGGCCGCCGACATCATGCTTGTTACCTCGCTCGCCGACGGTATGAATCTGGTCAGCAAAGAGTTCGTCGCCTGCCGCCAAGCGGGGGATGGTGGTCTGGTGCTCAGCAGGACGACGGGTGCCGCGGCCCAATTGCATGACGCTTGGCTGGTTGAACCTGGGGATGTCGCTGATTTGACGCGCGGCATGGGTGAGGCCATTCGTGCAGAAGTCGACGAGACACGGGGCCGTATGGAGCGGCTACGTCAGGCCGTGTTCACCGCTGATGCTCGCCATTGGGCCGAGGCCTTCCTCGCGCGCCTGAACAAAGCCCGATGAGCACCCTTCTGCCGGAAGCCCTCGTCCAACGATTGATCTCGCTTGGAGCGGCGCGGCACCTTCTGGTGTGCTCCGACTATGACGGAACACTCGCGCCGCTCGCACCGCGTCCGGAGCAGGCGCAGCTTTTGCCGGGCGCGTTCGATCTCCTGCACTCGCTCGCAGGCCTGCCGCATACACGCTTGGCCATCATTTCCGGACGCTCGCTCGATAATCTTCGCATTCACTCGGGTCTTGACGGACCTGTCATGCTGGTGGGTTCCCATGGTGCCGAATTGCCGGGGCACGACACAGTCGGAAGGACTCCGGAAGGGCAAGCACGGCTCGACGCACTCGAGCGAGAGCTGATACAATTCTGCGCGCCGGCACCGGGGGCTTGGCTCGAACGCAAACCGCTGGGCATCGCCGTGCATGTGCGGCAGGCCACCCGTTCGGATGCGGAGCACGTCCTCGCCAAGGTGCGTGGCCATCTGTCCGGATGGCCTGAACTGCATGTGAGAGAGGGCAAAGCCGTCATCGAACTGGCTCTCTTGCGCACCAGCAAAGGTGATGCCGTGCGGTGGCTTCGTGACAACTGGGGCACCGACCCAGAGGTGCTCTATCTTGGTGACGATGTGACGGACGAGGCTGCGTTTGAAGCGCTGGGACCAAGGGATGTCGGCGTCAAAGTCGGCGCGGCTCCGTCAAAAGCCGAATATCGCGTGGCGTCGGAAGAGTTGGCGCTTGATGTCCTCACCTTTATTGGCAGGCATCGGGCTGCACTCACCAATCATCCCCTTGCACAGCAACGGTTAAGGGGAGCCTTGGCGTGAGCGGGGCGTCTGCCGATCGACGGCGCGGACACCGCAGCCAAGCGAGCGAAGCTGATGCAGGTTCGGACAACGTCCTGTGTTACGCCGACCAAGGCTCGTTCGTCGGCCTGCGCGCGCTTGGGCGAGGGCCCGTATTGCACTTCACATGGATCTATTCGCACCCGCTTGATGAAGCCAAGGTCGATCAGTTCAACGTGAGCCTCGCGCAAAGCCTGCTCGGACGCGTGCTCAGGCGTTCCCCCTTGCCATGGGGACGGCACCGCTGGGTGGCGAGCCCTGTTCCCGTCCCCGTGAAATGGTTTCGGGATCCGATTCCGCTCGAGAGTCTGCCCGAATGGCGTAGTTCGCTGGTCGAGCTGCCTATCGACCCCGAGTATGGTCCGGGCTGGCGCCTCGCCGTTCAGGTACTGGACGATGGCAGCTGCGCGCTTTCGATCCTCGTGTCGCATACGATCGCGGACGGACAGGCCGCCATTCAGGCCATGGTCGACGCGGTGGCGGGCCGACCTTTGGACCCCGGATTTCCGGCACCATCGTGGCGATGGTCTCCGGTGCTGCTGGCGCGCGATGCTGTGGAGAGTGCGCGCGCCTTACCGGAAGTGGTGCGTGCCTTGGCGACGCTGCTGCGGCGGCCACGCACAAAAGGGGCGGATGCCATACCGCACTCCACGTCACGACTCCTTAACGGTCAGCATGACGCACCTGAGCCCACGGTAGACGTTCCGCTCGTACATGTGGTTCTCGACGAAGCGGCATGCGAAGCGCGGGCAGCGGATCTGGGTGTGGCGAGCAATACGCTGCTTGCGGCCTTTGCGACACGGCTCGCGTTCCGGCTCGGGCGCGTGGACGCTTCCGGCCGCGTGAAGCTGGTGCTGCCGGTCAGCGACCGCCAGCCGGGGGACCGGCGAGGCAACGCGCTGCGGGCCATCACCGTCATGGCCGACCCCGACGCTTACCGCACCAATCTGCGCCCGTTTCAACGCGAGCTCAGGACTGCCCTGACCTCACTGCTCCGGTGGGGGGATGACTTGACCCCGCTCGCCCCTCTTCTTCCCTATGTGCCCTTGTGGCTGGCGCGTCATTTGGAACGGCTTGTGCTCGGAGCCGACCTGCCCGTCGGATGCTCGCTGGTTGGCGAAATGCCTGCGGAATTGAGTCGTCCCTGCGGCGAGGCATCGATGTTACAAATTTCCGGACTGGAGCGTTATACGGCCTCGGTCCTTGAACAGCTGGGAGGCCGTCTGTATCTCGTAGGCTATCGCATTCGGGGAAGAATACTGGTCAGCGTATCGGGCTACGCGCCTGACCACGTTACAACACGAACGGCGTTGGCATCCTCGGTTGGCGACGCGCTTGCCGATCTGCTTCTCGATGGGACGGTCAGCTAGTGACGGATGGTCAACAATCCGGGCCCCTGCGGCACCCGAATGCCATTCAGCAGTCAACAGAACACGCTCTTCCGCGGGAGAATGAGGAACCCATGAAACCGATCGATCAGGACAGCACCATTCGCCGGAATTACACGATGCTCGGGTTGCTGTTAGCGGTTTGGGTACTCATTCTGGTTGCGCTAGCCATCTTCGTCGTCCCGGATATTTACTGGTATTCCTATTATTCGGTTGACTATGCCACGGGCTTTGTCAGGCGTGGACTGGCAGGACAACTCGTCGGGCTGTTTCCGCACGAGCAATACTTCTCCGCCCTGCAGGTCCTGCGCTGGTTGCCGACGGCCTCTTTGGCGTTCGGACTCGCACTTCTCGCCAGAGCCGTCGCTTCGGGAGCGGGGCACTCTGAACGGCGCGTTCTGCTTGCGCTGCTTACGCCAATGCTTCCCTTCGGCTTCGCGTATGGGCTCTACTCGGTGCGTCCTGACCTGTTTGGCGCTACTGCGCTCATTGTTTACACCGTTGCAATCCAGTCGGCCGGCAGTGACCGCAGAGTTGTGATCGCAAGTGCCGTATTCGGTACGCTCACGGCCGTATTGACCTTAATGCATGAAGCCATTCCATTTGTCTTTGGGCTTGGCGTTATGGTCTCGCTGACCGTCTTCGCGCGGGCTCGAAGTGAGACGGCTTTGCGGATCAGCGCGCTCCTCGCTCTCGGTCCCGGAATGCTGGCCGCGGCTGCCATTGTGCTTCTGGGTCGGCGCGATATTTCAGGGCAACTGTGCCTGCGGATTCCTCATGGTCCGGTAAACGACCCGCTATTGGCTCATCCGAGCTTCGATCAAGTATTGGCCGGGTTTCGTTTCGATGTTGATTATCATGATTGGGTATGCCGCAATATTTTGCCTTTGTTTGACCAAAACATTGGCGATGCAACCCTCTTCGTTGCTCATATCGGTGCGAAGGCGCTCCTCGGCTCCACGATATTGGGGGTTGCCTTGTTGGCGCTCACCCTTCAGGCGACGAGCCATTTTTCCGGCGTGCCCTTCCGTCGGATGTTTTCGCTCTTACGCGCACGCAGCGGATGGATAGGGATCGGCCTCGGACTATTCCTGCCAATCTTCCTGACGGGAGCCGACTGGACACGCTGGTGGATGATGATCACCTTCGATATCGGGGTTTCCTTCGTTCTGTTCGCCAGCGGAGAACAAGAAGCAGCCCAACCTTTAAAATTTAGCATGCGGACCATCTGCTGGATCGGAGCGCTTCTGGTGGCCGGACTGTTGAGCGCCATTCCCGGCTTTGGCATCCCTGCTCCGACGTAAGCAAACGCCGCTCGTCGTCTGGCGGGGCGTCAGATGGCTCTTAGCGCATCGACGATTTTCATGCGGGCGGCTTGCACGGCCGGAAGGAAGCCGCCGAGAAAGCCCATGCCGAGCGCAAAAAGAAGCGATTGCAACACAATCCTTGGCGTGAGGACGAAGGGGAAAGCGAGTTCGGAGAAGGACGTCCAGTTGAGTGTCGTTATTTTCACCTGCATCATGAACGATGCGAGTGTCAGACCGGCCGCCCAGCCGGCCAAGCCGAGAAACATTGCTTCTGCCAAAAATGCCGCGAGGATACTTAATTGCCGGAATCCAAGGGCGCGCAGAACCCCTATTTCCCTTTTTCGCATGGCGACAGCCGCGTACATGGTGATGGTTGCTCCGATGACGGCGGCCAGCGAGAAAAGCGTCGAGAGCGTGATGCCGAGTACTTTGATTAAGCCGGAAAGCGTGTTCGACTGCTCCTCGTAAAAGCGACGTTCGCGCTTCGCTTCGATGGTCAAGCGAGGATCCGACTCAAGTCGAGCCTTAAGCTTAGAGAATGCCTCCGGATCCGCCAGCCTGACCACCACCGAGGAGAAGACCTCCCGACGGAAAGCTTGCATGAACTGCTCGCTGTCGCCCCATATTTCGGAGTCAAAGCCGCTTCCGCCCGCGTCAAAGCGGCCGACGACCTGCCACTCCCGCTGGGCAAACCGGATTTGCGATCCGATCTCGATGCCTTCGAAACGCCCTCCTATGACGATTTCGCTCGATCCGGGAACGAACATGCGTCCGACGGTTAACTTTACCTGAGGCCTCAGGGCGAGAACTCTAGGTCCGACACCGCGGGTCGTGATGCTTCTTGTTCGTGAGCGGTCGGACCCGGGCAGGGCGATCATCACGACGACTTCCTTCGAAACCAGGGGTATACCTTCTTGCCCGATCATAAGCTCGGGTTCGCCCTCGATGATCGAAGCCTGTCGACGATCGATGACGCTTTGGATCTCCACTTCCGCCGAGCGGCGTAGAAAGATGACGTTATTTTCTTCGCCCGTTGATGCCATTGTTTTCTCAAGACCGGTGTCGAGCATGAGAACGGCGGCATAGACGAACACAACCAGTGCCATGCCCCCAGCCGTGAGCGCGTTCGTCAATTTTCGAACCCGCAAATTGCGCAAACTGTAGGTGAACAGCAAAGGCATTGTCAGCCCACTGCCCGAAGGCCGTCGACAATGCGGATATTGGCCGCACGATGCATCGGGACCAGCGTCGACAGCAGGCCGACAGCCAAGGATGCAAACAGCTGCAGGGCGATTATTTTTGTATCGACGATTAGCGGTGGAAGCGGTGTTTCGGTAAGTGCGACAAGACGCGAGGCGACGGGCGGTGTCAGCGCGATTGCGATCGTGCCACCGATAAGTGCGATCATGACGGATTCACCCAGGATCAATCGTGCGATATAGCCGGGGCCAAAGCCCAGGGCTTTCAGCGTTGCGTATTCCCCGAGACGCTCGCGCGCCGTCATTGCCATGGTGTTGGCCATGACAGCAAGGATGATGCCGATGACGACGACGGACACGATGCGGATCGAGACAAGGATCGATTCGGTCTGCTTCATGAATCCGATTTGGAAGGCTCGCTCGGTCTCGGTGAGTGTATTCGTGGTTGAATTACGGAAGAGAGCGTCGATGGTCTGGCTGACCTCGTTGACCCGATCGATGTCGGCAACATCGACAACGAAGAAGCCGACCTGGTCGGCCTGCGCCTTTGAGCGGGCGCGAAGCGTCTCGTTCAGATAGTCCCAGTGGAAAAACAACTGCGACGTATCGGCTTTGGGGTCGCGGGCATCGAAAATGCCCTCGATCACAAACTCCCAATCGCCAGGGTAGATGGTTCCGCGCAACTGAATTACATCGCCAGGCTTAAATCCGAAACGGTTGGCAAGTTTGCGTCCCACGATTGCGCCACGGCGGTCGCTCATAAAAGCGCGACGCGTTTCGTCCGAAAGCACGAATTCGGGGTACATATCGAAATGGCTCCCGGCGTCGATGGCAATTTGAACAAAGAAATTCTTGTTTTCTTTGTATATGCCGCCAAAAATGTTCATGTAGGTCACGCCCCGCACCCCGTCGATGGCACGGATGCTCTTATCATAAGAGTGCGGAAGAGGCATGGTGAACGCTATGGCATTGCGCGTGACAAGACGCGAAGGCACTGCGTTATCGATGCCTGCATACCATGCGCTAATGATGGTCTGAAGCACGCCGAAGGCAAGGATAGCAACAACGAGCCCCGCAAGGGTTAGCCATGTGCGGAGGCGTTGCCGCCAAGCGTTGCGCGCCACGAGTTTGAACCATTGGATCATGTTCAGAAATTACTCACGGCGTAACTCCACGCGCTCGGCAAGCTCGCCCTTCTCCAGATGCATGATGGCCTTGGCATGTTCTGCCGCGCGTCGGTCATGGGTCACCATGATGATCGTAGTGCCCATCTCGCGGTTGAGCCGCTGCATGATGGTGAGCACTTCTTCTGCGGATTGCCGATCGAGATCGCCGGTTGGCTCGTCGGCGACCAGCAGCGTGGGGTCGGTGACAATTGCCCGCGCGATGGCCACACGCTGCTGCTGGCCACCCGAGAGCTCCGACGGGAAGTGCTTGATGCGATCGCTGAGGCCGACGAGTTCAAGGGCGAGGAGCGCATGGTCCCGGCGTTCACGCCGCCCCAGATGGGTGAGGGTGAGGGGCAATTCGACATTCTCCAGCGCTGTGAGCACCGGCATGAGATTGTAGAACTGAAAGATGAACCCGACATTCGCCGCGCGCCAGTCAGCCAGCGAGGCTTCGGGGAGACGGGTGATATCGTTGCCGCCAACGACGATTGAGCCGCTATCAGGATTGTCGATGCCCGCGATCAGATTGAGGAGCGTCGACTTCCCCGACCCTGATGGGCCCATGAGCGCGAGGAATTCTCCCCGCCGGATGTCAAAGCCGATGTCCGAAAGGACCGGGACGACCTCTTTACCACGCCGATAGGCTTTGCTGACGCCACGAAGCGCGATCAGCACATCGTCCCCGGAGTGGGCGTCAGGAGAACGTTGCGAGGTCACTTTGCATCCTTGGTCACGGCGCGCCCGTCGACGAGGGTATCGGACGCCCTGATCACGACACGGGTGCCGACCTCGAGACCATGCACAACAACTTGCTCGCCTACTTTCGCTCCGACCTCGACGCGCCGCAGACGAGCCTTACCCTCGTCGATCATCCAGACAGACTTGCCATCGCCCGCTTCAACGATAGCCGATGCCGGTACAACGAGAATTGGCTTATGCTCATCCCCTTCCACAGGCCGCTTCAGGAATGCCACTTTGGCGCTCATGTCCGGAAGCATTTTCGGGTCGCGCTGCATGAAACGAACCTTGACGAGGACCGACGCCTTTGCCCGATCTACCGTTGGTACCATCAGGCTTACCTGACCATCGAAGCGTAGGCCGGGCATGGCGTCGAGCTGGATTTCAACCGGCTGGCCTACCTGGATGTCCATGAATGACGACTCCGTCACGGACGCCTCCACTTCGAGCGTGTCCATATCGGCGATGGTGACCACCGCTCCCTTGGTATCGACGGCTTGCGAAAAGGGAGTGATCGTATCGCCGACATTGGCATTCCGCGTAATGACAACGCCGTCGAAGGGCGCACGGATGATGGTCTGGTCCAGGGCGACTTCGGCGACCCGGAGATTGGCCTGAGCAACCGCAACAGCCGCTTCAAGGCCCGCCACTGCCGCCCGCGCCTTGCCAAGGCGTCCCACAGCACTATCGTGCGCCGACTCGCTGACGAGCTTCTTTTCGATGAGAGCCTCTGAACGATTGAAGGCGAGTTCGGCCTCCGAGAGTTCAGCCTGTCCCTGACCGACATTGGCTTTGGCGAGCAGCACATTGGCGGCTGCCTGGTCCCGTAATGCTTGCGTGTCTCCGTTTTCCAGTCGCGCGATGACATCGCCGATATGGACATCGCTTCCTTCGAGGACGCCGAGCCATTCGAGCCGACCCGTTGCTTTGGATGCAACAGAAGCCTTGCGCTGTGCTACAACATAGCCTGTTGCGTTAAGAACGGTGAGCAGCTGCGACGGATAGACGTTCGACACAACCACGGTCTCGACGGTCAATGGCGTGAACTGCTGCCACGTCCAAATCGAAATTCCGATGCCGACGAGAGAGGCCGCGATGAGTATCGACGGGCGAACGCCGTGTGGCCCCGCGTGACGTCGCGTGTTCGCGGTACGGGCGATCGATAGTGCGGACAGATCCGATGGCGTCTTCACGTAACCTCTTAAGGGTTGGGGGCGATTCTTGGGCTGATTACCATTTTCAGGAACATCGCGTAGATTTCGAAGAAAAAGCTTTGTAGAGAACGGCTTGAGCCCAAGTCTGGTTAAGTTTAATCGACAATTTCATGTTACAAGACTGTTCAAGGTAACGCGATAGAGAAAACGAACCTGCGATCAGACGGGACCGGGCCATAGTGCAAATGCGCAGGCAACCACCCAAAGCGCTACCGTGAGCAACAATTGCCAGTCGGCCAACAAAACATCCGTCGGTGACTCGCCGTTATCATCCGTTTCTACAACGAACCAATAGCGAAATAGCCCAAACAGTACCAACGGAACAGTGATGACTAAATCAGGTTTCGCAGAAATTACGAACATACTGTAGAAAATTAACGTGCTGGTTGCTGCCATTTCTACATAACGCTCGATCAATATTAACGAGTATTTTTCCAATACTTTGCGACCGTCGGTACCGCTTTGTCGCAATTCTTGTCTGCGCTTTATGGCTGCAAGATATAAAGCGAGACAGAGCGTCGTGATGAACATCCAAGAGGACAAAGGCACATCGAGCGCGACGGCACCTGCATAGACCCGCAGCACAAAGCCGATCGCGATCGTAAAAATATCCATCACGGGCTGGTGTTTGAGCACAAAGGTATAGGCGAGGTTCAGCAACAGGTAGCCGATAATAACCGTTACCACTTTAGGTGTTACGAACCATCCGCCGATGATGACGGCATAGAGGCAAAATAAAACGAAAAACGCAGCGGGAATTGATACGGTGCCGGCGGCCAGCGGCCGGTCTTTGGATTTTTTAATATGACGGCGATCACTCTCAATGTCGTATAGATCATTGCTGATATAGGTTGCCGACGACGCAACACAGAACAGCAGGACCGCCAACAGGCTATTGATGACGGCGTGATACTCCAAGAACGCTTTTGAAAAGACCAAGGGTGCCAAAACAAAGCCGTTTTTAACCCAATGCTTCGGCCTCATCAGCTTGATTAAGCCAGGCATCTGGGCTAGCGAAAAGTGGCCTGGCCCCTTGTTTTCCATTAATTCGAACCTTGGTTTTGATACAGAATGATTGCGTCTAAGCAGCTGGCTTTCAGCTATGCGATTTTTGCGATCATCGCAACCGTCGCAAATATTGGCGCTCAGGACATGGTTATCCATGTTTATCATGGGCAATTCGATATATTGGCATCAATGATTGTAGGCACAGGAGCCGGTATTATTGTGAAATATGTACTCGATAAGCGATATATATTTCAATTTCGTCCGCGAAATCTCGTTCACGGTACTTGGACGTTCGTCCTCTATACCGTTATGGGGCTTGCCACGACCATCGTTTTCTGGGGCTTCGAGTTTGTTTCGTATCACCTATTCGAATCCAACGAAATGCGCTATCTGGGCGGTGTTATCGGCTTGGCGGTCGGCTATCCGATGAAATATCAACTCGATAAGTTTTATGTTTTTCCCAAGGAGACCGCATGAGGCGAATTTCCTCCTGGGGACGTCTCAACGCTTTAACGCATAACGTTATTGGACTGAGTGACTCGCCTACCATCAAAGACATCATTAGCCGGGGACCTCATCCTGGCTTGGCTCATGGTATGGGCCGAAGCTATGGCGACGTCTGTTTAAACCCTCTCGGTACGCTTTGGCTCACAACCGCCCTCGACCGATTGATTGCCTTCGATGACAGGACTGGACTCTTGGTCTGCGAAGCGGGCGTTCTTTTGGGAGATATACAACGGCTCATGATTCCGCGTGGCTGGAGTTTGCCGGTGGTTCCAGGCACCCAAATGGTGACCGTCGGAGGTGCGATTGCCAACGACGTCCATGGAAAAAATCATCATGGCATGGGCTCGTTTGGCGATCACGTCACGCAACTGACCCTCCTCCGAACGGATGGGGAGACGATTGTCTGCGGACCAAATCTGCAATCGAATTGGTTCGCGGCCACGGTGGGCGGGATCGGGCTAACGGGAGTGATTGCGCAAGCTACGATCCAGTTGCATCCAGTGCCTGGCCCCTGGCTTGAAACCGAGACAATTCCCTTTGCCGATTTCGACGCGTTTTTTCAAATTGCTGCTGCTTCAGAAGCGGGTTGGGAACACACGGTATCGTGGATCGATAGTGTATCGCGTTATCGTGGACGTGGCCTTTTTCTGCGAGGCAATTCGGCGGTTGTAGCCCATCCGCCCGAGGTTAAAAAAATTAATCTGAAAATGCCGTTTACGTTGCCAATTTCCCTGTTCAATCGGCAGACCATTCGTCTTTTCAACATGGCATATTACACTCTCCACGCCCTCAAGGCCGGAAGGAATATTTCCCACTACACCTCCTATTTTTATCCTCTCGATAATGTACTCGAGTGGAATCGAATTTATGGGAAAAGAGGCTTCTTTCAATATCAGAGCGTTGTACCCAATGACGTGGGGAAATTCGCAGTTCAAGCGATGATGAAAGAAATTGCAGCTTCGGGGGATGGCTCGTTCCTGACCACGCTAAAGACATTCGGCGATCGCCAGCCCATTGGCATGCTCAGCTTTCCGCAGCCTGGTGTGACCCTGGCACTCGATGTTCCTAACCGCGGCCAACGTTCGCTCATGCTGTTTGATCGGCTCGATGCCATCGTGCGTGAAGCAAAGGGACGCCTTTATTTGGCCAAGGATGCACGGATGCCAAGAGACCTGTTTGAGGCCGGCTATCCGCGTCTGGCTGAATTTATAAAATATAGAGACCCGGGCATCAGTTCTAGCCTATCACGCCGCTTGATGGGGCATTAAATGAACACCAAGAAGAGAATTGCGATCATTGGGGCGACCTCGTTGATCGCCGAACATTGCGCCAGATTGTGGGTAGAAGGCGAGCCGACTGATCTCATTCTGGTCGGCCGTGACCTACAGCGACTTGATCGGATCGCAGCGGACCTCCGCATCCGCAGTCCACAATCCGAAATCAAAACGCTTCAGGCCGATTTTTTGGACCCCATCGCAATCCATGCGACCGTCGAACGGATTTTTCAGTCAGGCCAAGTCGATACGGTGCTTATCGCGCAGGGCTCATTGCCCGATCAAGCTGATTGCCAAGTCGATTTGCGCCATTGCCGGGACGCGATAGAAATAAACGCGATTTCGCCCGTCCTTTATGCTGAAGCTTTCGCCCGGCAGATGGAAGCAAACAACTCCGGAACCATCGTGCTCATGAGTTCGGTGGCTGGCGACAGAGGCCGAAAATCCAATTATGTTTATGGCGCGGCAAAGGGCCTCATTACGCGTTATGCTCAGGGCTTACAGCACCGTTTCACGGGAACGGGGGTCAACATCCTGATCATCAAGCCAGGTCCAACAGATACGCCAATGACGGCCCATCTCAAGGCCAGCGGTGCGAAATTAGCATCAGTCGAAAATGTTGCGAAGCGTATTGTTGAAGGGGCGAAGCTAGGCAAATCCGTTATTTATGCTCCAGGTCAATGGAAGCTGATTATGTTTGTTATTCGACACCTTCCTGAAGCCATATTTAAGAAAATGAATATCTAAAATTGCACAGGATAATGGCGTGAAGCGGCGGGGTTTCGAAAGTGTAATTCTCTCGATAATCGCCTTATTGAGGATGTCGAATACGGCCCCTTCGTTAGCATCGTTCTTTCCGATTGAGGGGGCAAGTATTGCGTGTCTGATGGTGGAGCGTGTTACCGCTAAGAGTAAAAGGTCATCATTGATTATAAGAGCGAGAGTATCGGCCCGCTCGTCCACGACATGAGGCTTTAAAGTGCTTCAGGCGAAACCTTGTGAGAATTTCATCCGAGTCAATCCTGGTGTCGCAGCATGACGTGCTGATCGCGGGTTCACACTCAGTGGAAGCTTGTCTGAAAGGTTGCGGGAGACACCAAGCGCCACAATAAATTGAGTTAGAATAGCCGTATCATCCGGTTAAATTCCGCCACGTGGGAATCCGAATACGCAAAAAATTAAGTTGGCTACCAATGAGAGCTGGCATTTATCAGCGAAATCAAATGCGCGACCTGTTCAGTGTTATCGTCGAACATTCCCTCGACGATACCAGACAATGCACCTTCTTCTTTGAGCCACCGGGCGACACCATGACCACGCCCGTTGACGATATAGGCCGATACATTTGGTGCGTTCGGAATGAGGGCGATGTGCTTTTTATCATCTCGGTTCTGATCGCCAAAAATCAGATAATAGCTCGTCTTGCTTTCCTCCATGATGGGCTGAAGGGTAGGACACAGATCAGGCCCGAAGCGGAGACGGTATTCATCCCAATCCGGATGATCGGTGATGTCAGACTCCAGGGACAAGGCTGGAGCAAAGGCGGCGACGACCCGGATTGGCAAATCCTTTGAAAATAAAATCGCACCAAAACCACCCATGGACGATCCAATCGCGCAGATGTCGGTAATGCTGTTTTCTGATGCGTAATCTTTGATCACACTGAGTGCACGATCGCGCATGCCGTCCTGCGAAAAATAGCTTGCTGCCAAATCGTTGATGAAGAGAACGTGATTTTTGTGGCCATGTGATGCAATGACAGCAAACTCGGCTGTATACGCACCTCGCGCGACCTTTTTGAGGTTAACCTTCTTTTTGACTGATGAACCGGAAAAAACCAAAATCAGTGATCGGCTATTTCCGTCCAGAGATCGAACAAGCAAGTCGTCGCTGAAAACAATCGTCCTAATTGCCAAGTTACAAGTGTGCAGCCGATCCCATTTTCTTTGGATTGAGCGACGACATGATTTCAAAAAAGAGAGCATGGACGCAACTCAAAACTCTGTAATTGAATCGTATCGGGTTCGTCGGAGGCTTAATAGTTTAAGTTAAGCAGCTAATTTGGTTTCGTCTAGTTCTGCGTAATATTTTTCCCCGGCTTCAGCGGGTGGGATATTGCCGATGGGCTCGACAATCGCCGATTGTGAAAAGCCTCGCCTATTCTGAGGACAAGCATGTGGTGCGCATGGATCCGAAAGAACGGGCCGTGTTTATGAAAAGCATCAACGGCGACTGAGATCAGGCGGGCGGACTAGCCGCGGATCATCGTCAATTGGGAGGCAAGCGTCGGAGGATCAGACTTGGTGGCCGACCAATCGGCGGTGGCGATGCCGATCATCGTTCCCGCCTGACTGACCGCGTCCGCCAGAAGGGTCTCGAAAGCGTCGACGTTGAGAGTGTCTAGCGCGGCATTGGCGACGAGCAGCGGCTGGCCATCATTCGCGATGACATAGCGCCAATCGGAGGCGAGAACCGCATTGGCATTGAGCCGATGCATCAAGGCAAGCGCATCGGGCGAGGTCAAAGCCGTACGGTCATCGGCCTTCGTAAAGGCGATCGACACCATCAGCGAGCGAGCATCTTTCGGATTGGGTGCAGCCGTGACAAGGCAGTCTTCGCACTCAACCTCGATCTCGGTGGGCGTGTCCTGGATGTCATGGCCACGCCGCCCGAAAAATCCACGGGCCAAAAGCAGAAAATGAGGATTAATCGTTTCCGTAGTGGTCATCATGCCTCGCTCACGGATTTCATGTAAGGCAATCGGACGCTTGTGTCGTCAAAAAAAGCACCGGAAGACGAGAGCCCTCACGCCGATACCTCCCGCTGGCCACGCTCGAAATATTCGGTGCGTGCGGCGTTCTCGATATCTGTGGGCTGGAAGTCGGTATGGCTTTGCAGCGCTTTATCGACAGGAATGTCGAAACTGTGCCCGGCCGTAAAGCGCCAACCGGTTTTGCTTTCATAGGGCCCGTCGCGGCTGATCACCAATTCGGAGACGTTATCGACAAAAGCGTCGCGTCGCGCGTGGATTTTGCCGTCCGCGACAGTGAGCGTTACCGTAAAGCGGGGGTTATTTTCACCCATATTCTTGCCGAGTTGCGATTGAACGCCCTCGCCTAGCGGGCTGATATAGGAATTTTGATCGAAGAACATCAAAACATTGCTGATCGTATTGTTCATTTGAGCCTTGTCATTGCGGTCAATGCCCAGCTTCTGCTCAAAAAACTGCAGGATATTTTCGAGATTTGTATCAACGCTGTGGTCGTCGGTTCGCCCGCGGCTGATCTTCAACATGCCATTATCAAGCGTCACCGTGCCCCGATTGATAATGTCGCCGACAACCCCACGGTGCAGGCTATAATCGCCGACATCGGTCAAAATTTCGGCCTTGGACGGGCAGTAGCGAACGAAATCGGCTTTCGTCTGTTCCGGCGTCGTATCCGGAATGAGCTTTCTTTCGAAAGCGCCTGTTTCATTGCCTCGTCCGGCCAACTGCTCGATTTCGGAAAACGCAGCAGCAATATCCGCCTTGGTAAGCTTGTAGCCTTCACCATTCATGGTGATTTTATTCTCGAAGACCGAGGCCAGACCGGCGCCGAACTTTGCCTCGACCGCAGATTTCAACACGGCGGTGGTCAATTCGTTGCGCTCGCCCTTGAAGGTTCTGGCCCACCAGCCTTCCTTGCCCAGCGACAGCTCACCCGTCGTGCTGCCATATTTGACGCGCAACACGGCGTCCCCGGGCAAGCCCGAGACATAGGATTTGATCTGATCGAAATTATTGGCCTTCTGATCGGCCGCATTGCGCAAACCACGATCCTGCACAGCATTCATTGTGGCCGCGACATCGCCGCTGCCAATGCCACCAAGCTTGATACTCATACCGTTACACCTATGCAGGAAATGGCTGGTTTGCAGATGTGATGGATACAAACTCAATGGCTTGAAAATACAATACGCACGATAGGGATGGCAAATAGTATTTTACGCTAATTTATTCGCTTTCAACCATCTTATTTGCGAAAGAACTATCTCTTGTTTATTTAAAAGAATGCCCAATAGGCTGGCCGTTGAACCTGATGCGTAATCATGATACATTCTGACTTGATTTATAAAGAGAAGTTTTGCGTTCGTTTCCGGAATACCGGCGCCCTTGAATCGGTTAACCCCGATCTGATTGCGTGAATGTGAGGCGTAGCGCTACAGTTTGGGGAGGATAAAAAATGGCGATTGATCTCGGCATTGCCGGACGCGGCAACCTGGCCACCACGACGCAGGCGGTCAACCAGCGGGGCGCCGAGGCGGCGCCTGCGGCAAATTATGACGAGATCAAAGCCTATCTCGGAACCGGTAGCCGAACCGCCGTGCTGCGGGTCAAATACGGCTCCTCCGAGAACAATATCCATCTGGGCACCGAGCGTTTCGGCGTGCGCACCTTCAAGGGTGATCGCGACGAATTGACGATGTCCGTGCTGAAGGCCTCGGTCGAGGCCAAATTCGGTAATGCTTCCTATGGTGCGGAATTGGAGCGGCTGTTGCAAAAGCCCAGAGGCGGCTTCAATCTCGGCAAAGCCGGGGTCTCGGGCGCCCTGACCGCTCTTGAAGCGATGCATGCGAATGGCGGCGTGATGCCGGTGGTCGCCGGACGGGCGAACGCGCCCGATGTGAACCAGGTCTATGCCGACCAATTGGTGCGTTCCGCCGGCGCCGGGCAAGCCAAAAACGGACAATTTCAGGCGGGCGGCCAAAGTCTGCTCGAGGTTCTCGGTCAAGAGACGGCCAAACTCGAATCACTTCCGGTCCAGCGACAGCTAGCCACCATGAAGCTGAATGCGGGCACGGTGAACCAGATTTTCAGAAACAATGACCGTCTGGTCGAAGCGGGCACCGATGACCCGGCGCTAACCGCGCGCATCAATGCATTGCGAGCCACCTATCTGGGTGATCCGGAACTCGCAGCCATGGAGGCCTATCTTGCCCCGGCCTATCTAAGCGCGGCCGATGGCATGGTGTTCTTGTATCCGACGAGCAACGGCACGTTCATGTGCATCGATTATGAAAATCTGGACAAGATCCTGCGCCTTGATGTCGACGACATCACAATCGGCATCAATGAATTCAGGGTCGTTCCAAAGATCGAGGGGGTAGGATTGGAGGTTGTTCCTCTCGCGGCGGGCGAAATGAATCCGGCCCAGCTTTATCGTGAATTCCAGTTTATGCGGGGTGCCTTGACCGCAGCAGGTGCGCGCAATCCCGATCCCGCGACGCGCACGGCCGACCTTTTGTTCGGCGCGGATCCCGATTTCGCGATGATCATCAAATCGGCCATGCACGGTAATTATCGCCCGCTTACCCTAGACATCGTCAATGACCGCGTTTATCCGGCCCTTTCCTCGGCCATCACGAATGCGCCGGTGATGATGACCCCCGATCGCTGGGATGAAATGGGCGTGAGCGAGGCGCATCTCGCCTCCCTCCGGACCGCAATGACCGATAGCGGCATCGCGGATACCGCGTCCAATTTTGCCAAATACCTGTTCAACCTCTCGGCCGTCTATATGAACCTTTCAGGCACAGCGCGGCTGGGCTTCGAAGGTGGCTCGATCATCCCGTTGCGGGCCTATGCCTATGTGCTGATGAATGCCGCGAAGCAGGCCGACAACGCCGTCTTCAGGGTCGGCGAGCTTGACGGGGAAGACGCCTATCTGGAGACCGCCCGCGCCGACCGGTGCGCGGATGTTCTGAGCAAAAATATGATGGGCACGGCCCGAGCGATTGACCGCGAGATTTTCGGACAGGTTGTCCATGCAAGCCTCGCGGAGGCCGCTTACAATATCCAACGGCCGCGTGACGGCGAGCAAGCATTGCCATTCGGCCTTGGGAATGATCCGGGCGATCGCGGCATATCCTTCTTGCGCCGGAACTCGATCATCGGTGGCGGGCAGAATGACAATGAAAACATCCGCGACATCGATGATTTCAGCGACGACGCGTCACTGCAAGACGCCGAGCCGGATCATGTTATCTTCCGCAACTTCTTGTTACAGTTGATGAATCAGCAATAATAAAGCGGAAGCAACAGAGCCGGCGGCGTTTTGGTTCACTCGCGCAAGGCGTTGAGCGTCAGGTCGAGCCGTTCGTCGGCTGCCATCGGCCTGAGCTCACACGCGCGTTTCCAGAGGTCGCCGAGCCGGTCGGCCCGGTCGAGACCTTCGTCGATCAAGCTTTTGAGGCGGTCGACCGTCATGCCGGCAAGCGGCGGCATGGTGTGAATGGCGAGCATGTCGTCATCATCGATCGACACCGTCCAGCCATGGTCAAATGGGCCGGTATCGTTCATACGGTGCAGCATGAGCAGCGGATTGGTAACTTTGGCGACATCCGCGAGATCAAGGCCGCGAATGTCGACCTCGATGACGACGAGACTGGTGTCGCGCGGCAGCAAATAGGCGCGTGCGACGAAATCGCCAAAGACGAATTCCAGCACGTCGCCGGGCTCGGCCGTCTGGGCGTGTCCCGCCGTTGAACCGACAAAGCCGCGTAGTAGCGTGTGGAAAGTATCTTCGTTCTTACGGCTATTTAGCACGATCGTGTTCTCCGTCGGCGGCCCCGCCAAAGCGGGGGCCACCCCTTGGTTACTGCGCTATGGCGGGGTGCCGGGAAAGGACGTTGAGGGGATGATCCGGACCCGATGTCTGGGGGTTGTAGCGCTCGAGCTTCGATCCGTCCCAATCGGTGGCAAGGCGCATGCATTGAAGCGCAAAATCAATAGGGCCGCCCTTCGGCTCGCGGATCATCAACATTTCGATATCGTCCATATAGGCGGTGGGCGCCTTTTTCACATAAAGAGCGAGTGCGACGCCCTGGTTGCCGTTGCGATCCGCCAGAATATTGGTGATCTGGTCAGCATCGGCGTGGCGACCGCGCACCTTCAAAGTGGTTTCCAGCATCGACGCTCCGAAAGCGAACAAGTCCCGCTCGAAGCCGATGCCCGCCCCATTCTTATCCGAAACCTTGGGCAGGAGATAAGCGTCCGTTGAAGGCCCACCGATGCTGGTGGCGTTCACATGCGAAACCTTTTGAAGGCCGGAAAAATCGATCAGCTGAAACTGTCCGCTGCTTTTGTCAAAGATTATGTTTTGCGGTTTGACATCCCCATGAATAAACCCATGGGCGGCCATGTCCTTGAGGGCGCTCAGCCCGCCCCGTGCAACACTCTTGAGTTGCGTGTCCGACATCTTGTTCATCAAGACGAACTCGTTCCCCGTTTTGTTGATCGCTGCATCGGACAACAACTGAGTGCCCTTGGCCTGCGGCATGACCATACCGGTAATCTCGAGCTTGGCGCCCAGCTTCAACTGCTCGCCCGCCCATACTTTAAGAAATTTTCCGCTGGGAACGCCATGGAATGCGACCTTCTGATCCGGCATCGTTGTTTTGACCATATAGACGGACGGCTTCACGACATTGCGAATGTCGTTCTTCATCCATGCAGCGGTCACTTCACCATTTCGGGCGAGCTTTACCTTGTTCGCCGGTTGGGACTGAAGCAATGCCGGGGCCTCGTTCAATTTGGCCTCTGCACCTAACGGATTAGGAAATTCACGCTCCTGGAATTGGTCCAGATCCGGAATTTTGTGCATCTTGCTGCCGTAAAAATAGTCTCGATATTTTTCGTGAAGTTCGAATTGGGCAATCTCGGCCGGTGTAAAATCCTTACGCCGGCCGGCATTATAATCGAACATCGCCGATTTGAATTCATGATCGGCAATTGCCTTTTTCTGAGACGAGCCGACAGGTTTTTTCTGACCCTCAAGTTCAATGGTCGGCAGACTGTTGTCGGACGAGATTGCTTTGTAAACGCTCGCTTTGCCGCGATAGGTGACCTTGCTCACCGTGCCGAAAACACCCGCTCCCAACACATCGCCGGGGCCCGGTTCCCGAATCCCGAGTTGGGACAGAACATCTCTCGTACTCGTGCCGCTTGTCACCGTGATGCTTTCGATGAACCGGACGACTTGCTGGCTTTCGAGCCCGTTGCCCGATCGTGAATTCTGGTAGGCGTCAAAATCTTCCAGAGCCTTGCCCGTCATTCCCGCGTTCATCAAAAGGCTGCGGATGGCGGAAGCGCTCTGATCAAGCTTGGCATCTTTAACGAACGTGGCTTTGAATCCGCCCGCATTCTGGAATTTGAGATCCCTGTCTTTGGTCGTGTGCAGAAGCCGGACGACGCCCTTTTTATTGCCAAGATCGGCCCGCAAATCGTTGAGAATCTGCTTGGCGTCCGAACCCTTCACATTTTTGAGGAGATCCAGCCCGCGCGCATTCTCCGCGTTGTTGACGCCTTTGAAACCTTCAAGCTTGACCGCCATTGAACCTGCTCCACGTCACACCAAAAGCCACGCAGCCGATATGAGGCGGTAGCTGAAACTATCGTGTAACATTTCAAATTTTTGTGATTTTCGCAACTTTGACGAGAATTTTTGGCGTCCGCATACCGGACAGGCGCCATTCGCTTGCGCTTCTGCAAGACCGCTTTGATGACGCCTCAATTCTACAAATTGAATAGCCCCGAGTTTTCTAGACACCCTCTGAGCTTATTTTTTGCTGTCGCTCGTAGTCGATGGGCGACA
>CANGIS010000018.1 GCA_947454055.1 Hyphomicrobiales bacterium
CTCGGCCTCCAATATGGCGTGCCGTTGGAAGAATATGTCGAAGCCTTCACCTTCACCCGCTTTGAACCTGCGGGCTTTGTGCAGGGCAATGACGCGATCAAGAGTGCGACTTCCGTTCTCGATTACGTCTTCCGCGAATTGGCCATCTCCTATCTCGGCCGCTCCGATCTCGCCCATGTTTCGCCAGAAACGCTGGGCAATGATCTCGGCAAGGGCGAGAACGAGAGCAAGGCGCCGGCAGGCTTCATCCCGAGCCAGGTCTCGCGCGGTCTTGTCCGCTCGAAGGCTGATCGGTTTGCGGTGATGCAGGGCGGCAACACCACCACCATGTCGGCCCCGCAATCGATTGGTGCCAATGCGCTGAAAAGCGAGTTGGAGCAGCAATTGGGCGTGGTCCAGCAAACGCTGACAGTAGGCGAAGCCGAACTGGCCTCCCTCCCCTTCGCATCCGCCGGCACAAACGCCGGATCGGCGAAGCAAGGCGGCGGCATGGACAAGCGCGCGGAAGCCAAGATGAAGGGCTATGTCGGCGAAAGCTGCCCAGAATGCGCCAACTTCACGCTGGTGCGCAACGGGACGTGCTTGAAGTGCGATACATGCGGCAGCACCACGGGTTGCAGCTGAGCGATCAGCGAAGCGCTTAAAATGCAAAATGGCCGGGTAACCCCCGGCCATTTTTTTATCCACCCGCGATCAATATCCGTCATTGCGAGGTGAGGAGCGGTTCGCGAAGCGACCTTACGCCGTCATTGCGAGGCGCGTAGCGCTTCTTGAAGCGACCTCATGCCGTCATTGCGAGCGAACGCGAAGCAAGCCAGATGATGGTAGCCGTTTTGCTGCACCTTTGCGGTTCTAAACCCGTTATTTTTAAACCGAGAAGCGGCAAAATCTCACTCCGCCAACACCCATCAGCTAGGTTGTTTCGCGTTCGCTCGCAATGACGGTTAAATTGTTAACCCAGCCCTTCCCTTCCTCCCGCCGCCATGCCACATAAGCCCCATGGCCAAGGACCCGTATGAGATGCAAGGGGCAGCAAGCCTGCCGACGCGTGAAGAGATTCTGGCCTATTTGAAGGGCGAGACTGAGGCTACATATGCGCGCGGTGGCGCGGGTAAAATGAAGCCGCGGCCCGCCAAAATCGGCAAGCGTGAAATTGCAAAAGCCTTTAACATCAAAGGCGAAGCACGGATTGCTCTCAAAGCTCTGCTGAAAGAATTGGAGTCTGAGGGCGAAGTCGCCAAGCGCGGCAAGGTGCTGCATCGCCCCGGTCTGCTGCCGCCCATGACGCTGTGCGACATTTTGAGCCGCGACCGCGATGGTGATCTGGTCGCCGTTCCCGTCGAATGGGACGAGGAAGCGCATGGCAAGGCGCCGCGCATTCATGTGCATCTTGGCCGCAAAGCGCGGCCCGGCCAGCCTGCTCCGGGCGTCGGTGATCGGGTGCTGATGCGCATTGATGCAACCGAGGGCGAGAAAGGGCCGCGCTATTCGGGGCGGCCGGTCAAAATTCTCGAAAAGCACAAGGCGCAGGCAATCGGCCAGTTCCGCTCCTCGCCCCAAGGCGGCGGGCGGGTGTTGCCGGTCGATAAAAAATCGCTTGGCCGCGAAATCATGGTGCCACCGGGCGAGGAAGGCGGCGCGGAGGATGGCGATCTGGTTGCCGTGGCGCTGCACCGCAAAAACCGCCTAGGCCTCGTTGAAGGCCGCGTGACCGAGCGCATGGGGTCGATCAAAAGCGAGAAGGCCATCAGCCTGATTGCCATTCACACCCACGGCATCCCCAACCTCTTCCCCGCCACCGCCTTGGCTGAGTCGGAAGCCGCCAAGCCTGCAACCCTCGCGGGCCCCGGCAGGCGCGAGGATTGGCGGCATTTGCCACTGGTCACGATTGATCCGGCGGACGCCAAGGACCATGACGACGCGGTGCACGCTACCCCTGATCCGGACCCGAAAAACATAGGCGGCCATATTGTTACTGTCGCCATTGCCGATGTAGCAGCCTATGTGCGCGAAGGCTCGGCGATGGACCGGGAGGCGCGGCTACGCGGCAACTCCGTCTATTTCCCCGATCGCGTGGTGCCGATGCTGCCCGAGCGGATCTCGAACAATCTCTGCTCCCTCAGGCCCGACGAGGACCGCGCGGCCTTGGCCGTCCGCATGGTGCTGGGGGCCGATGGTCGCAAAAAGAGCCACAGCTTCCACCGCGTGCTGATGCGCTCAGCCGCCAAGCTCGCTTATGAAGAGGCGCAGCGCATCATCGATGCGGAAGATCGCGCCCATCCAGCCTTTGGCGGCTTGGCCGATCTGTGGACCGCGTGGAACGTAGCCGCCCAAGAGCGCGACGAGCGCTCGCCTTTGGCGTTGGATTTGCCCGAGCGCAAGCTGAAGCTGAAAGAGGACGGCAGTATCGACCGCATCATCGTGCCGCCTCGGTTGGAAGCCCACCGGCTGATCGAAGATTTTATGATTTTGGCCAATGTGGCCGCCGCCGAGCATCTTGAAAAAGCGCGCATACCCCTCATCTATCGGGTGCATGACGAGCCGAGCCGCGAAAAAATAGTCAATCTCAACCTTGTACTAGGCGAACTCGGGTTTAAACTACCTCAGACGGGCGCTGTATTACCTCAAACCTTCAACCAACTCCTCCATAAATTCGCAGGAACCGAGCACCAGATTTTCATCAATGATATCGTGCTCAGAAGTCAGGCGCAGGCGGAGTATAATGTCGAAAATTACGGACATTTCGGCCTGAATTTACGCAAATACGCCCATTTTACCTCGCCAATCCGGCGCTATGCCGACCTCATCGTGCACCGCGCTCTGATCCGCTCCGAGGCCTTCGGCGAGGATGGGTTGTCGGACACGATCGCCCCGCAACTCCTTGAAATCGCTTCAGAAATTTCCGTTTCCGAGCGCCGCGCCATGGCCGCCGAGCGCGAAACCATCGACCGTTTGATCGCTTTCTACCTAAGCGAGAAAATCGGCGACATTTTTGAAGGCCGAATTGCGGGTGTCACAAGGTCCGGACTCTTTGTAAAGCTTCACGAATCCGGCGCGGATGGCTTCGTTCCCGCCTCCACGATCGGCGCCGACTATTACCGGTTCGAGGAAAGCCTGCACGCTCTGGTTGGTAACCGGACCGGCGAAACCTACCGCCTGGGCGACCCCGTTTCCGTCCGCTTGGTAGAGGCAGCACCTGTTGCCGGCGCCCTCCGGTTCGAACTCTTAAGTGACGGAAAAAAAAGCAAAAATTCCAACGTTGGCCGCAAGAAAAAACAGGGACCGGGCAAATCCGGTCACCGCTTCGCCGCGAAAAATAGCCATGGACCATCCTCATCCTCCTCCCATCCATCCTCCAGTGCAAGACGCCGCCCAAGATGACAGACACCACCATGACCATCCGTTCACCACGCTCGATTGGCCTTTCCATCCGTCGTGGCCTGACGGGCCATTGCCCTCATTGTGGAGAGGGAAAAATTTTTGGTAACTATCTCAAAGTGTTACCGGCTTGCTCACGCTGCGATGAAGACCTCAGTCCGCAACGGGCGGATGATTTACCCGCCTATATTGTGCTTTTCATCGTCGGTCATATCGTCATTGGCGGCATGATGACGGTCGAAACCTATTGGGAATGGCCTGTGATGTGGCATGTGGTCTTGTGGCCAATTCTGACCTTGGTGTTGTCCTTGGCCTTACTGCCCCGAATTAAGGGAGCCGTGGTCGGCCTGCAATGGGCCCTTAGAATGCATGGGTTCTCGCACCGGCCTGACGGTGACGAGATGCAACTTTTCATCCCGTCGGAAACAACACGATGATGGCTGCGGCGCAGTCTCCGACGAGAGTAACGCCGCGCGATGCGGCAACACTTATCCTCATAGACTTTAAAGGAAAAATTCCTAAAATTTTAATGGGACGCCGCCATTCCGGCCATGCGTTTATGCCGGATAAATTTGTCTTCCCCGGCGGTCGCGTGGACCCATCCGATCGTCGGATGAACATTGCTTCGCCGCTCGACCAGATCGTAGAAGATCGATTGTTATCGCGGGTTTCTCGGCCAAGGTCAATGAAAGCTCGGGCGATGGCCTTGGCAGCCATTCGTGAGACCTATGAAGAGACAGGGATCATGCTGGGCGAAAAGGGGCTCGGCGCCCCGCCTCCCGTCCTAGAGACGCCTTGGGAGAGCTTTACCAAGCAGAAAATATGGCCGTCGCTCGACCAACTTCACTTCGTTGCGCGCGCAATTACCCCGTCGAGGCACGCAAAGCGCTTTGATACGCGGTTCTTTCTCGCTGATGCGACCCATATCGCCCATATTGAAGACGGCATGGTAGGGGCGGACGCAGAATTAACCGAAACCGTCTGGATACCGTTGACCAGCGCCAAGAGCCTTGATCTCCCCTCGATAACGGCTCTTGTGCTGGATGAGGTAATCGAACGTCTTAATGGCGGCTTGAGACCGTTTCTGCCGATCCCCTTCTTTCATGAAGTCCGCGGGCACTTTGTCCGCGAGACCCTTTGAGAATCGTTTTTTACTCCAGAAGAAAGCCATATTTGGCTTCGTAGGATCTTCAGCGCTTCAGTCGAGATTCAGGCCCTGCCAACCCTCCTGCACGCTCAAAAACCTGATTGTTGACAAAAGGCACGGGATCGCTAGGGTGCGCCGCGAATGGGCTTGTTAAGATTGGGCCTTAGGAATTCCGCCGCGGCGTTGTCGTCGGCTTCGTTTATCAGAGGATTATCGCCATGGCTAAGGCAACCACGATCAAGGTAAAGCTGCTTTCGACCGCAGACACGGGCTTCTTCTATGTCACGAAGAAGAATTCGCGCACGATGACGGACAAAATCACCCAGCGCAAATATGATCCCGTTGCGAAAAAGCACGTTGAATTCAAAGAAACCAAGATCAAGTAAGATCTTGCGACTTAAAAGTTTAAAAGCCGCCTTTTCTGGCGGCTTTTTTTATTGCGTGGGTTTATCCATTTGCGCCGACATAAAATTTTACAACCTCGATAAATTTTACAATCGAGATCGGCTTTGACAGATAAGCCTCACATCCCTTTGATAAAATACGCTCCTCATCGCCCTTCATCGCAAACGCTGTCACCGCGACAATCGGGATGTGTTTGAGGGTTTCGTCCGCTTTTAGCCAT
This sequence comes from Hyphomicrobiales bacterium, assembly GCA_947454055.1. Classification (GTDB taxonomy): domain Bacteria; phylum Pseudomonadota; class Alphaproteobacteria; order Rhizobiales; family Beijerinckiaceae; genus CAIUPE01. Next base: position 5,151 of record CANGIS010000018.1, read on the forward strand.
TGGATTACGACTTCTCCGGAGACTTCGGGGAGTTGGATGTCCATTAAAATAAGATCGGGGCGGTGAAGCTTCGCTAATTCTAGTGCTTCGTTGCCGCTGGCTGTTTTTAACGTTGCAAAACCGTGCGCTTCCAACAAATCGTTGAAAAGCTTCATGTTCAATTCATTGTCTTCTACAATCAATACTGTTTTTGACATTATTTTTCAGGGAGTGACCCCCTGCCTTTTCACAATCGTATGGGGCTTAACGATGATGGATATCTATTAAGAAATAGGTCCTGCTCTACTTACAGACGGGTTGTGTGGGAAAACTAATACTGACCAGTTTTCCATTTAACTTGAAATCCTTAAAATCCAGAACCAAGGATTGCGCGACACCGTTTTCAAACAGTTCCTCGAAGACCGAATATTCCGTTTCTCCAGCATCACGAAGCGCTGCGTTGCTAAATCCGATGGTAACCGGCCAGCGTCTCAGGGCCGCAAAACCCTCCGTCGGCAAAAGCTGATCGAGACCGGCGCTTCCCTTTTGCTCGCCACCAATAACGGCAAATGAACTTAAGATCGGTTTAATCTGGTCCGTACCGTCAAATTGCAGAGCGGAAAATACGGGATGTTGGGCACGCGCCTCAGAAATCAAGGCTCTCGTGTAAGCGACAGGAAATAAAGTGTTTTTTTCCAGCGGAACGTCCGATTGGGTCGGCGAATTGAAGTGTGCGACAACATCATCGCCCGAGCGTCTCGTAAGCCCCGAAGTCACCTGGACCACAGCGTCCTTGTCCAATTCTTTGGCGAGGAATTGCAAGGAACGCCCATCGGCATCTTCTGTACTTGTGGAATAGTTATCGAGGACATGCTGCCCAAATTTGGGGCCGGAAAGCACCAGAACCTGTCTGAAGTTTTGCGTATATCCGGCGCAGGGCGAACCCAACACTTCATAAATCATGCGTCCGCTGACCGTATCCCAGTCCGAGTTATTGTCCCTTGGCACCAAGGAAAGCTCATAAACGGCCTTGTGAGACAAAATCCCGACGTCGGAAGCGAATGATGCCGAGCATGATATGCCCGCCCCAGCAAGCCCAAGAACGAGCGATCGGCTTGCAGCCCTCCCTCGAGCGGAGAACCTGCCGAGGATGCCCATGATTTTGCTCACTTGCAGAACCTGTCCCTTTAAGCCACAAAACGAAAGGCGAAAAATCCAACGTTAGCGGGGCATCACGATGAGTATCGAAAAGCGTTTGACGGATAACGGCATTATTTTACCCGAAGCTCCGCGCCCGGTAGCCAATTATATACCCGCAACGCTGGTGGGAAAGCTCTTATTTGTTTCGGGCCAACTCTGTCTGGATCAGGGCAAACTAAACCCCGACCACATCGGAAAAATCGGCAAGAATGTAACGGTCGAAAATGGTGTAAGTGCCGCCAAATTATGCGCTATCAATATTTTGGCGCAGGCCAAAGCGGCTTTGGGTGATCTTGAATCGATCAAAAGCTGTGTTCGTCTGGGCGGTTTTATCAATGCAGCCCCTGGCTTTACGGCCCTGCCACCCATCATGAATGGGGCATCAGACCTCATGGTTGCCATTCTTGGCGAGGCTGGAAAACATACCAGGACCACCATAGGTGTAGCCGAATTGCCGATGGGCGCTGCTGTCGAAGTCGAGGCGATTTTCGAGGTTAAATAATGGCCACTCCCGCTTGGCTAACCGCACGCCCGATCGCTCACCGCGGGTTGCATGACCGCCGTCAAAATTTGATTGAAAATACCGTTGGTGCGGCAAAAGCAGCCATACTTCAGAATTTTGCTATCGAATGCGACGTTCAATTAACGGCGGATGGAGAGGTTATCGTCTTTCATGACGATGAGCTTGATCGCCTAACGACCTCCCAAGGCGCCGTTAAGAAGCGAACTCTGGCCGAGATCAAGGCGCTGACGCTCAAAAATACGGATGAAAAAATACCGACCTTGGGCGAGTTTTTGGCGAATATTTCGGGACAAACACCGCTGATTTGCGAAATCAAGAGCAGTTTTGACGCCAATCCGGTACCGGCCGATCGCTGCTGTGCTATTTTGCAGTCATATGATGGACCCGTTGCCATCAAGTCCTTTGATCCCTTTGTCGTGGCCAATATTCGCGTGCTCGCGCCGGAACGGCCACGCGGTTTTATCGGAGAAAGCCGGTATGATGATCCAGAATGGGATTTTCTGACAGCGCCCGAAAAGCAAGCGCTCATCAGCTTAAATCACTTGGTTGATACAAATCCTGATTTCTTGTCATGGTATTGTAAAGATCTCGAGCAAACGGGTCCTTGTTTAGGCCGCTCTGTCGTAGGTCTTCCGCTCATGACATGGACCGTCCGGAATAAAGAAGAAATGCTGCACGCCTACAAATTTGCAGATCAAATTGTATTTGAAAATTTCATTCCATAGATTTAACCGAGGTTAGAATTTAATATCTCAATGACCAATACGCTCTCAATATCAAGATCAATAAAAAATGTGATTTCAGAGCAGTGGAATGAGTGTGCTCGTCCTAAAGATCATGACGTTAAGCAAATCATCAATCCCTTTATTGGCTACGAATTTCTAAGTGCACTCGAGGATTCAGGATCGGCGACCCAAGCTTCCGGCTGGGCCGGGGCGCATTTATTGCTTGAAAATGACCAAAATGAACTTTTGGCAGCCTGCCCGGCCTATCTGAAGTCCAATTCGATGGGTGAATATGTATTCGACCACGGCTGGGCTGATGCCTATTCACGAGCGGGCGGCGAATACTATCCGAAACTACAGATCTCGGTGCCCTTTACCCCCGCGACTGCGCCCAAATTACTCACCAAAGACACCGCCGATGCGATGGAGCTCAAGCGAACGCTTATCTCAGCGATCCCTGCCCTGTGCCAGAAATTAGGGGCATCATCCGCACACGCAACGTTTTTAACAGAATTGGATCGTCAGCTTTTTTTAGAGGCAGGCTTTCTTGAACGTAATGATAAACAATATCATTGGTTTAACGAAAATTACGCGACGTTCGACGATTTCCTTGCGGCGCTCTCATCCCGCAAAAGAAAACTCATCCGCCGGGAACGTAAAGACGCGCTTGCCAATGATATTGTGATCGAACGTCTGACAGGTGCTGATCTAAAGCCCGAACATATGGAAGCTTTCTATACGTTCTATATGGACACGGGTGCCCGTAAATGGGGCTCGCCCTACCTTACCCGTTCGTTCTTTTTCATGATTATGGAATCCATGCCCGATCAAATTCTATTGATCATGGCTAAAAGGGCCGGAAAATACATTGCCGGCGCCATCAATTTTATTGACGGAAACGTTCTTTATGGCCGCAACTGGGGATGTATCGAGAACCATCCTTTCTTGCATTTCGAGGTTTGTTACTATCAGGCCATCGACTTTGCCATTCAAAATAGCCTGCAACGCGTCGAAGCAGGCGCCCAAGGCGAGCATAAGCTGGCGCGCGGATACCGTCCTGTCACGACCTACTCGGCCCATTATATAGCTGACCCGGGCTTTAGACAGGCTGTCGCCAACTATTTGGAAGAAGAACGAAACTACATTTCCGAATTACAAGAAACCCTATCCGAACATATGCCCTTCAGACGTGGGGAACGATCGGATCACGAAGAATAGAACTTCAAACTAAAAGGATAAAATCGCTATGGTTTATGATGATCAGAATATATTTGCGAAAATTATTCGCGGTCAAATTCCATGTGAAAAACTGTTCGAGAATGAATACGTTCTGGCGTTCATGGATATTATGCCACAGGTGGACGGGCATTGCCTTGTTGTTCCCAAACGGACATCAACGGGACTGCTTGATGCGGATCCCGATGTGTTTTCGCCTTTGTTCGCTGCCGTCCAACGCCTTGGAAAGGCTACGCAATCGGCGTTTGATGCAGATGGCGTGACCATCATGCAGTTTAATGGGGCGGCGGCAGGCCAGACCGTGTTTCACCTTCACGTCCATGTCATGCCCCGTCATAGCGGCGTGCCGCTCAAGACACACTCCGGCACCATGGAAGATATTGAAATAATTAAAAAAAATGCCGATTTAATCCGTAAAGCACTGGCGATGCAGGAGGGATAAGCATCTTAAAGTATAAAATTGCTGCAGATTTTTTTCAAAAAGAATAACCGGCCAAGTGTGCGCTCACCCTAACGGCATGTTGAGCCAGATTGTTCCAGTGAACATATCTATAAGGCCAGTGGTCCAGCTCGATAAGGGCAGGAACGAGCTACATCATACGCAGCAAAGGGGCTTGGGAGACCCGTGTTTCCGGCCCTACCAGCCGAGCAGCTTGCCGAACGGCGTACCCGATAGCTGGCGTGCAAATTCCATGACGCCATAGACGATCGCAATCAAGATAACCGGCACGACAAGCCAAGCTACGGTATCTTCATACCGCACTCGGTCCCGCCGCCGTTGTTTGCGCCGTTGCTGCCCTGTCGCCAATGCAACGTATCCTGTCTGCCCGTGCCAAATTTAAAGCGGGATCTTTGGCACGGTTCGTACCGGCTTGTCGATTGGGCTTTTTGCGGGACTACGGGGAGTGCGTTTGGTTGAACGGGCTTTGGCGCGGGCTTCGGCGACGGCTTTTTCGGGTTTTGGCGTTACCGGACCTTCAAGATAGTCAAAGCCGAGCTTGCTGCCCTTATCCTCATTGATCACGATGACACGAACCCCGCCGCCGGTCTTCAACTTACCGAACAACAGTTCCTCGGCGAGCGGTTGCTTGATCGCGGTCTGGATGAGGCGGGCCATCGGGCGGGCGCCCATGGTTTCATCATAGCCATGTTCGACGAGCCAGATACGCGCCTCGTCCGATAGTTCGATCGTCACATTGCGATCGGCCAATTGCGCCTCAAGCTGAAGCACGAATTTGTCGACCACTTTGCTGACCACTTCCTTCGGCAATTGCGAGAAGGAAATGATCTGATCCAACCGATTGCGGAATTCAGGGGCGAACAAGCGGTTGATGGCCTCGTGATCATCCCCCTCCCGCTTGGTGCGGGTGAAGCCAAACGCCGCCTTGGCGAGATCGGCCGCGCCCGCATTGGTGGTCATGATCAAGATCACATTTCTAAAATCAACCGTCTTGCCATGATGATCGGTCAATTTGCCGTGATCCATGACCTGCAGGAGAATATTGAACAGGTCAGGATGGGCCTTTTCAATTTCGTCCAGCAGCAGGACGCAATGCGGATGCTGATCGACGGCATCGGTCAGAAGTCCGCCTTGATCAAAACCGACATAGCCGGGAGGTGCACCGATGAGGCGGGAAATCGCGTGCCGCTCCATATATTCGGACATATCGAACCGTTTGATCTCGACACCCAAGGAGGCGGCGAGTTGCCGGGCCACTTCCGTTTTACCCACGCCGGTGGGACCCGCGAAGAGATAGGAGCCAATCGGCTTTTCAGGATCGCGCAGACCGGCACGGGCCAGCTTAATGGCCGAAGTTAGCGCCGAAATGGCGGCATCCTGTCCGTAAACCACGCGCTTGAGCGTCTCTTCGAGCGATTTGAGAACTTCGGAATCGTTCTTCGAGACGGTTTTTGGCGGAATGCGCGCCATGGTCGAAACGGTTGCCTCGATTTCCGCGACACCAATGATTTTACGACGCTTGCTGTCGGATACGAGCATTTGGGCCGCACCGGTCTCGTCAATCACGTCGATCGCTTTATCGGGCAGTTTACGGTCATGGATATAGCGGGCCGACAATTCGACCGCGGCCTTGATCGCCTCATTCGAATATTTCAGACCGTGGAATTCTTCATAATAAGGCTTGAGGCCTTTGAGAATTTCAATCGTATCGGGAATGGAAGGCTCGTTGACGTCGATCTTCTGGAACCGGCGCAACAAAGCCCGATCCTTTTCGAAGAACTGCCGGAACTCCTTAAAGGTCGTCGAACCGATGCAACGGAGCGTTCCTTGTGCCAAAGCCGGTTTGAGCAGGTTGGATGCGTCCATCGCACCGCCCGACGTCGCCCCCGCACCGATGACCGTATGGATCTCGTCGATGAACAAGACCGCATTCGGATGCTGCTCGATTTCCTTGACGACCTGCTTCAACCGCTCCTCGAAATCGCCACGATAACGGGTGCCGGCAAGCAAGAGCCCCATATCAAGCGAAAACACCGTTGCGCCGACCAGCACATTGGGCACTTCGCCACGGGTAATTTTCAGAGCCAAGCCTTCGGCGATGGCCGTTTTACCTACGCCTGGCTCGCCGACGAGCAATGGATTGTTCTTTTGGCGGCGGCAAAGCACCTGAATCGTGCGCCGCACCTCGGCCTCACGCCCGATCAACGGGTCAATTTTACCCTCGGCGGCCTTTTTGTTCAAATTCACGCAATAGGTATCGAGCGCCTCGCCCTTCTTCTTCGGGCCGTTGGCTTGGTCGCCCGCCTGGCCGGAATGTTCGGAGGCATCCTCATCCTCCTCGGAGGCGGTCGGCGCGGCCGTCGTGCCATTCCGCTTGGCAATACCATGCGACATATAATTGACCGCATCATAGCGCGTCATATCCTGCTCTTGCAGGAAATAGGCGGCATAGCTCTCGCGTTCGGCAAAGAGCGCCACCAGAATATTGGCACCTGTCACTTCCTCGCGGCCGGAGGATTGGACGTGGATCACCGCCCGCTGGATCACGCGCTGGAAGCCTGCCGTGGGCTTGGCATCGACCGCCACAACCGTCACAAGGCTCGCCAATTCGCTGTCGATATAGTCGACAAGGCTGGAGCGCAACAGATCAAGATCGACCCCGCAGGCGCGCATGACCGCCACCGCATCACGGTCCTCGATCAGGCCCAACAAGAGATGTTCAAGCGTGGCATATTCGTGCCGCCGCTCATTGGCCAGAGCCAGCGCTTTATGAAGAACCTGCTCTAAACTCTTCGAAAATGACGGCATTTCGTCACATGACCTTTCAGTTTCGTTCCATGACGCATTGCAAAGGATGCTGGTGCTGGCGCGCAAAATCCATCACGAGTGTCACTTTGGTTTCGGCGACTTCATAGGTAAACACGCCACATTCACCGATGCCCTTCTGGTGAACATGCATCATGATCGTATAGGCATCCTCATAGCTTTTGTTAAAAAACTGCTGGAGGACATGAATGACAAATTCCATTGGCGTGAAATCGTCGTTCAGAAGCAGAACCCGGTAAAGCGGCGGCTTTTTGACCGCCGTTTTGGGGCGCGTCATGAGAGCAATGCCGGGACCACGATCATCGTCACGGCGATCCGGCCCGCCGGTCATCGATACAGCACGGCGCTGACGCCGCGCGGCATCCAAACCAATCTCTCTCGTCTCGAAACGTGTAACGCTAGCCATGAGTCCCATTCACTGTTCAGAAGCAGCGTTTGAATGATGCCCCCAAAGCTGACCTCGTTCAAGGTATGCCTGCCACACGGCAATTTCCAGACCGACTGGAAAAGAAATCGACGCATGAGGGCCGAAACGCCAATAAAAAAGGCCCGGCAATGCCGGGCCTTTCAACATAGATCGGTATTTTGGGCTTATTTAGCCGCGGTCTGAACCTTGGCGATCAGCGACTCGTAAGGCTTGACGGTGTCCTTGGCGAGGTCGGTGTAGAGCTCGCCAACCTTGGACGCATAAGCCACGAAACCTTCATAGGCCGACTTGGCGTAGTCGGACTGGATTTCGAACGCCTTGTCGAGCGTCTTGACGCCGACGAGCTTTTCCATGACCGCCGAGCTGTGCTCGAATGCCTTTTTGGAATAATCGGCCGTCTCGGTCGCAATCGCCTGAACGCTCTTGCTGGTCGAACCGAAGCTCTTGACCGCGAGGTCGATGCTGTCTTTGCTCATTTTCTGGATGTCTTCGAACTGGTTGATCATGGTGAGGATCCTTTTTCGCTGCGTTTGCCCGTCGACTGTTACCCTGACGGAATTTCATTCTTGAGACGGAATATATGCAGCGCACCATTTTTGTCAAGTAATATTGTGCAGTGCAATATATTCGACTTTTGACCAAAATAGGAGGCAATTTAACAAAGCTGTAACCCGGTCGATATAAACAACAACACGGACTGGAGGCCTTGCCGCGTTTTGGAAGGCGTGAGACACTTTTTGTCTCCTTGGATGTTTGGGAGTGATATTCGGATGCGTTTTTCGGCATTGACGGCCTATCGGCCTGTTCAGATTGCGGCGACCTGCCTTGTCCTGGCCTCGATTTCATCCGCTCAGGCGAAGGCGCCGGCCCATGCTGCTTCGGCACCCTACGCACCTCCCTATTCGGAACTGGTTGTTGATAACCGCACCGGTAAGACGCTTTACGCCGTCAACCCCGATGCGCAGCGTCATCCTGCTTCGATCACCAAGGTGATGACCCTTTATTTGCTGTTTGAAGAACTGGATGCGGGCAGGCTTTCGCTCAATTCCCCGATCAAGATTTCGGCCTGGGCGCAAAAGCAGGCGCCATCGAAACTGGGCCTCAATGCCGGCGACACGATTTCGGTTGAAGATGCCATCAAGGCCGTCGTTACCAAATCGGCCAACGACATCGCCGTTGCGATTGCCGAAAACATTGGCGGCACCGAGGCTAATTTCGCCGATCTGATGACCAAAAAGGCCAAATCGCTGGGCATGATGCGGACGGTCTATGCCAATGCGTCGGGCCTTCCCAATCCACGCCAGCTGACAACCGCGCGCGACCTTGTGACGCTGGGAAAGTCACTTCAACAGCGTTTCCCTAAATATTTTGCCTATTTCTCGATCCGCTCGTTCGATTATGACGGCGACACGATCGGCAACCACAACAAGCTTTTAGGCCGCGTCGACGGTGTGGACGGCATCAAGACCGGCTATACGCAGGCGTCGGGCTTCAATCTTCTGACCTCCGTCCATCAGGATGACCGCGCCTTGTTGGCCGTAATCCTCGGCGGCCGCTCCGGACCGTCCCGCGATCGTCGCATGGCGGAATTGATCGACACCTATCTCGACAAGGCCTCCAACGGGGTAGATACCGGCAAATCAAAGGTAGCAACGGCAGCGCCCGCGGCAACCCAGCCCATAAGCCAGGGCGATGCCGAACCCGCCGCTCCGTTGAAATTGTCGGCTAAGCCCGCTGACACTGCGGCCAAGCTTTCGGATCAATCGTGGTGGATTCAGGTTGGCGTTGCAAAAAGCGAAAAGCAGGCCCGTGCCCTTTTGACCAATATCCGCGGCAGCAAGGATGCGCTTTCGGCCAATGCGGTAGCTTCAGCCGATAAAATTCGGGTGAGTGGTCAGGATATGTGGCGCAGCCGCTTCACCAAAATGACCGAGGCCGATGCGGCGTCGGCCTGCATGAAGCTCAAAAAGCGCGGGATCGCGTGCTTTGCATCCCGAAGCTGAGGTTAGAATTGCGTAGTTCGGGTTTCAGTACGTCCCCTTAACGATGAAGGTCTTGGAGCGACAATCAGTGATGCGTTCTCAACAAGACATCCTTGGCCATGTTGACGCGGGTCGCGAGATACGTAGAGCCCCCTTGATCGGGATGAAGTTTCTTCATCAACGCCCGGTGCGCCTGTCGGATCTCTTCCTCGCCCGCACCTATCTTAAGCCCCAAGACATCGTAGGCTTCCTTTTCGGTCATCGCGGACGATCCCCCTTGTCCGCCTTGCCGCGCACCCGCGTTTTCGTTGACTGTTTCACACCATCCGGCCGCTCGGCGGTCGAGATACGTCTGAAATAGGCGAGCGCCCGCGGGATCACGAACGGCCAGATCGGCCATGAGTGCGGTGTGCTCGGCGTCGGACAGGCTGGAAAATCCCCGACCGGCAAACGGGCCGTTGAGAACCCGCCCATCCATTTTGCCCGCCAGATCGGGGTAAATCTCGACAGCCGAGGTTGATTGACGCTGCACGGTTTCAGGCTGCCCCGCCGGCATATACCAAGGCAGGATCGGCAGCCGAATGCCCCACAGCCAGGCCCCGATGCCGCCCAGCATGATGGCAACGTCAATCCGCCCCTTCAACAGCAGGAGCGCGCCGACGGCAAAACACACGATACCACCCGCCCGTCGACCATAGCGCGCCAGCAAAGTGGGGTCCGACTTGATGTAGGATTTGGCAAGCCAAACCAGAAGGGCGATGGCGATGATACCGGCAAGGACGGGCAAGGGGCAGGATCTCCAGTTTAAAGGGATCTCATTACAATAACCCCAATTGGGCAAGTTCGCGGCGAAGCGCCTCGGGCATGTCCTGATCGAAGGTTCCCACCGCGCTGAGATCGCGCCCTGCCGAGGAAGGCTCCAGATACCGCCAGCCTTGAAACGGACGGCTCGGTCGGGGTTCAACCGGAATGACGTTTTGATCCAGCACGATCGCGCAGCGTCCGATCCCGTCCGACCCCGTCACGGCGCGAATGTCAAGAATGGCCTGGCGGGCGGAAATTTGACCCTTGATCACCCAATATAGCGATCCGCCGTCCAAAATCTCCTCGACGCGCTTGGGCATCATGCGGGTGACATGGGTTTGCTCGTCCTTCATGCCACGCGCCCGTCGCGCGGCGGAGGATTCCGCGATCCACGCGGTGAGGTCGGCAATCGACTCACAGCCGACACAGAGTTTGATGAGATGAAGCGCCATGAAGGGACCCTAGCCGCTCGCGCGCCCGGGCAAAAGCGATCCTGCGCCAAGCATGTGGATAAGATCAAACGGTCTCGACCGGCGCACCGGCTTTTTTCCAAGCGGTAAAGCCACCGTCGATATGGGCCACCGGCTTCAGGCCCATCTCCTGCGCCACTTTGGCGGCAAGCGCCGAACGCCAGCCACCGCCGCAGAAAAAGACGAACTGCCGGTCCTGAGCGAAAATCGGCTTATGATAGGGGCTTTCCGGATCAATCCAGAATTCGAGCATCCCGCGCGGACAATGAAACGCGCCCGGCATCTTGCCCTCGCGCTCCAGCTCGCGCGGATCGCGCAGGTCAACCAGCACGACATCGTCCTTGCCCAACAGCGCCTGCGCGTCCGACACGCTCAAGGTCGTGATCGTCGCATTGGCCTCGGCGACCAATGCCTTGTAGCCCTTGGTGATGACCTGTGGCATCTTCCACTCTCCCTCGACGTGTATCCCTTTCTCATCTTTACCTTGTCGCCTGCCGAAGGCAAATCAACCGGACGATCCTTGACCATGTCCAATTTCTCGCTTCTTGACGGTATCGCCTTTGCGGCCTTCCTTCTGGCCTGGCTGCTCTATCACCGCATTGTGGAAACCAAAATTGCCCGCGAGCTCAGTCTCAATGGCATGATGGACCGTTACCGCGTCCGGTGGATCGAGCGGCTGCACGATCGGACCGAGCGGATTTTCGACACGCAAGTGATGGCGGGATTGCAGAATGGCACGGCCTTTTTTGCCTCCACCTCGTTGTTTGCCTTCGGTGGTACGCTGGCACTGCTTCGTGCGGCTGACGATGTGCTCAAGATTTTTGGCGATTTGCCGCTCGGCTTTGATACGTCACGCGCGATGTGGGAAATCAAAGTCACGGGCCTTGCCGTAATTTTCGTATATGCGTTTTTCAAATTCGCCTGGTCGTATCGCCTGTTCAACTATGCGGCCATTCTGATCGGGGCATCGCCGAATTATTCACCCGAAAACACGCCGGAAACGGACCGGCACACCAAGGCGCTGGCTGCCGTGGTGACGGATGCCGGCCGGCAATTCAACCGCGGTCAAAGGGCTTTTTTCTTTGCGTTGGCCTATGTCGGCTGGTTCATCTCGCCCGTGGTGCTGATGATCACCACCGCAGCCTCGCTCTATGCCATGTTGCACCGGCAGTTTCGCTCGGCCTCCCATGCTGCTGTTCGGGAATTGGTCCTGTCGGAAAAGGAAGATCCCAATTTCGTCGGTTGACGCAGCCCCCTGCCCGCGCCATGTCGAGCCATGACCGAACCAGCTCCCGTGCCTTCGATTCGTGATGCGCTGCTCTCCCTGGCGGCTGATCGCGGGATGGGCAAGACCTTTTGTCCGTCCGAAGCCGCACGCCTGATCGGCGGGCCGCATCCCGATGGCTGGGGCCCTCTGATGCAGCCTATCCGCAAGGAAGCGGTCGCGCTCGCCCTCGAAAGCCAGATCATCATTTACCGCAAGGGACGACCGGTCGATCCGACCGATTTCAAAGGCGTTTATCGGCTGGGTCTGCCCCACCTCGATTAGCAAGCCTACGGTTTGGGCAGTAGATCATCGGACTGGCCGAGGAGCCGCGCCGCGATCAGCCCTACCCATTCCCGCACGGCCAGATCAAACGTGTTCAGATGCGCGGACGCCTCCGTGGCCAGGATCGAGTTTTTATAGCCGGGCATGCTAATCCAGCCGACGGGATAGGCTTCGACCTTCCAACCGGCTTTGCGAAACAGCCCCATCGCGCGGGGCATATGCCACGCCGACGTCACCAGCAGCCAGCGCTCATTCGGCTCCATCGGGACCATGGCCTTGCTGAATTCGGCATTTTCCTTGGTATTGCGGGAGGCTCGCTCATAAAGAACCCGATCGGGTGCCAATCCCAATTCAGCCCCGTGCCGCTCGATCTGGTTCGCCTCGGACAGTTCTTGCCCGAATATGGCGCCGTAGCCGCCGCTGAACACGATTTTCGCGTGAGGATAGCGCCGCGCCAGATCGGCCATGGCGATCAGTCGACTTCCCGCCCTGTTGACGGCCAGCGTATCCCAAGCCGCCGAGGCCCAGACATCAACGCCGCCGCCCAGAACAATCACGCCATCAACGGGCTTGCCATCGTCGTGCCAGGCGGGGAACTGCCGCTCGAGCGGTTGCACAAGGCGGTCCCCCAACGGAAAAAAGCCTGCGCCCAAAAGCCCGAACAGACCGATCGTCAGAACAATCCTTGCCAGCCGCTGCCGTTGGAGAAGCAACATCCCCCAGCCGATCGCCATAAAAAGCAGCAGAAAATTACTTGGCGAAAACAGGAGCCACAAAATCTTTGAGAAAATAAAATACATTGAATGACATCCACTTGACTGCAAACGCTTAGCTTCCGGATCAACGATCTTAACGCCATCCGGTTGCTTATTGGAACCGAGCCAAGTCTTGGCCCTTCGCATAATCGCAAGGGCGGTTCAATGACCAAGAGCGCGATGCCCGGTGGCACCTTCCCTGTCGCGCCAAAATCAGCCAGTGTAGAACATCAGGCTCCCGCACCACGAGCGGCGAGCGTCAAGATACCGGACCACCAAGAAGCAGAATCGGAAACGCCATGTCCCGTTACGTCAAAGCCGTCATCATTCATTCCGCCCATGACCTTCGGATGGGGGATGTGCCCCTGCTCGATCCCGGCCCCGGCGAGGTCGAGGTGACCGTGACCCGCGGTGGCATTTGTGGATCGGACCTGCATTATTATCACGATGGCGGCTTTGGTACGGTTCGCGTGAAGGAACCGATGGTTCTCGGCCATGAAATTGCCGGTACGGTTTCTGCCATTGGAGCCGGCGTTACCTCCGTCCAACCGGGCGACAAGGTGGCCGTCAATCCGAGCCTTGCCTGCGGTGCCTGCCGCTACTGCCTTGAAGGCCTGCCTGCCCATTGCCTTTCCATGCGGTTTTACGGCTCGGCCATGCGTTTTCCGCATGTTCAGGGCGGCTTTCGCGAAAAGCTTGTCTGCACAGCGGCGCAAGCCGTGCCGACCGGCATTGCGACACCGGCGGATATTGCAGCCTTCGCCGAACCGCTCGCGGTTTGCCTGCATGCGATAAGGCGCGCAGGCCCAGTAGCGGGGCGCCGCGTGCTGATTACCGGATGCGGCCCGATCGGAGCCTTGACCCTTCTCGCCGCCCGTCATGCCGGCGCGCGCGAGATTGTTGTCACCGATATTGCGGCCCCTGCGCTCGCCATCGCGATGAAAATCGGTGCTGACGCCGCGCTCAACACCAAGGATGCGCCGGAAAGCCTCGAACCCTACAAACTCGACAAGGGCTATTTTGATATTGCGTTCGAAGCGTCGGGCAATGGCAGGGCTTTGGCGGATGCGATCGCCTGTGTCGCGCCGCGCGGTCGTATCGTCCAGATCGGCATGGGCGGCGAGGTTGCGGTTCCGCTGGGCCAGATCGCGGCCAAAGAAATCGAGTTGGCTGGCACGTTCCGGTTTTTTGAAGAGTTCAACTGGGCGGTCGAGCTTTTGGCCAAGCGCGCGATCGATGTGGTGCCGCTCTTGAGTGCGACCATTCCTTATACAAATGCGCGGTCGGCCTTCGAAATGGCGTCCGATCGGAACCGCGCCATGAAGGTTCAACTCGCCTTCGATTGATTTCCCCTTTCACCTGATGATGAGAGCGCTCATACCATGACAGATGCCTTTATCCTGCCAACCGCCGCCCCCGAAGATTGCGGCATGCGGAGCGAGCAGTTCGACCGGCTTTCGGCTTTGATTGAAAGCCATATTGCGGAGGGCAAGCATCCGGGCGCCCAAATTGCCATCGCCCGCCATGGCAAGCTCGTTTACGAGCAAACCTTCGGATATGCCGGAATTGGGGATCGCAGCCGCCCTGCTGCCTCCGATTCCCTTTGGCTGCTCTATTCCAACACCAAGGTCATTACCGCCTGTGCGCTGTGGATCCTGGCCGAACGAGGCAAATTATCCTTCGCCGACCATGTTGCGGATTATGTGCCGGAATTCGCCCAGCACGGCAAAGGCAACATCACGCTTCTGCAGTTGCTGACCCATCAAGGCGGCTTTCCGAATGCCGAAATCGACCGTGCGGCCTGGAACGATCATGCGCTGATGCGTGCGCAAATCGCCGCCTTCTCGCTCGAATGGACACCTGGCTCGCGGTACGAATACCACACGACCGCCGCCCATTGGGTGGCCGCCATGGTGATCAATGCGATCACCGGCGAGGACTTCCGTAGCTTCATCCGCAACGAGATCATTTTGCCGTTAGGTCTTGAAAATGAACTCTTTGTTGGCTTACTCAAGAGCGAAATGGCGCGTGCCGTCGACATGCATGTCGTTGAGCCGGACCGCTTGGTTACCGACCCCGTCTCGACCTCGGATGATTTCCGCACTGCCGGTATTCCCGGCGGCGGGGCCTATGGGACCGCCCGCGCAATGGCGGCCTTTTATCAGGCGCTCATCCATGGCGGCGAGCTTGCCGGACGACGGCTTGTCTCCCCGCGGATGATGGCGTTTGCGACCAAGGACTGGACCCCCGGCATGCGGGATGTGGATGGCTCGGTGGTGCATTTCGGGCTTGGTCCCTATCGCCGCGGCGATATCGAGATTGCCAACGGGCTCGGCGGATTGGGCTCACCGCGGACCTTCGGCCATGGTGGTGCGGGAAGTTCGGTGTGCTGGGGCGATCCGGATTCGGGCGTTTCCTTCGCCTATGTGTCGAATGCGCGACAGATCGAGCCATGGAACATGTGGCGGCGGGATCTCGTCAGCAATATTGTGCACGCGGCAATTCTGTGAAGGAATAACGTCCATGCGCCTTCAATTTGACGGGCGGTCGAGACCTCAGGCCGGTTTTCCCTATCTGCTTCATGCTCCGAAAGACCTGACGAGCCAGCGTCTTTGGCCTTTGGTCATCTATCTGCATGGCCTGAGTGTCCGCGGGAACAATCTGGATTTGATCGAAACCTATGGTTTGCCTCAGATCATGGCGGAAGGCGGAGCCTTTCCGGCGTATGTGGCGGCACCGCAACTGCCCGACGGCCTTTTTTGGCCACAGCGTTTGGAAGCCTTATCCGATTGGCTGGATGATCTGTTGGCCCAATATCCCATTGATCCGGATCGGGTAACACTCACCGGCGTGAGCCTTGGCGGATATGGCACATGGTATTGGGGCGGATGGCAGCCCGAGCGGTTCGCCGGACTGCTGCCTTTATGCGGCGGGGGCAATTACCTTTCCGCGCTCGCCATCCAGAAGGCGGGCGTACCGGTCTGGGCCGTCAGCGGGGATATTGATCCGGTCGTGCCGCTTTCCGAGATGACCCGCATGATGGGGATTGTAACGCATACCAAAGCCCGGCAAACCATCCATGAAGGGGCGGATCACGACGATACACGGGTCCATACCGCGCCTTATGCCGATCCCGATATCTGGACGTGGCTGTTGAGCCAGAACCGCCAAAACCGTGGGTAGGGATTAAACGATGCTCGGACCCGATATGCTGGCCTTTATTGAAGAGACGGCGCGCTATTATCCCGATGACGCGGTGGATCGCAGCATCGAGGAACAGCGCGCCATCTATGATCGCATGGCTGAGGCCTTTACCCCGCCGCGGCCTTTGGGGGTGACGGTCGAGGAGGCGGCACTGGCGCTGCCCGGCCGCACCTTGCGACTGCGCGCCTATCGAGGCGTAACGGGCGGCACATCAGGCACCGCGATCTATCTGCATGGCGGTGGCTTTGTGGTCGGAGGGCTGGACAGCCACGACATTGTCACCGCGCAGCTTGCCGCCCTGACCGATACGACCGTTCTGGCAGTCGATTATCGCTTAGCGCCGGAACACCGCTATCCGGCGGCGCATCACGATTGTTACGAGGTCATCAAGGCCGTGATCGACGGATCGCTGCCGCTTGCCTGTCCGAACCACCGTATTGTTCTGCTCGGCGATAGCGCGGGCGGCAATATCGCCGCCAGTGCCGCGCTTTGGTTGCGGGAAACCGGGCAAAGGCAGGTGGACGGGATGGTGCTGTTTTATCCGGGGCTTGCGCCCGACCCCACGCCACCAGCCCGTGATGACGAAGCCCATGCGCCGATGCTGACCTTGGCCGATGTTCGGTATTACAAGAAGGTCTATCTGGGCGATCAAAAGCCCGATCACCTGACCAGCCCGCTTCTGGCTGATGATCTGACGGGCATGCCAAGCACGCTGCTGTTGCCCGTCGAACACGACCCTTTGCGCGATGATTGCACGCTTTTTCTGCAACGGTTGACGGCTGCCGGCGTTCCGGCCGACCTTCACCTTGGCAAAGGGCTCGTTCACGGTTGCCTGCGGGCGATGGGCCGAAGCGAGGGGGTCGATTTACTGCTTCAAAAAGCGGCAGATTTTTTAGAAAAAACGACACATTCGGCGCGTTGAGATAAAATAAATCGGTAATTGGGTGAAAAATCATTTCTTTCACTTGTGCCGGACCTCGCCATCGGCAAAGCTAAGGCATCTGGACGATACGTCAGTTCGATCAGTGTGGCGAAGGCTGCGATGGGGTTTTAACCAGGCATCGTTTGAAAGCGCTACAAGAAGTTAGTGATTATAAATCGGCAAACAAGACCGATTGTTACCACAGTCGGATTTTCGACATCACAAGGGGGACTTCCCATGGAAGAATATAACAAGCTCAAGCACATGTTTGACAAGGGCGTGTTGTCACGACGTCAGTTCATGAGCGGCGTTGCAGCGATTGGCGCTGGCGTTGCCATGGGTTCAACATCATTCTCGCTTCCGGCTTTTGCAGCGGATGCGCCTAAAAAGGGCGGCACGCTGAAGCTCGGCCTCGGCGGCGGCAGCACCACCGACAGCATGGACCCACGCAGCTGGACCGATTCGGTTGGTCTCTTGATGGGCTTTGGTGTCTATAACCAGCTCGTCGAAAATGGCCCGAACAATGAGCCAATTCCAGAGCTCGCCGAGAGCTGGGAAGCCCAGCCGGGCGCTGCCAAGTGGACCTTCCGCCTGCGTAAGGGCGTGCAGTTCTCGAACGGCAAAGAATTCGATGCCGATGACGCGGTTTACTCGCTCAACCTGCATCGTGGCGACACGAAGTCGGGCGTTGCCGGTCCTTTCAAGGCCGTCACCGACGTCAAGAAGGTTGATAAATACACGATCGAAATCACGCTTGAGTCCGGCGATGCCGATTTGCCAAGCATGCTGACCGATTATCACGTCATGATGGTTCCGAATGGCCACACCGACTGGAAAAACCCGATCGGCACCGGCGCCTTCACCGTTGATGGCGTAGCTCCCGGCGTTGGTGGCACCTTCACCGCCGTCAAGAACTACTGGAAGCCGAATGCAGGCTATCTTGATCGCGTTGAAATCACCGTGATCAATGACCGCACCGCACGCATGAACGCGCTGCTTTCCGGTCAGGTCAACGCTATCAACCGCGCTGATCCGAAGGCTGTTGCCAAGCTCAAGGCCGACAAGTTTGAAGTCGTCCAGTCGCCTGGTGGATATCATCCCGTCATTTCGATGATGGTTGACGCCAAGCCCTTCGACAACAACGATTTCCGTCTGGCCATCAAATACGCGATGGACCGCGAGCAGATGCTCAAATCGCTGTTCCAAGGCTTCGGTTCGGTCGGCAACGATCATCCGATTCCGCGTGGTGACGCGAACTTCAACACCGAATTGCCACAGCGTAAGATGGATCTCGACAAGGCTGCGTTCTATCTGAAGAAGTCGGGCGTGACCTCCAAGGTTACGATGCAGGCGTCCGAAGCCGCTGGTGCCGAGTCGATCAACATGGCGCAGGCCCTGCAGCAGACCGCTGGCAAGGCTGGCATCAAGATTGATGTCAAGAAAGAGCCAGCGGATGCGTTCTGGAGCAATGTGTGGCTGAAGGGCGCTTTCGTGACCTCGTATTGGGGTGGCCGTCCAACGGCAACCGCGATGCTTTCGGTTGCTTATAAGGCCGGCGCACCTTGGAACGAGACGCATTGGAGCAATTCAACCTTTGACAAGCTCCTTGCCGATGCGAAGTCGGAGCTCGATCCAGCCAAGCGCAAGACCTATCTCTGGGAATGCCAACGCATGCTCAGCGATGAGGGCGGTGCCCTTGTTCCTGCGTTCCAGGACTATCTGTCGGCCAACACCGACAAGGTCGGCGGCATCACTGTCCATAAGGGTTTCGACATGGACAATGGCCGCGTGATGGAAAAAGCGTTCATCAAGGGCTAAGTCATTGTTCAAGCTGATCAGTCAAAGACTGGCGCTTGGATTTTTGACCCTGTTTGCGGCTTCCGTGCTCATTTTCTCGGGCACGGAAGTCCTTCCGGGCGATCTTGCCACGGCCATTCTGCAAAATAACGCAACGCCCGAAAATCTTGCCGTCCTTCGCGAACAGCTTGGCCTCGATCGGCCTGCCGCTGTGCGGTATGTGGAATGGCTCGACAATACCGTTCATGGCGATCTCGGAAAATCGCTAGCCAATGATTGGGATGTTGCGGAAGAAGTTGGCCCCAGGCTGAAAAACACGCTGTTTCTGGCCAGCTATGCCGCCGTTATCGCGGTGCCTCTGGCTGTATTTTTAGGCATTATGGCGGCAATCCGGCAGGGGACGTTGTTTGACCGCTTTATCAACGGCTTTACGCTGCTCACCATTTCCGTTCCCGAATATTTTTTGGCCTATTTGCTCGTCAAATATCTGGCCGTGCACCATTTCTGGTTCCCGTCGCTGGCAAATGTGACGGAGGATACACCGTTCTTCAGTCGGCTATATTTGCTCTTTTTGCCGATGCTGACCCTTCTTCTGGTCACGCTCGCGCATATGATGCGCATGACGCGTGCCTCGGTACTGGCGATCATGTCCAACCCCTATATCGAGATGGCCTATCTCAAGGGTTTGCCGAAATGGAAGATTGTTATTCACCACGCGCTTCCCAATGCGCTTGCGCCCATCATCAGCGTGATCGTGCTCAATCTGGCCTATCTCATTGTCGGTGTCGTCGTGGTCGAGACCGTTTTCGTTTATCCGGGTCTTGGGCAATTGCTGGTCGATAGTGTGTCGAAACATGACGTACCGGTCGTGCAAGCCTGCGGCTTGATCTTCGCGTCGACCTTCATTTTGCTGAATCTCACGGCTGACGTGTTGGGAATTCTGAGCAATCCACGCTTGAGGATGCCACGGTGAAACTCTTCGGACACAAAGTACCGTTCACCGCACAACTGGGCATGGTGATCATTTTCATCAATGCGTTCGTGGCCATTTTTGGGCCGTGGATTTCGCCCTTTGATCCGACCGACATGGTGGGCGATTCCTGGGCGGATGCCGATGCAACCTATTGGCTGGGACTCGATAATCTGGGTCGCGATATTTTGAGCCGCATGATTGATGGCGCCCGCCTTTCGATCGGGCTCGCGCTGATGATTACGATGCTATCCTTCTCGATCGGCATCGTGACGGGCTTCACCGCTGCCGTTATGGGCAAATGGGTCGACATTATCTTGTCGCGCATTGTGGATTTGCTGCTGTCCTTGCCGACGCTTATTTTTGCCTTTGTCGTACTATCGGTGCTCGGAACCGATATTCCGGTGCTGGTGGTAACGCTGGCGGTGCTCGATTCAACCCGCGTCTTCCGGTTGGCGCGCTCTGTGGCGGTCAACATCAATGCGCTGGATTTTGTCGAAGCCGCCCGGCTGCGCGGCGAAGGCCTGTGGTGGATCATCCGCAAGGAAATTCTGCCCAATGCGGTGCCGCCTCTGGTGGCCGAATTCGGCTTGCGCTTTTCTTTTGCGTTTCTCTTTATCGCAGCGTTGAGCTTTTTGGGCATTGGCGTTCAGCCCCCCGACGCCGATTGGGGCTCGATGGTGCGCGATTATCGCGACATGATCAGCCTTGACGGTATCCAGCCGCTATACCCAGCGGGTGCCATCGCGCTCCTGACCATCGGCATCAATTTTGTTGTCGACTGGATTTTGGCGGTGCATTCCAATTCGACGACTACGGAGCCATAAAATGGCCACGCCGGACATCCACCCCAACCACGATCTCATTCTTCAAATCGACCATCTCGCGGTCGAAGTGCCCTCGGGCACGCGGATTGTCGATGATGTATCGCTGGAACTCAGGCGCGGCGAAGTTTTGGGCCTGATCGGCGAGTCGGGTGCAGGCAAATCGACCATCGGGCTAGCGGCCTTGCATTATGGCCGTGGTGCGTGCCGGATCGCTGGCGGCGCCATTCTGCTCGAAGGCGTCGATTTAAGAAAACTTGACCCGGTTGCATGCCGCAATATTCGTGGCCGTCGGGTCGCCTATATCGCCCAAAGTGCGGCAGCAGCGTTCAACCCCGCCATCCGGATCATCGATCAGGTGATGGAAGGGCCGCTCTGGCACGGATTGATGAACGAGGCCGAGGCACGGGCCTGGGCGCTGGAGCTTTTCCACGCGCTGGACCTGCCCAATCCCGACACGTTCGGTGACCGCTACCCGCATCAGGTTTCCGGCGGGCAGTTACAACGCGCCATGGCGGCGATGGCGATGTCCTGCCGTCCCGATATTCTGGTGCTCGACGAGCCGACCACCGCTCTCGATGTAACGACCCAGATCGAAGTGCTGGCGCTGCTCAAAAAGCTGATCCGTGATTTCAATACGGCCGCCCTTTATATTTCGCATGATCTGGCCGTTGTGGCGCAAGTCGCCGACCGGATAATGGTGTTGCGTCATGGCAAGATGGTGGAAACGGGGCCAACAAGCCAAATTCTACTCGCTCCTTCGATGGATTACACCCACGCGCTGGTGGCCGAACGCAAAGCCGCCGATACGCTATCGGTCATCTCGTCCGAGCGGCATGACAAGCCTGTGCTGGAAGCCCATGATGTAACCGGCATTTACGGCACCTTCACCGCGGTGAAAAAGGTCTCGATTTCGGTCGCACGCGGTGAAACCGTAGCGGTTGTCGGCGAGTCCGGCTCGGGCAAAAGCTCGCTGGCCCGATTGATCGTGGGGCTTTTGCCGACGAAAACGGGCGCGGTAAAGCTGCACGGGGAAACGCTGGCACCCGCGCTTCGCCAACGCAACCTCGATACGCTTCGCAAGGTCCAGCTGATTTATCAGCAGCCCGATGTGGCGCTTAATCCGCACCAGACCATCGGCGAGATTATTGGTCGTCCGGTAGCGTTTTATTTCAACCGTACGCCGGCGGAAGTCAAAGCCCGCGTCGCCGAATTGCTGCGGCTGGTCGGTTTGCCGGAGGACTATGCCGGCCGGCTTTCAACCGCCCTGTCGGGTGGCCAGAAGCAACGGATCTGCATCGCCCGCGCGCTGGCCGCCGAGCCGGACGTGATCATTTGCGACGAGCCCACATCGGCGCTCGACCAATTGGTGGCAGATGAAATCCTGAAACTTCTCAAGATGTTGCAGGATGATCTTGGTGTTGGCTATCTGTTCATTACCCATGATCTGGGTATTGTTCGCCGCATCGCGCACCGGACGGCCGTGATGCTGAAGGGTGAAATTGTAGCCCAAGGTCCGACGGCGGAGATTTTCGCTCCGCCCTTCCATCCCTATACCGAAAAGCTGCTCTCCTCGGTTCCCGAAATGCGGACGGATTGGCTGGACGAGGTGCTGACGAAACGCGTGGCGACCGCCCGTTAAATACCGTCCCTTTTATCGGCCGAGCACCGGAAAGCCGGCACGCTCAAAGATCGCCTTTGCCGATGGACCGCGAAGATACGCCAGAAACTGCGCCGCCCCCTCGCCTTTCGCCGTCGTGGTCGCGGCAAACGGATAGATGATCGGCTCGTGGCTCTCTTCCGGAAAGACGGCAACGACCCTGACATTGGGTTCGACTTTGGCGTCGGTGGCGTAAACGATGCCCAGCGGGGCCTCGCCGCGCGCCACGAAGGCGAGCGTGGAGCGAACATTGTCCGCCTGTGCCAGACGGCTCTCCAGATCACCCCAGAAGCCCAGATTCTGAAACGCGGCTTTGGCATAGATACCCGCCGGCACCGCCGCAACATCGCAGGTTGAAAGACGCCCGTCCCCCAAGGCTTTGAGGACGGAGGCTCGGGTCAATTCGAGGGTTGAAACAGCCGACGACGCCGGCGCAATGACAACCAGCGTATTTCCCAACAGATTGACGCGCGTTTCCGAACGGATCAGTTTTTTGTCAGCGACATAATCCATCCATTTGAGATCGGCAGAGGCAAAGAGATCGGCGGGTGCACCATTCTCGATCTGTTTGGCGAGGGCGGACGAAGCGGCGAAGGAAAAGCGTATCTCGGGCCCGCCCGAGGCGGTAAAAGCCTTGCCTGCCTCCTCGAGGACATCTTTCAGCGAGGCGGCAGCGAAAACGGTGACGGGCGTGGAATCAGCTTTGGCCGGTGCAATAACCACCATGGCCATCAACAAAGACGCCATCAGGGCGCGGGGCGCACGAAACATGGGCGGTTCTCCAGAACTTCAGGATCAAAGGGAAACATCCCAGCCTGTCGTCCGGAACCGCTCGACCGGAGACAAAAAGGCAGGCGCACGGCGAGCCTCAAATGCTAGTGCGGGCAAAATGCCGCCCATTTCACGATTTGTCAAAGGCTAGCCGCAGGCTGCATGGCCTAATCGTCGTTTTTGCCATGGATCCGGCGAATGCGGGCCACAACGATCGCAACCGCAAGGATGGCGAGGGGCACGGCAAGGGCTGTAGCCACCCCTGCGTCGATTGGAAAATAGCCGCTTTCTCGAGCGCCTTTGAAAACATATCCCGCCAAGCCGACAATATAGTAACTGATGGCGGCCACCGAGAGGCCTTCAACGGTCTGCTGCAACCGCAACTGCATCCGCGCGCGTTTGTTCATCGAGGCCAGAAGATCGCGATTTTGGCGTTCGATTTCGACATCGACCCGCGTTCGAAGCAAATTCGTCGCCCGCGTAAGCTTGCGTGACAAATTGGCCTGCCGCTCCTCCAGCATCATGCAGGTACGCAGTGCGGGTGCGACGCGTCGGGCCAGAAAGGCTTCGAAGGTGGGCCATCCATCCACCGGCTCTTCACCGATGGTCTGCAATCTCTGGTGGACGATGCTGTCATAGGCCCGACTGGCGCCAAAACGATAACCCGAAACCGCCGAATCGGCTTCGAGCGTTGCAGCCAACAGCGTCAATTCGTTGAGGAGCGTATGGTCGGCGGCCAGCCCCTCGGTTTCCGTCATGGACCGCGCGATCCGGATCAGCGTATCTTCGATCGACTTGACCGCCGGACCGATCTTTTGGGCCTCCGGCAGACCAAGCAAGGCCAGCATCCGGTAGGTCTCGATCTCGAGCAAGCGCTGTACGAGCGCTCCCGCCCGCGCAGGCGTCAAGCCGTGATCTTCGACGAATAGCCGCACAAAGCCCTTCGCATCGGCGCGGAAATCGGTCGCAATCACCGCGCCCGACCGTTCAACCCTGGCCATTGCCAGACTGGTTGGATCAAACAGGGTTTGCGCCGTTGTGCCCGTTCCAGCCGGTGACAGGCTCAGGTCGATTGCGACCAGAAGCGGCCCCGGTTGCGGGATTTTTTCCATCCCTACATCATCCCCCATCGTCAATTCATCAAACGGCGCTGCACTGTAAGCAGACACATCCCAGGTATAGGTGGTGAATTCCGTGTGCTGTTCCCACTGGATGGTCGCATGGCCGATGGTGGCGCGGTGGTGCTTGGCCCAGATCGGCGGCGGTGGCGCGGAATGAAACAGGCAAAACAGCGTAAAGGCTTTCCGATCCTCCGCCGCCTGAGCGGCATTGGTCATGAACGCATAATGGCGCAACCGCGCCGGTGTTGCGATGGAGTGGAAGGGCCGTGCGTGAACTTCCGATAACACCGCTTCGCGATGGTGATGCGGCACAAACTTATTCGTCATTGGCTGGGCCACTCCCGATCATCGTGCTGAATGAATTGTCGATCTTATCGCCCGCTGGTCGCGCGAGGGCGCATAGAGCTTACCCATTTTTGGACCATCTATCGAAAGTTACGAAACCGTCTTTGCGAGTTCACGGAATACGGCGAGGCAATCGCGATCAAGATCGTCGTCGACAGGGGCTGCCTGCGCCGATGTTTTGGCAATCACAACCTCATGCACCGGATCGATATAGATCCACTGGCCATGGATGCCGATGGCGCAAAGCGTGTGGTTTTGATCGCCCGTTTGATACCATTGGCTGCGATAGCGCCCCTCGGTCAGCAAATGCTGACCGCCCTTGACCCAAGCCTCGCGGCTGCCCTGCGTTGCCATGTCCGTGATCCATGCCTCCGGCACGATTTGGTTGCTTCCGACCCTACCCTGATTGCGCACCATCTCACCGAGGCGGGCCAGATCGTCAACGGTCACACAGATACCGCCCGCCGCCCTCGGATGACCCGCGCCATCCACCGTGACATAGGCATCCGACCGCGCGCCGATTTTTGACCAAAGCAGATCGGACGCCAAAGCCGCGAAAGGCCGGCCGCCTGCGCGCTCAACCACCATGCCGAGCACGTCACTGGTGGGCGAGGCATAGAAAAATACATCGCCATGGGGACGTGGCAAGCGAGGCAGCGTTTGCGCGAACGTCAGCAGATCCAGCGTTTCCTTCGTCCGATCGACCGGGTTCCACAACATCGCACGGCGATAACGGCCGAAGGCGCTTTCGGGGTTCAGATAGTCTTCGACAAAATCAAGGCTGACCGTCATGTCCAACAGATGCCGCACGGTGCATTCATCGCCATAGGCCGAACCTTCAAGCTCCGGCAGATAACGGGTTACCCGCGCCTCGGGGTCGAGCTTGCCCTGCCCTGCGAGAATGCCGGCCAAAAGCCCGGTGATCGATTTGCTGACAGAAAACAGGAGGTGGGGTTCCCGGACATCACATTCGGATGAAACCCATTTCAGCGCCACCTTGCCGGCCTTCAGCACCACAAGCGCGTTGGTTTCCGTATCGGTTAGAAACTGATCCAGCGTAACCCTTTGCCCGTTGGCGAGCGGCACCTGCAGGGACTTGCCGGCCGCAACATTCTGTTCAGGCTCGAGGGATGCGCCGGCCGATGCTCTTATTGCCGCTGTCGGCACCATTTCCCGAACATGCTGGAACGACCATCGGTTGAACGGCGATAAACGCCAATTGGCAATCGACACGCCTGAAGGTCTCGCATCCAACGTCATCGCACAGATCCCCCTTGCGCTATTTTTTTCAAGGTATAGCGGAAGAATCGGCGGGACGAAATGGTGCTGCGCCGCGCGTCTGTGCAGCGGGTTTGTGATGAAGGATCCGCAACAACCCGTGTCAGGGCCGGTCACGAGGGGCAAACCATAATGGGAATATTGGCGGAGAGGGTGGGATTCGAACCCACGGAACCGGTTTAGGGTTCGCTCAGTTAGCAACCGAGTGCTTTCGGCCTCTCAGCCACCTCTCCGCAACGCCATCGATATGCCCGATGCCGAAGCAAATGACAAGACCGTCTCTTGCGGGTTGGCAACGATCCGCACCGTTGGACGATATTTCCTTCGTTAACGCTTCAAGACGGCGTCGCAAAATACTCGCGGGCAAGGCGTTGGGCGCGGGAAATTTCGTCACGCGTCATCTCCATTGCCAGTTCGGCCCGCAAATGCGCCGCCTCCTGCGAGCCGCAGGCCGCTGCGATGTTGAACCATTTATGGGCCGTCACCCGATCAGGCGCCCTGTCCCGCCCGAGCGAAGCGCCAATGCCCAGTTTCGTGAAATGCTCCGCCTCGGCATCGGCCTGACAAAGCCAGTTTTTGGCAAAAGAACCCATCGAATTTCTCCCGATCTCAGACGTGGAGGCCATATGTCCCCATGCCGGCGCATTCTGCGCACGGGCTCAAAACAACACGCTTGATTTGAAATTTTCGGCAAAATAATCGCTAAAATTGTTTCATTCGGCGTGGAATTCAACCCAAAGCTGCTTAAGATTGGCCGATTGTCGCTCTCAGGGATAAATTTCTCCATCTGGTATCCTAGCGGAAAGCGAGTATGATCTGCTCGGAATATTCGTCGTACAAAATGTGTGATAGTTTGATCGGCGCGTGACTTAAAAATCAATAAACGAAAAACGGGGGAAGACGCATGACAGACAATACCGCCGCGGGGTCGGGGCTGCTTGATCGCTCGCGCACCATCGCTCAACCTGGGTTTAACCGCTGGCTCGTTCCGCCGGCTGCCCTGGCTATTCATCTTTGTATCGGCATGGCCTACGGATTTTCCGTGTTTTGGCTGCCCTTGTCGCAAGCCATCGGCATCACGAAGCCGGTTGCCTGTCCCGACGGTTCGGGCGTTTGGAATGCTCTGTTCACCACGCTGTGCGACTGGAAAGTCGCGGAACTGGGCTGGATGTACACGCTGTTTTTTGTTCTGCTCGGCTCTTCGGCGGCGATTTGGGGCGGCTGGCTCGAGCGGGAAGGTCCGCGTAAGGCAGGCGTCGTATCGGCGTTGTGCTGGTGCGGAGGCCTCGTGATCTCGGCCTTCGGTGTCTACACGCATCAATTGTGGCTGATGTGGCTCGGATCGGGCTTTATCGGCGGCATCGGTCTTGGCCTGGGCTATATCTCGCCCGTCTCCACCCTCGTCAAATGGTTTCCGGACCGTCGCGGTATGGCGACCGGCATGGCCATTATGGGCTTTGGCGGCGGCGCAATGATCGGCTCTCCTTTGGCTAATCTTCTGATGAACGGTGGCAATATTTTCGAGTGGAAAGGTGCTTTTGCGTATTTTCATGTCGATGGCTTCAAAACGGCAACCTCGGTTGGCGTTTGGGAAACCTTCACCGTCATGGCGCTTGTCTATTTCGCCTTCATGATTGCGGGCGCCTTTGGCTATCGCGTGCCGCCGGCAGGCTGGAAACCGGATGGCTGGACGCCGCCGGCATCCAATGGCGATTCCATGATCACCACCGGCAATGTCCACCTGAAGGATGCCCATAAGACGCCGCAGTTCTGGCTGATCTGGGCTGTGCTCTGCCTCAATGTTTCGGCGGGTATTGGTGTGATCGGCATGGCTTCACCGATGTTGCAGGAAATCTTCGGTGGCGCGTTGCTGGGCCATCCGGAAATTGGCTTTGCTGCGCTCGATGCAGGCCAGAAGACGGCGATTGCAGGGATTGCGGCAGGCTTTGCCGGCTTGCTGTCGCTGTTTAACATTGGCGGCCGCTTCTTCTGGGCATCGCTTTCCGATAAAATCGGACGCAAAATGACCTATTTCGTGTTTTTCGGTCTTGGCATTCTGCTGTATGCCTCTGCACCGTCCTTCGCGCATATGGGCTCGAAAGCGCTGTTTGTCGGAGCGTTCTGCGTCATTCTCTCGATGTATGGTGGCGGCTTTGCCACGGTACCGGCTTATCTTGCCGATATGTTCGGCACGCAATTCGTCGGCGCCATCCATGGCCGCTTGCTGACGGCGTGGTCGACAGCGGGTATTATTGGTCCGGTCGTGGTCAATTACATCCGTGAATTCAACAAATCGGCTGGCGTACCCGCCGACAAGCTCTATGACTTCACAATGTATATTCTGGCGGGCATGTTGGTGCTGGGCTTCCTCGCCAATGCGATGATCAAGCCGGTCGCGGCGAAATGGTTCATGAGCGAGGCGGAGGTCAAGGCCCTGCAAGCCAAGACGGCAACTTCCGTTTCCGCCTCGGGATCCTTCGGCATCGGCCGTGGCGGCCTTGACCGCCAAGCCGCGCTGGCCTGGCTCGCGGTTGGTATTCCGATCCTCTGGGGCATCTGGATCACGCTGCAAAGCGCGATCAGGATTTTCAGCTGAGCGCTGATACCCAACCACCAACAGAAAAGGGAGCCGCAAGGCTCCCTTTTTTATGGGATCAGATCATGGTGCAAAACGTCAACAGGGCCAAATTGGGCACAGCGAGAAACCTGCTTGGTAGCAGTTGGTATTGTTTCCCGGCTCAATTTAGCTGAAGTGCCACCCTCGCCCAGGTGGCGGAATGGTGCGGCCAAGAGGACTCGAACCTCCACGGGTCTCCCCACTAGCACCTCAAGCTAGCGCGTCTACCAATTCCGCCATGGCCGCGGAGCATTCCGGAGGGCACTTAACCCCCGAACGAGGCGGTTCTGTAACAGATGGATTGGGAGGCGACAAGCGCCGATCCGAAATTATCCCGATTTAATCACGCCGCACGGACCCGTTCGGATATTTCGATCAACACCCGATCGCCCTTGACGACAACCTCGCCGCGCGCAATCAAATGATCATTCGCCCGTATTTCGACAAGATCACTGGGCGAAGGATCAAACCGCAGGACGGCCCCGCGGGCCAGATTGATAAATTCGCGCACCGTCATCTGGCGTGCTCCAAGGACGACCGCAATATCGACAAATACACCTTCCACCGTCATCGCCCACCGCCTCTGCTCTTAGTCCCTTTTCAACCATCGTTTTTCTTGGTGAAGATTTGGTAAATATACGCACATCCCCTCACCCCCACAGCACCATGGTGCGTCTCGACGAGACGCCTGTTGAATGGCGCGTGTCGCAGGGGCTGACCGATTATGCGGAAGCCGTCGCCTTCATGGAGGCGCGCGTCCTTGCAATCAGCGAGGGACGCGCTGGCGAACTTGTGTGGCTGGTGGAACATCCGCCGCTCTATACGGCAGGCACGTCGGCGGATGAAGACGATCTGAAAGAAGCAAAATTTCCCGTATACCGGTCAGGGCGCGGCGGGCAATATACCTATCACGGCCCCGGACAGCGCGTTGTTTATGTGATGCTGGACCTGACCAAACGCGATCAGGATATCCGCCGATTCGTGATGGCGCTAGAGGCGTGGATCATCGCAACGCTGGACACTTTCACTATCCGTGGCGAACGCCGCGAGGACCGCGTCGGCGTTTGGGTCAAGCGACCCGACAAGGGTGCGGGGGTCGAGGACAAGATTGCCGCGATCGGGATCAGGGTCAGACGTTGGGTGACGTTTCACGGTATCAGCTTGAATGTCGAACCCGACCTCACCCATTTTTCCGGCATCGTGCCATGCGGCATAGCGGAACAGCGCTATGGCGTGACAAGCCTCGTCGATCTCGGCCTTCCCGGGACCATGGATGATGCGGACGCGGCGCTTAAAGCGGCCTTTGTATCGGTATTCGGACCCCTTGCGGATCGCTGACTATTATATGCCATGAAGCAGCCTCATCTAGCGTGAGGCCCACGGTAGCGCTTGATTACAAAGGCGCGCGAAACATGGGGGCTCCCGGCTTGCGCGGTGCGGGTTCGCCATGCTCAATTTCATACAGATAGGCATCGGCAAGCCCAGCACTCCGAGCCGCTTTGGCCAGCTGCCGCCTATCCTCCGGCGAGGGCGCCTGCCCCGCTCCCTGCGCCACATGCAGCAAAGCGCGTTTGGCCCCGCCTGGCAAAATAACCGGCTGATTGATTTTCTGCGCGCGTCCCGCCTGCCGGTCGAGGATGGTCATCTCGCCAAAAGGCACATCGAAGACGACGCCCAGAACCTCCCGGCGGGGATCACGGACGATACTGGTCTGGCCACCCGCCAGAACAAGCAGCCGATGCCGCGGCAACCGCGCGATGCCGACCCATTGGGCCTGCGGGCAAAGGGTAGCCATACGGGCGGGATCCAGCATCAGCCCGTAAGCAAAATACAGCGCCATAAACGTTTGAATCCCTTGCGTCCAAAGTGGCTTTTATACCGTCAGGGCGTTTCGTTGGTGGCACGCTGACGCGCCGTCCGAATAATTTCCTCAGGCAAATTCCATGATCACCGCATCGACGGCAAGGCTATCGCCCTCTTTGGCGTTGATTTTGGAAATCGTACCATCGCGCTCGGCGCGCAGCACATTTTCCATTTTCATCGCCTCGACGACGCAGAGAATTTCACCGGCCTTGATCTCCTGACCAAGGGTGACGGAAAGCACCTTCACAAGGCCCGGCATAGGGCAGATCAGGCTTTTTCCGGTATCCGCCTCGACACGCTCGGGCATCAACGCCTCAAGCTCGGCCTCGCGCTGGGTGAAGACACGAATGGCGGTACTGGTACCGCCATGGCTCACGCGCACACCGTTAAGGAGCGGTCGAACCTGTGCGGCTACGATTTTACCATCCATCGAGCCATGCCATACCGGCTGGCCCGGACACCACTCCGACTGCACCTGCACGGTCTTCCCGCTGTCGGCAAAGCGCAGGGTGAGACCATGCGCCTGATCTTCGATGACAAGCCGAACGCGTTGATCGCCCAAAGCGACGACCCGATGACGCTCGAACCGAACCGGTTGGGCGGCACGCAACTGGCCGGAAATGCTACGTTTGCGCTCATTCAGACGATGGTCAATATCGGCCCCGATCGCGGCCAATATTTCCAGTGTTTCGCCTTCGGGTTCAATGAGATGGAAGCCTTCCGGGAATTCTTCCGCAATAAAGCCCGTCGATAATGCGCCCGACTGCCAGCGCGGATGGGCCATCAACGCCGAAAGAAACGGGATATTGTGCCGGATGCCGTCAATCGCAAACGCATCAAGCGCGTGGGCTTGCGCCGCAATCGCCTCGGCGCGGGTCGGCGCGTGGGTCACGAGTTTGGCGATCATCGGATCGTAGAAAATCGAGATTTCGCCACCTTCATAAACGCCCGTATCGTTGCGAACGGTAACGCCCTTCTCGAGGCCCTCCGCGGGCGGGCGATAGGTCGAAAGCCGCCCCGTCGAAGGCAAGAAGTTGCGGGTCGGGTCTTCGGCATAGACGCGCGACTCCACCGCCCAGCCCTTGAGGGTGATATCGGCCTGGCTTAGCCGCAAGGGTTCGCCATAAGCCGACCGGATCATTTCCTCGACGAGATCAACGCCCGTGATGAGCTCCGTCACCGGATGCTCGACCTGCAAACGGGTGTTCATTTCGAGGAAGAAGAAGCTTTTGTCCTGACCGGCGACAAACTCCACCGTGCCCGCCGAATCATAGTGGACGGCTTTGGCCAAGGCGACCGCCTGCTCGCCCATTTTCCGGCGCGTGGCTTCGTCGAGCAGCGGCGATGGCGCTTCCTCGATCACTTTCTGGTTGCGGCGCTGAATGGAACATTCGCGCTCGCCGAGATAGATCACATTGCCGTGCTTGTCACCCAGCACCTGAATTTCGATGTGGCGCGGATTGACGATGAATTTTTCGACAAAAACGCGGTCGTCACCGAAGGAAGACGCCGCTTCCGACTTGGCGCGCGCAAACCCTTCGGCCACTTCATCGGACGAATAGGCAATTCGCATACCCTTGCCGCCACCGCCGGCGGAGGCTTTGATCATCACCGGATAGCCGATATCGTCAGAAATACGGACCGCGTGCTCGGGACTTTCGATCACGCCGAGATAGCCCGGCACCGTTGAAACTTGGGCGGCATTGGCGAATTTTTTGGATTCGATCTTGTCACCCATCGCCTCGATGGCGTGGACATTGGGACCGATAAACACGATGCCTTCGGCTTTGAGCGCCTCGGCAAACGCCGCGCGCTCGGACAAAAAGCCGTAACCGGGATGCACCGCCTCCGCGCCCGTTGCCTTGCAGGCTGCAATGATCTTCTCGATCACCAGATAGGATTGATTGGCCGGCGCCGGTCCGATATGGACGGCCTCATCGGCCATTTCGACATGAAGAGCGTCTTTATCGGCATCGGAAAAAACGGCAACCGTTAAAATTCCCATCCGCTCGGCGGTTTTGATGACACGACAGGCGATTTCACCGCGATTGGCGATCAGTATTTTTTTGAACATTTCCCGTCCCGATTAAAAGCACTTGGGGCTTTCTACGCATAAACCGGGGACGGGTAAACTCGACCTTAGGACGTAGAGACCGGACCGCAGGCAAAGCGCGCTGTGTGTCGCTCCCAGAGCGGTCGCACCTCTGAAAGGGCTGCCAAATGCTTTTTGAGAGCTTGCGGCGGCTCCGCACATTCCTCGCCTAAAATGGTCAGCAAGGCGCGGGTAGCGGGCGTGGGACCGGTGCTGTCCAAGCCTAGCCGAAAGGCCAGCCAGTGGATATCGGCGTCCGACAGGCGCCCCGTCGGCCGCCGTTCCCACACAAAAAAGCCGGCCAAAGCCTCGACAAAGAAAGCGAGCCAAAGCGGCCCCATCCGTTTGACATGACGCTCAAGGCGAACGAGATCGCCCGCCTCCACCGCCGAGAGGCCGCCGCCCGCCGAGAGCAAATCGCGCAAGCGCTCGACATCGGCATCTTCGACGCAGCGGCGTTCGATCAGTAACGATATGGTCGATCGTATTCGGCTCTCACTCATCCCGTCCACCTTGCATTCCCGTTTCGGAGGACATCCTCGCAAGGGCAAAAAAGCAAAAGGTTAATACCACCATAGCAATCGATTTTTGGGTTAACCGGCGGTTTCAAGATTGGATTCAAAGTGTATGAAGGGGGTAACCCTGCGAGGCTCCGATGACCCATCCTACTTTCATCCACCGCTATCTGCCCGGCAGCGATGCCCAGCGCCATCCGCTTGTGCTGCTGCATGGCACGGGCGGCAATGAAGATGACCTTATTCCCGTTGGCCAGATGATCGATCCGGCCGCAGCCCTGCTGTCGCCGCGCGGAAAGGTTTTGGAAGGGGGCATGCCACGCTTTTTTCGCCGATTGGCAGAAGGCGTTTTCGATTATCCCGATGTGATAGCGCGGACGCATGAACTGGCTGATTTTATCGCCGAGCAGACAGTGCTTCATGGCCTATCGAAGCCGATCGCGGTCGGGTTTTCAAATGGCGCCAATATCGCGGCCGCCATGCTCTATCTCAGACCCGAGGTGCTTGCAGGCGCCGTGTTGATCCGGGCCATGCTGCCCTTGCCAACCGAACCAGAAGATGCGCTTGGCGGGCTTCCTGTCATGCTGATTTCGGGACGGATGGACCCGATTTTGCCGCTCAGCAATGCCACGCAGCTCGCCGAAGCCTTGCGCGGGCATGGCGCGGTTGTTGACCATCGGGTGCTCGAAACCGGCCATCAGCTCACGCGCAACGATGTTGATCTGGCGCGCGGCTTTGTGGCGGGGATCAACGGTTGACCATTTCCGTCATCATCCCCGCTTATGAGGCGGAAGCGACGCTCGAGCGGGCGCTTGCGAGCCTCAAAGCGCAAACCGATCCGCACTGGGAAGCCTTGATTGTGGCGGATGACCAGCATGATTATGAGGCCTTTTTAGCCGGCAAGGGATTGCTGGACGAACGCTTCCGGTTTGGTTCAACGGGTCTTGTGCGCTCGGGATGCCATCACGCCCGAAATATCGGGTTTGGCTTGGTGCAGGGCGATTTTGTGACCCAACTCGATGCCGACGACGAGCTGACAGCCGACCGGTTTGCAACGCTTCTTCCCCTCGCCCGCACGCATGGCGCGGCGGCGGATAATCTTTACATGATCGACGATGCCACCGGTGCACCCATCGGGCGCGTGTTGGAAGATATATCGGAGATCCAGAGCCTCGATCTGGCGGCCTTCATGGCGCTGAATGCGCCACTCGTGCCCCTTATCCGGCGAGATCATGTCTTGCCGCGCGTGGCGGGTATTGAGTTTTCCGAAGATGTGATCGCCAATATCCAGTTGATCGACCGGATTGGCTGGCTGCCGGTAGCGGCGCAGTCCTCCTATATCTACCGGATCCGAAGCGGTTCGATGGCGCAGGAGGAAGGCGCCTCCGCGCGCTTCGAGCAGGCCTATTCCGCCTATATCGAGCGGCTTGAACGGGGTGACGGATTCGGACTGTCGGAGCGTGGACGGCGGGCAGCGCTCGAAGGATTGGTCGACAAGCGCGAGCTTAACCGCGCATTTATGGCCGCGCGAAGGCATGAGCCCGACTTGAGCTTTCAGGCCTTTGCGAGCCGGCTATGACGGCAGAGGACATCGATACGATCCGCCGCCCCTACCCGTTATAACGGGATATTATCGTGCTTCTTCCAAGGCCGCTCGGCCTTTTTGGTCGCCAGCATCGCCAAGCCCCGCGCGATGCGACGACGGGTCGAATGCGGCATGATGACCTCGTCGATATAGCCGCGCTCGGCCGCCACAAACGGGGAGAGAAAGCGCTCTTCGTAATCCTTCGCCTTGGCCGCAATCGCATCCGCATCGCCCATATCGGCGCGGAAAATGATTTCGACCGCGCCCTTGGCACCCATCACCGCGATTTGCGCCGTTGGCCAGGCATAGTTCAAATCCCCCCCGAGATGCTTGGAGGCCATCACGTCATAGGCCCCGCCAAACGCCTTGCGGGTAATGACCGTGATTAGGGGAACGCTGGCCTCGCCATAGGCAAACAGCAGCTTCGCACCGTGCTTGATGAGCCCGCCATATTCCTGAGCTGTACCCGGTAAAAAGCCCGGCACGTCCACAAAGGTCACAATCGGAATTTCGAACGCGTCGCAAAAACGCACAAAGCGCGCCGCCTTGCGGGAGGCGTCGGAATCGAGCACGCCAGCCAACACCATGGGTTGATTGGCGATGACGCCGACCGTGCGGCCCTCGATGCGGCCGAAGCCGGTAAGGATGTTGCGGGCGAAGCTTTCCTGAATTTCGAAGAAATCGGCTTCATCCACCGTCTTCAAGATCAGCTCCTTCATATCGTAGGGCTTGTTCGGATTCTCGGGCACCAAGGTATCGAGCGACAGATCGACCCGATCGGGCCGGTCAAAACTTGGCCAATGCGGTGCGCCGTCGGTATTGTTTGCGGGAAGAAAATCGATCAGGCGACGGACTTGCAAAAGCGCTTCGACGTCATTGTCCCACGCGCCATCCGCGACCGATGATTTCGACGTGTGCACCTTTGCGCCACCGAGTTCTTCGGCCGTCACCGTCTCATTGGTGACGGTTTTGACGACATCGGGGCCGGTGACAAACATATAAGAACGATCGCGCACCATGAAGATAAAATCGGTCATGGCCGGCGAATAGACATCGCCACCGGCACAGGGACCCAAAATCACCGAGATTTGCGGAATGACACCCGAGGCAATGACATTGCGGCGGAACACTTCGCCATAGCCGCCCAAAGCCGCCACGCCTTCCTGAATACGGGCACCGCCGGCATCGAACAGGCCAATGATCGGCGCCCGCATTTTAAGCGCCATATCCTGAATCTTATTGATCTTCTGGGCGTGGGTCTCCGATAGCGACCCGCCGAATACGGTAAAATCCTTGGCGAACACAAAGACCGTGCGGCCATTGACCGTACCCCAGCCGGTGACAACGCCGTCGCCGGGAATTTTGGTATTTTCCATCCCGAAATCGGTCGAGCGGTGCTGGACGAACATGTCGAACTCTTCGAAGGAGCCGTGATCCATCAGCAATTCGATGCGCTCGCGGGCGGTAAGCTTGCCGCGCGCGTGTTGCGCATCAATGCGCGCCTGTCCGCCACCGAGGCGGGCTTGGGCACGCCGATCATCGAGCTTTTCGAGAATGTCTTTCATGGATCGTTCCTCCAAAGCCCGTTTAGCACGCGAATGAGGTTGCCGTTAGTTCGACGATGGTTGGGGTTGGTTCAGCGATGGTGAAGAAATGTAGCCGCGGCTTGGAACTCGCTCCAGCGACGGGCCCGACGGGCCAAGGCCTCCTCATCGGCGCCCCAAATCGCCATTTGCACGTCTTCATCGACATGGGCTGCCGCCCAGATCTCATGGGAGCTGAAGGCACCCGCCCGCAACGCAAAAGCCAGGATGGCAGAGCCGGTCAGCGTGGTGGCAATATGCAGGGCCGCGAGTTCCAGCGGATCGGTAATCGCGCGGGCGGCTGCTTGCACGGCGTGGAGGGTGTCCGGTGGCTGGACGACATGCATGAACCCCTCGGTGAGGTTAAACTGCCAGCCTTGATGCTCGCGCGCCCATTCAAGCAACGGATCCCACGCTTCGTTCTGACGTTCGACAAGGCGCGCCGGATCCGTGGCGCGATAGCACAAGAAATCCGAGCCCGCATATTTGGCGAGATCATCGGCGGTTTCCTGCAAACGGTCCACCACGCCTTCCAACGCCGAATTGACAATGCGGGTCAGCGGCATCTCGGCGGGATCTAAAAACTCGCCAACCGAGCGCCATTCTTCGGCA
Source organism: Hyphomicrobiales bacterium (assembly GCA_947454055.1). Taxonomy (GTDB): domain Bacteria; phylum Pseudomonadota; class Alphaproteobacteria; order Rhizobiales; family Beijerinckiaceae; genus CAIUPE01. The sequence goes on from CANGIS010000018.1 coordinate 41,846, forward strand.
ATCGGCTCGGCCAGCGCCGCTTTCGGAACAACAAAGGCGCGACGGGTTGGCGTACGCACGGGCCGTCCATCCAGCATCACCGAAAAACCGCCCTCGACAGGGCTGACGGTGACCTCTTTCCAAAAGCGCTTTGGCAGGTTTTTGCGAAGGTCCTTCCGCGCCATCTCATGCGGGTCGATGGCCGCAATCGCGGCATCAAAAATCGAGCGGTCGGACGAGGTCATGGGCTTATTCTTCCGGTGCTTCGGCGATCGGATCGTAACGCTTCGAATCAAGCCCTAACAGGTTCCAGCTTTGCTGCATGTGCTGCGGCAAAGGCGCTGTGACATCAATCGGCTTGCCCGAGCGCGGATGCGGCACCACGATGCGACGCGCCAGAAGATGCAGGCGGTTTTGAATGCCGCCCGGTAGTTCCCAATTCTCGATGTTGAAATATTTCGGATCACCCACAATCGGGTGGCCGATATGGGCGGCGTGCGCGCGCAGCTGATGGGTGCGGCCTGTCACCGGCTTCATCGAAAGCCAGCTGAGCTTTTGGGCCGCTGTTTCAACCACCGCATAATAGGTAACGGCGTGGCTTGCGCCCTCATCGCCATGATGGGCGACCTGCATCTTGGCATCCCCCTCATCATCCTCGCCTTTGGCAAGATAGGTGGAGACGCGGCCCTGCTTGACGCGGGGCACGCCCGCAACCAGCGCCCAATAAATTTTCCGCGTCACGCGCGAGCGGAAGCTTTTGGCCAACGCAGACGCCGCAAATCGGGTTTTGGCAATCACGATGCAGCCTGATGTGTCCTTATCCAGACGATGCACCAGACGCGGCTTCTGGCCTTGCGCATCGCGCAACGCCTCGAGCATGCCGTCGAGATGGCGGGTTGTGCCGGAGCCGCCCTGAACGGCCAGACCGAAGGGCTTGTTCAGCACCATCATGTCGTCATCTTCATAGAGCACCATGGCGCGGATGGCGGCGACATCGCCCGCTTCGGCCTGCGGCGAACGCGCGACAACGCCGGTCGCCTCATCAATACGCAAAGGAGGAACGCGGACGGTCTGGCCCGCCTCAAGACGGTCCTTCGTCTCGACGCGTTTCATATTGACGCGCAATTCGCCCTTCCGCGCGATGCGCTGGATATGGCTGAACGAGAGCCCCGGAAAGCGGTGTTCGAGAAAGCGGTCAACCCGCATACCCGCTTCATCCTCGGTGACATTGAGGTTGAGCACGGCGGTAGGCAATGGCGCGTGTTTGACGATCGCCTTCGGCGCCTGTTCGACAACGCCCAATTCGGCAGCGCGGATCGCCTTTTCTTTGGCCTGTTTATCGCGCCTCATGTGAGCATCCTAACTGCATAAAGGCCAAAAGCGAGACCGAGGATTGCGAGCACGACCGAGCCCGCAACATAAATGAGAGCCGTCAGCATCTCGCCGCGCTCATAAAGCAGCATGGCATCGAGCGAGAAGGCAGAAAACGTGGTGTAGCCGCCCAAAATACCGGTGGTTACGAACAACCGCGCGTCTTGTGACCAGCTCTCGGTGGCTTTGAACGCGAAAAAGCCCGCCGCAAGCCCCATCAGGATGGAGCCCGATATATTGATCGCCATAATACCGAACGGAAAATCCGTGCCAGCCAACCGGCCAACCGCCTGATTGACCAGATGACGAACGGCAGCACCGATGCCGCCGCCAAGGAAAACGATGAGAGTTGAGTTCATGCGAGGGGGTTTAGCAGAGAATGGCTGGGGTGAGAAGCGTTTGAGCGGAGGGCTAGCGAGCTCGATACCACCCGTCATCGCGAGCGAACGCGAAGCGACCCAGATGATGGGAAACAGTGGAGCATGGCGGCCACATTGAGCCCTTTTGAAAGGCGCCGGCTGGATTGCTTCGCGTTCGCTCGCAATGACAGCTAAGTTACTCTCCCCGCTCCGCCCTCAACTTCGCCCAATATTCCAGCCGCTTTTTGATATCGCGCTCGAAGCCGCGTTCGACGGGCTCATAAAACTGGCGACGGCCGATTTTTTCGGGGAAATAGTTCTGGCCGGAAAAGGCATCCGGCTCGTCATGGTCGTAGCGGTAGCCTTTGCCATAGCCCTCCGCACCCATCAGTTTGGTGGGTGCGTTGAGGATGGTTTTGGGCGGCATCAACGAACCGCCCTCTTTCGCGGCCCGCAGGGCGGATTTCCAAGCGGTATAAACGGCGTTCGATTTAGGGGCTGTGGCGAGATAGACGGTAGCGTGCGCCAAAGCCAATTCGCCCTCGGGTGAGCCTAAGAAATCAAAGGCGTCCTTGGCCGCGTTCGCAACCACAAGCGCTTGCGGGTCGGCCATGCCGATGTCTTCGACCGCCATGCGAACGAGGCGGCGACCTAAGAACAGCGGGTTCTCGCCCGCATCCAGCATTCGGGCCAAATAATAGAGTGCAGCATCGGGATCGGAACCGCGCACGCTTTTATGCAGCGCGCTGATGAGGTTGTAATGGCCGTCCTCGCTCTTGTCATAGATGGGGGCGCGACGCTGCACGATCTCGGCCAGCGTGGCGGTGTCAAAGACCTCTCCCGGCTTGGCGGAGCGCCAGATTTCTTCGGCCAGCGTGAGGGAGGCGCGGCCATCGCCATCGGCCATGGCAAGCAGCGCCAAGCGCGCTTCTGCATCCAGCGGCAAGGGTTTGCCTTCCACCTCTTCCGCGCGCGTCAGAAGCTGGTTGATCGCCGTCTCGCCGAGCGACCGGAAGGTCAGCACACGCGCCCGCGACAAGAGAGCGGCGTTCAGCTCAAAAGACGGGTTCTCCGTCGTGGCCCCGATCAGCGTAATGGTGCCGTCTTCCATAACCGGCAAGAACGCATCCTGCTGGCTGCGGTTGAAGCGGTGGATTTCGTCGACGAACAGCAACGTCCCCTGCCCGCTCATGCGGCGGCCCCGCGCGGCGTCGAAGACTTTTTTCAGATCGGCCACGCCTGAGAAAATCGCCGAAATAGGCTCGAAATGCAGCGTCGTCTCGTGCGCCAACAACCGCGCAACGGTGGTTTTACCGGTGCCCGGTGGTCCCCAGAAAATCAGCGAACCCAAAGATCCCGATGCGATGAGGCGGGTCAAGAGTCCGCCCGTGCCAACAAGGTGATCCTGACCCGCAACTTCGTCGAGTTTGGTCGGGCGCAACCGGTCGGCCAAAGGACGCGGGGCGTCCTTTTCGAGTCCCGCCGCAATGAAAAGATTGCTCATACCATCAGCCGCCCACTTTGCTGGTGAGCGTTTCGCCGTTGCGCTTGATCACCAGCGTCCAATAATACTGCCTTGTGCGCTGGAGCGATACCACATCCTTGGATGAATTGACCGTATTGCCATCAATCGAGGCGAGAACATCGCCTTTTTTCAAGCCCAACTCGTCAGCCGGAGTATTCGCGTTGACGGCTACGACAACAACGCCGTCATTGCCTGATTCCAGACCGAATTCTTCCGCCAGTGCGGGCGAGAGATTGGCAATGGTGGCCCCCGCCAAAGGCCAGTTTCCGACCAGATTCTGCAGGTCTCGTGGCCGTGTTTCCGGCGCCGTTACGGTATTCATTGGCAAGGCCAACAGTTTTCCCTTCCGGTTGACCTTGAGCTCCACTTTGGTGCCAAGCGGCTTGGTGGCAAATCTAAAGTCCAAACCATCCGCATCCTCGACCGCTTGATCATCGAGCGACAAGATGACATCGCCGGCTTTCAGGCCCGCGGCAGCCGCGGGGCCGCCGTCAACCGTGGACACGACAAGGGCTCCTGCAGGCCGCTCAAGACCGAGGCTTTCCGCAATGTCGCTGGTTACCGGTTGCAGCCGCGCCCCGAACCAGGGCCTGCGAACCGTTTTGCTGCCCTCCCGCGCAGAGGCTGCCACCACTTTGACCATATTGACCGGAATGGCGAAGCCGATGCCGTTACTACCACCCGATTTCGAATAAATTGCCGTATTGATCCCGATCAGTCGACCCTCGACATCCACCAGTGCGCCGCCCGAATTACCCGGGTTGATCGCAGCATCCGTCTGGATAAAGAGCTGATAATCCGATCCGCTGATCTGGGTGCGCGACAGCGCGGAGACGATGCCCGATGTGACCGTCTGGCCGACGCCAAACGGATTGCCCACGGCAAGCACGAGATCGCCCACCTCAATCGCATCGGAATTGCCCAGTTCGACCGATGGCAAACCCTTGATACCCTTCAACCGCAAAATGGCCAGATCGCTGCGCGGATCACGCAACACAATATCGGCATCGAATTCCCGCTTGTCCGAAAGCGCAACCTTCACTTCCGTCATACCTTCGATGACATGCTGATTGGTGACCACTAAACCATCGCCATCAATGATAACGCCCGAACCTTGCGAGCGCTGGATGCGGTCCGGCGGCGTTCCGCCCTCGATACCCAGAAAATGCTGCAAAAAAGGATCATCCAGCAGCGGGTTACGCACCCCCTTTTGCACGCGCGCGGCATACACATTGACGACGGCGGGGGCCACGCGCTTCACGACGGGCGCGAAGGAGGCTTTCATCTCCGCGACGGATTTAGGCACCTGCGCCTCGGCTGGTACCATCAAGAGCAAAGCTAAGGCTGCACATAATCCCGCAAATCGATGCATTGGCTTCTCCTTCTCGTTCCCCGACATATAAGGATCAGCTTTAATCGGCAAAAGGGACCTCGACGTCGATATGCGCGTTTCGATTGTGTGAATTTACGGGTTCCTAGCCGTCATTGAATGACGGTAAATCGTTCGCAATGACGATAAAAAACGGGCGGCCTTTGGGGCCGCCCGTTTGAATTTCTGCTTATGGCCAAAGCCGATTAAGCGACTTCAACGATCTCGGTCTTCATCGTTGGGCCCGAATCGAGACCCTTCGCGTCAACGTCGCGGTCGATGAATTCAATAACGGCCATCGGCGCGTTATCGCCATAACGGAAGCCAGCCTTCAGCACGCGGGTGTAACCACCATTGCGGGCCTTGTAGCGTGGTCCCAGAACATCAAACAGCTTCTTGACGAGAACGGCGTCCTTGATCTGCGCAATCGCCTGACGGCGGGCGTGAAGATCGCCGCGCTTGCCGAGGGTTACCAGCTTTTCAACGACGGGGCGGAGATCCTTCGCCTTAGGCAGAGTGGTGATGATCTGCTCGTGCTTGATGAGGGCTTGGCACATATTGGCGAACATCGCCTTACGGTGCTCTGCTGAACGGCCGAAACGACGGCCTCTAAATCCGTGATGCATGGCTATCTCTCCTTCTTGAGGGGGTTATCCGGCCGCCGTGCCACGGTACGGCCGGTTGTTGAATTCGGTTATCGGCAGTCGGTATTCGGCGGTCGATTGCCGAACGCCGATTGCCGATTGCCGTCCTTAGTAATGTTCTTCGAAGCGCTTGGCCAACTCTTCGATGTTTTCTGGTGGCCAACCGGTCACGTCCATGCCGAGGTGGAGGCCCATGGTGGCGAGCACTTCCTTGATCTCGTTCAGCGACTTGCGACCAAAATTCGGCGTGCGGAGCATTTCCGATTCCGACTTCTGGATGAGGTCGCCAATATAGACGATGTTGTCGTTCTTGAGGCAGTTGGCGGAACGAACCGACAATTCCAGCTCGTCGACCTTCTTGAGAAGGGCGGGGTTGAAGGCCAATTCCGGCATCGAGGACTTTTCTTCCTCGCGGCGTGGCTCTTCGAAGTTCACGAAGACTTCGAGCTGGTCCTGAATAATGCGTGCGGCATAGGCCACCGAATCTTCCGGCGTAACGCCGCCATTGGTCTCGATGACCATGATCAGCTTGTCATAATCGAGGATCTGTCCTTCGCGGGTGTTCTCGATGCGATAGGACACCTTCTTGACGGGTGAATAGATGCTGTCGATCGGAATAAGACCGATGGGCGCATCTTCCGCGCGGTTACGATCGGCCGGAACATAGCCCTTGCCGGTCTTGACCACGAATTCCATGCGCAGCTCTGCACCATCGTCGAGCGAGCAGATCATCAAATCCGGATTGAGGACCTGTACGTCACCCGAAACCGCAATGTCGCCAGCGCGAACGATACCCGGGCCAGTCTTGCGGAGCGTCAGGCGCTTGGTGCCCTCGCCCTGCATCTTGATGCCGATGGCCTTAATGTTGAGGATGATGTCGGTAACGTCTTCGCGGACGCCAGGGATCGACGAGAATTCATGCAGCACGCCATCGATCTGGACCGACACGATGGCCGCGCCCTGAAGCGATGACAGCAAAACGCGACGCAGCGCGTTGCCAAGCGTAACGCCAAAGCCCCGCTCAAGCGGCTCGGCAACCAAGGTTGCGATGCGCTTGCCGTCTTCCGACGGATTAACGACGAGCTTGTTCGGCTTGATGAGATCTTGCCAGTTTTTCTGAATCATCTGTTTCGTCTTTCATTGTGAGGCAGCGAGCATATCGGTCCGTCGACCCTGGCCCGATGCCTTCGATGAGATAGGCCTGCAAACAACAGGTAGAAGCCGCCGCACCCGTCGGTTGCGGCGGCTTAAACGGTAATGAACGTCTTAGACGCGCCGACGCTTGCGCGGACGGCAGCCATTGTGCGGGATCGGCGTTACGTCACGGATCGAGGTGACCGTAAAACCAACCGACTGCAAGGCACGAAGCGCCGATTCACGACCCGAACCTGGGCCCGTGACTTCGACTTCCAAGGTACGCATGCCATGCTCGGACGCCTTACGGCCCGCGTCTTCGGCAGCAACCTGTGCAGCGTAGGGGGTCGATTTACGCGAACCCTTGAAGCCCATGGTACCAGCCGACGACCATGCAACCGTGTTGCCCTGCGCATCGGTGATGGTGATCATCGTGTTGTTGAACGAGGCGTTCACATGGGCAACGCCCGAAACGATGTTTTTGCGTTCGCGGCGGCGGACGCGGCCTGCTTCTTTAGCCATGATCGTATGATCCTTGATAGCGCGCCCGTTGTGCCAGGCGCTGGGGATGGGAGGTGATATAGTGAGGGTGTAGGGAGTAGGGTTTAGGGCGTAGGGTTTTAATTCGGATGTTTATTAATAAAGCACCCTAATCCCTACACCCTAAATTACTTCTTCTTGCCCTGAATGGCCTTAGCCTTGCCCTTACGGGTACGCGCATTCGTGTGCGTACGCTGACCACGAACCGGCAGCTGACGACGATGGCGCAGACCACGATAGCAACCAAGATCCATGAGGCGCTTGATGTTCATCGATACTTCGCGACGCAGATCACCCTCGACGAGATAGTCGCGGTCAATCATTTCGCGGATCTGAAGAACTTCGGCATCGGTCAACTGGTTGACGCGACGCTCGGCTGGCAGGTTCAAAGCCGTAACAATCTCTTCGGCCTTCTTCGCACCAATGCCGTGAATATACTGCAACGCGATGATCACGCGCTTGTTCGTAGGAATGTTGACGCCTGCTATACGGGCCATCAGCCTTCTCCATTTAGGCTTTTGTTCCAGAGGAATAAAAGCGGGTTACAGATACCACGCACCGGTGGAGGCCGGCCTACGCGTGGGTTGGTTAAATAACAAAGGGCCACCCGCCAACCTTTATCAAGGTTGCCCGATGACCTGTCATCTAAGCCAGTGGACGGGAGATAGAGGATTGCCCCAGCAGAGTCAACCAGATGCGGGAGCCAAACTCGAACTTAGGCCCCCAACACGCCAGCGATAGACGCACTCACCTGATCCATCGGCTGCATGCCGTCGATTTTGGTCAGCTTGCCAGACTTCTCATAATAGGGCGCCACAACCGCGGTATCGCGGTTATAGGCTTCCAGACGAGTTTTGAAGACTTCCGGATCATCATCTTTGCGGACGGGTTGACCCGCGGCCTTGGCCTCTTCCGCCCGGTTGATGATGCGATGAACGAGCGCATCCTGATCGACCACCAGCTCAATCACAGCATCGAGTTTGAGGCCCTCGGACTTCAACATCGTATCGAGCGATTCGGCTTGGGCAACGGTGCGGGGAAAACCATCGAGAATGAAACCCTGCTTTGCGTCAGGTTCCGCAATCCGGTCCTTGATGATACCGACAACGATCTCGTCCGAGACAAGACCGCCCGAATCCATCACGTCCTTGGCTTTGATGCCGATCGGCGTTTTGGCAGCGACGGCGGCACGCAACATGTCGCCGGTCGAGAGTTGTGGTATGCCATGGCGTTCAACTAAGCGCTGCGCCTGCGTTCCTTTACCCGCTCCAGGCGGGCCCAGCAGTATCAGTCTCACCTCTTCCCCCCCCGGAGACGGGCCTTCTTCACAAGGCCCTCATATTGATGTGCCAACAGATGCCCGTGAACCTGGGCAACCGTATCCATCGTTACGCTGACCACGATCAGCAACGATGTACCGCCAAAATAGAACGGAAGGGCGGCTTGCGATACCAGCAATTCGGGTAACATGCAGATGATGACGAGATAGCCCGCACCCAATACCGTAATGCGCGACAAAACCTTGTCAATGAACTCGGCCGTACGCTCGCCCGGACGAATACCCGGAATAAAACCGCCCTGCTTCTTCAAATTATCCGCCGTTTCCGTCGGATTGAACACGATCGCGGTGTAAAAGAACGCAAAGAAGACGATAAGGGCGGCGTAGGCGACCATGAACAGCGGGCGACCATGGCCAAGATAGGCGGCAGCGGTCGAGAGCCAACCGATATTACCGCTCTGTGCCGCAAAGCTCGAAACCGTCGTCGGCAACAACAGGAGCGACGACGCGAAGATCGGCGGAATGACGCCCGACGTGTTGAGTTTCAAAGGCAGAAACGAAGTCTGGCCTTCGTAAACGCGGTTGCCCACCTGACGCTTCGGATAATTGATCAAGAGGCGGCGCTGCGCGCGCTCCATGAACACAATGAAGGCGATGACGGCAAACGCCATCACAACAACCGCCAGAATCAGGAAGGTTGAAATCGCGCCCTGCCGACCCAGTTCCAGCATATTGGCAATCGCGTTCGGAAGACCTGCCACGATGCCCGAGAAAATAATGAGCGACGTACCGTTGCCGATACCGCGCTGGGTGATCTGCTCGCCGAGCCACATCAGGAATAGCGTTCCGCCAACCAGCGTGATCGATGTCGAAAGGCGGAAGAACATGCCGGGCTCAAGCACAACATTGGTCGAGCCTTCAAGCCCAACCGCAATGCCATAGGCCTGGAAGGCAGCAAGCACCACGGTGAGATAACGGGTATATTGGTTGATGACTTTACGGCCCGCTTCGCCTTCCTTCTTCAACGTCTCAAGCGTCGGAATCGCCGAGGTCAAAAGCTGGATGATAATCGAGGCCGAAATATAGGGCATGATCGCGAGCGCGAAAATTGCGAGACGACCCACAGCGCCGCCGGAGAACATGTTGAACAGGCCTAGCATACCCTGCTGCTGCTGTTTGAAGAATTCCGAAAGGGCCGCCACATTGATGCCCGGCAGCGGAATATAGGTACCAAGCCGGTACACCATCAAAGCGCCAAGGGTGAACCAGATGCGCTTTTTGAGTTCGTCCGCCTTTGCAAGCGCGCCGAAATTCAAGTTTGCTGCAAGTTGCTCAGCCGCCGATGCCATGCCGCGCTCCAATCCGATGTAAACAAAAAAAATGCCGGGCGTACGGACCAGAATCCGACGCCCGGCAACAATCTAGAAATGGCCTGCCCGAAGGCAAAGATCAAGCGGTTGCTTCAACAGCAACGTTGATAAGCGTCACAGAACCACCAGCCTTCTCGATTGCAGCCTGCGCGGACTTTGTTACGCCAGCCACTTCGAAGGAAAGCTTGGTCTTGAGATCACCCGAGCCGAGGATACGAACGCCATCGAGATGCTTTGAGCAAACACCCGCTGCAACCAACGCCTCAACCGTTACCGCCTTCTTGGCATCGAGCTTCTTAGCATCGATAGCAATCTGGATGCGGCCAAGATTGACTTCGTTGAAATGCTTGGCGTGAATATTTGTAAAACCGCGCTTTGGCAGGCGCCGATAGAGCGGCATCTGACCACCCTCGAAGCCCTTGATCGCCACGCCCGTACGAGCGGTCTGACCCTTGACACCCCGGCCGGCCGTTTTGCCTTTGCCCGAGCCGATACCACGACCGACCCGCATGCGGGACTTCTTGGCACCTGAATTATCGCTAATACCATTGAGTTTCATGGTGCCCTCCTCACTTGC
>CANGIS010000019.1 GCA_947454055.1 Hyphomicrobiales bacterium
GGTTGTAATTTTTATTCCAATTTTTTATTAGTTGTGTCATTTAAAATTTGCAGATTTTACGGTGATTATTAGTAAATCCCGAACATTTTATACCCGTTTGAGCCTATTTCAATTGTGACGCCACATTCAAGGTTAGAATGATTTTTAGCGTGAAAATTCATTTAACCTCGCGCCTAAAATGATAAAAAAAATGTTTAAAAATTTGAATTAAAAATTGACTATAGATATGTTCCGTTCAGTAAGATACAGCGGTGGCTTGTCGAGAAATCGATGAGATCAAGGCTCTTCATTGATTGGGATAACCATGAACGTTACGTCAGGACGGGGCTCCGGATGGCTTGTGCGATGGGCTGTCTGGGGTGGTATCATCCTAGGTGGCGCCGTTATTTCCGGGGGGATGACCCGTACGGAGGCCGCTCCCTGTGTGGCGATCAAAGGCGTAGCAACGGCCAAGAAGGACTGTGTCGCCAAGACGTTGTCCGCTGAAAAACACGATATTGAAAAGGCCATTCCCGAGACGTTTCGGGAAGTGGTGGCTTACGCTCTGGATGTAAATCCGCAAATTGCTTTTGCCCGCAGCCAGCTTGCGGAAGCGCGCGCGGGAATAGCGGTGGCCGAGGCCAATAACGGGTTCCAGCTCGATACCAGCCTGGCCGCCGGCTATGGGGCCCAAGGCACGGATACGTCCGAATTCGGGGTCGAATTACTGCAAGATCCCAATTTCACCCGAGCCAAGCGCTATATTGCCACGGTGAGCAGCAAGAAACTGCTCTATGATTTCGGGGCAACCGACGCAACCATCAGCCGCGCGGTGAAGCTGACGGAATCGCAACAATTGGCGCTTGAGGCAAAGGTCAATGAAGTCGGCTACGGCATTGCCGATGCGTATTTGCGCGTATTCGAGACCCGCGAACTCTCGAAGCTGAATGCGGACAATATAGCGGCGCTGGAAAAGATTCAGAATCTGGTTCAGGCGAATGAATCGAACGGCAACGGGACATTGGCCGACGTCAAGCGCGTCGAGGCGCGGCTGGTTGATGCGCGCGCGGTGAGTGCGGATACGGAAGCCGAACTGCAAAACGCGATCGATTCGTTTCGGCGGTTGGTAAAAAGTGATCCGGGGGAACTCAAGCCCGCCCCCGACCTCTCAGGCTTTGCGCCATCGGACGCGACGAAGGGGCTTGAGATTGTGAAACAGACCAGCTCGCACCTCAAATCCATTGACGCGACATTGAAGGCGGCCAATCTCGAGCTCGAGGCCAAGAAGGCGAGCCTCAAGCCACAATTTCTTCTGCAGGCGGACTCAACCTCGAAGTCCTATGCCAGCGTCAATTGGAACAACCTCGATGCTCAGGCGATTGTGAGCATGTCCTATAAGCTGATGGATGGCGGGTTGGCCCAAGGGCAAATCAGCCAATTGCTCGCGCGTATCGCGCAGGAGGAACAGCACTACACCAATGATCGGGATCAGGCCGAGGCCGATATCCGGAAATTTTATACAACGATCGAGGCGGCTCGCTCCAAAACGCAAAGCCTGCAGGAAGGCGTCGATGCGAGTGCCAAGGCGCGGGACCTCTATACCGAGCAGTTCAGCGGCGGCAAGCGCACTTTGTTCGAATTGCTCGATATTCAGGCGTCGTATTTCAACGCCGAGCGGGCGGCCATTCTCAACATGTTCGAAGAGCGGCGGGCGATGTATTCGGTCTTGCAAACGCTCGGCCTGTTTGTGCCTGCCGTGAATGGCGACAAGAGCCCGCTGGTGGCCGATGCCTCAGCCTCGACAATGCCCGATCCGTTGGTCAAGGCAAAATCTTCGTCCACCCACACGGGAATAAAGAAGCCTTCTCCTTCAGCAAGGGCCAAAAAAAAAACTCCGCCGAAGGGCGTTCCGGCTAGTGATCCGCCGGCTGCGCCGTAGGCGGGGAGCCATGCCCGGTTGCCGCCCGCCATTTGGCTTCGGTGGTGAAGTTCTGGCCGCCGTCAAAGGCGAGGAGTTCGGAGAGGCGGTTGCGGGCCCGGTTGACGCGGCTTTTCATGGTTCCAATCGCACAGCCGCAGATCGATGCTGCATCTTCATAGGAAAGGCCTGAAGCGCCGACAAGGATGATGGCCTCGCGTTGATCGGCGGGCAATTGTTGCAAGGCGCTGCGGAAATCCAGAAAATCCATATGGCTGTTTTGATCGGGCAAAGTGACGAGCTGTCCGGCGAGCGCACCATCCGGATCTTCTACCTCGCGACGCTTGCGAAGATAATTCGAATAAAACAGATTGCGCAAGATGGTGAAGAGCCAGGCGGGCATATTGGTGCCCTCGGTGAAGGAGCCGATATGGCTCCAGGCCTTGACGAGGGTTTCCTGCACCAGATCGTCGGCCCTGTCGGTGCTGCCACACAGCGAAATGGCAAAGGCGCGCAGGCTCGGTATGGCGGCGAGCAGCGCTTTACGGATATCGGGGGCGGGGCTCATGCCTCGCCCTCTTTTTTGGCGGGCTGTTCATGGTCTTCGAAGGATTGGATCAGGGATAAAAACCGGTCCGGGATTGGTTCCTCGAGAATCGAGGCGTAAAGTTCCCTAAGTTCTTTGCCAATATGGGAATCAAGTTGGGCGACGGCAGGCGCGGAGGCTTTACGCTTTTTGGCGGAATTACCGTCCGGCAACCCCTCCGACGTCTGTTTCATTGTGTTCATATCGTCCTCCATCATCGCCCATCACTTCAACCATCGCCGAGGGTAAGGCGATTTCCTATCTCTACAATTCAGGACAACACCGTAAGTTCCATTACGGGAACCATTTCTTTTTATATGCGTTATAACGTCAGGCTCGTATTGTGTAGGCTGTTTAGTCCAAATTGGGCAGGGTGACGGGCCGGTAACAGAAAGTGAGAGATCGTTATGGGATTGTCACGCCATATCCTTGCAGAATTGCCGATGCTTCGGCGTTTTTCGCGTGCGGCCACGGGTAGCCAGGAAGCCGGCGATGCCTATGTCGAGGCAGCACTATCCAACCTTCTGGCCATGCCGGAACTGGCAGCCGACGAAGAGGATCTCAAGATTGTTCTGTATAAATTACTGGTGGCGGCGATGCGGTCGCTGGACCCCAAGCAGCGCCCCGGCGACGACGAAACGCCCACCAAGGCCGCGGCCAATCGCCATCTGATGCAGGTGCCAACCCGCCATCGCACGGCGTTTTTGTTGAAATCGCTCGAAGGCTTCGCGCTTTCGGATATTGCCCGCGTGCTCGATTGCTCGGTACCAGAAGCCGAAAATCTGGTTGCCGCCGGCAGCCGTGCGATTGCCGAGCATTTAAAGACCGATGTGCTGATCATCGAGGACGAGCCGATGATTGCGATGGATCTCGAAGATCTGGTCGCCGAACTCGGCCATCGGGTGATCGGCGTCGCCCGTACCCATGCCGAGGCGGTGCGGATGATCGGCAAGCGCAAACCCGGACTGGTGCTTTCCGATATCAAATTGGCCGACGGATCGTCAGGCCTGAATGCGGTCAACGAGATTCTGGAAGCCAATAATGTTCCGGTAATTTTCATCACCGCCTATCCGGAGCGGTTTTTAAAGGGCGACAAGCCCGAACCGGCTTTTCTGGTCACCAAGCCCTATCTGCCGGAAACGGTAAGGGCGTTGATCAGTCAGGCGTTGTTTTTTGACCGGCGGGCGGGACGCCGTCAGGACACCGCGGCTTAGCGCCCGGGGAACTAAACCTTCCTTGTTGGCGTTTTCCCAAGACAGGCAATTAGGACATTGCAGATAATTAGGAAATTACACGCAACAAGGGAGTTCGATCATGCCAGTCAAGACACTGAACGACCTGTTTCGCCGCACGTTGCAGGATGTTTTCTATGCGGAACAGCAGGCTTTGAAAGCCAACGACTCTTTCGTCAAAAAGGCGACGCTGCCGCAGCTCAAAGCGGTGCTCAAGCAAAATAAAGCGGATATCGAGAAGCGAATCGGGAGGCTGGAAGCGGTATTCCTTTCGCTGAAAATGCCCGCGGAACCGCATAAGGCTGCGGGCATCGACGGTATACTATCGGAAGCTGATACGCTGGCGCGCGAGATTGCCGATGCCGATACGCGCGATGCCGGATTGCTCGCCGCCATTCAGGAAGTCGAGCATTACGCCATCAACCGCTATGGCACGTTGCTAGCGTGGGCGGGACAGCTCGGCCTGAAGGACGCGACGCCGGGCTTGAAAGAAAACCTCAGCATTTCCAAAGAGCGCGATAAGGCGCTCAGTACGGTGGCCGAGACCAGCGTCAACCGGATGGCCGCGGCCTAACCGACCATCTTTTGCTTATCCCACTAGACGAAACGCTCCCCCGACTTGTTGACCGAGAGGATCAGAGCATGTCGAAGGATCAGGACCAAACGCCACCTCGGTTGCGCGGCTTTGCGGCCATGGATGTGGAACGCCGCCGTGCAATCGCGCGCAAGGGCGGCGAGAGCGTGCCGAAAGAAAAGCGCAGCTTTTCGCGCAATCCCGATCTCGCCGCCGAAGCCGGCCGGAAGGGCGGGCAGAATGTGGCGCCCGAAGACCGTAGCTTTTCACGCAACCATACGCTTGCTGCACGCGCGGGCCGAAAGGGCGGCGAGACGTCCCATGCGGTGCCTAGAAAATAGGGCTTTGAGGGTATCTTTGCCGGCATTGTTGGATCCCTCTGTCCTGAACGGGCCGAGGGAACGCGTTTGGGCGCTGCCGATCTCGCTGCCGGTCAGACGGGCCGGTTGAGCGCAGCTGTTGCGAGCTGCTTTTCCCAGGCGAGGGCATCAGCCACGATGACGCCAAGATCGTCAAAGGCGGGCGCCCAGCCCAGCAAAGCGCGGATTTTTTCACCCGTTGCAACAACCTCCGGCGGATCGCCCGCGCGGCGCTCGGTGAGGCTGACGGGAAAGTCGACACCCGATGCCTGCTTCACTGCCTTGATAACCTCCATCACCGAGGATCCGTGGCCATAGGCGCAGTTGAGCACGGTTCCCTTACCACCCGCGCGCATAAAATCGAGCGACAAGCGATGGGCCCGCGCCAGATCGGAGACATGAATATAATCGCGGATACAGGTGCCGTCGGGGGTATCGTAATCGGTGCCGAAGACGCTCATGCCGTTGCGTTTGCCGGTAGCCGCTTCGCACGCCGTTTTGATGAGATGCGTTGCCCGCGGCGTCGATTGTCCGGACCGGCCCGCATGATCGGCCCCCGCCACATTGAAATAGCGCAAGACCATAGCATTGAGGCCATAGGCACGGGCGGCATCTTCCAGCATCCATTCCACCATCAGCTTCGAGCGCCCATAGGGGGAGACGGGCGCGGGCGGCGTGTTCTCGGTGACGGGCATCTCGCCCGCCTCGCCATAGACGGCGGCCGTGGATGAAAAGATGAAATTTTTAATGCCGCTTTCAACGGCAGCCTCGATCAGCGTGCGCGCCTTGGCCGTGTTGTTGAGATAATAGCCGAGCGGATCGGTCATCGAGTCGGGCACCACGATCTTTGCGGCGAAATGCATGATCGCATTAACGCCATAATTCTCGATCACACTTTTAACCAAGGGCTTATCGCCGATATCGCCTTTGACCAACGGCACGATGGCGGGCACCAGACCGGTAAATCCGGTCGACAAATCATCAAGGACGACGATTTTTTCGTTGGTAGCCAACAGATCGAGTACCATATGGCTGCCGATATAGCCGGCACCTCCCGTGATCAGAATGGTCATGGTCGCGTCTCCCTTCAGCGATGGCGCATTTCGATAATGATGAGGGTGGAACGGCCGGGTCAACCCGGCGTTGGGTCTAAAGGGTGGATGAAAAAGGGACAAGCGTTTGAAACACGATCCCGATTTTGTGATGCGTCAAGCCGAATGTGCAACCATGCTGGTGGCGGTTGCGCGGATGTTGCTCGATAGTGATGATCATAGCTTTGCCCAATGGTTGCGGATGATGGCCGATGACATCGAGGCCAAGGGAATCGAGCGCGGGTTGAATATGACGCTGGCGGCCAATGATGACGAGCAGCCCTGTGGTTCTAAATCCTAGACGCTGAGGCGTTCGACGGGCTCTCTGGTCTGGACGACGGGATCGGGCCAAGGACACCGCATGCGCCATTTGATGCCGCCGGGATAGGTGACCAGACTGGCATTGCCGCCAAGCGCGCGTGGCAGCGTATGTTCCAGCATGCCCAGCCCGAAGCGACGATGGCTGATGGTGGGGACATGATCGGTGCCGTCGGTTTCGTACCACACGAAGAACAATTGACTTGAACCGAACAGGTCGGTCTCGACCCACCAATCAATCTGGACCGTGCCGTTGGGTTGGGAAAACGCGCCATGCTGCATGGCGTTCTGGGTCAGCTCGTAAATCGCATTGCCAAGGGCTTCGGCGGTGGCCGGTTCGGCGAGGGTGGTAAGTCCGGTCAAGGTAACGCGATCCAGAAGCGTAGAATCCACCGCTGCGATTTGCGAGCGGATGAGATCGTCGAGCGGGACGCCCAGCCAGTCCTTTTTGACGATCAGATCGAACGAGCGTGAAATGGCCTGGAGGCGAGCGGAAAAGCCGGCTTCGAATTCCGCAAGCGAATGGCTCGTGCCGATCATGCGGCGGGCCGTCGCGGCGACGACCGCCAGAAGGTTCTGGTTGCGATGGACAAGCTCGGAGGCCAGCGCCTCGATCTTGGCCTCGCGCATCCGCCGCTCGGTGACATCAAGCGCAACGCCGATGATGCCGATCACTTTGCCCTGCTCAAATATGGGGTCGATCTGCATCCATTTATCAACGATTTGGCCGTTGTGGTGATAGGAATATTCGAGATGGGTTCCGATGCCGGATTCGATAACCTTCATCTTGGTTTTCACGGTTTGCAGCGATGCTTCAAGCGGCATGAATTGCTCGTCCCGACGGCCGATCAACTCGTTCGCCGTGCCGAATTTCGGATTATGGATCCATGAAACCGCGAGCTGGGTGTCCTGGATAAACATCGTCATATTGGAGGCGGACAGCGATGATTTGAAAAGGGTTTCGACGCGGTCGAGTTTGACCGCTTGCGTATCGAAGGCGGTGCGCAGGCGATGATTGTCTCCCGAGAGCGCCAGACGGCTCTCGGCCAGTCCGCGTACCCTGCGGCGATGGATAATAAAAAGGGCAACACCGATGATCACCAAGCCGACCTCGACGCTGGCAATGGCGAACCACATCTGTGTGCTGGTTTGCTTGAAATCGGCTTCCGCTTCGTCCGATGTTGTGCGGGACAAAGTGGATAGGTTCTGAAGCGGTTGATATAGAAGAGCGATTGGAGCGTTATCGAAAAGCGTGCGATCACGCAGCCCGTCGGCATCCGGTTTGCTGTTCATCATCCGGTTGTGGTGGTCGTCCAAGCGCAGGGCGAGCTGACCAAGTAGGTGTTTGGCATCCTCGTTCTGCTCCGTTTCCAGAATTTTAGTTAAAGCCAGCATTGTGTTGTGCAGAATGCGGCGCACATCCACAAACTCGTCGTTCAAGCCGGTTTCGGCAAAGCGCTGCTCGGCGTGTTCGAGATTGCCGAGGGCTGACGTAAGCTCGAAGGCGCGGCGAGCAGTGGCGGATGCTTCCGAGAAGCGTTCAAATGCCTTATTATGGAACGAGACCAGAAAATAGCCGTAAACGGACGCGACCAACACCAAAGCCGCGCCGAGGGCCAAAAGGGATTTGGCCGCCGAGCTGGAAGGCAGGGTCCGGCTGCTTTCCTCCTCGGAGAGGTTGAGGGCGGCGTGCGCCGGCGCTCTCCCGCTGAAGCTTTCGTTAAAAAAATCGACCATCGTTTTAGGCTCCCGGCCTTTGTGCTTGTCGGATAACGTCCGGCAAGCCGTCCGGTTCCGCACAACTACGCTCGAAAAAGACCCGAGGGGCAGTTGGGAAAATAATGGATGGCCCGTCCGGCCTCGACAGAAACCGGCGACACGGCCTAAAAGACCTTATGAATGAAGCTCTTTCTTTTGATCACAGCGATGTCGGCCCCCATGGAACGGCGGTGGCGATCAGCCCGCTGGTGCGGCGTCTTGTCGCGCCGAATGGCGGGCCTTTCACGTTTACGGGGACGTGCAGCTATCTTGTCGGTAACGAGGAGCTGGTCATCATTGATCCGGGCCCCGAAAGCGATGCGCATTTCGACGCGCTGGTCGCTGCGATCGGGACCGCGACGGTTTCAGGTCTTCTCGTAACCCATACCCATAAGGATCACTCGCCTTTGGCCCGAAGGCTGAAGGCGCTGACGGGGGCGCCAATTATCGGATGCGCTCCGCATTGGGCCGCCCGCGCGCTGGGCGCGGGGGAGGTCAATCGTCTCGAGGCCTCGTCCGATCTCGATTATGTGCCCGATCGCGTGCTGGGTGAGGGCGATGTGGTGGAGGCCAAAGGCTTGACGTTGGAGGCCGTACCAACGCCCGGCCATACCATGAACCATCTGGCCTTTGCACTTTTGCAGGAAAAGGCGCTGTTTTCGGGCGATCATGTGATGGCCTGGTCGACGAGCATTGTGGCACCGCCGGACGGTTCGATGGGAGCCTATATGGCGTCGCTCGAACGGCTGATGGCGCGGGATGATGCGATCTATTGGCCAGGCCATGGCGGTCCGGTGACGGAGCCGGCGCGGTTTGTTCGGGGGTTGTTGCATCATCGCCGCCTGCGCGAGACAACGATTGCCGAGCGGGTTGCTGCGGGGGACCGCACGATCGCCGCGATCGTCGAGCGGCTTTATTCGGGGCTCGATCCGAAGTTGAAGGGCGCGGCTGCCCTCAGCGTGTTTGCCCATCTCGAAGAGCTGGTGGCCCGCGGCGTGGTGCAAACCGAAGGCCAAGCGCGGCTTGATGGCGAGTATTGGGGGTAGGGTAGGGATTACCAAACCGTCATTGCGAGCGAACGCGAAGCAACCCAGCTGATGGTTATCGCGTGGGGTGGAGTGTGTCCGATGCCGCCCTTTGGCTTTCCACTAGCTGGGTTGCATCGCTCTCGCTCGCAATGGCGGAGTAAAGGGATATTTTTGTTGGGCGTTCTTCGTTCCGCGAACCGCTCTTCGCTTCATCATGATGGTTCTAGTTCAGCTGAACCTGAAATCCTTCAACTGATCCCTCAGCGTCTTTTTCGAAATCTTGCCTGTCGCCGTGTGGGGAATTTCGTCGATGAACTGAACGTCGTCCGGCAACCACCATTTGGCGATCTTGCCCTCCATGAAGGCCAATATGTCTTCTTTCGACGGCGTGCGGTCCGGTTTGCGCACGATCAGCAAGAGGGGGCGCTCGTCCCATTTCGGATGCGGAATACCGATCACGGCAGCCTCTGCCACATCGGGATGGCCGACGGCGAGATTTTCCAGCTCGATCGAGGAGATCCACTCGCCGCCCGATTTGATCACATCCTTGGCGCGGTCCGTGATGTTCATATAGCCGTTCGCATCGATGGTGGCGACATCGCCGGTGTCGAAATAGCCTTCCTCGTCGAGGATCGTTTCGTCCAGACCGAAATAGGCCTTCGAAACCGCAGGCCCCCGGACCCTGAGGCGGCCGAAGGTGGTGCCGTCCCATGGCAAGGCTTTGCCGTCATCATCGGTGATTTTCATATCCACCGTGAACGGCGCAACCCCCTGCTTCTGCTTGAGATCATAGAGGGCAGCGCCCTCAAGGGCGGCCGTTTCCGGCTTCGGTGTGCAGAACGAGCCCAGCGGGCTCATCTCCGTCATGCCCCAGGCATGCGACACGGTTACGCCATATTTGGTTTCGAACGTTTCTGTTACGGCCCGCGGGCAGGCCGAGCCGCCAATGGTGACGCGCTTTAACCGTGTCAGGCGCTCGCCCGTGCTCTCCAGATGCTGCAACAGGCCGAGCCAAACGGTCGGCACGGCGGCAGACATGGTGACGCCTTCCTCCTCGATCAGCGAGAAAATCGAGGCACCATCAAGCTTCGGGCCGGGCATCACGAGGGCGGCACCCGTCATGGGGGCGGAAAACGCCAGAGACCAAGAATTGGCATGGAACAGGGGCACCACCGGCATCACGACGTCGCGCGAAGCGAGCGCCAGATAATCCGGCATGCTGGCGGCCATGGCGTGCAGCAGATTGGACCGGTGCGAATAGACAACGCCCTTCGGATGTCCCGTGGTGCCGGACGTGTAACACATGCCGGCGGCTGTGTTTTCATCCAGCGACGCCCAGCGGAAATCGCCATCCGCTTCCGCGATATAGTCCTCATAGGCCACGGCCTTTTTGAGCGTGGTTTGGGGCATATGGGCCGCGTCGGTGAAGATCACATAGCGCTCGATAGAGGGTAGACGATCGGCAATTTTTTCGGCGAGGCCTACAAAACTCAGATCGAGAAACATCATCCGGTCGGCAGCGTGATTGGCGATGTAGACCAGTTGGTCCTCGAACAGGCGCGGATTGAGCGTGTGGTAGATCGCGCCGACGCCCGTAATGCCGTACCAGCTTTCAAGATGACGCGCGGTGTTCCACGCCAAGGTGGCCACGCGATCGCCAATGCCGATTCCGTCGCGCTCGAGCCGTTGCGCCAGTTGCAAGGAACGCTGGCGGATGGCGTGATAGGTCGAGCGGTGCAGGGGGCCTTCCACCGAGCGGGAGACGACGGTGCGGTTGGGGTGTTGCACCGCCGCGTAATCAATCACGCGGTGGATCAGTAACGGCCAGTCCTGCATCAGACCAAACATGCGGTTTTCTCCCCCTTAGCCGTGTCTTTGGCGACAGGCCTTGTGGGAGACAATAGCGGATGAGGCGCGGAAAGGAAGATGGTCCATTGGGGGATAGACCGCGGCTCGACCCGTGGCGTTTACAGTCCGGCCACCAGAGCGGGCAGATCGGCGATCGAGGCGATGACATGATCGGCGTGGGGTTCGAGCTCGGCGCGGCTGGCGGGGCCGCTCAGAACCGCAATGGCCACGGCACCTGCGGCACGGGCGGCGTGCAAATCATGGGTTGAATCGCCAACCAGCGCGATCTCGTGGGCCGAGTGGCCGGTGTGGCGTGCAAAGGCCTCCACCATGCCGGGATCGGGCTTTCTGCCATGACCGGAATCGTGCCCGACGATAAAATCGAGATGCGGTACCAGACCCATGATTTCGGCTTGCTGCAGGGCTGCGGCTTCGGAATCATTGGTCGCGATGCCCAGTTGATAGCCCTTGGCTGCGAGGCCGGACAAAATAGCGAGCGGATCATCGAGCTGGACGAGGTAATCGGGCGCCAGAGCCATGAACAGCGTGTCGATTTCCTGAGCGACCGCGGCATGATCGTTCCGCTCCAGCGCCTCAGCCCAAAGCGGGCCGATCTCGTCGAGCGAACTGGCGACCATGGCGGAGCTTGGCAAATAGACGCGCGCTGCCACATCGTAATGGGTCGCATCGACCAGACGGTCGAAATGGGTGTCATCGCCGCGCGCCATGGTTTTCATGACGTGATAGCCGGCAGCCCCCCAAGTGAGGTCAAAATCGAGCAGGGTTCCATCTTTATCGAACAGAATGGCTTTCAACGGCATGGCGGTATCCGGTGTTGATCAATCAAGTCTGAAGTCGTGCGGATGGATTTACCCTTCCTTAAGGTCGATGTCACAATAAATTAAATAAAATGCACGGTAGCGCGAGCGTTGCCATGATTTATCCATAAAGTGTCGATTATTCGTGACATCACGAGAGCCCGAATAGTCCAAGGAGAAACACCATGTCGCGTGAGACCGAGGCAGCCTTCCAGACCAGCGCCCAGCAGAGCGGCCAGATGAATGCGGCCATGGCCGGTAACCAACGCTCTCCTTCCACGCCGTCGATTGCGGGCTTCGGCCGGATCGGTATTCCAGCGGTGGCAGCTGCCGCCGAAGTGATGCGCGTCAAGAAGCCTACGGAAAAGCCGATCCACGCTTCGTTCTATCTTGGCAGCGATTAAGCGGGCCGGTCACAGGTTTTGAGCACCCTTCTCGTCAGCCATCCCTGCTTTGCCGGCCATCAGACGCCATCGGGCCATCCCGAACGGCCCGATCGTATTCGGGCGGTGGACAAGGTGTTGTCTGACGCGCGTTTTGCCGCGCTGATCCGCGAGGAAGCGCCGGAAGTGGATCTCGCTGCCGTGCTGCGCTGCCATCCGTCCGATTATGTCCATGCGATCGAGGAGGCCAATCCGCGTGGCGGTCTGGTGCAGCTTGATGCCGATACCTCGATGTCGCCCGGCACTTGGGAAGCGATATTGCGCGGCGCGGGTGCATCGACGCGCGCGGTCGACGCCGTTTTGGGCGGCGAGGCCGACAATGCCTTCGCCGCCATTCGCCCGCCGGGGCACCATGCCGAGAAACAAACGGCGATGGGATTTTGTTTCGTCAACAATGCGGCCGTCGCCGCCCGCCATGCGCAGAAGGTGCATGGGGCAGGGCGTGTTGCGATTGTCGATTGGGATGTGCATCACGGCAATGGTACGCAGGATATTTTCTGGAGCGATGCGTCGGTGATGTATTGCTCGACGCATGAAATGCCGCTTTACCCTGGCACCGGTGCCAAAGACGAGCGCGGGGATTTTGACACCATCGTAAATGCGCCGTTAAAGGCGGGCGATGGGGGGGAGGCGTTTCGGGAAGCGTTTACTAACCTCATTCTGCCGCGCCTGATGGCCTATCGCCCGGAACTGGTGATCATTTCAGCGGGTTTTGACGCGCATTGGCGTGACCCCTTGGCCAATATCAATCTCGATGAAGCCGATTTTGCCTGGGCCACGGCCCAATTGATGGATGTGGCGGCAAGCTCGGCGGGTGGGCGTCTCGTGTCGTTGCTCGAAGGCGGTTACGATTTGCAGGGACTGGCGGGCTCCGTCGGCGCTCATGTTGGCGTGCTTATGAGCGGGCTGGCCGGGTAGGCCACGGTTTGCCAAGACAATCGGGCTATCGTCCAGCCTATTGCGGTATTTAAATCCATTTATTTCATAAAAACGGGCGGTCTGAGCGTTGTATAGTGGCGCCTTTCAGCGTTAAAAAAGAAAGCTGAAAGGTTTGTCCATCTTGTCCGATGGCATACCCATTGTGCAGTTTTAAGTAATTTGGTATCAGAATCTCCAAATCGGTTGCTATGCAGGATGGCTAACCTAAAAAGGGACATTCGCTTTGAAAAAGTTAGCTGCGCTATTAGCTTTTGTGCCTTTAACCGTCGCGTCAAAGCAGGTTTTAGCAGCGGATGCGTCCGCCCAAGATGGTAAGCGCTGGAGCGGTGTTCATGCCGGCGTCGGTGCGGGATACCAATGGGCGAATGCTCAGGTCGAAAGCCATTATGATTATTACGGCGACTGCCCCGATTTTTCGTGCTCAAGCACGTCAAACGGCAGCAGCCAATTAAATGCTGCGATTTTTGCCATTGATGTTGGTGCAGACTATCAATTTGCAAACAATGTCGTGATCGGTGCCGGTGCTGATTATACGACAGGTCAAAGCTCCGAAGAAAAAATCGTGGTGACCGATATGGCATCGACGCATCAGGTCAAGAATACCTGGTCGGTGTACTCACGCCTTGGCTATGCTTTCAATGATCGTTTCCTTGCCTATGGTTTGCTGGGTTGGACAAACGCTCAGGTCAACGAATCCTATGATCTGACGACGCCTGCGGTGCAATACACCTATTCGGATTGGCGCCACGGTCTGACGACGGGTGCGGGGCTCGAGACGGCCATCACGCCGAAGGTATCGCTAAAAGTGGAATATCGTTTCACGCCGCTGAACGGTGCCGATCACGCCAACGCAACCTATGGATTCGGTTCAGCGGATGATGTGTCGCTGCATCGCGTGCAGGTAACGCTGAATTACAAATTCTGAGGCGCACGCCCTTAGCGTGGCTCATCCGCTGCTACGATGACGGAGCCTGTAGCGAGTGCGCGCAGGGCTTTGCCATTGGCATTGCGCGGGATTCTGGTGACGCGGTAATAACGCGCAGGCGTCCGGCTTTTACCAAGCTTTTCGGAAATTTGCGCCGATACATGCTGGAAGATGGCGTTGTCATCGGTGCCGTCGTCGAGCATGACCAGCGCCGCCAAACGATCATATCCGTCGGGTGTTTTTTCAATGAAAGATACGGCATCCCTGACGTGAGGGTGGCTCGTGATGACTTCATCGACAAGGGAGAGGTTCACTTTTGTGCCGCCGATGTTGACGGCATCGGAAGCGCGCCCCGTTACCACCAATTCCGAGTGCTCGTCCAAATAGCCGATATCGCCGGTATAATACCAGCCGTCTTGAAAAAAACGTGCCGTTGCGTCTTTGTCGCCGAGATAGCCGGTGACGAGCCAAGGGGCGCGCATTCGCAACAGGCCTTCCCCGCCGGTTGAAACTTCCTGTCTCCGATCATCAACGACCTGAAGCGCGCATCGCTCATCAATCTGGCCCAGTTTGGTCGGGCCGTCGGTCCAGTTTGATCGTGTGATCTTTTTGGCCGACACGATCCCGACTTCGGAAGCGCCATAGGTGACGTGAACCGACTTGAAAAGACGCAACAGATCGTTCAGCTGAGCGGCGTAAATAGGCCCACCGCCAATCCATGCATTTTCAAGGCTGGGTGCCTTTTGGGCTAAAATGAAATCGCGATCGAGCAGATAATGGGCAGGTGATCCGATGACGTAGGTTGCTCCGGCCTTTGCCCAATCCGTAAGCGTTCCATCGCACACATACATTCCGCCCTTTCGCAAAACACGGAGGATATTCCACATATTGCCTTGGTGTAGGGGGTGAAAATAGGAAGCAACGACGGGGACATCGCTTTGATCCAACAGATTGGCCGGATCACTGCGGGACGCTGCATTTTCGGCAGAAATCGCCATCAATTTAAGGGTGCCCGTGGTGCCCGATGATTGCGCAATCATGAAGGTTTGCGATGCCTGGTTGAAGCCCTCAAAGGTCAATGACGGTGTCGGTTCGTGACCGGCAGGCGGTTTCAACCAATCGGCATCGACATAAAGCACATTGGCCATGCCAAAATGCCGCCCCATTTGATCGGTCACCAGAAAGTTGACCGGGCTCGCCTCGGAATTCAGCGCTTCCCGGGTCGCATGAACCCACAATGCGCCCAGAGCCCCTGCAGCCAAAGACAGGGCAATGGCCATGATAGGGTTCTCGACATCCAGCGCTAAAGTGAACTTTTCGCGCACCCCCCTGTTTCGCAAATGAAGGGCAATCGCCGTCACCATGAGGCGTAGGCCGTGATAAGAGATTTCGGCTCCAGAAGCCCGAAGGGCGCTCCGCTTCGGGAATGATGCGGCAGACCGGAAAATATCGGATAGAATAACGTTCATGGATGGTGTTTTCCCGATTACGATTTCGCCCGAGTAGCGCTCGCCCAATTACGGGTAATGCAGGCGATGCTCAAGGGTGACCGATATATCTAAACGCTCAAAATGGCGTCGAGCGCCGCCTAAAGCTTCACATCGTAGGTTACCCATTTGGTCTTGTCGGCTGCTTTATCGTAGAGACTGCGGGCGCGGTAATTGTCTTCCGCCGTGATCCAGCGGATGACCGTCCAGCTACGCTTTTTGCCTTCATTTGCCACCGCGTCGATCAGCGCCTTGGCAGCCCCCGAGCCGCGCGCAGCGGGCATGACAAACAGGTCATCCAGAAAGCCGCCGGTGGAGGCCGAAAGGGGCCGCGCAAAGGGGCGGTAATGGGTGAGGCCGATCAGTGTGCCGGTGCCATCTTCCGCCACAAAACCATTGGTTTCATGGGCCGGATTATGGAGCCATGACCAGACGGTGTCCCGCATTTCCGGCGTTTGAGCGACGTTGTAGAACGCGGCGTAACCGGCATAAAGCGCGTCCCAAGCGGCGCGATCTTTGGGGGCAACGGGTCGGATGATGAGAGACATGATGGCGGTTCCTGATGTGATTATAAACCGTCATTGCGCTTCGCTATGACGGTTCAGAGGGTTATGAACGCCCAAACAGGCGCTCGATATCGCTGAGCTTGAGCTCCACATAGGTCGGTCGACCATGGTTGCATTGGCCCGAATTGGGGGTCGCTTCCATTTCGCGCAAGAGCGCGTCCATCTCTTCTGGCCGGAGCCGCCGTCCGGCGCGAACCGAATGGTGGCAAGCGAAGGTGGCGAGCACATGGTCGAGGCGGTCTTCGAGCGCCAGCGTTGTGCCCCATTCCTCCATGCTGTCGATGAGGTCATGGACGAGGGCTGCGACATCACTGTCACCCAGCGCAGCCGGCACTTCGGAAACCGCAACCGCGCCTGGCCCGAATGGTTCAATGACGAGGCCCAATTCGGCGAGCACTTGCGCTCGGTCGATCAGCTTTTGCGCATCCGACGGATCAAGATCAATCACCGCAGGGATCAACAGCATCTGGCGGGCGATGGCACGGGTGGCGCGCTCGCGTTTGAGGCGCTCATAGACCAGTCGCTCATGGGCGGCGTGCTGATCAACGATGACAATGCCGTCGCTTGTCTGCGCTACTACATAGGTACCGTGAAGCTGCGCGCGGGCCGCGCCGAGCGGGTGGGCCGTGTCAGTAAGCGAGGGTTCTTGAGAGGCGCCCCGTTGATCGACGGATGGGGTGGCGAGGCCCGCAAAGGTGGCTTGCGCTGCTTCCGAGAAGCCTTGCGGGAGCGAGGGCGAGTGTCGCCAATCCCACGGTGCCGAGCGAGGTTCCGGACGGTATGACGCGCCGGCATACGATGCGCCGCTGTGCGGGCGCAGGGCATCCAGCGTGCGCGAGGCAACGGTGGAAGAAGCGCGGTGGCCGGCTCCTGCCAGCGCATCGCGGATCGAACCGATGATCAATCCGCGGATCAGGCCGGGATCACGAAACCGCACTTCGCTTTTGGCAGGGTGGACGTTCACATCGACGAGATGGGGCGGCACCTCGATAAAAAGGGCGGCGGCCGGATGGCGGCCATTCGGCACATGGTCCTGATAGGCGGCTTTGATGGCGCCGACCAGCACCCGGTCACGCACGGGGCGGCCATTCACATAGAGATGCGCGCCATTCGCCGTGGGGCGGTGATAGGTACCGAGGCCCGCAAGGCCATAGAGGCGGACATCTTCGCGCAGGGCATCAATGGGCAGTGCGTTGTCAGTAAAATCCTTGCCCATGATGCGACCAATGCGGCGGGCCAGAGCCGACGCATCGTTTGCCCCTTCAATCGGATAATCGATGAGTGTGCCGCTTTCCTGGGCCAGCGTGAAGCGGATATCGGGGTGCGCCATGGCGATGCGCTTGATCATATCGGCAATCGCTTGCACTTCAGCGCGATCGGTTTTGAGGAATTTCAGCCGCGCCGGGGTGGCATAAAACAGATCGGCAATTTCAACCCGCGTGCCACGCTCGAAGGAGGCGGGTTTGACCGCGTGTTTGTGCCCGGCATCCACAAGGATCGAGGAGCCATGCGAGGCATCGGCGCGCCGCGTCGTGATGGTGAGCCGCGCCACCGCGCCGATGGACGGCAACGCCTCGCCGCGAAACCCAAGCGTGTGGATGGCCAGCAAATCGCCATCGGGGAGCTTGGAGGTTGCGTGGCGTTCGACGGCCAAAGCGAGGTCGTCGGGACTCATGCCCGAACCGTCATCGGTGACGCGGATCAGGGTGCGCCCCCCCGCTTCAATCACGATTTCAACGCGGGACGCACCCGCATCAATCGCATTCTCGACAATTTCTTTGACTGCCGATGCGGGACGCTCCACAACTTCGCCAGCCGCGATACGGTCGATCAGGATCGGGTCGAGGCGGCGGATGGTCATAATTGGATCGGAGCTCGCGAATCGAAGGCTACTAGACGCGAGGATAGAGACCGTCTGTCGTTGTTAATAGCCTCACATCCCGATTGGACGTCCGACAACCGTTACGAAGAGCTTGCCATCCCCATATAAACGCTTTGCCACGCGGGCGGCGTCCTCGCGCGTTACCGCATCGATCAGTCCGTTGCGGCGGTCCATATAATCGCGGCCCAGATTTTCGACCTGCATATGGGTGAGCTGACCTGCAAGCTTGGTGGAGGTGTCAAAGCGCAGCGGATACGAGCCGATCAGATATTTTTTGGCGATGTCGAGTTCTTCGTCATTCGGGCCGTCTTGGGCGAGCGAGGTGATTTCAGCTTCGATAATGGAAAGCGATTCGGCCGCGCGTTCGTTCTTCGTCGAGGTGCCGCCCATATGCAGCGGGCCATGATCGAACGGGGCCAATTGCGAGGAGACGGAGTAGGCCAGCCCGCGCTTCTCGCGTACTTCGCGGAAGAGGCGCGAGGAGAACACGCCGCCACCCAGAATATGGTTCAGCACGCTGGCGGTAACGAAATCAGGATCGCTTTGCAGCAGACCCGCTGCACCAAAGCGGATCGAGCTTTGCGGAATGTCGAAATCGATCAGTTTGCGCGTGCCGACCGCTTGCGGGGTTGCGACGGGAACCGGCGTCAGCGTCGCTTTAGCCGGCAGGGCGCCGAAGACCCGTTCGAGTTCAACGGCAAGGGTTGCGGCATCTATGGCACCGACAACGGCAATTTTGAGCGTTTCCCGGGCGAACACTTTGCTGCGATAGGCGACAAGGTCGTCGCGCGTGATCGTGGGAAGGGTTTCGAGGGTCCCTTTGGAGGGGCGTCCATAGGGGTGCCCTGCAAAAGCGGTCGCAAACCAAGCGCGATTGGCCATGGCATCGGGGTCATTGGCCTCGTTGCGGACGGAGGCGATCAACTGCGCGCGGACACGCTCGATCGGCTCGGCATCAAGACGAGCCTCGTTGAGCGCCAAACGGAACATGTCGAAGGCTTCTTCGCGATGGCGCGCCAAGGTCCGGAGCTGGCCGGAAATCTGGTCGCGCGAGGCCGAAAAACCCAGTTCGATGGCGAAATCGTCAAGCCGGTCATGGAAGTCGGACGACTCATAGGGGCCGGCGCCTTCATCGAGCAGGCTGGCGAGGAAAGTCGCCGTGCCGGGCTTGGTCTCGGGATCTTGCGACGAGCCGCCCAGCATCGCGACTTCCATCGCGATCAGGGGAACCGTGTAATCCTCGATCAGCCATGCTTCGATACCCGAGGCCGAGCGGACCACTTGAATGCGGGAAGCAAGGCTTGCCTTGGTAGAAAGATCATTCATCAGGCAGCCTCATCTTTTATGAGATAACCCGTCACCACATGGCGGCGGTTGAGCCATTGTTTGGCAGCCGCCTGCACCGCTTCGGCCGTTACGGCCTCAATCGCTTCGGGCCATTCGACGACGTCTTTCAGGCTTGAGCCGGTGGCCAGCGCCGAGCCATACATGCGGGCGAGCGAGGATTGGCTGTCTTGCGCATAGATGGTGTCGGCGATCAGGCGCGTTTTGGCGCGGCGCAGTTCTTTATCCTCCACACCCTTGGCAACCAGATCGGCAATGACCTGCTCGACGGCGACTTCCAGCGCTTCGAGCGTGCCTTCCGGATGAGGCAGGGCATAGACCATGAGCCGCGAACGATCGACCGCAGTGCTTTGATACCACGCGCCTGCCGCAACCGCGATTTTCTGATCCATCACCAGCTTGCGATGCAGCCTTCCGGTGCCATGCGCGGAGAGGATTTGCACGAGCACTTCCAGCGCTTCAGCCACGCCTTTATCGGCGGTCTTGTAGCTGGGCACGATCCAGGCCAGCTGCAGCGAGGGCTGTTCGACCTTGGGATCTTCCAGCACCACGCGACGGGCAGAACGCGCATCCGGCTCCTGCGGGCGCTGCCGCTCGGGCTTTTGGCCGCGCGAGGGCAGCCGACCATAGGTCTCCTCGGCTAGCTGGACGACTTCGGCTTGCGTGACATCGCCAGCCACCACCAGAATGGCGTTTTCCGGCGTGTAGAATCGGCGATAATAGGCCAAGGCGTCTTCGCGGTTGAGCCCCTCGATTTCGTGCATGAAGCCGATGATCGGCTTGCCATAGGGATGATGGGTAAACAGCGTGGAGGCCAGCGACTCGCCAAGCTGGGCTGAAGGGTCCGTATCCGTGCGCATGCGGCGTTCTTCAATCACCACGTCGCGTTCGGGATCAACCACCTCGTCGGAGAGGACGAGGCCGGTCATGCGGTCGGCCTCAAATTCCATCATGGTTTTGAGATGCTCGCGCGAGACGCGCTGGAAATAGGCGGTGTAGTCATACGAGGTGAACGCGTTTTCCTGCCCGCCCAAAGCGGTGACGACATCTGAAAACTCGCCTTGCGGGTGTTTATCGGTGCCTTTGAACATCAGATGTTCGAGAAAATGCGCGATACCCGACTTTCCCATAGGATCATCCGCCGAGCCGTTCCGATACCAGACCATGTGGGTCACGACGGGCGTCCGATGGTCCGGAATCACGACGATTTCGAGCCCGTTCTTCAGGGTGACATGGGCAATATCCGGCCCTTTAAGCGAATGCGGCTCTGCGGTCATAGAAAATTACCTTAAAAAGTGATACCGTGCCTGCCTGGAACAGGAACAGCAAACGGCGGGTCTATTGCCAGAACTGATACCAAGCCTTGTCGGGTGCCGTAGCAGCGCGGGTGGCAGCTTCGATCTCTGGCGTGATCGTGGCCTTTTTCGCAACCACGGCTGGCGGATCCGTCAGATAATGCTTGGGATCTTTAGGCGCGGTATTTTGATTGATGAAATCGGCGAAGGCGGTGCCTGGTACATAAGGCTCGTCTTCTTTTGCCTTCTTTTTAACGAGATCCTGATCCTTCACCCAGTTAGGATCGCCCACTTCGGCCGTCTTTTTCGGCTTTGGCAGCTTGGTGTTGGGCGGAACTACGAGCGGCGCGCGCTCGGGATATTTATTGGTGTCTTCGTCAGGATTCAGGCCTAACATGCTCAAAACGCCTTCGACCGTGCCATCGGCACGCGCTGGAACGCTGCCGACAAGGCTCGACAGAAGCAGGGCGGCCAACGCGTAGACAGGAAGCGTGGCGGTGAACGGGGATGTCAGTTTCATAGCGATGGATCCTTTACGGTATCAGGCTCTACCGGATGGGCATTACCTAACCATGAATCGTACAAAAGCAAGGCAACGCCGAAAACGATGGCTGCATCGGCGATGTTGAAGACATACCAGCGCCATTCGCCCCAGTGCAGCAGAATGAAATCCACCACCGCCCCGCGAATGAGACGGTCAAGCCCATTACCGATCGCGCCGCCCGCCAATAGCCCGATGGCGAGCGCCGGTACAAAGCGGTGGGTGCGCCAGAGCCATAGGCCGAAACCAATTGCCGCTCCTAGCGACAGTCCAACCAGAACATAACGTCCAAAATCGGCATTTTGCTGAAACAGGCCATAGGAAATGCCGCGATTCCACACCAGCACCAGGTCAATCATCGGAGAGAGTGTCAACGGCCCCGAAAATTCGAGATCGAGCACGCCCAACGCATAGAACTTGCTCGCTTGATCGGCGAGAAGAATAATGAGCGCGACGAGCAATCCGAGGGAACGGGCTTTAGGCATGCACAGAGCCTGAATCCCATTCGCGCAACGCATCGGCATCACGCGGGGTGACATCGGGATAATCCTTGACCGTGCCCACATCGGTTGAATAGCGCCAGGAACGGGCGCATTTCTGACCCGGTGCTTTTTCGCTGACCACAGCAACCCCATGCACATCGTCGAGCTTGAAGGCGTCAACGGGGGCGTCTCCGTCGACGATCGTGATACCGGACGTAATGCAGATATCGGCGAAATCGACGCTGCGGACGAGATCGCCCAGATCCTTGTCGGCGATATACACCTTGGGCGCGGATTCAAGCGAGGAGCCGATGCGCTTTTGCGCGCGTTCGATTTCCAAGGCACCCGTCACGACACGGCGGACCTTGCGGATGGTCGACCACCGTGCGGCAAGCGCATCGTCCTGCCATTCTTGCGGAATAGTGGGGAAAGTTTCGAGATGCACCGATTCAGCCTCAGGATAACGCGAGAGCCATGATTCCTCTGCCGTGAAGACGAGAATCGGGGCCAGCCAAAGCGTCACGCTGCGGAAAATTTCCTCGATGCAAGTGAGCGAAGCGCGACGAGCCAGGCTCGATTTCGGATCGCAATAGAGCGTGTCTTTGCGAATGTCGAAATAGAAGGCCGATAGCTCGGTGTTTAAAAAGGCCGACAACTCGGTGATCACCTTGCGATAATCATAGGTCTCATAGGCCTTGCCGATGATGGGTGCGAGTTCGCTCAAGCGATGCAGCATCAGGCGTTCGAGCTCGGGCATGTCCGCAGGCTTGATGCTGTGGGCTGCGTCGTAATGGGCCAGCGTGCCCAGCATCCAGCGCAGTGTGTTGCGCAGTTTGCGGTAGGTTTCGACGAAGGTTTTCAGAATTTCAGGCCCGATGCGCAGATCGTCCGAATAATCGGCGGCGGCAACCCAGAGGCGCAAGATATCGGCGCCGGAGTCTTTGATGATGTCTTGCGGCGCCGTGACATTGCCCAAGGATTTGGACATTTTTTGGCCTTTCTCATCGAGCACGAAACCGTGGGTGAGAACGACATCAAACGGTGCGCGGCCGCGTGTGCCGCAGCTCTCTAACAGGCTCGACTGGAACCACCCGCGATGCTGGTCGGAGCCTTCCAGATACATCACGCGGTCTTGCCCGCCATCAACGATACGTTTGATGCCAGAAAGGGTGGGGAAATGTTTTGGCGTGTTGAGCACATAGGAATGCGTTGAGCCTGAATCAAACCACACATCGAGTACGTCCATGACCATATCGTAGTGGTCAGTGCTATGACCGAAGGGGGTGAGGAAACGCGATTTTGCGCCTTCCGCGAACCACGCATCACCGCCATCGGTTTCAAAGGCTGAGGCGATGGCCTCATCGACCTTTGCATCGTGCAGGAGTTCTTTCGTTTCCTTGTTCACGAACACGGCAATCGGCACGCCCCATGCGCGCTGGCGTGACATGACCCAATCGGGCTTGTTCTCGATCATGCCCGTGATGCGGTTTTCACCGGTTGAGGGAACCCATTCGGTTTGCTTGATCGCGTTGAAGGCGACGTCGCGCAGGCTCTTGTTGCCGAGTTCTGCGGCAGGTTTATCCATCGCGATAAACCATTGCGGGGTGTTACGGAAAATGACCGGCTTTTTCGAGCGCCAGGAATGCGGGTATTGGTGCTTCAAGCGGCCGCGGGCAACGAGATTGCCTTGGTCGATGAGCGCTTTGATGACGGCTTCATTTGCATCGCCCTTGTCGCCCTTCTCGGTAATGACGCGCTTGCCCTCAAAGCCCGGAGCTTCCTTGGTGTAGACGCTGTCGTCATCAATGGTGAACGGGATACGCGTGTCGATGCCGCGCTCGGTGAGCTGGCGGCCATTCGCCATCCAGATTTCAAAATCCTCGCGGCCATGCGACGGAGCCGTGTGGACAAAGCCAGTACCCGCGTCATCGGTAACGTGATCGCCGTCGAGGAGGGGAATGGGGAAAGTGTAGCCGAGATGGGCAAGCGGGTGGGCGCAGACCATAGTCTCGAACGCGTCAGCGGGGATATCCGATATATGCGCGAGCATGATCTTGGCCGAACTTGCAACCGCTTCCACGAGCTTGTTGGCGAGGATGTATTTTTCGCCCACCTTAGGCCCAAAATCACGCTCATTGGCGGTGACTTCATAGAGGCCATATGAAATTTTATGCGAGTAGGAAATCGCGCGGTTACCCGGCAACGTCCAAGGTGTTGTTGTCCAGATCACGACGGATGCGAAACCTGAATGAGTGCCTGCGGTGATCGGAAACTTCACCCAAACCATATCACTCGTATGATCGTGATACTCGATCTCGGCTTCAGCCAGCGCGGTCTTTTCCACCACCGACCACATCACCGGCTTCGAGCCGCGATACAAAAGCCCGTTGTCCTTGAACTTCATGATCTCGCGCGCGATTTGCGCTTCGGCGTGATAGGCCATCGTGGAATAGGGGTTATCCCAATCGCCCGTAATCCCTAGGCGTTTGAATTCCTCGCGCTGCACGGAGAGCCAATGCTCGGCGAAGGTGCGGCATTCTTTGCGGAATTCGATAACGGGGACTTCGTCCTTGTTCTTGCCCTTGGCGCGGTATTGCTCTTCAATTTTCCATTCGATCGGCAGGCCGTGGCAATCCCAGCCGGGGACATAGTTTGAATCAAAGCCGAGCATTTGCTGGCTTCTTGTAACCAAATCTTTCAGCACCTTGTTGAGCGCATGGCCGATATGGATGTTGCCGTTGGCGTAAGGAGGGCCATCATGCAGCACAAAGCGCGGGCGACCGGCTGAGGTTTCGCGCAGGCGCTTATAGAGATCGATCTTGTTCCAGCGCGCTATCAACTCCGGTTCGCGCTGCGGCAGGCCCGCGCGCATCGGAAATTCTGTTTGCGGCAGAAAAAGGGTCTCGGAATAATCACGCTTTTGGGCGGTGTCGTTCATGGCTTTGGGCTACTCGCGGACAGGAGGCTAAGAAATCAAGATCAGCCGAATAGCGCATTCTGGTTTAAGAAGCCATAATCCGATCAAGAAAAGGTCACAGTGGCAACAGGCTGGGGGCATCCGGATCTTGCGGGGCAGCCAGAAGGGTGCGCGCTTCGGCAGCATCTCTGTGCATTTGTTCGACCAAGGCGTCGATCGAGTTAAATTTCAGCTCGCCGCGCTGGCGCTGTACACATTCGACATTCAGCTTTTTGCCGTAAAGATCGCCGGAAAATGCCATCAGCCATATTTCGAACAAAGGTGCGCCATTATCGAAGGTCGGACGGCGGCCAAAACTGGCGACCCCGTCATAGACCGTGCCGTCGACATCGACTCGAACGGCATAAATGCCTTCTTTGAGGCTGTTTTCCGGCGGTAAACGCAAATTGGCGGTTGGAAAGCCGAGCGTTCGGCCAATTTTCTCGCCATGCAGCACATCGGCCTGAAACAGATAGCGGTAGCCCAGAAGATGGGCGGCATGTGCCATATTGCCGTCAGCCAGTGCCGCGCGAATGGCCGTGGAGGATACCGGCTCGTCGAAAGCCGTCAGCGGCGGCACGATGACCGAGGCACGGCCCCGCTGTTGTGCGCGTTCGGCGATGAAGGAGGGCGAGCCTTCCCGTCCTTTGCCGAAATGAAAATCGTGGCCAATGGAAACGCCGGTGGCATTTATCGCGCCGAACAGGATGTGATCGACAAAATCGCCGGCGCTGGTGGCCGCCATCTTGGCATCAAAGGGCAGGATGATCAGGCCATCGACGCCCCAATGGTTCAAAACAGCCGCTTTTAAGGGATCAGGCGTCAGCCGGAAAACCGGTTCCTGCTGGCGGAAATAGCTGCGCGGATGCGGATCAAACGTCAAAACGGCAAGCGGCCGACCCTGTTGGGCGGCCAAGGTCCGGCCCGCTTCGATCACCGCCCGATGGCCGCGATGCAGCCCGTCAAAATTGCCAATGGCCACGACCGGACGGGCCAAAGCCTCCGGAAGGGCGCTAGCCTCCCGACAAATCAGGATCGGCGGGGTGGTGGCGGGCGATGAAGGCAGGATACCGGACATGAGGATCGGGGGACTGGAAACCAAAGGAACGCGTTTGAAACCGTAGTGCCGCGCGACCGTGACCTTTGAGGGCGGTCGGGTCAAGAGGCGTTGACACGTTTCCCTTGGTCTCTTTGGATCGGATTTGAACGATTTCGGTGCCTCTTGGTTTACAGTCCGACGCTATAGCAGGCAAAGAGGGTCAAAATGGGGAAGTGAGGATGGGGCAGTTGGATGAGCATTTTTCGGTCCTGATCGTCGATCCAGGCGAGGCGGCATCGCCCGTACTCCGACGGATGCTCGGTGAAATCGGAATCAATCGGGTCGAAAGCGTCACCAATGCCATGGATGCTTTGCCGTTGTTGCGGGAAGGCGCCATCCGCTTGCTGATGATGGATTGGGTGATGGAGCCGATGGGCGGGGAGGAATTGCTCCGCTCGGTCCGTTCGACATCCGAGACGGCATCAACCTCCGTGATGGTAGTGACGGCCAAAGCCGAGCCAGCCCAGTTTTTCGAGGCGATGGACGCAGGCGTAGATGCCTATGCGGTGGCGCCGTTCTCCACCCGCATTCTGGCTGCAAAGCTGGCGGCCATCCCCGACGATCGGTGATTTACCAGGCCAGCGTGTCGATCGCACAGGTCGGACGGAAGGCCGAGCGGTTGATGAAATCTTGAAAGGTGCCGTCATGCAGGGCGCCGGTTTCCAGACCGACCTCATGCATGTGGATGCCGCGCAAGACGAATAGCGAGTCGCACCCCATGGCATGGGCCCCTGCCACATCGGTGCGAATCGCGTCACCGATCATCAGGGTGCGGGAGAGCTCGGGCTTTCGTTTCAAGAGAGAGGCGGCCACGTCCAGCGCCGCATGATAGACCGGCGCATAGGGCTTGCCGGAGTAATGCGTGGTGCCGCCCATGGTCTCATAGAGGCCCGCAATCGCTCCGGCGCAATAAATCAGATCGCCACCGCGCTCGACCAGAATATCGGGATTGGCGCAGAGCATCGGCACCTGCAGCGCGAGCGCTTCGGCGAGAAACTCGCGGTAAGTATCGGGTGTTTCGGTCCGGTCATCGAAGAGTCCTGTACAGACAATGACATCGGCGCTTTGAAGCGGAGCGGCCTCGATGGGCAGTCCGTCGAACAGGCCGCCATCGCGCTGGGGCCCGAGCCAGAAATAGCGCTTCCAGCTGCCGTCCGATAGCATGGCGCGCGTCACGTCGCCCGAGGTGACGATGCCGTCATAGGCCGAGCGGGCCACGCCCATGCCATCAAGCAAGCCAACGACATCGAGGGCGGGACGCGGCGCATTCGACACTAAAATCACCTTGCCGCCCTGAGCGCGATACCGCGTCAGCGCGTCAGAGGCCGAGGCATAGGCCTTCAGGCCATTATGCAGAACGCCCCAGATATCGCACAACACGACATCATAATCGGCAGCGCAGGCTGCAAATCCGTCGAGAACCGGAACAGGGCTGGGAGTCGTGTTCATTCGGGCACTTTCCTTGCGCCGGTGGCGGCGTGCCGCGGCTATCGACCGGGCGGGGCGCGCTTGTCAAGCCGAGACGCGGCGCAAATGGGCGCGAAGGGGCTCGGGAACCGCGGGCTGGCGGGCGGACTCAGGGACGGGATCGAAGGCGACACCGGGTCGCGAGGCAGGTGCGGGCGAAGGACGCTCGGGACGCATCCTTACGACTTGCGGTCGGGAGCGTTCCTCATTCGGGCGCATTACCAGGTTGATGCCGAGCGAGCGGATGCCCCGCAAGACGCGATCCGATGTCGGGCGTGTGACCGCCAGATCGATGCCATGGCGATCAAACAGCTGGACGAGATCAGCAGGATGAATTTCGCTTGGCGCATTCCCGTCACGCGTGGCGAGTATAAGTTCGGCCGTCACGATGGCCAGCACGACGCCACGGCCATGCAGGCTGGCCGGATCGATGCGGATGTCGCTTTCGACCTTGATGGCAAATCCGCAGCCGGCCCGTGCGATGTCACGCAAGGCTTGCCCCGTTGTGCCGATGTCGAGAAACAACACATCCTCGGTGACCATAAAACACAGATGTTTGGCGATGCCGGGGCGCCTTGCCAGAAGATCGGAAATTTCTTGCGCCGACGACGGATGGCTGAGTGTTTCGATGGTCAGTGGGCAGACCAGCACGGGACTGTCCGCGTTGAGAGCCAAGCGGGCGGCGATTTCAAATCCGTGACCAAAGCGAACTTTATCAAACAGCCGAAGCAGATGCGAGGGAACACCTTCGGCACGCAAGCGGGTTTCGTTTACGGGCAATGCGTCGCCGGCCAGCTCTGCATTGAGCAGGCGATAGGCGGGGCGGCCGGTCGGAAGAGCGACAATATCGCTGGTCGCGATCGCGATCTTTCCGGCGAGCAGGGCGTCGCGAAGCACGGCCTCGTTCCGCACCTGGTGTAACGGGTTGAAGGCTGAGGGTTCGGGCTGAGGCGGTGGAGGGGGCGTGGCTATCGCTGGGGCGATGGGCGCAACGCGAAAGGCTGCCGATGACTTGCGCCGTTCTTCCTCGACAATGGTGGCGATGGTGCCGATGGCGTCCAGCATCGGGGCCATTTCGGCGCGGATATGGTCGCGCAAGCCTGTTTCGGCAGCCAAAACGCGGGCGTCGACCGTTCGCATCGAGACTTCAAGGCCTGAGAGGCGGGAGGAGAGCATCTCTATCGTCTCGCGGTGCTTTTCTGCCGCGTCGGGATGGTTGATCTCGCCCCGCTGGCGGGCGACCGAATAGGCGGCGAGCGCGGAGACCGCCAGAAAGGCGGACGATACGATAATGGAAGCCGAAAGCGAAAAAACGCCCAAGCCTGTCATAAAAATTACGGCAAAGACAAGCCCCGTCATCGATTTCTCGGTGAGCTTGGTCAGGAAGGGGAAAGGACGCTTCATGTCATGCCTTGCGCATCACGAACGGGCTGGCGTGGTGAAAATTACGCAAAACAGACTGGTAAACCAGATGATTCGACCTACATATTAACCAAGTTGGTTCGAAAACACATCCTTCTTGGGAACAGGAGTCGGTTAAATGGTGGACGCAGCGAAGAAAATCGTCTTGGCGGTCGACGGCATGACCTGCGCGGGCTGTGCGGAAGCGGTCAAACGCGTCATCCGGAAAGCCGATCCAGCGGCCGATATCAGCGTCGCGCTTGAGACCGGTCGGGTCGAGGCTTTGACGGTAGCCATCGGCGAAGATTTGGCGGCCGCGGTGTCCAAAGCCGGGTATGACGCCAAGGTTGCGGCCTAACCCTGTTCCGGTCATTCGATTTTTTCCGCGTCCGCGAGCAGCAACTCGGCGCGGCCCACCCGTCCCGCAGCATTAAGCCTTCGGGCTTGGGAGCGTAGAAAAACCGGATCATACGGATTGTTTTCCAGCGCCATGTCGCCCATGCGTAGCGCCGCGGCCAGATTTTTGGCCTCCATGAGATCGCTCAATACCTGCATGGCCGTGGTGTTTTTGGGCTCCAAAGCCAGCGCAAGCCTTGCTTCTTCGCTGGATTTCTCGAGATCTCCTTCCGGTTCGTTTCGGCGCAAATCGGCTGAAAGTGCCAGCAATATTGCACTATGAGTCGATGTTCGCAGCAGGGAGTCGAGGCATTTTCGCGCCTGTTGCATCAAGGCCTTGTCCTGCGTTTTGATGCCAACATGAACGACGGCCAGACAGGCATGGGCGCTGATGCCAGCAGACTGACCCGGGGACGCCTCGGCCAGCGAGTCGGTACGGATAACGCCGTCCCGACCGGCAATTTCAAGCGCCGCCTTCAACGCCATGGCGGAGATCGCCTCCGCCGCCCCCTGCATCGTGAGCGAACGGGACAGGAGAATCCGGCCTGAAAGCGCATGGATCAGCCGCAGATCGATCCTTGCCTCGCTGCCTTCGCGGGAGACCCCTTCCAGCGTGTAGAAATCGTCCGGCACCGGATCTGGCGGCAGCATATCCTCATAGACCGCGATGCCGTCAAACCGGATCATGATGTTGACGATGTCTTCCATCAACGACTTGGTGATAGCGTCATGTTTGATGGCGACGGCTGCAACTCGCGGCTTCCATCCTATGATCGGCTTGGCAAGCGCGATGGCGCTGATGGGTTTTGTGGCCTCGGGAGCTGGCCCTGTCGGCAATTGCAAGGACAGCATTACGGGGGCTGCCCCGTCCTGAACACGGGAGGACCAAAACCACCATCCCACTCCCGCTGCACCGCACGCCAAGAGCACGGCTGCGGTAAAGATCGAGAGGGTCTGCACGGAAAAGCGGACGTCACGCCGCCGGTCGCGGTCTGGAACGGGGCGGGACGGGGCTGCAGGTCGGTGGTCCAGATCTTCGAAGAGAACGGAATAGGCGCCTTTCGGCATCGTGATTCGAATACGGTCCTGCGCCCCGTCGGTGGCGTAATAGCGATCAATCGCCCGCCGCAACCGTGTCGCCTCGACGCGGACAATCGGATCGTTCTGGGGATCGAAATTGGCGGAGCGGCCGAGAACTTCGGTCGCAATCGTGTAGGCTTT
The DNA here is from genome assembly GCA_947454055.1 of Hyphomicrobiales bacterium. Taxonomy (GTDB): domain Bacteria; phylum Pseudomonadota; class Alphaproteobacteria; order Rhizobiales; family Beijerinckiaceae; genus CAIUPE01. The sequence goes on from CANGIS010000019.1 coordinate 29,954, forward strand.
CAGGGATTGGCCTTGGCCTTCGAGCGTCTGGCGAACGGAAAAGGTTAAAAATGAGGCCAGTTGCGGCGAGGCGGCAAATTCGCCGGATCGGACAATGCTCGAAAGCGCGGCGAAGACCTTGTCTTTTCCGATCCTCTCCGTTTCGGGTTCGTGCATCCTGCCAGTTTCCTACTTTCCACCGCTGAAACCCTCTCGGATGCGACCTGCTCCTAGGACCAATCACGGCAGGATTGGTCCAGACAGTCACAACCGTTGGTTACATGCGACAGAGGACTTTCCGCGCCCGGCAAGCGCTGATAGGGTATTTACGCGCCGAATAGGCTTCACGTTACGTTACACAACACATCAATCAAAATAAGAGGTGCCCCATGTCGCTCGCATTAGACCAAACTCCCCGCCATGACGCGGCGCCGAATGATCTTGAAGCCTGGTGGCTGCCCTTTACCGCCAATCGTGCGTTCAAAAAAAATCCGCGCATGATTTCCGGTGCCAAAGACATGTATTATTTGACGCCGGATGGCAAGAAAATCATGGATAGCGCTGCGGGATTATGGTGCTGCAATGCAGGGCATAACCGCGATTCGATTGTCCATGCCATTCAAAAGCAGGCCGCAGAGCTTGATTTCTCGCCGGCGTTTCAGTTCGGTCATGCCACTTCCTTTGCGGTAGCTTCTCGCATTGCGGCGCTGGCACCAGACGATCTCGATCATGTGTTTTTCACCAATTCCGGCTCGGAGGCGGTTGATACGGCACTGAAAATTGCGCTCGCCTACTGGAATGTGCGCGGGCAGGGCCAAAAAACCCGCTTGATCGGCCGCGAGCGTGGCTATCACGGTGTTGGCTTTGGCGGCATTTCGGTGGGTGGCATCGTCAATAACCGCAAATTCTTCGGTGGATTGCTGACGGGCGTCGATCACATGCCGCACACCTATAACCGACAGGAGCAGGCGTTCACCAAAGGCGAGCCGGATTGGGGGGTGCATTTGGCTGACGAGCTGGAGCGGATTGTCACGCTCCATGACGCGTCCACCATTGCCGCGGTGATCGTCGAGCCAATGGCCGGATCGACCGGCGTTCTGCCGCCGCCAAAGGGCTATTTGAAGCGGTTGCGCGAAATCTGCACCAAGTACGACATCTTGCTGATTTTTGATGAAGTCATCTCGGGCTTCGGCCGGTTGGGCTATGGCTTTGCCGCCGAGCGCTTCGGGGTAACGCCGGATTTGATCTGCTTTGCCAAGGGTGTGAATTCGGGGACGGTGCCGATGGGGGGTGTCGTTGCCAAAAAGGGCATCTATGATGCGTTCATGAAGGGACCGGAGCACGCCATTGAGCTGTTCCACGGCTATACCTATTCTGGCCATCCGCTGGCGGCCGCCGCAGCCCTTGCAACGCTCGACCTCTATCGCGATGAAAACTTGTTCGAAAAGACCAAGAATCGCGAGCAGGCGTGGATGGATGCCGTCATGACGACGCTAAAGCCATTGCCGAATGTGCTCGATATCCGCACGATCGGCCTAGTGGCCGCGATCGACCTTGCGCCGATGGCCGATGGTGTGGGCAAGCGCGCCTATGAGGCGATGGATCGCGGCTTCCGCGAGCATGGCATTATGATCCGTATCACGGCGGACACGCTGGCGCTGACGCCGCCTTTGATCATGACGGACAACGAAATGGACGAGTTGCTCGACAAGATCAAAAAGGTGATTTTGGCGGTGGCCTGAGCCGTTTCACCGATTTAGGACGAAATTGAAAAGGCCGGGGAATCCCGGCCTTTTTTTTATGCCAAGGCAACGCCAGCCGCCTCGGCAGCGCGCCGGAGATCTTTATCGAGCGTGGCCAAAGGAACCGAAAGCCGCTTTGCTAGTTCGAGATAGGCCGCGTCGTAAGGTGTCAGGCGGTATTGACGCGCCATTGCGAGCGTATCCCTGAACGCGTGTTCAGCCGTTGCAAGATCGACAATCACTGGCGCAAGCTGAATTGTGTTTAAAAAATTTTCTGAGGCAGCTTCATCAATGACAGCAAGCCGTTCCGGCCGCAGCATCACATTTGTGATTTCAAGCGGCCAATGGGACGGCACGTGGATGCGCATCGTCGGATCAAGAAACTGGTCGAGTATATAATTTGCATAGGCAAGGTCGGTGGCACTGCCGTCTTTCGTTAGCCATCGCATAGTGACCGATGCATCAAGCACGAACGCCATCAGCGCCGACCATATTCAATCATCTCTTTTATTTGCTCGGCCGTTAGCGACGGGCGGTCTTGGCGCTTCATGAAGTCCCGCATCGACTCGACAAATTTTTTGCGGCTGTCTTCTGGCTCGCCCGTAGGTTTCAATTCCGCAACGGGTTTGCCGCGCAGTGTAATGGTGAAACTTTGTCCTTCCGCCACCTCCCGCAGCAGGCGGGGCAAGTGGGTTTTGGCCTCATAGGCGCCAATTTCGATGTTGCGTGCCATGGCTTCCTCCGACTGGTCTATAGACTAGTCTATTGGAGCTACGGTTTCAACTCCCTTGCCGCTCCCGCCCTGCTGCGTTAGGACGCAGGTCATCGCTTTTCCAACCAGCCAAGGCCAGCCCCATGACCTCGCCCGCCGATACTGCCAAAGACGTCAGCCCCCGCAAGGTGGAGGCGCGGTTGCCGCGCGGGTTCGGTGATCGGGGTCCGCAAGAACTCGCCGCGATGCGCGGCATGCTGGAGAAGATCCGTACCACCTTCGAGCTTTACGGGTTCGAGGCCGTCGAGACGCCCTTTATCGAATACACCGAAGCGCTCGGCAAATTTCTGCCCGATCTCGACCGGCCGAATGAAGGGGTGTTTTCCTTCCAAGACGATGACGATCAATGGCTTTCGCTGCGCTATGATCTGACCGCGCCGCTGGCGCGTTTCGTTGCCGAGCATTTTGATGCGCTGCCCAAGCCCTATCGCTCCTATCGCCACGGCTATGTGTTCCGGAATGAAAAGCCCGGCCCGGGTCGCTTCCGGCAATTCATGCAGTTTGATGCGGATACCGTTGGCGCCCCCGGCGTTTCGGCGGACGCGGAAATGTGCATGTTGATGGCCGATACGTTAGAGGCCGTCGGCATCAAGCGCGGTGATTATGTGATCAAGGTCAATAACCGCAAAGTGCTTGATGGGGTGATGGAAGCCATCGGCTTGGCGGGCGACGAGAACGCCGCGCGGCGGCTGATTGTACTGCGCGCGATCGATAAGCTCGACCGTCTCGGGCCGGAAGGCGTTGCCGCGCTGTTGGGCACGGGCCGCAAGGACGAGAGCGGTGATTTCACCAAAGGCGCGGGGCTCGAGCCGAAGGCGATTGAAACCATTCTGGCCTTTACATCGGCGAAAGCGGATAGCGCCTTGGACACTTTGGCCAATCTGGGCGTGGTCGTTTCAGGCTCTGCTATTGGCGCTGAAGGGGTGGCGGAGCTGGCCGAGATCGCCTCGCTGGTTGCCGCGGGAGGCTATGAGGATGGCCGGATCGTGATTGATCCTTCCGTCGTGCGCGGGCTCGAATATTATACCGGTCCCGTGTTTGAAGCCGAACTTACGTTTGAAGTGAAGGGCGAGGATGGCAAGCCGGTTCGGTTTGGCTCGGTCGCGGGCGGCGGACGCTATGACGGGCTGGTGGCGCGTTTCCGGGGCGAGCCGGTACCCGCAACAGGCTTTTCGATGGGTGTATCGCGTCTGCTCTCGGCCCTCTCGGTCCTGGGCAAGCTCGGCGGACAGGCCGAAGCGCAGGGCCCCGTGGTCGTATTGGTGATGGATAAGGACCAGATCGCGCATTACCAAAAGCTCGTTTCTACCTTGCGTCAGGCCGGCATCCGCGCGGAGCTCTATCTCGGTGGTTCGGGCATGAAGGCGCAGATGAAATACGCTGACAAGCGCCATTCGTGCTGCGTGGTGATTCAAGGCTCCGACGAGCGCGAAAAGGGCGAGGTGCTGATCAAGGATTTGATCCTTGGTGCCACGCTGGCGTCAGCACCCGATCGCGAAGCCTATTTGAAAGCGCAGGCCGAGGCGCAATTTGCGGTATCAGAAGCGGGCATGATCGAGGCGGTACATAAAGTACTCGCACGGCATGCGTGAAGCCGTTTTTATTTTATTGACCTAACGTCAAATTTTGGTTCAGGCTCATTCAAAAATCTGCTAGTTCGCTGATATGATGCGAACATGCAAGATGGGCTTACGGTTGCTATGTGTTTGGGGGATGATGGCGTTTTTTGGCCATGCCCTGATCGGCCAAGCCTATGCCGGCCAGCCGTTTTCGCTCGGGTTTCCGCTGGAATGCAAACTCGGCGAAACCTGTTTTGTGCAAAACTATGTCGATCATGAGTTAGGCTCCGGCTATCGTGATTTTCATTGTGGGGCGATGACCTATGACGGGCACGACGGCACTGATTTCCGGATAGCGTCGATGGCAGAGGAACGCGCTGGCGTTGCCGTTTTGGCCGCGGCCAATGGCGTGGTGAAACGCGTGCGCGACGGCGTTCCCGACGCTTTGATGACCGCGGCGACAAAGGCGGAAGTGGCGGGCGAGGAATGCGGCAATGGCGTCATCATCGACCATGGCGACGGATGGCAGACACAATATTGCCATCTCAGACGCGGTTCTGTCGCGCTCGCGGCGGGGCGCAAGGTCAAGCGGGGGCAGATGATTGGTCTGATCGGACTCTCGGGGGCCACCGAATTTCCGCATCTGCATCTCACCGTCCGGCATAAAGACGAGGTTGTCGATCCGTTTGCACCGACGCTGGCTGTGGAGGCGTGCTCGGAGCAGCAGAGCGCCGCGTTGTTTGATGACCGCAACCAAAATTACCAATACCGCGACCGGATCGTATTGAATTTCGGCTTTGCTGATGGTCCGGTTCAAACCAGCGAGATCGAGGCGGGCGAGATGGCGGCGCGTGTGCCAGATCGGGCGTCGGGCGTGATCGTCGCCTATGTTCGCGTCATGGGACTTAATCAAGGCGATGTGCAGACGGTTTCCATCATCGGGCCGGATGGTGAAGTGATAGCGGAGCGGGCCTTTGATCCGCTGGACCGGCCGAAGGCACAAAATGTCCTTTTTGTCGGCGGAAAACGGCCGAAAGAAGGGTGGAAGGCGGGCATCTATTCGGCGCTCTATTCCGTCCACCACGGCGAAAAAGGTACCTTCGACAAATGGTTTTTCCTCAAATTTTAACGGTGTTTGAGGAACGACGCCGTCAAAGCATATTTTTTGTCGCAAGATGGCGCGCGGACTGCTAGATAGCGGTCCAATCCTTGGAAGTGCTGCCCGTGACGCCATCTCGTAACGCCGAAACCATTCTGTCGGTTTTTGAAGGCGCAGGCTATGCCCGCGTCGAACCGCCGCTGTTGCAGCCGGCGGATATTTTTCTGGATCTGTCGGGCGAGGAAATTCGCCACCGCCTGTTCGTAACCAGTGACAGCGAAGGGCGCGAATTGGCGCTCCGGCCCGAGTTTACGATACCGGTGGCGCGCGCCTATCTGGCGTCGGCCGAAGCGGGGTACGCCAAAAATTTCAGCTATTCCGGCCCGGTGTTCCGCGTTCGCCAAGGCGAGGCGGACGAATTTGTGCAATCAGGCATCGAGTCCTTCGGCCGAACCGATACCGAGGCAACGGACGCCGAAATTCTCGCCCGTGCCTATGAGGCGGTCGCCGCCATTGGCGAAACCGCGCTCGATATCAAACTGGGCGATATGGGCCTGTTCAACGCGCTTCTGGCGGCTTTGGGCTTGCAGGCGGTCTGGCAGCGGCGTTTGAAGCGGGCGTTTGCCAAGGGAGCGCTTGATGCTGCAACGCTCGCAGCGCTTGCCGAGAATGTGCCCGAAGCGATGAAACATGCCGGCCTCCTGAACGCGCTCGAGGGCCAAGACCCGCGCGCCGCGCGCGCCTTTGTCGAAGATTTGCTGCAGATTGCCGGTATTTCAACGGTGGGTGGACGGAGTGCCGGTGAAATCGCCGAGCGCTTTCTGGTGCAAGCATCGAATGCTGCCGAGGGGGCTCTACCCGCTGAAGCGTTGGAGGCTTTGGAGCGCTATGCGGCAATTGAGGGCGATCCCGATACGGCGTCTGCCGCCCTCAGGGCGCTGGCCGATGATGCCGACCTTGATCTGAATGCAGCGCTTGATGCGTTTGACACGCGGGCGGGCTTTATTGCGGCGCGGGGTGTCGCGTTGAAAAACGTAGCGTTTTCGGCACGGTTTGGTCGCAATCTCGACTATTATACCGGAGTTGTGTTCGAGTTTAGGCGCAAGGGGGATGCCGCCGGACGGCCTCTGGTGGGCGGCGGGCGCTATGACCGGTTGCTCGAAACGTTAGGCGCCGGCATGCCGGTTCCAGCCGTTGGCTGTGCAGTGTTTATCGATCGGTTGCAGGGTGGGGTGGTATGAGCACTTTATCCTCCGCCGAGCCGCTTCTGATTGCTGTGCCTTCGAAAGGCCGGTTGCAAGAAAACGCCTTCAGCTTTTTTGCCCGTGCGGGGTTGACGCTGACACAGTCGCGCGGGGCGCGGGATTATCGCGGGACGATTGCCGGGCTGCCCGGGGTTGAAATTCTGTTTTTATCCGCTTCCGAAATTGCCCGCGAACTCGCCTCCGGCGGCGCGCATTTTGGCATTACGGGCGAAGATTTGATCCGCGAATCCATTCCGGACGCGGACCAAAAGCTCGATATGCTGACGCCGTTGGGGTTTGGCCACGCCAATGTGGTGGTGGCCGTGCCGCAAGCCTGGATCGATGTCCGCACCATGGCGGATCTCGAGGATGTCGCTTCCGCCTTCCGCCAGCGGCATGGCCGGAAAATGCGGGTGGCAACGAAATATATCAACCTTACCCGTCGTTATTTTGCCGGGCATGGCGTGACCGATTACCGTATTGTCGAAAGTCTGGGGGCGACCGAGGGTGCGCCTGCCTCGGGCACGGCGGAACTGATCGTCGATATCACCACGACAGGGGCGACGCTTTCGGCCAATGCGCTCAAAGTGCTCGAGGATGGCACGATGCTGAAAAGCGAGGCCAATCTGGTGGTCTCTCTTGCGGCAGATTGGAACGAGGCCACGCTGAAAGCGGCCCGCACCATTTTGGCCCGAATTGCGGCGGAAGAGGAAGCGCGGACGCACCGCATGGTGCGCGCGAGCTTCAGCCGCGTGCCGAAAACCTTGGCCCAGCGCGCCATTGCCGAGTTTGGCGTGGCGGTGATGGGCGAGCAGGTCGACGAAATCGGTTTCCATGTCCGCAAAAACGGCATTTTTGCACTCTCGGAATGGTTGGTGGGCGAAGGCGCGCTCAGGGTATCGGTGAGTGCGGCAGATTATGTGTTCACCGCGTCCAATCCGCTGATCGAGAAGTTAGAGGCAAGGCTGGGTTTGATATGAAAAAGGGTATGACGATGACGATCGCAACCAAGCGGATGATCGCTGCCTTCGCGTTACTAGGCGGGCTGATGGTGTTGCCGGCGTACGCTCAGCAGGCACCGACAGGTGCCGCCTCCGCCCAGGGCAAGATCTTTCCCGTCAATGTGCAGTGGGAATTGGCCGGCGTAAACGGCGCGCCGGTGAACAGTGACCGTCCGACCCTCCAACTCGATGGGCAGATGCGGATGCGCGGCTTTGCCGGATGCAATACGTTTTCGGCCACCGCCTATCCGCTCAAAAATCAGGGCATTACGGTCGGCCCTGTGGCCGTGACCAACAAGCAGTGCGACAAAGCAGCGATGGATGCCGAGAAGACCTATCTTCTGGGCTTGCGCACCGCCTTACAATGGATGGTGAAGGACGGCCTTCTCTATATGCGCAGTGAAAAGACCGAGCTTAAATTCCAGCGCGCATTGTTTTGAAAAGCCCGCTTTATCGGCGCTTTCACACCCTCACGGCCTGAAACCTGCCTTGGGTAAGCGGTTCCATCCGGATTGCAGCGGTATGGAAGGCTTTCAGCGTCGAACGGTGTCCGATGGATACCAGCGTGGTGGCTGGGAGATGGGCCTTGATCGCGGTATAGAGGCGGGCTTCACTTTCCTCGTCGAGCGCCGAGGTGGCCTCATCCAGAAACAGCCAATCGGGTTTGGCAAGCAGAGCGCGGGCAATTGCGATGCGTTGCTGTTCGCCGCCCGATAGACGTTGCGACCACGCGGCATGATCATCGAGCATATCAGTCAGTCGGCCGAGGCCCGATGCGGAAAGGGCTGCGGACAGTTGCGTGTCGCTATAGGCGCCCGCTTCGGCAGGATAGGACACGCATTCCCTAAGGCTGCCCTGCGGGAGATAGGGCTTTTGCGGCAAGAGCAGCACATTGGCCTCTGAGGGCAGTACGACCTCGCCCGAGCCATAGGGCCAGATGCCCGCGATAGCGCGAAGCAGCGTTGATTTGCCGGAGCCCGAGGGCCCCGAAACCAGCACGGCCTCGCCGGGCTTAAAGGCGAGATCGGCTTCCACAATGACCGTTCCATCGGGCAAGGCGAGACGAAGATGGTTGACGCCGAGAGAAGCCTCGTCCAAGCGGCGTTCGGCTATGCCCATCGGTGTTTTGCCGAGATGGCGCGCGGCGTCGATGGAGGTGTCAAACCCTGTCAAACGACGGATGACTGCCAGATAGGCGGCGACCGAGGTGTAGGCGTCAATAAAGAAGCTGAGCGACCCTTCGACACGGCCGAAGGCACTGGCCGTTTGGGTCAGCACGCCGAGCTGGATCTTGCCGATGAAATAGAACGGGGCGGCCACAACATAGGGGATAAGCGGGCTGATCTGGCCATAGCCGGAGGTGAAGGCCATTAGAAGCTTGCGGAGCGAAACGATGGACAAAAAGTTGCGGATCACATCACCGAATTTGTCCATCAGCAAGCCGCGCTCGGCGGGCTCGCCTTTCAGCAAGGCGATCTGCTCGGCATATTCGCGCAAACGCGCCAGCGAGAAGCGGAAATTGGCTTCGAATTTCTGCTGGTCAAAATAAAGCCCGATCAGCTTGCGGCCGATGAGATGCGTCATCAGCGTGCCAAAACCCGAATAGAGGCAGGCGACCCAGAACAGAAAACCGGGAATGGCAATCTCGGTCCCGGGAATGGTGAAATTCGCGGAAATGGTCCACAAAATGATTGAGAACGAGACCAGCGAGCTAGTGGAGGATAAAAGCGAGATCGAAAAACTATAGGTGCGGTTGATGAACTCATCGACATCATCGGCGATGCGCTGGTCGGGGTTATCGGCCCCGCCACCGGCCAGTGCCATGCGGTAATGGCTGCCATGATCGAGCCAATCGGAGACGTAGCGCGCCGTCAACCAGCGCCGCCAGCGGATCATCAATTGCGATTGCACCACATATTCGATGATCGCCGAAACGATATAGATCGACGCCCAAAACAGAAACACCGTGTAAAGCAGAGACCAAAAGGCGTCGCTGTTTTTCTCCTGAATGGCGTTGAACCAATCGCGGTTGAAATAGGACAGCCGCACCGATATGGCGACTTGGGCCTGATTGATGACAACGAGGAACACCACACATCCGCGCGCCAGCGTTTGCTCGATCAGGCGGAAGGCGGGAAGCGGCCAGAGGCGGATCGTGACGCGGTCGCGGCCATCAAAAAAGCGGTCCGCGATACGCATGATGGCGGCAATGCCCCGCAGATGGGAAATCGCGTAAACGATGAGACCGAAAACGCCGACGGTAACCGGCAGGCTTTCGGGCAGGGAGAGCGCTTCAAGCGACGCGGGCCAAAGCGCGTGGGCATCAAGCATTAGCACAATGCCGAAGGCTAAATATTCGGTAGCGAATATGGCAGCGAATATCTGCAGAAAGCGCGACATGGCATGTGCCCGCCATGTGGTGGCCGCCAAAAGCACGCCGACAGTGCCAAGGCCTATGGCCTGAACATCGCTCTCCGAGACGCCGAGGCCGAGAGAGAGGATGGCGAAAAGGGCAATGGCTATGGCAAGAAGGCGCATGGGAATCCGTGGGGTGCGAGGTATCCGAGGTGGGTATGTTTAGCACGGTTTAGGCCGGACGATGAACCGTGAAAATCAGTCTGACGATGAATGATGTTAGGCAGTGGCTGGTCGGTATCAGCCAAGGCCGAGCCTCCTCATCCTTGGTATGGGCGGGCAACGCGCGGATTCCGGCAATATCGGCCCGTTTTACCTTCCGGAGCAGAGCGTCTTTCAAAAGGACCAATCCGGGTCACACCCGTGCTCCGAAGGATACTCTGTGAAGCGGGCAATTAACATGGCGGGAACGGGATAAAGGCCAGCTCCGACTATTTTCCAACGCCTTTGAACAGCTTCACCTCGGCCAGCAAACGGGCGAGCGCACAGGAGACGAGACGGCTTTCGAGCGTATCGGCGCGGCTTGTAAGGATCACGGGGGCTTTCGCGCCCACCACAAGCCCTGCCGCCTCCGCATGCGCCATGAAGGACAGGGTTTTGGCCAAAATATTGCCGGCAACGAGGTCTGGCACCATCAGCACATTCGCCTTGCCCGCGACCTTTGAAATAATATGCTTTTGCGTTACCGCCCCGATATTAATCGCATTGTCGAGCGCCAAGGGGCCGTCGAGCAAAGCGCCTGTGATCTGGCTGCGATCCGCCATTTTACATAAAGCGGCCGCATCAAGCGTGGATTGGATGTTGGGATTGACCGTCTCGGTTGCAGACAAAATCGCGACGCGAACCTCGGGTAAGCCAATGGCGTGGGCAAGGTCGATGGCGTTTTGCACGATATCGGCTTTCTCCAGCAGGCTCGGCGCGATGTTGATAGCGGCGTCGGTGACGATCAAGGGCTCGGAGTGGCCCTTCGTCGCCATCACATAGCAATGACTGATGCGCCGCTCGGTGCGAAGGCCAAAGGCCCGATCAATAACCGCCGCCATCAGTTCATCGGTATGAAGGCTGCCCTTCATCACCGCATCCGCTTTGCCCGAGCGGACCAAGGCGACCGCCGTCTCGGCCGAGGCATGGCTGTGCGCCGTATCGGTGATCGGCCAAGCGGTGATGTCGATGCCCGCCTCCAAAGCCGCGGCCCGAATTTTTGCCTCTGGACCAACCAGCAACGGCACGATCAAACCGGCTTGCACGGCTGCGGCAACGCTCTCAATGGTCAGCGCATCACACGGATGGGCTACTGCCACGCGGATGATCGGCTTAGCTTTTGCCCGCGTCAGTAAGGCTTCAAAAACCGGATGCAGTGTCATCGTTTCACTTCCTTAGGCCGCACGTTGTCTTCTATGCCGCGGCGTTGGTTTTTTTCATGCCGCGGCACTTGTTTCATGCCGCGGCGCTTGGCCGTGCCGATACCTCGCAATGCCAACGACGAAGATGTACCATCGCTTCGGGCACCGCGAGGCGGGCGGGTTTCATAAAATCAATCGCGCATAACGCCGTGATGTCGGCAATGGAAAACGTCTGGCCTGCGACGAAAGGGGTATGCGCCAAAGCCCCGTTCAACAGTTCCATGCCGGCCATTGCCTTTGGCCTGTTGGCTTCGCTCCATTCGGGAATTTGCGGCACTTCGTGACCTGCCATGCCGGGGTGCCCATGCCGGAAGACATGCGTGATGGGAACAAAAAGCTCCAGCTCCGCACGCCGGTTCCACATTTCGATCTGTGCTTGTTCAAGCGGTGTCCGGCCAAACAAGGGTGGCTGGGGATGAAGCGCTTCGATGTACCGGCAGATCGCAACGGATTCGGTGATCACGGTGCCATCATCGAGTTCGAGCGCGGGCGTACGCTGCAACGGGTTGATCTCCGTGAAGCCCGCCTTGCGATGCTCAAAGGCGCCAAGATCGACTGTAATCCTCGGGATATCCAAGACTTTCTCGGCGAGAAAGATCCTTACCCGACGTGGGTTGGGCGCGCGCACGCTGTCGTAAAGTTTCATCGGGGATTCCTTTGAACAGGATCTGACGGTTCCATGCCACAGGCGTGGCGTCAACCGGGATGCGTACCGAGTTGGGTTCAATTTGAGGTTTTAAGTCAGCGTGAATTTAACCGTCGGTTGATAAGGTTTGAGAGATCGGAGCAGGTATTTATCCATGATCCCGGAATTTAACCGATTGATTGCGAGAGCCCGGCACGCCACGCGCCTTGCCTTTGGTGCGGGTGGAGCGGCGCTGTCGGTTTCCGGGCTTGCCAATTGGACAGCCAGAAGCTTTGACGACGAACTGCTGATGACCTTTGCGCGCGCGCGGCCCAAGGCGATTTTGCTTCAGCTGATCATTCTTCTGCCGGTACTCTGCTCAAGCGTTTTGGGCGCGACGTCCTTCGGCGTGCCGATGGGCGCCTTTCTGATCGGGGTGGGGTTGGCGGCGTCGCTGGTCCTTGCGGATCATTGGCCGAAACTGCGGCACCGCACCGCGGTCAACAGTTTTCTTGGGCTCGAAGCCTTGCATGGCTTTGGTTGGGCGCTGTTAAGCCAGAACTCACCGCTGCCCCATATTGTTCCGGACATGGCGTTTGCCGTCTTTATTCCGGTGGCGCTGGGCGGATCGGCTTTGGTGTTTTCGTCGGCCATCAAAGGCGCGATGGCGGCCCAGCTTTTGCCGATTTTGACCGCAAATGCGATTTCGCTCGCGATGGATGGCCATCGCTTGCCGAACGATACCTTGTGTCTTTCAATCGTTGTGATCGGCTTTTTTCTTTATCTTGGTGGACGGATTACCGAATCCACGCGCGATCATTTGACCATCCGCGCCGAAAAAGATGCGTTGATTGCCGATCTCGAACAGGCCAAGGCCCATTCGGATGAGGCGCGCCGACGGGCGGAGGAGCTCAATCTCGCCAAATCACGGTTTTTGGCCACGATGAGCCATGAGCTTCGCACGCCGCTGAATGCCATATTGGGCTTTTCCGAAGTGATGGAGGCCGAGCTTTTGGGGCGTCATCGGGTTAAAGCCTATCGCGCATATGCCCGAGACATTCACGAAAGCGGACAAATGCTGCTGGGGCTGATCGATGAGGTTCTCGATCTTTCCCGTATTGAGGCCGGACGTTACGAGCTGGTGGAAGAACCCTGCCAGCTTGCGGATTCCGTTTCCGAATGTGCGCATCTCTTACACATGCGGGCTCATTCGCGCGGGATAGTCATGATGATAATGGTTGACCCCGATTTGCCGCCAATTTTGGCCGATGAGCGGGCATTACGCCAGATCACACTGAACTTGCTGTCCAATGCGATCAAATTTACGCCGGCCGGCGGGGACATTTCGATCCGCGTCGGCGGGGTGCCCAAGGGCGGGCAATTTATTCAAGTCACCGATACGGGGCCGGGTATTCCGGCACATGAAATACCGATCATTCTCGAAAGCTTTGGGCGCGGCTCGCTTGCGGTCAAGCGCGCCGAGCAAGGCTCTGGCTTGGGCCTGCCGATTGTGCGCGGCCTGGTGGCTATGCATGGCGGCGAATTTTCGATCCAGTCGCGCGAAGGCGAGGGAACCTCGGTAACAATCACGCTGCCCAAAGAACGGGTGTTGACGCCCGCGCCGCTGCGACCGCGGTTGAACCGGACACAGGTGGCCGCGTAATCAGGCGATCTTGTCGTCGACCTTGGCTTCGCCAAACGTCGCCATGCCATCGTGACAGGCGGCGGCGGCTTTAATCACGCCAATCGCCAGCGCTGCGCCGGAGCCTTCGCCCAAGCGCATACCGAGATCGAGGATCGGCTTTTTGCCGAGCCGTGTCAGCACGTCACGATGCGCACCTTCGGCCGACACATGGCCTGCCATGCAATGGTCAAGCGCGTGGGGATCAAGGGCATGCAAGATGGCAGCGGCAGCGGTGGCAACATAGCCATCGATCACGACCGGAATGCGCTCCATACGGGCGGCCAGAATGACGCCTGCCATGGCCGCAATTTCACGGCCACCGACGCGGCGCAGCACTTCGAGCGGATCGCCCAGATGCGCTTTGTGGAAGGCGAGGGCGGTTTCGACCGCTGCAATTTTGCGCTTTAGACCTTCATCATCCACGCCGGTACCACGGCCCACCCAATGGGCAGTATCGCCACCATAGAGCGCGGCATAGATGGCGGCGGCAATTGTCGTGTTGCCGATGCCCATTTCGCCGATGGCGATAAGATCATGCCCGCCCCCGATGGCTTCCATGCCGAACGCCATCGTGCCAACACAGGTCTTCTCGTCCATAGCCGCTTCCACCGTGATGTCACCCGTTGGAATATCGAGCGCGAGATCGAAGGCTTTGAAGCCGATGTCGAAGGTTTTGCAAATCTGGTTGATGGCAGCGCCGCCGCCGCCGAAATTGTCGAGCATTTGCTGCGTGACGCTGGCCGGATAGGGCGATACGCCGCGGGCGGTGACGCCATGATTACCGGCAAAAACGGTAACCAGCGGCCGCATGATAGCCGGACGAGATTTCCGCTGCCAGGCGGCAAGCCATTCGACGATCTCTTCCAATCGGCCAAGGCTGCCTGGTGGCTTGGTCAAAAATTGATCACGTGCGCGAACGGCTTCGACCGAAGTTTGGTCGGCTTCCGGCATCTCGGCAATCAGGCGGCGGATATCGTCGAAAGGAAGCGAGGAAGAGGACGTCGTCATGGCGATACTCGTCAGGCTAGGATTCAGTTTCGCGCGACCTTAGACGCCTGCTTGCGGTAAATCACAAGCGCAAAAAAGACGGATATGTTCCATTCGCGACAAATGGACGGGAATTGAAAGGGCCTTAATCCGAGGGCATTGCCGCGCGGATTTCTTGGCGCAGCGTATCAATGACGATGAGATTGCGGCCTTTTTCGATGTGCCAGAACGTCCAGCCATTGCACGCGGGCAGGCCTTGGGCGAGTGCGCCGATTTTGTGGATCGAGCCGGTAGCAGGGCCTAACACGAGCGAGCCATCGGCTTTGACCTTGGCACGGAAGCGGCGCTTGGCATCGACGAGCTCAAGGCCCGGGGCGATCATGCCTGCCTCAATCAGCGCGTTGAAAGGGATGCGCGGCTCGCTGCGCTTGGTTGGCGCAATTGCGAGCGAATGGTCCTCTAACGGTTCTACAGTGGCGATGCGGGCTTCGGCAGCTTTGGCGTAGGTCGGGTCACGCTCAATACCGACGAAATGACGACCAAGGCGCTTGGCGACTGCGCCTGTGGTGCCGCTGCCAAAGAATGGATCAAGCACAACGTCGCCGGGATTGGACGAGGAGAGCAGGATGCGCGCGAGCAAAGCCTCGGGCTTTTGCGTCGGGTGAACTTTGTCGCCCGCTTCATCCTTCAAGCGCTCGCCGCCGGTGCAGAGCGGCAGATACCAATCCGAGCGGACTTGCGTGTCCTCATTGCCCGCTTTGAGCGCATCATAATGGAAGGTGTAGCTTTTGGCAGCCGAGCTTTTGGAGGCCCAGATCATGGTTTCATGCGCGTTGGTAAAGCGGCGGCCACGGAAATTAGGCATCGGGTTGGCTTTGCGCCAGACAATGTCGTTGAGTAGCCAGAACCCCAGATCCTGCATGATGGAGCCGACGCGGAAAATATTGTGGTAGGAGCCTATGACCCAAAGCGTGGCATTGGGCTTCATCACTCGACGGGCAGCTTTCAGCCAGTCATGGGTGAAGCGATCGTAATCGGCAAAGCTATCGAATTTATCCCAGTCATCATCGACCGCATCAACGAGCGATTGATCGGGCCGGTTCAGCGCGCCTTCGAGCTGTAAATTATAGGGTGGGTCGGCGAAGATGAGATCGACGCTCGCCTCTGGAAGGCTGTTGAGCATAGCGATCGAGTCACCCAGCAAAATCGTGTCGCGCACCAGCGGCATCGTTTGCACGGCAGGGGCCGCGCGGCGCGGAGCCATGTTTTCAGCGATAACCCGTAACGCGCTTGTACGCGAAGAACCCATTTTGACACCGTTCTGTTATTCGACAGAAGGAATCCTAGGGGTCGCATGGTAAACAGGGCGTTTAACGAGATGAATCAAAGCGCTAGGATTGGATTACCTCGCATTATGGTTACTGCAGGGTTAACGCCCGCCGTCATTGCGAGCGAACGCGAAGCAACCTAGCTGATGGTATAGAATTAAGCGAATGGACGAAATTGCATTCCCTTAACCACTGCTAGCTGGGTTGCTTCGCTCATCGCTCGCAATGACGGAGTAGGGATTTAATGCGCTCATTTCAACGGTGCAAAGCTCATCCGGTGGAGCGGACACGGCCCGAGCTTTTGGATTGCTTCGAGATGCAGGGTGGTTCCATATCCCATATGCTGGTCAAAGCCGTAGTCTGGCCAGAAGGATGCGGCGCGCATCATCAGCCGATCACGCGTCACCTTCGCAAGAATCGACGCGGCGGCAATGGAAACCGAACGTGCATCGCCTTTGATCAGCGCTTCGGCGGGGCAGGGTAAATCAGGTGGCACATCGCGCCCGTCGATCAGCGCGAAGGCGGGTTGGATGGATAAAGCGCGCACCGCTTCTGCCATGCCGCGAAGGGTCGCCGCGCGGATATTGATGGCGTCGATGGTTTGCGCTGAAATGGTGACAATCGCAGCGTGGCCCGTCGCAAGGATCGCCTCATAAAGCGCCTCGCGTTTGGCGGCGTTAAGTTTTTTGGAATCGTTCAGTCCCGATGGAATGTTTTGCGGGTCGAGAATACATGCCGCCACCACAACAGGACCCGCCAATGGTCCGCGACCGGCTTCATCGACGCCCGCCACGGGACCAAGGCTACGCGCGATGAGCGCTGCTTCGTGCGTAAAATCGGGGGCGATGGTCGATAAAATAAACTTGGCCATCAGAACAAATTCATCTGGTCGCCCACCCGCTGCGGGCGCTCGAACAGATCGTTGCGCAGGCGGAGCCTCTGGCGGTTCAGGCCCAATCGCTCGGTCGCGAGTTTGAAGCGTTGGGCGACCAATTCGGCATATGGCCCTTCGCCCGTCATGCGCTCGCCGAAGCGGGCAACGTAATCCTTGCCACCGCGTGCGGTTTGCACCAGCGATAAGACGTGTCTGAGTTTGCCGGGGTGGTGTTCCAGCAACCATTCGCGGAAGAGATCGCGGATTTCGAGCGGTAGCCGCAGAAAAATATAATTGGCTTCCAGTGCACCGGCACTGGCCGCAGCTTCCAAAATGCGCTCGATCTCATGATCGTTCAGCGAGGGTATGACAGGGGCCACCATTACACCGGTTGGAATACCCGCATCGATCAAGCGCCGAACCGTTTCCAAGCGCTTGGACGGGGTGGCTGCGCGCGGCTCCATCTGGCGGGCTAGTGTGGGATCGAGCGTCGTGATCGAGAGGTGTACTTTGGCTAAGCCCTGCGCCGCCATGGGTGCTAAAAGATCGATGTCGCGCGTAATCAATGCCGATTTGGTGACGATGCCGACAGGGTGTTTGTGCTTTGCCAACACTTCCAACAGCGAGCGCATGATCTTTTTCTCGCGCTCGATCGGTTGGTAGGGGTCGGTGTTGGTGCCGATCGCAATCATGCGTGGTGTGTAATTGGGGGCGGATAATTCCCGTTCCAACAGTTCCGCCGCTCCTTCTTTCGCAAAGAGTTTGGACTCAAAATCGAGCCCGGGCGACATCCCCATATAGGCGTGGGTTGGCCGCGCGAAGCAATAGATACAACCATGCTCGCAGCCGCGATAGGGATTGATTGAACGATCAAACGGAATATCGGGCGATTGATTGGTGGTGATGATCGTGCGCGGCTTCTCTATGGTAACGCTGGTTTTGAAGGCGGGTAGTTCAGCAAGCGAGTCCCAGCCATCATCCTCCGCCACGCGCGCGACGGGCTCGTAGCGGCCGGATAGATTGGTGACAGCACCGCGCCCGCGCCGCCGATCCCGATCAACGCCATCCGTCGCCAACCGTTCGGCGACACGCTCATTTTCATCGGTCAGGGGCATCGAATCTCCGAAACAGGAACATTAAGAGAACATCACAAGGCGGGTTTCGAAATCAAGGCCTAAAGCGCGCTTTACCATGCTAAAAACAGAGGCAGGCACTCTTCGCGGACTTATGCTATGCGAGCGCTTATGTTTTCCGTCATCTTGCCCGCCTTAACTGATGAACCCGCGCTCATCGACACGCTTGCCGTGCTTGTTGAGGGCGTCGCCGAAGGCATTTTGCGCGATTGCGTAGTGGTGAGTGCCAAGCCTTCCGAACTGTTCGAGCGGTGCGCCGATGCTGCGGGCTGCCTGATGGTGGTTGAAAGCGGCCCGCGTGAGGCGTTGATCCGACGTGGTGCTGGGTTGGTCCGGTGTGATTGGTCCCTTGTCATAACGCCGGGAATGGTGCCCTCCGGCGAGTGGCTAACAGCGTTGGCCGATTGGATGGCTGAGCAGCCAAGCGCGCAAGCGGCGGCCTATATTCCCTATCATGCCAAGCGGGGATTTGCGGCTTCGGTGCGGGCTTTTACGATCAATAGCCAACCGCGCTGGACGGGACGACTGCATCCTTTGCATGGCTTGGTGGTTTCAATTGCTTTGCTGCGGGCGGGCGCATTGCCGCGCCTAACTATGACGGCGCTAGACGCACGTATGGTCGATCGTCGGGTAGGGACATAGCGGACCGCGCGCCTCCCGGCGCGCAATCCTTAAGTAAAATGCGCGCCGCGAGGCGCGCGGTCCATCAACAGTCTATTCACAGGCTATCACTTAATTATTCAACGCTTTTCCGCAGGCTTGCGAACAGCTTTTCCTCACCCGTGCTTCAGCGCTTCACCCGGCCAGAGCGCTTTCCGCGCCCGGTCATATTGCGGCGGGCGGTGCAGATCGACGCCGAGCGCGTCAGCCGCGTGCCAGCCCCAGCGCGGATTGTCGAGGATAGCGCGTCCGAGCGCGATTTGATCCGCCTGGCCATCGACCAAAATCTTCTCCGCTTGCTCGGGTGAAACAATCATGCCGACGGCGCGGGTGACGATGCCGGTCTGCTTTTTGATCATATCGGCAAAATCGACCTGATAGCCGGGGCCAACCTTGATGCGGGCGGCCGGATCAAGCCCGCCGGAACTGACGCACGCATAGGCCGCGCCTTTGGCTTTCAAAGCGGCGGTGAGGGTTACAGCATCCGCAACCGTTACACCGCCCTCCATCCAGTCGGACGCCGCAATGCGGATGCCTAGTGCTACGTTCGCAGGAATAGCCGCTTTCACGGCATCCATCAGATGAAGCGCAAACGCCATCCGCTTCTCAGCGCTGCCGCCCCATTGGTCGGTGCGGGTGTTGGATAGTGGCGAGAGGAATTGATGCACCAGATAGCCATGCGTCATATGCAGTTCGATGACCTCATAGCCCAAGCGCACAGAACGCTTGGCGGCTTCGACGAAGGCTGCGACGCTGCGCTCGATACCTGCATCATCTAAGGCTTCCGGCGTGTGCCAATTTGGGCCGAAGGCTTTGGCGGATGCACTGACGGTTTGCCATGGGTCTTGCTCGGCCAAGAGCGCGCCTCCGCCTTCCCATGGGCGCTGTGACGAGGCTTTGCGACCGGCGTGGCCGAGCTGAATACCGAACAACGTACCGTGCAAAGCAACCGCGCGCGCTGCCGCCAACACCCGCGCCATGGCGCGCTCATTGGCATCTGAGTAAAGGCCGACGCAACCATGAGAAATCCGCCCGCGGCGTTCAACGCCTGTGGCTTCCACCATCACAAGGCCCGCGCCCGACATGCCGAGATTCATGAGATGCTGGAGATGCCAATCCGTCATCGAGCCATCATCGGCGGTGTATTGGCACATCGGCGCTACCGCGATGCGGTTGGGCGCGGTAACGGGTCCGATGGAGAGCGGCGTGAAGAGGTGCGGCTTGGTCATAGACTGTTGGTCCTTTTAAAGAGGCTTTGACGTGACGTATTTCTACCCTGAAGCGTGTAAATTGCGAAGCGCTCGCTTAGGGGGAGAAACCGCCTGTGCGGAAGAGGATAGTGGGCCTTGCCAAGGACGTCCATGCTAAGGCCTACTTTACCTGAGGCTTGGTTTGAATTTGAAGCGAGATGATTTCATGACCCCTTCTGTTTTAGGCATTATCGGCGGCTCGGGTGTGTATGATTTGCCGGGCCTTGAGAATGTGCAAGAGCTTGCCATTACGAGCCCGTGGGGTGAAACCTCCGATGTGTTGCGAGCGGGCACGTTAGGGTCGATAAAAATCGTGTTTTTGCCGCGCCATGGTCGGGGGCATCGGCTTTCACCCTCTGATATTAATTACCGCGCCAATATCGATGCAATGAAGCGGGCTGGTGTGACGGATCTTGTGTCGCTCTCTGCCTGCGGGTCTTTCAAGGAAGAAATGCCGCCGGGTACTTTTGTTTTGGTCGATCAATATGTCGATCGCACGCACAAGCGTGAATCGAGTTTCTTTGGCAAAGGCTGCGTGGCGCATGTCTCGATGGCGCATCCGGTGGGGCCGCGCCTTGTTGACCGCATTGCAATGGCGGCGGAGGTGGAACACATCGCCACCATTAAAGGCGGTACCTATGTGTGCATGGAGGGACCGCAATTCTCCAGCCTTGCCGAAAGCCTCTCTTATAAAGCAGCGGGTTATTCGGTGATCGGCATGACGGCGATGCCGGAAGCGAAATTGGCGCGTGAGGCCGAGATCACCTATGCGACCATTGCAATGGTAACCGATTTTGATTGCTGGCATCCCGACCATGACGTCGTGGATGTGCAATCGGTGATCAATGTCATGCACGGCAATACCGAGAAAGCGCGGCGCCTGGTGGCGCGGTTGGCACGAGATTTTCCAGCCACGCGGGAGGATTGCCCCGTCGGTTCGCATAAAGCGCTGGA
>CANGIS010000020.1 GCA_947454055.1 Hyphomicrobiales bacterium
CAAGCCGAAGGAGCGGATGTTCAAGGCGTAAGCCTTGGTGGCGAGGGCAAAGCCTGTCCCGGAAACGGGGCAGGCTTATTTGTTATATCTGCCCGCATAACTGCCCGCTCCATATTGGAGACGTTAAGAAAATGGTCGTAAGCCATTGAAAAGATTGGTGGGCCCGGCAGGACTCGAACCTGCAACCAGACCGTTATGAGCGGCCGGCTCTAACCATTGAGCTACAGGCCCGCCGGTCTCGTCGCGAGCGACGCAAACGAGCGGAACGCGCCTTGATAAACCGGAAGCGGGGTCAGCTGCAATGGCACCCGTGAAGGTTATGGGCATGTTCAAGGGAATCCTTGCCCCAAGGCGTTCGGATCGTTACATACGGCCCAACCCTATGTTTTCCGTGCTTCTGGAGTTTCTGACGTCATGGCTCGCCAATTTGTTTATCATATGCAGGGACTCACCAAAACCTGGCCGGGTGGCAAGAAGGTCTTGGATAATATCCATTTGTCCTTCTATCCGGACGCCAAAATCGGTGTTTTGGGTGTCAACGGCTCGGGTAAATCGACGCTGCTCAAAATTATGGCCGGTATCGACAAGGAGTTCGTCGGTGAAGGCTGGGTCGCCGATGGCGCCCGCGTCGGCTATCTTGCGCAGGAGCCGCCGCTCGACGAGTCGCTGGATGTTCGCGGCAATGTGATGCTGGGCGTGGCACCGCAGCAGGCGATTTTGAATCGATACAACGAACTCGCGATGAATTATTCGGACGAGACCGCCGACGAAATGATGAAATTGCAGGACGAGATCGAGGCCAAGGGCCTTTGGGATCTCGACAGCAAGGTCGACCAAGCCATGGACGCGCTGCGGTGTCCGGCGGACGATGCGGATGTGACCAAGCTTTCGGGCGGTGAGCGCCGTCGCGTGGCACTCTGCCAATTGCTGTTGGCCCAGCCCGAATTGCTGTTGCTCGATGAGCCGACCAACCATCTCGATGCTGAAACGGTATCGTGGCTGGAAGGCCATTTGCGCACCTATCCGGGCGCTATCCTCATCGTTACCCATGATCGTTACTTCCTCGACAATGTGACGAGCTGGATTTTGGAGCTCGATCGTGGTCGGGGAATTCCTTACGAGGGCAACTACACCACCTGGCTGTCGCAAAAGCAGAAGCGCCTTATTCAGGAAGGCCGCGAATCGGAAGCCCAGCAAAAGGCGCTTGAGCGCGAGCAGGAATGGATTTCCCAAAGCCCGAAGGCGCGGCAGGCGAAGTCCAAGGCGCGTATCCAGCGCTATGATGATCTCGTTCAAAAGCAGAATGACAAGTCGGTCACAACCGCACAGATCATTATTCCGGTCGCCGAGCGTCTCGGCAACAATGTCGTTGATTTCGAGGGGCTGTCGAAGGGCTATGGCGACCGTTTGCTGATCGATAATCTCTCCTTCAAATTGCCACCCGGCGGCATTGTGGGCGTGATTGGTCCGAACGGTGCCGGTAAAACCACGCTGTTCCGCATGATCACGGGACAGGAAAAGCCGGATGCGGGGTCGATCACCATCGGTGAATCGGTTCAGCTCGGCTATGTTGATCAGTCGCGGGATGCGCTTGATCCGAACAAGACGGTTTGGGAAGAAGTCTCGGGCGGTAACGAGATCATCTATCTCGGCAAGCGCGAGATCAATTCCCGCGGCTATTGCTCGACCTTCAACTTCAAGGGCGGGGATCAGCAGAAGAAAGTCGGCATGTTGTCGGGCGGTGAGCGTAACCGCGTCCATCTCGCCAAAATGCTGAAAAGCGGCGCCAATCTGCTGCTGCTGGATGAGCCGACCAACGATCTCGATGTCGAAACGCTGCGCGCTCTGGAAGAGGCACTCGAGGACTTCGCCGGTTGCGCCGTGATCATCTCGCATGATCGCTTCTTTCTGGATCGTATCGCAACCCATATGCTGGCCTTTGAAGGCGACAGCCATGTGGAGTGGTTCGAAGGCAATTTCCAGGACTATGAGGAAGACAAGAAGCGTCGCTTGGGGATTGATTCAACCATTCCGAAGCGGATCAAATATAAGAAGCTGACGCGATAGGCCGCAGCATTTGTGATAAAAAAAGCGCCCTGATCGGGGCGCTTTTTAATTCTGCGACGGGATCAGCCGATGCTGATCTGTATCTTACTTGCTGCGGCCGTCCAGCGACCATGCGCCGGCGCCATTGGCGACCAGCGAGAAGAAGCCACCCGCAATGGCGATGTTCTTCATGAAGTTGATGGCCTGACCTTGATCCGCGAAATTGAAGTGGAAGATCAGCGCCGAAATGATCGTGAAGCCTGCCATCAGAAAGGCAACGATACGCGTCTGGTAGCCGATGGCGATCAGAATGCCGCCGCCGAGTTCGGTCAGGATGACGAGATAGACGAGGATGCCAGCCAGCGGAATGCCGACGCTTGCCATGTAGCCGGCGGTGCCTTCAATGCCATTGAGCTTGCCCCAGCCCGCAACAATAAAGATGAAAGCCAAAAACAGCCGTGAGGCGAGCGCGAAAAGATGTGTAAGGGTCGTGTTCATGGTGGTGTCTCCAGACTGAGTTTCACTTGGGGTGTAACGCGCTGATAGCCTGAACGTTACCATTGGCCAATTGCGTTGGACGAAGACATTTATTGCAAATATGCAAACATAAAATACGCCACGCTATAATTTCGTTGCACCATTACACACGAAATAAGAGCAGAACCGCCCCGCCCGCACCCACAGCTGCAGTACCGGACAGGGCCGAGCGCCAACCGATTTCCGCTCCGCCGGACCAACCCGCTACCACGCTTTTTACCGCTGTATTGACAATGGCCGCGAGCAATATGCCGTCCATTGCCAATTCTGTGGCAATGGCGGGCTCCTGCATCCGGGCAAGCGAAAGAGTGATCGCGTCGACGTCGGCAAGGCCCGATAGGGCTGCAAGGCCCAAAAGGCCGCCATCGCCCACATAGCGGACGGCGAGCGCGGAGAGCAGCATGATCAGTCCGATGAATACCGAGAATTGGAGGGCGGAGGGTAAATCGAACGGATTCTTCCATTCGAACCGTTGTTCACTTGCATGGGCTCCGGACACAATCATCAAGAGGCCGATGCCGCCTTGAATAACGGCTGCCAGACCGAGGACGGGCCAGAGGGCCTCGAAGAGGGCAAAATTGAACACCGCCACGATCACGAGAATCCGCAGGCTCATTACCGCGCTGGCTAGGGCGATGCCACCGGCCATGAGCCCCGTCTGGGAGGGATTGGTTTTGGCGAGCTTTGCAAAATTCAGCGTTGCGGCCGTGGACGAGACGAGTCCGCCGGCCAGCGCCGCCAAAATAATGCCGTTGCGCTCGCCCAAGAGGCGGATCCCGATATAGCCTACAAAGGAAAGCGTGCAGACAAAAATGGTCAATTCCCAAACCCGCGCCGGATTGATGCTGCCCCATGGATCAAGGGTACGGTCGGGCAGGAGCGGCAGGAACAGAAAGGTCATCGTGATCAAAATCAGAACGGCTCGGATTTCGATCCAATCGAGCCGCTTGAGCCAGCTATGCAGCGTTGTTTTCAGCGCGAGCAGGACCACGGTGGCAGTGGCGGCTGCCGTTGCAATCTCGGGGTCGCCGATCACCGCATAGGCACCCAGCATAAAGGCCATCATACCGGCAACCGCACCCGTTGCACTGAAATTGTGTTCATCCTTGCTTTCCATCCAATGAAAAACGGCGGTGACGGTCGCAAAGCCCACAAAAACAAAGCCGATGAGAAAGGGCGTCGTCACTTGGCCGACCAGCGCTGTGATGCCGCCCAGCAATCCGGTGATGGCATGGGTCCGCAGGCCTGCGGCGCGCTCGCCCTCCTGCTCGTCGCGCGCGCTCCATCCGCGTTCAAGGCCGATCAGAAGGCCGATGGCAAGAGCGATGGCGAGACGGACAAAGGTTAGGTTGGTCAACAGTATCTCCTCGAGGTGCCCATGTCATGCGAGACGAATGTCTTGCGGATGATGCGCGGATCCATCATCTTCCTGTCACGGGGCGGGGTCAATCAGCGCGCTGTGATAGGCTGAAACCCTGATTGTCGCGTCGGGGAGGCAATTCGGATGGCCGTTCGTCCATTTTTGGATCAATCTGTCAGGACGCCGGAAGAGGCGGTCGACGCGCTGGAGGTCCGCTACGCTGCCGCCAGCGGCGCCCTTCGCGCAGCGGTAGAGCGCTATCTGGGCGGCGGTCTGCCTCCGTCGAAAGCGGAACGGGCGGCGTTTCGCTATCCGGAATTGCGCATGACGTATGCCCCCGAGGGCTTGGTGCCGACGAGCCCGCGTGCTTTTGCGAAATTCTCGGTTCCTGGCGATTATACGACCACAGTGACCCAGCCCGCGGCCTTTCGCGATTATCTGATCGAGCAACTCGGCCCCTTGATGGGCGATTTCAACGCGCGGGTCGAGGTGGGGATAAGCGAACAGGAAATCCCCTATCCCTATGTGTTCGAGCGCGGTGATGAGCTGGGCCGGGGTGGCGCGAGTGCGGCCGATTTGGCGCTGCATTTCCCCATTCCCCTTCTCTCCGAAGTTGGCGATGAAATCGCCGACGGGCTGTGGGATTACGACGAGGAACGGCCGCGGCCGCTCGCCTTGTTTGACGCTGTCCGCGTCGATTTTTCGCTCCGTCGCTTGGTGCATTATACGGGCACCGACTGGCGCGATGTGCAGCCCTGGATTTTGCTGACCAATTACCACCGTTATGTCGACCAGTTCATCCGTCGCGGCGTTGAAACCTTGCGCACCGATGCCCGTTACGAGGCGTTGGTTCTGCCGGGCGGAACACGCCTGACGGCTCGAACCAGCGACGAGGAAGTCGAGGCGATTTTCCGCGCATCCCCATGGCAACGCTTCCAGATGCCGGCCTATCATCTGACAACGACCTCTGGGCAGGGCATCAGCCTCGTCAATATCGGGGTTGGTCCGGCCAACGCCAAAAATGTCACGGATCATCTGGCCGTGTTACGTCCCCATGCCTGGCTGATGGTCGGCCATTGCGGCGGTTTGCGGCAATCCCAGCGGATCGGCGATTATGTTCTGGCCCACGCCTATCTACGCGAGGACGGCATCTTGGATAGCGTGGTGCCGACCGAGGTCCCTATTCCCGCTTTGGCCGAAATTCAGGTCGCGCTGCAAGAAGCAGCCGCCGCAGTGACGGGTGATAAAGGCGAGGCGCTGAAGCGCCGGCTTCGGACCGGGACAGTGGTCACCTATGATGACCGCAATTGGGAGCTGCGCTGGTCGAAAGAGCGGCGGCGGATAAATCTTTCGCGCGCGATTGCGGTCGATATGGAGAGCGGCACCGTTGCGGCGCAAGGGTTTCGCTTCCGGGTGCCCTATGGCACGTTGCTCTGCGTGTCCGATAAGCCGCTGCATGGCGAAATCAAGCTGCCCGGTGCCGCCAATGCGTTCTATGAACGGGCGATCAGCGAACATCTCGAAATCGGCATCGCCGCGCTTGAACACCTTCGCGAGCTGCACGGCACGGCCCATTCAAGAAAGCTGCGCAGCTTCGACGAGCCGCCGTTTCGCTGAGGGTATGGGGGCGGGATGACAGCGGGCTCCGGACAAGCTAAGCCCACGGCAACCCTTCTTGGCGAGAATTGATCCCTATGTTGCCCCTATCGCGCGAAACGCTTGGCCTTATCCTTGGCACCATCGGCGTTGTTATCTTTGGCGTGACGCTTCCGATGACGCGGATTGCGGTGATCTCGCTCGATCCGTGGTTTGTCACCAGCGGGCGGGCGATGCTGGCCGGCTTGATTGCGCTCGTTGTTTTGCTGGTTTTGCGCAAGCGGATGCCCCACGGACGCGATTTCTGGATGCTGCTGGCGGGCTCCATTTGCACAATCATGGGATTTCCGGGCTTTACCGGCTTTGCGATGCGGCTGGTGCCCGCCTCTCATGGCGGTGTTGTGCTCGGCATTTTACCGCTTGCGGTTGCCGCCTTTGCCGCTCTTACCGCTGGCGAACGGCCCTCGCGCGGGTTCTGGATCAGCGCTCTGGTCGGCGCCGCCCTTGTGATCGGCTTTTCGCTCCGCGATGGCGGAGGCAGTTTTGGCGAAGGGGATCTGCTGCTTGTGGGTTCTGTCATCAGCGCATCGGCGGGATATACAGCGTTTGCACGGCTGACGAAATCGCGGCCGGGCTGGGAAGTCATCTCATGGGCGGTGGTTATCGGCTTGCCCCTGACTATTCCCCTCGCGATCTTTACGGCGCCTGTCAATCTCCATGCCGTGCCGCTCGCGCATTGGGGAGCCTTTCTCTATCTCGGCCTGATGAGCCAATATATCGGCTTCTTTTTCTGGAATACCGGACTGGCGATGGGCGGACAGGCCCGTGTGAGCCAGACGCAATTGCTGCAAACCTTCGTCACGCTGGGTTGTGCCGCCATCATCAATGGCGAGCGGGTTGATCTGCTGACCTGGGCCTTTGCCATTGCCGTTGTCGCGGTTGTGCTGGTCGGTCGGCGCGCCCGTATCGAGCGCATTGCCCGCTGATCGTCCATCTCATAATTAGTCTTGTTTATCTTTTAATGTTAATATAAAGATATGTTTATATCTAATTCATGAGAGATGATCGGGATGCTTTCTCCGTCGCCCTTCAGCCCTATGGCTCTTTCGGCATTGATTTCCGGGCTTCGCGCGGCGGGCGAGGATACGCGCCTCCGGATTCTCGCGCTGTTGGAAGAGGGCGAACTGACCGTATCCGATCTGACCGATATTTTGGGCCAGTCGCAGCCGCGCGTTTCGCGACATTTGAAGCTGATGGCGGAAGCGGGGTTGATCGAGCGGAGCCGCGAGGGTGCTTGGGCCTTTTTCCGGATTGCCGAGGGCAACAGCATCGGCCAGCTGGCCCATGTCCTAATCGGCCGGATTGACCCAAAAGACAGCATTATTGCGGCGGACCGCGATCGGCTCCGCGCGGTGCGGTTACAGCGATCGGAAGCGGCGCAGGCGTTTTTTAGCCGTCATGCCGACGAATGGGATCGCATCCGTTCCCTGCATGCGCCGGAGGCCGTGGTCGAGGCGGCGATCAGGTCCATTGTCGGGGATCGTCCGATCGGCAGTCTGCTCGATCTCGGTACGGGCACGGGGCGGATGATTTCGCTGTTTGGCGGCAGGTGCGGCCGTGTGGTCGGCATTGATGCGAGCCACGCGATGTTGGCGGTGGCTCGCGCCAATCTGGAACGCGACGGGGTCAAGGGCGTTGAGCTCCGGCAGGGCGATATCTATGCCTTGCCGGTGGAGCGCAATGCCTTCGAGCTGGTGATCGTCCATCAGGTTCTGCATTTTTTGGATGATCCGGCACGCGCACTACGCGAGGCGGCGCAGGTTCTGGCGCCGGGCGGCCGCATGATTGTGGTCGATTTTGCGCCCCATGATCTCGAATTCTTGCGCGAAACACAGGCGCATCGCCGGTTGGGCTTTTCTGCGGCCCAGATGACGGATTGGCTGACCGAGGCGGGCTTGAACGTGACCGGTCATCAAGACATTGCGCCGCCGGATACCGGCGGGGGGCAGTTAACCGTGTCCGTTTTCACGGCGCATGATCCGCGGGTGGTTTTAGCCTGACGAGGAGGGCCATGATATGAACGACAATGCCGATTTACGCCCAAGTCGTTCCGCATCGTCGGACGCTTTGCGCGTCTCCTTTGAATTCTTTCCGCCGAAGACTGCCGAGGTTGAGCCCGTTTTGTGGGAAACGATCCAGCGTTTGGCGCCGTTGAAGCCCGATTTTGTCACCGTGACCTATGGAGCGGGCGGCTCGACGCGCGAGCGCACGCTTGCGACGCTGGAACGAATTACCCGCGATACGGGCTTGCATGCGGCGGGCCATCTTACTTGCGTCGGAGCCACGCGCGACGAGGTGGATGATGTCATTCGTTCATATCAGGCCGCCGGTATTCGCCACATCGTGGCTTTGCGGGGCGATCCGCAAGGCGGGGTTGGAGAACGCTATATCCCCCATCCCCATGGCTATGCGACCACAGCTGACCTTGTTCGCGGTATTCGGGCCATCGGGGAATTCGACGTGACCGTCTCCGCCTATCCCGAAAAGCATCCGGAAAGCACCAGCCTTGATGCCGATCTTGATGTTCTGAAAGCCAAAATCGACGCGGGGGCGACGCGCGCCATCACGCAATTCTTTTTCGATAACGAGTTGTATTTCCGTTATCTCGATCGCGCTTTGGCACGCGGGATTTCCATTCCCCTGCTGCCCGGTATCCTGCCGGTGCAGAATTTTCATCAAACCGCCAATTTTGCTGCCAAAACGGGCGCCACGATCCCGGCTTGGCTGGCCGACCGGTTTGACGGGCTCGATCACGATCCTGCAACCCGACGCCTGATTGCGGCGTCGGTTGCGGCCGAACAGGCGTTTGATTTGCTTGATCACGGCATTTCGAATTTTCATTTTTATACCATGAACCGGGCCGAGCTGACGTTTGCCATTTGCCACCTTCTCGGCATTCGGCAAAAGGGTGAACGGCGCGCGGCCTGATATCCGTAGTCCGACCAATTGATCCGTCGGCCCGCAAAGGCGCACCTATCGGCCAAAAGGTAGCGGGGAGGCTGGCATGATTTCAGTCGTCGATATTTGCGATCTGTGCGGCCTTGATCTGGAGCAGATCGAGGCGATCGGGGAGCATGAACATTTGCCGGACGTAGCAGCTGCTGCCCTTGCGGCCTATTTGCTGCACATGGACCATGGCCTTGAAAAGGTCCGTGATATGATCGTCGATGATATCACATCCGCTTTGGCACAAAAAAGAAAGGCGCATGCCGCCCAACTTTTGATGGCGCTCAGGCATCTGTATGAACAAAATCCATCTTTGCATTCCAACTAGTTCAACACAGTATTCAATTGAAAAAATTCATTTTTTTCACAAGCACAAGCTTGGCATTACCATTTTTGATGTCAATGCCAATGTTGTTTGTGCCTAATGTATTTCGCGGATTGCGAATTAATTTAATTCGATATCGTCTCAATTGTGCCATTTTTCACTGGTCAATGGAGATGATGACAGGTTCCCTTCCGTCATGCCGATCCCCGGATGCGATGGCTCCGTGTTTCGACTTCCGCCGGTAATGCATCGACACGCGTTGCCATGTTTCTCGCCGGCCTGACGGCATTCCGGCAAATCCCCCAATCGGTATTTCATCATCGCGACGTCATTGTGTGACGTGCGCAGCCATTTCTTTCCGCTTTGTCGGCACTTCTGCCGCTGGCGGGACACATGGAGCAATGCCATGCGCCTTCCGATTTATATTTTGGGTTTGTTATTATGCGTTTTGTTGTCGCCCTTGGTCCATGCCGATGTTCAGGCGATCGAGTCGATCGTTGACCGGAAGGCTGACGAAAACGGGGTACCTTCCTCGCTCGTCAAGGCGATCATTACGGTTGAAAGCGGGTGGCATAGCGCAGCACGCAATGGATCATCGATTGGCCTGATGCAGATTACGCCCGGCACAGCCCGCGCCCTCGGCTTTCGCGGGACGTTGAAAGAATTGTTCGACCCTGAAACCAACATCGGATTGGGTACACTCTACCTCGCGCAGGCCTACCGGTTGGCGGAGGGCGATCTGTGCGCCACCATTACGCGCTATCAGAGCGGCCTTGATGCCACCCGCGCCAATGGGGCCAATCGCGCCTATTGCAAAAAGTTGCAGGGGCTGCTGACACCGTAAATCCTTGAACATTTGCTCGAATAGGCCTATCGCCTTGATCGTCAGTCGGTTGGACGGCCGCCGGTCGCAAGACGGGAGGAAAGTCCGGGCTCCATGGAGAAACGGTGCCGGATAACATCCGGCGGGGGCGACCCCAGGGAAAGTGCCACAGAAAGCTATACCGCCTTGCATTTCGGTGCAGGGTAAGGGTGAAAAGGTGCGGTAAGAGCGCACCGCGTGGCCGGTAACGGTCGCGGCAGGGAAAACCCCACCGGGAGCAAGACCGAATAGGGATGACACGAGGGCCAAAAGCCCTCAGGGCCGCTTCAGCCCCGTCGTCCGGGTTGGTTGCTTGAGATGGCTGGCAACAGTCGTCCTAGAGGAATGGTCGTCACGCAGGGGAGCAATCCTCTGCCATACAGAACCCGGCTTACAGACCGACTGGCATTTTTTGATTTTTTTTGAGGCAAGGTTGCGGTCTATTTTGCAAATTTTGTCTTAATTTCAACCAATTCTTAACCATGCTGGGGGCACGGTAGCCTAGCAAAATTTTGTAATTTTCCCGTGTCGCGATCAGTGCCCCTTATGACCGTATCCTCCGTCCTTAGTCAGGTGAGTGCTGACGATTCCAGGCAGCGACATATCCCCGTTCTGCTGGAGGAAGTCGTTGCTGCGCTTGATCTTTCCGGCTCTGCTCGGGTGATTGATGGCACCTTTGGTGCGGGTGGTTATACGCGGGCCTTGCTCGAGGGGGCGCCCGATTGCAGCCTAATGGCGATTGATCGCGATCCGGATGCGATTGCTGCGGGCGCCTCAATGGTGGCTGCCTTTGATGGTCGGTTGGCGCTGGTTCATGGACGTTTCGGCGATCTTGCCGGTTTGGCAGAAGAGAATGGCTTTGCGCCCGCCGATGCTGTCGTGCTCGATATTGGTGTTTCCTCGATGCAGATTGATGATCCGGCGCGGGGATTTTCCTTCCGATCCGATGGGCCGCTCGATATGCGCATGGCGCAGTCGGGGGAAAGCGCGGCCGATCTCGTCAACACAATGGAAGAAGGTGGGTTGGCGGATCTTATCTATCGCTATGGCGAGGAGCGGCGTTCGCGCGCGGTGGCCAAGGCCATTGTTGCAGCGCGTCGGCAGGCGCCGATCACGACCACCAAGCAGTTGGCCGATTTGATTTCAACGGTGGTGCATTTGCCGCCCGATGCCATTCATCCGGCAACCCGCACCTTTCAGGCGCTGCGCATTGCGGTGAATGACGAGTTGGGCGAGCTCGAGCGTGGCCTTGCGGCGGCGGAGGCTATTTTGGCTCCCGGCGGCCGGTTGGCCGTCGTCACGTTCCATTCGCTGGAAGATCGCATCGTCAAGCAATTCATTACCGATCGATCAGGAGAAATGCCGGCGCCGTCGCGTCATATGCCATCGGCGCAACCGCGTGCGAAGACCTTTGTCAATTTGGCCCGCAAAGCGATTGTCGCCGGGCTTATCGAGACGCGGGCCAATCCACGTGCCCGCTCAGCCAAGCTCAGGGTGGCAGAGCGGACCCATGCGGCACCGGATCAATCGTCTCGTCGAGGGAGGGGCTGACATGCCACGCATTTTTCATGCCTTTGCGATCGTGCTGCTGATCGGCTCCGCGGTCTATGTGTACAAGGTCAAATACGACACCATGGCGCTGACCTCGGAGGTGGCGCGCTTGAACAAGCTGATTGCCGCCGAACAGGATCGTATCGCGTTCTTGAAAGCCGAATGGCAGGGTTTGAACCGTCCGGACCGGTTGCAGAAAATTTCCGATGCCAATGCCGATCTCGTGCCGATTGGTACGCAGCAGATCGTTCGGTGGCAGGATGTGCCAGATCGTCCATCCGATGTGGATATGATCGGCGACAAGCTGTCGACGCTGGGGCTTGTGGAGCCTGTTGCTTCCGTCAATCCGTCAAAATCTGTGGCCCGGAAGCAGTAAGCGCGAATGGCCCGATCCTTTCCTCCGGAAGACCCTTTGCTTCATGGCGCGTCGCGTGACGCCAAGCCATCGGGCAAAAAACGGCGTTCCCTTTGGTCGCGGCTTTTCTTGACGCTTTTCAGCATGCGGCTCGATAAAAGCGGGCACCGGCTTTATGTTGCCATGCTTGCCTTCATGGTAGTTTTCGGGGCGATCTCCTGGAAGCTTGCGACGCTGGCAAATCTGCCCGACGAGGCTTCGACGAAAATCTTTCAACCGGATCAAATTGCCAAAGCACGGCCCGATATTGTCGATCGCAACGGGATTGTTTTGGCAACCGATCTCAAGACCGACTCGGTCTATGCCGAACCGCGCCGGCTGATCGACAAGGACGAGGCGGTCGAGCTGATCACCGCCGTTTTGCCCGATGTCGATGCGCGCGAATTGCGTGAGAAATTCACCAAGAAAAAAGGCTTTGTCTGGATCAAGCGCCGGATATCGCCGAAGGAAAGAGAAGAAATCTTCCGTCTTGGGCTTCCGGGTATTGGCTTTGCTCCGGAGAGCAAGCGCATCTATCCGAATGGCACGGCTGCGGCCCATATCTTGGGGGGAGCAGGCGTCGATAATAACGGCATTGCCGGTATCGAAAAATATATTGACGGGCAGGGGCTTTCCGATCTTGCAGGCGCTGGTCTTGCCGCCCAACCTGCCGATCTGACACCCGTCAAGCTGACGCTCGATCTGCGCGTGCAACATGCGCTGCGCGACGAGCTGATGAAGGGCATGGACAAATATAAAGCCAAAGCCGTTGGCGGCATGGTGATTGATGTCACGACGGGCGAGGTGATCGCGCTTGCCTCGCTACCCGATTTTGATCCGAACATACCAGGCGATGCGCTCGATCCCGACAAAATCAATCGCGTTATTGTCGGTACCTATGAAATGGGCTCGACCTTCAAGGCGCTCACGCTCGCTATGGCGCTCGACTCGGGCAAGGAAACGATCAATTCGCAGCTCGATGCGCGCAGCGATCTGCGTTACGGCAAATATACGATCGGTGATTTCCATCCCACGCATCGTATTTTGACGGTGCCGGAAGTGTTTATTCACTCCTCCAATATCGGCACAGCCAAAATGGCATTGGCGGTGGGCGTGGATGGCCACAAGGCCTTCTTGAAAAAGATGGGTCAATTGGACCGGCTCCATACCGAATTGCCGGAAAGTGCCGAACCACAGGTGCCAAAATATTGGAGTGAACTGACCACCGTGACGGTTGCTTACGGGCATGGTCTCGCCGTTGCCCCTATTCAGGCGGTAATGGCGGTCTGTGCGCTCGTGAATGGTGGCAATATGATGCCGCCAACCTTTCTGCCGCGCAGTCAGGAACAAGCGGATGCGATGTCTGTCAAAGTCATCAAGCCTGAAACCAGCGAGGCGATGCGGTATTTGATGCGGCTCAACGCCGCCAACAAGCTTGGCACCGCGGGCAAGGCCGATATTGACGGCTATTTTGTCGGCGGCAAAACGGGCACCGCGAACAAGAATTTCCACGGCCATTATGATGCCTCGAAGGTGTTTACGACCTTCATGGCGATCGCGCCCGCCGACAAGCCGAAATACCTCTTCATGACCATCATGGATGAACCGCAAGCCGTGCAGGGAACCTTCGGTTTTCAGACCGCAGGATGGAATGCTGGGCCTGTAACCGGCGCCGTTATCGAGCGCACGGCCGCGTTTCTCGATATGCCAAAGCGGTTTGATCCACCTGCCGCGCCGTTTCCAACCATGGTCAAGCTCGGCGCGTGGGGGACGAAATGAAGCTGCGTGATCTTTTCCCCTCCGTACCCGCCGGCCAAAGCGCGTTGGAAGTAACGGGCCTCACCGCCGATAGCCGTCTGGTTCTTCCCGGCTTTGTCTTTTTCGCGGTGAGCGGGGTGATGCAGAATGGCGCCGCCTTTATCCATGACGCCCTTAAAGCGGGTGCCATTGCTATTGTGCATGAAGCCGATGTGACCTTCACGTCGGACGCTTCGGTTGCTGGGATCGTTGTCGACGATGTCCGCCGCGCATTGGCCCTGACCGCGGCACGTTTTTATCCAAGTCAACCCGATACCATTGTTGCGGTGACGGGCACGGCGGGAAAGACATCGGTGGCTGATTTTACGCGGCAAATTTTTGCATCATGCGGCAGGCAGGCAGCAAGCCTCGGCACGATCGGGGTGGTAAGGTCGGATGGCATTTCTTACGGCGCCCTGACAACGCCAGATCCCGTCACCCTGCATGCGACGTTGGCGACCCTTGCCGCCGAGGGGATCACCCATCTGGCCATGGAAGCCTCCTCGCACGGGATTGACCAGCGCCGGCTGGATGGCGTGCGGTTAAAGGCGGCCGCGTTTACAAATCTCGGCCATGACCACCTTGATTATCATGGCACGCGCGAGGTCTATCTTGCGGCCAAACTCCGGCTGTTTGATGCCCTTTTGCCTCAGGACGGCGTGGCCGTTGTCAATGCCGATGCGCCCGAAAGCAACGCTGTGATCAAGACGGCCGAGCAACGGGGTATTCAGGTCTTATCGGTCGGCTCGAAGGGGCGGGATCTGCGCCTTGTTGACGTCTCGCGTCACGGCTTTGACCAGCATCTCTCCCTCGTATGGCAGGGGAAAGCCTATCGTGTAACCCTTCCGCTTGCCGGTGAATTTCAGGCCACCAATGCACTGGTCGCAGCAGGCCTTGCTTTGGCGGTTGGTGAACAGCCGGAACAGGTATTTGCGGCGCTTGGAAGTCTGCACGGGGTAAAGGGGCGGCTTGAACGGGTAGCGACCCATAAGGGCGGGCTGATCCTGGTCGATTATGCGCATAAGCCGGAAGCTCTGGAACAGGCGCTTGAAGCCCTTCGTCCTTTTGCTACGGGCAAGCTGACCTGCATCTTTGGCTGCGGGGGCGATCGGGATCGCGCCAAACGAGCGGTAATGGGCGCTATTGCCCATCAGAGGGCGGACCGGGTCATCGTAACGGACGACAATCCGCGCTCGGAAGATCCGGCTTCGATCCGGCAATCGATTCTTGCGGCGTGCCCGGGGGCAAGCGACATTGGCGACCGATTCGAGGCGATCCAAGCGGGTATCGCTATAATGGGTGCGGGGGATGTCGTGCTGATTGCAGGCAAGGGTCATGAGACGGGTCAGATTTTCGCCGATCACACGATGCCGTTTTCCGATCACGAGGCCGTCAAGACCATCCTTGCCGAGGTGAAGCCATGAGCGCGCCATTGTGGACCGCGGATGCCTTGTTGGTGGCGACGCAAGGGCAAAGGCATGGCGAGATTGCCGCTGTGTCCGGCGTGTCGATCGACACCCGCACGCTTCAGAAGGGCGATTTGTTTGTAGCCCTTGAAGGCGACAGCCGTGATGGTCACGAATTCATCCGTATGGCGTTTGAAAAAGGGGCATCGGCGGCGCTTGTGGCCACCGGCCGCGCCGCGGAATTTGCCGATGCCGGCCCTCTGCTTGCCGTGCCCGATGTGCTGGAGGGACTGCGCCAGATCGGTCGTGCGGCTCGGGCGCGCTCAAAAGCGCGTATTGCGGCCGTCACAGGTTCGGTCGGCAAAACCGGTTCCAAGGAAGCCATCCGAACCGTGTTGTCGATGCAGGCTGAAACCCATGCCTCGGTTGCCTCGTATAACAATCATTTCGGCGTGCCGCTGACGCTGGCGCGGATGCCGCAAAGCGCCCGCTTCGGCGTGTTTGAAGTCGGCATGAATCACGCAGGCGAAATCGAGCCGTTATCGCGCATGGTGCAGCCGCATGTCGCTTTGATTACCACGGTCGAGGCCGTGCATCTCGAGTTTTTTGCTTCGGTGGAAGCCATTGCCGATGCCAAGGCTGAAATTTTTGCGGGTCTGTTGCCCGATGGTGTTGCCGTCATCAACCGCGACAACCCCCATTTCGAACGATTGAACGCGGCAGCCCGTGCCTCAAACGCTGGCAGGGTCGTCACCTTCGGAGCGCATCATGCCTCCGATATTCGCCTTGTCGATTGTGCTTTGATGCCCGAAGGCTCGGATGTCACGGTTGATTTTCTCGGTCGCCGTCTGGTCTATCGGCTCGGCAGTCCGGGTCGGCACAATGCGATGAATAGTCTCGGTCTTCTGGGGGTCGTCGAGGCGCTCGGTGCGAATGTTGATGCCGCCTCTAAGGCGCTGATCGAGGTGAGGCCACCCGCGGGGCGCGGTGCCCGCTTGCATCTGGGTGAAGAAGGCCAAGAGATCACGGTGCTCGATGAAAGTTACAATGCCAATCCTGCCGCGGTAAGGGCGGCATTGTCGATCCTGTCGGCAACACCCGTCGGCAAAGGCGGACGCCGTATTGCCGTGCTGGGCGATATGCGTGAATTGGGCGAACAATCGGCAGCCCTGCATGCCGGACTTGCGCCTGATCTTGCGCCCAACAAGGTTGATCTTCTGCTAGCCTGCGGACCCTATATGAAGGCGCTGTGGAACGATGTTCCGGCCGCCTTGCGCGGTTCGTATGCGGCCGACTCATCGGCCCTTGAAACAATGTTGCTGGAGACCGTTCGTCCCGGCGACACCATCATGATCAAAGGATCACTCGGCAGCCGCATGGGGCCGCTTGTTACGGCCTTAAAAGCCCGTTTTGCCAAAGGAAATGCTTAATGCTTACGATGCTTGCCGAATATAGCGGCTATATCAGCTTCCTCAATGTGTTCCGCTATATTACCTTCCGCACGGTGGGCGCGACGGTGACATCGCTGTTTTTCGTGTTCTTTTTTGGCCCCTCGATCATTGCGGGATTACGCGTTCGCCAAGGCAAGGGCCAGCCGATCCGCGAGGACGGGCCGCAATCGCATTTGTTGACGAAAAAAGGCACGCCGACCATGGGTGGGCTGATGATTTTGTCGGGTGTGCTGGTCGCAACGCTGTTGTGGTGCAATCCGCGCAATCCCTATATCTGGGTCGTGCTCGGCGTGACCGTTAGTTTCGGTGCGATCGGCTTTTATGATGATTATTTGAAGGTCACAAAGCAGACCCATGCGGGGCTTTCCGGCCGGATGCGTCTGTTGATCGAAGCTGCCATCGGCCTTGTGGCCTGCTACATTATGTCCTCGCTGGGGACGGGCAAATTATCAACCGCGCTCACAGTGCCCTTCTTCAAGGATATTATTTTCGATCTCGGTTTTTTCTTTCTGGCGTTTGGCGCGTTTATTATTGTGGCCGCAGGGAATGCGGTGAACCTTACCGATGGTCTGGATGGTTTGGCGATCGTTCCGGTGATGATTGCGGCGGCCACGTTCGGCATTATCGCCTATCTCGCGGGTAATGCGATTTTTGCCAATTATCTGCAAATCCATTTCACCCAGGGCACGGGTGAATTGGCGGTCGTGTGCGGCGCGTTGATTGGTGCCGGCTTGGGCTTTTTGTGGTTCAACGCACCGCCCGCGCAAATCTTTATGGGCGATACCGGTTCCTTGGCATTGGGCGGGTTGCTGGGCACCATTGCGGTCGCCACCAAACATGAAATCGTGCTCGGTATTGTCGGTGGCCTGTTCGTGATCGAGGCGGTTTCGGTCATCATTCAGGTGGCGTCCTTCAAACTGACGGGGAAGCGCATTTTCCTGATGGCGCCCATTCACCACCATTTCGAAAAGCTTGGCTGGAAAGAGCCGCAGATTGTGATCCGCTTCTGGATCATCTCCGTCATTCTGGCTCTTATCGGGCTCTCAACCCTGAAGTTGAGGTAACATCATGACGCCTGTTACGACGTTTGCAGGAAAGCGCGTTGCGGTGTTCGGGCTTGGGGGCTCGGGCATTGTAACCGCACGTGCGTTGTTGGCGGGCGGTGCCTTAGTGGCGGCATGGGACGATCAGGAGGCTTCGCGGGCGGCGGCACGGGAAGCGGGCGTGCCTGTGGTTGATCTCGCCCAGTCGGACTTTAAGGGCTTTGTCGCGCTGGTACTTTCCCCCGGCGTGCCGTTAACGCATCCCGAGCCGCATTGGACGGTGGCCAAGGCCCATGCGGCGGGCCTTGAAGTGATTGGCGATATCGAATTGTTTTGCCGGCAACGCGCGGCGAATGTCCCTTTGGCTCCGTTCGTGGCCATTACCGGCACCAATGGCAAATCGACTTCGACGGCCCTTATCGCCCATCTGCTGAAGGTCGCGGGGCGCGAAGTCGCGTTAGGGGGCAATATCGGCACGGCGATCCTCGATCTTGCCCCCCCGTCGCTCGATCGCGTGCATGTGATCGAATGTTCCAGCTACCAGATTGATCTGTCGCCCTCGCTTCATCCCACCATCGGCGTGATGCTGAATCTGACCCCCGATCATCTCGATCGCCATGGGGATATGGCGCATTATGGCGCTGTGAAGGAACGGCTTGTGGCCGCAGCCGATACGGCGATCGTGGGCGTGGATGATGCGTGGTGCGCGGCCATGGCGGACCGGCGTGAGGCGAGCAAAAAGACGCTTGTTCGTGTCTCGGTCGATTATGTGCCTGAGACGGGAATTTACCGCGACGGAACCGAAATTGTATGGATATGCCTTGGGGAACGGCGTGGTGTGGCCGACTTTTCGGGGATCGCTACGCTTCGCGGCGTTCACAACGCGCAAAATGCGGCGGCGGCGATTGCGGCGGTCTCCGCTTTGGGCGTTTCCGATGAGATGATCCGTCAGGGGTTGGCGAGCTTCCCGGGTCTGGCCCATCGCCTCGAAGTCGTTGGCCATATCGGCCGCGCGCTGGTGATCAACGATACGAAAGCCACCAATGCCGATGCTACAGGTAAGGCGCTTGCCTCCTTTCCCGATGGCGTATTCTGGATTGCCGGCGGCCGCCCGAAAGAAGGCGGCATTGCCTCGCTAGCGCCGTTTTTTGAGCGTATCGAAAAAGCCTATCTGATTGGCGAGGCCGCCGAGGACTTTGCCGCGACGTTGGAAGGGCAGGTCGCTTATTCGGTCTGCGGCACCTTGGAAAAAGCGCTGGGAATGGCGGTGATCGACGCACAGACCTCGAAGGCCATTGAGCCGGTTATTGTGCTCTCGCCGGCATGCGCTTCTTTCGACCAATTCAAGAATTTTGAAGTCCGCGGGGAATATTTCCGCTCGCTAGCGTCCGCATTTTTGGGCTTTGTGCCCTTTGCCAAAGGATAGGCGATGAATTCGCGCCTCGATAGAAACCCGATTGCCGACTGGTGGTGGACCATTGACCGTGCCCTGTTCGTGCTGATCGTCCTTTTGATGGTCACGGGCATTGTGCTGGGGCTGGCGGGCAGTCCGCCAGTAGCCGAGCGGCTTGGCCTTCCAACCTTCCATTTCGTGATCCGACAGGCAGAAAATCTGGTGCCTGCATTTCTTGTGATGTTTTTAACGAGTTTTCTGACGCCGAGGGCTGTCCGCCGTACAGCTTTGATTGTCTTTGTGGCCGGCATGGGTCTGGTCGTCGCGGCGCTGTTGTTTGGCGTCGAAGTCAAGGGTGCCAAGCGCTGGATCAATTTTGCCGGCATCGCGTTGCAGCCGTCCGAATTTGTCAAACCGGCCTTTGTCATTTTGATCGCCTGGGCTTTCTCGGAAGGTGGACGACGCAACGATGTTCCGGGTAATTTTTTAGGCTTCTTCCTGCTCTTTGCCACGATTGTTCCACTCGTTCTGCAGCCCGATATTGGCCAGACGATGTTGATCTCGATGGTCTGGGTCAGCCTTGTGTTTTTGTCGGGCCTGCATTTGTTCTGGGTTTTCGGCCTGGGCGGCATCGGGTTTGGGGGGCTGTTTGCGGCGTATAAGCTGTTGCCGCATGTCGCGGATCGTATCGACAGGTTCCGTAATCCGGCAACAGGCGACACGTTTCAGGTTGATAACGCCGTGCAAAGCTTTGTTGAAGGTGGCTGGTTCGGCAAAGGGCCGGGCGAGGGCACCATCAAGCGTATTTTGCCCGATAGCCATACCGATTTCGTGTTTGCGGTAACGGCCGAGGAATTTGGCGTCATCGCCTGTCTGGCGCTGCTTTCAGTGTTTGCGATTGTGGTGTTGCGCGGCCTCTATCTGGCGCGCAAAAGCGAAGAGCCGTTTTGCCGATTGGCCTCGGCTGGGCTTGTCATCCTGTTCGGTATTCAGGCCTCGATCAATATGGCCGTGAATGTTCATCTCATGCCTGCCAAGGGTATGACGCTGCCGTTTATATCCTATGGTGGATCCTCCTTGATTTCGCTGGGTCTCGGCATGGGCTTCTTGCTGGCGGTCACGCGCAAGCGCCCGCGGGCGGATTATGTCGATCGCTTCCGCGCGGAGGATGACGAGTGAGCAGAGCCTCTTCTCCCCGTGTCCTGTTGGCAGCGGGCGGCACCGGCGGGCATTTGTTTCCGGCCGAGGCGCTGGCGGTCGAGTTGGTGAAAGGCGGCGTTGAGATCCATCTCGCCACCGACCAACGCGGCATGGCCTATGGCGGAGCGTTTCCGGCGAAAGAGCGTCATGCGATCCGCGCGGCGACGCCCTCGGGTAAATCGCCTTTAGCGTTGGCAAAGGCTCTGTTTTCGCTTGGTCTTGGCTTTGTCCAGTCGCTGTGGCTGGTGCATCGGCTAAAGCCCGATGCGGTGGTCGGATTTGGCGGCTATCCCTCGGTGCCGCCCGTACTCGCAGCCTGGCTTTTGGGTGTTCCGACACTGGTGCATGAACAAAACGGGGTGCTGGGCCGCGCCAATCGCTTTCTTGCCCCTCGCGCCAAAGCGATCGGAACGGGCTTTGCGGAGGTGAAGGGTGTTTCACCTTCCTTTCAAGATCGCATCCATCTGGTCGGCAACCCCGTTCGCCCCTTGGTCATCGAGGCGGCGCATCAGGCCTATCAGCCGATGGCTTCGGATGGCCCAATCCATCTGTTGATCACCGGCGGCAGTCAGGGTGCGCGGGTGATGAGCGAAGTGGTTCCCAAAGCGCTAGGCCTCTTGCCGCCTGCGCTTAAAGCCCGCCTGGCGATTGTCCATCAGGCGCGTGGCAATGATCTGGCAACGGCCGAGCACCTTTATGCGGAAGCCGGCATTAGAGCCGATATCCGCGCCTTTTTTGATGATTTGCCCAAGCGTATCGCGGACTCCCATCTCGTTATCGGGCGCGCGGGGGCCTCCACGGTTGCGGAATTGGCCGTCATCGGTCGCCCATCCATCCTTGTGCCGCTGCCCGGTTCGCTCGATCAGGATCAGGCGGCCAACGCCGATAGCCTTGCGCGCATCGGTGCGGCAACCGTCATGCGCCAGAGCGATTTTACCCCCGAGGCGCTAGCGGCCGTGCTCGAGCGTCGGTTCACCCATCCCTCGGAATTGACCGACTCAAGCCTTGCCGCCAAAAGCGCGGGCATTCCCGACGCCGCCGCGCGATTTGCCGATCTCGTGGTGTTAACGGCAGGGCTTGATGTGAAGCGGAGTAAATTGCCATGAAACTGCCAACCGAACTGGGTGCCCTTCATTTCGTCGGCATTGGCGGCATTGGCATGTCGGGCATTGCCGAGGTGCTGCATAATCTCGGCTACACGGTGCAGGGCTCGGATGCCTCAGATAGCGCCAATGTGAAGCGGCTGCGGGAAAAGGGCATTGTCATCCATATCGGCCACGAGGCGTCCAATCTCGGCGATGCCGAGGTAATCGTGGTCTCGACCGCGATCCGTCGCGATAATCCGGAGCTGATGGCTGCGCGTGAGCGCCGTCTACCCGTCGTGCGTCGTGCGGAGATGCTGGCGGAACTGATGCGGCTTAAAACCTGCGTCGCGATTGCGGGAACGCATGGCAAGACGACGACGACGTCGCTGGTTGCCACTTTGCTCGTCGCAGGCCACTTCGACCCCACCGTGATCAATGGCGGCATCATCAACGCCTATGGCACCAATGCGCGGTTGGGCGATGGCGAGTGGATGGTGGTGGAAGCCGACGAGTCGGATGGCACCTTCTTGAAACTGCCGGCCGATGTGGCGGTCGTCACCAATATCGACCCCGAACATCTCGACCATTTCAAAACCTTCGACGCTATCAAGGACGCCTTCCGCGCCTTTGTCGAAAACCTGCCTTTCTATGGCTTTGCGGTAATGTGCCTCGATCATCCGACCGTGCAGGAACTTGTCGGCAAAATCGAGGATCGGCGCGTCATCACCTATGGTCAAAATCCGCAATCCGATGTGCGGTTAAGTGCGGTCGATTTGTCAGGCGGTAAATCGCGTTTCT
This sequence comes from Hyphomicrobiales bacterium, assembly GCA_947454055.1. GTDB lineage: Bacteria > Pseudomonadota > Alphaproteobacteria > Rhizobiales > Beijerinckiaceae > CAIUPE01. The sequence goes on from CANGIS010000020.1 coordinate 21,851, forward strand.
CGGTCTCAATCCGAGATCGTAAATCGCGCACGGTGTTGAAAATTGAAGATCTCGTTTTGCCGATGCCGGGCCATCACAACGCGCTCAATGCAACGGCTGCGATTGCGGTGGCCTATCATCTCGGTATGGCACCCGATTTGATCCGCGAGGCGCTAAAAGGCTTTGGCGGCGTGAAGCGTCGCTTTACCAAGACGGGCGAATGGAACGGGGCCGAGATTTTCGACGATTACGGCCACCATCCGGTTGAAATTTCAGCCGTATTGAAGGCGGCGCGGGCGTCAACCTCGGCCAAAGTGATCGCCATTGTCCAACCCCATCGCTATACGCGGTTGGCCTCGCTGTTCGAACAATTCTCGACCTGCTTTAACGATGCCGATTGCGTGATCGTGGCTGATACCTATGCCGCCGGTGAAGCCCCGATTGCGGGCGCGGATCGCGATGCGCTGGTGCAAGGTATCAAAGCCCATGGCCATCACCATGTAATCGCGCTGCCGGACTCGGCATCGCTGGCGGGCATTGTCCATGGCATTGCCGCGCCGGGTGATTATGTCGTGTGCTTGGGCGCGGGCAATATCACGCAATGGGCCTATGCGCTGCCAGGCGAGCTTGCGGCCCTTGATGCGGTGAAGGCGTGAGGTCTTTGTCGACCTTGCCGCTGCCGCCGCTTCGCGGTGAGGTGGCGTATGATGTTTCGCTTGCACCCTATTCTTGGTTCCGTGTCGGCGGTCCTGCTGATCTTCTGTTCAAGCCGGAGGACGAGGCGGATCTTGCTGATTTTCTAAAAGCGCTGCCATCCGATATTCCGGTTCTGGTTTTAGGCCTCGGCTCCAATCTTCTGGTCCGCGATGGCGGCTTTCGCGGGGCTGCCATCAAACTTGGCAAATCGTTTCAAACAATTGCGGTTGAAGCCGATCATCGCCTCCGTGCGGGTGCCGGTGCTGCGGATGTTAAAGTGGCGCGGGTTGCGGCAGAGGCGGGACTTGCGGGGCTGGCCTTTTTGCGCGGTATTCCGGGCACGATCGGCGGCGCGCTGCGGATGAATGGTGGTGCCTATGGGGGCGAGACCAAGGACGTGTTCGTCTCTGCCCGTGGGGTAGATCTGTCCGGCCATGTCCATACGTTTGATCTCGCCGCCATGGGCTTTACCTACCGCCATTGCGACGTGGCGGATGATGTCATTTTTACCGAAGCTGTTTTCCAGGGTAAGGCCGGCGATAGCCAAGCGATCCTTGCCGAGATGAACGCTATCACTGAGGCCCGCTCGGCAACGCAACCCGTTAACACGCGCACCGGTGGCTCGACCTTTCGCAATCCCGAGGGAGCCAAAGCATGGGAGCTGGTTGATCGGGCAGGCTTGCGCGGCTTTCGCATCGGCGGCGCGCAGGTTTCCGAGCTGCATACCAATTTTTTAATCGCTCATGAAGGATCGACCGCTAAGGATATTGAAGCGCTCGGCGAAGAAATCCGTCGCCGCGTCTTCGAGCAGTCCGGTATTCGTCTCGAATGGGAAATTAAGCGGGTAGGTGAGCCATGAGTGCAAAAAAACACGTTGCCGTTCTGATGGGCGGTCTTTCCTCGGAACGGCCGGTCAGCTTCATGTCCGGCGAGCCCTGCGCACGAGCACTGGAGGCGGAAGGCTACAAGGTCACCCGCGTCGATGTGGGTCGCGATCTGGCGGAAGTGCTTGCATGGCTCAAGCCCGATGTGGCGTTCAACGCTTTGCATGGCCGCTTCGGCGAAGATGGGATTGTGCAGGGCATTTTGGAGATGATGCGCATCCCCTATACCCATTCGGGTGTGCTGGCGTCTGCGCTTGCCATGCAGAAGGACCGCGCCAAAGCGGTTATGAAGGCGGCGGGCGTTAACGTCGCCGAGGGCGTCACCATCAGCCGGTTCGAAGCCGCCAAACGCCATGTCCTGCCGCCACCCTATGTGGTCAAGCCCGTTAGCGAAGGCTCATCGGTCGGCGTGATCATTGTTAAGGAAGACCGCACCCATCCGCCGCAGGAACTGGCGCGGCCGGATTGGCCTTATGGCGAATCAGTGTTGGTCGAACGCTACATTCCGGGGCGGGAATTAACCTGCGCCGTGATGGACAATAAGGCCCTCGGCGTCATCGATATCCAACCGGCGGCCGGTATCTTCTACGACTTTGACGCTAAATACGCCCATGGCGGATCTATTCACGTTCTGCCGGCGAAAATTTTACCAAATATTTACCATCTTGTTCAAAAACTGGCATTAACGGCACATCAAGCTCTCGGCTGTAGCGGCGTAAGCCGTATGGACTTCAGATATGACGACACGCCCAACGGTACGGGCGAGGTTATTTGTCTTGAAGTCAACACCCAGCCGGGGATGACGGAAACGTCGCTTGTGCCAGAGTTGGCTGCCCATGCGGGCATTGGTTTTGGCGAGTTGGTTCGATGGATGGTAGAGGACGCGACCTGCGATCGTTGAGGGAGGCCACAGCGCTTTCTCCTTCTCGGTTTGCTTATCGTTCGCAGTCCTATCCATCCGGCTTTCTTTTTTCATCGGTGTCTTTCGGCAAGGTGGCGTCCGTTGCGCTTGTCCAATTGGCGTTGCGGGCTCCTAAAGGGCTCGGTGCTTCGCTGACCATGGCGCTGTTTGCAGGGGCTGTTGCCTTCGGTTTAGCGCGCGGCGGGCACTTTGATGCGTTTGCAGCCACCTATGGCGATCCGCGCAGTGTTGTCGCGCGGCTGGCCGGTTTTGATATTCGCTCGGTGACCATTTCGGGCTTGTCGACGCTTGACGAGCAGTCGGTCCTCAAGGCTGCGGCTCTGGATGCGGCGGATTCACTTCCGTTTCTGGACGTTGATGCTTTGCGGTCGCGCTTGCTTGAGGTTCCGATGATCCGCGATGTGGCTGTTCGTAAATTTTATCCAAATGCCTTGTCGATCGGTATTGTCGAGAATAAGCCCTATGCGCTTTGGCAACTCAATGGCGATCTCTCCGTCGTGGGTGTTGATGGGCGCGTGATCGGTCCGATGGATGATGCTGCCTTTGCCGATTTGCCGTTGGTGGTGGGTGAGGGGGCTGCGGTCCATATCGGCGAATTCGTGGCCTTGCTCGATGCGCAGCCCGAGGTTCGTTCCTTGGTGCGGGCTGGCATACGGGTCGGCGATCGCCGCTGGACCTTGAAACTTTTCAACGGGTTTGACGTGGTGCTTCCGGAAGAAAATCCGGCGCAGGCGATCGCCCGTTTGGCCGTTATGGTTCGGGATCAAAAAGTGCTCACTAAGGATTTGGTGTCGATCGATCTGCGTCAATCGGATCGGATTGTTCTTCGTCTGACGGAAGCGGCGGCGGCGACCCGTGCGGATCTTCTGAAGGCCCGTGCGAAGGCTAAGGGAGGTCCGGCATGAGCTGGCATGGTCCGAGCCTGACGCCGCGCCTGAAGCCGCTTTCTCCGAAGCGTGGTGCGATCATTTCGGTGCTGGATGTCGGCACGAGCAAGATTGTCTGTCTGGTTGCCGAATTGCAGCCTGTGTCGGGTGGCGAAGCCTTGCGGGGGCGGAGCCATAAAGCGCGCATCATCGGTATTGGTCATCAGCGGGCACGCGGCATCAAGGGTGGCTCTGTTTCCGATCTGGAAGCGGCTGAGAATTCGATCCGTCTGGCGGTCGATGCTGCCGAGCGCATGGCGCGGGTCGAAATCCGCTCCGTGATCGTGAACATGTCAGGCGGACGCTTGAAGTCCGGCTCGTTCAACGCCGAAGTGACCTTGCGGGGCCAGAGCGTTGTCGAGAGCGATGTGCGTCGCGTCTTCGAGGCGATGAGCTTTACGGGCGCAGAGCAGGGTCGTAGCGTGCTGCATTCGCTGCCGACCGGTTTCTCGATAGACGAGACCCGTCACGTTCGTGATCCGCATGGCATGATCGGCCAGCGTCTCGGTGTCGACATGCATGTGTTGACGAGCGACGAATATGCCATTCGCAACCTGATGCTGGCCATCGAGCGTTGCCATATCGGCGTCGAGGCGGTTGTCGCGAGCCCTTATGCCAGTGGCCTGTCAGTGCTTGTCGATGACGAGGCCGAAATGGGCGTTGCCGTGGTCGATCTCGGCTGTGGCACCACAAGCGTTGGCGTGTTCTCGAATGGCGCTCTGGTGCATGCCGATTCGGTTGCGGTGGGCGGCAATCACATTACCATGGATATTGCCCGGGGGCTTTCGACCGGCATCAACCACGCCGAACGGTTGAAGACGCTGTATGGTTCGACCTTAGCGAGCCCCTCGGATGACCGCGAGACGGTTGCTGTGGCCTCTGTCGACGAGGTCAGCGGTGATCGGGTGAGCCACATACCAAAGTCGCAGCTGGTGCGTATTATCCGCCCGCGCGTCGAGGAAATTTTGGAGCTTGTGCGCGATCGTTTGAAAAATTCCGGATTTTCTGAAGCCGCAGGGCGCCGAATCGTACTAACGGGCGGCGGAGCAGAGTTAACCGGGCTTACCGAACTCTGCCGAATCGTGGTTTCAAAGCAAGTACGGATTGGTCGTCCGCTTGGTGTGCAGGGATTACCCGATGCAGTGAAGGGGCCAGCCTTCGCCGTGCCGGTTGGATTGCTGGTCTATCCGCAGGTTGCTGGGCTTGAACATTTCGAGTCCCGCTCGTCGGGGATGGCACTGGGTACGGGGACTGACGGCTATTTTTCGCGAATGGGCCGTTGGTTCAAAGACAGTTTCTGAGATGCGACGTGTCGGCGCGGCTGCCGACGGGTCTAGGTGATTAACGAAGGCGCGGCCGGGCGTCGCAAGAGAAGAGGCGAAGACGATGACGATCAATCTTTCTGCACCGGACATCCGGGAATTGAAGCCAAGAATTACGGTATTCGGTGTTGGTGGTGCTGGCGGCAATGCCGTTAACAACATGATCGAGATCGGTCTTCAGGGCTGCGAGTTCGTGGTCGGCAATACCGACGCTCAGGCGCTCACCGGCTCCAAGGCGCATCGCGTGATCCAGATGGGCATGCAGGTTACCGAAGGCCTCGGCGCAGGTTCGCAGCCGGAAGTTGGCCGCGCGGCAGCCGATGAAGTCATCGACGAAATTCGCGATCAGCTGGCAGGCGCCCATATGGTGTTCGTAACCGCCGGCATGGGTGGCGGTACCGGTACCGGCGCTGCCCCTGTGATCGCCCGCGCTGCCCGCGACATGGGCATCCTCACGGTCGGTGTCGTCACCAAGCCGTTCCAGTTCGAAGGCACACGCCGCATGCGCCTCGCCGAACAGGGTATCGCCGAATTGCAGAAGGCGGTTGATACGCTCATCGTCATCCCGAACCAGAACCTTTTCCGCGTTGCCAATGAGCAGACAACCTTTGCCGATGCTTTCGCGATGGCTGATCGGGTGCTCTATTCGGGTGTCGCCTGCATAACCGATCTGATGGTCAAAGAAGGCCTGATCAATCTCGACTTTGCCGACGTTCGCGCCGTGATGCGCGAAATGGGCAAGGCGATGATGGGCACGGGTGAAGCTACCGGCGAAAAGCGCGCTTTGCGCGCTGCAGAAGCTGCCATCGCCAATCCATTGCTCGACGATGTGAATATGAGCGGCGCACGCGGTCTGCTGATCTCGATCACGGGTGGTTCTGATCTCACCCTCTACGAGGTTGACGAAGCCGCTACCCGCATCCGTGAAGAAGTGGATCCGGATGCGAATGTCATCTTTGGCGCCACCCGTGATGATGCCCTCGATGGTATTGTTCGCGTGTCGGTGGTTGCGACCGGCATTGATCACGCCGAAATGGTCCGCCAGAACGAAGAAGCCAAAGCCAATTCCCTGGCCGTCGACCCTCGCATCCGCGATATGGCGGATCGTATCCGTTCGGAAATAGGCACGGCCTTCGCCCGTCCTACCGCTGAAGTGCAGGCTCAGGCGCCTGTTGCCGAGGTGCCGCAGCACGCACCAGCACCACAGGGCTATCCGTCGCGCAGCATTCAGGTGGCCCCTGATATTGCCATCCGTCAGGCCGCACCGCGCCCTGTCATGCCAGCGCCGGCGCCGGTTGCAGCACCGCGCGTCGAGGCAGGATATGATGACCATGCCATGCAGCACGGCTTCGTTCCGCCTGAATCCGAGCGTCCTATGCGCCAGGTGCGCATGCCGAGCATCGATGAATTGCCACCGATTGCCCAACGCACCATCGACGCGAGCTTGAACGCTGGAGCCCCTGTTGCTCCCATCGAGCGCCAGAAGAAGTCGCTGATGGAACGTTTGACAACGGCCGGCTTCGGTCGCCGTCCGGAAGGGGAAGTGCCCCAGATGCCACGTCAGGTCGGCGTCGAGCCGACGGGCTATGCGCAGGCGCCGATGGTTCAGCAGGAGCAGCCACGCTATCAGCCGGCAGCCCCTCAGGCCCAGCCTGCTCATGCGAGCCAGCCCCGCGTCTATGAGGATGACCAGATGGAAATCCCTGCCTTTTTAAGGCGCCAGTCGAACTAAAATCTCGATCGCACATCGCTTGAATTCCAGTTTGGCCCGGACCTTATCAGTCCGGGCCAAGTTTTTGAATTTAAAGACTTTTTTAATAGTTTTCCACAATCCTCCGATTTGTAACAAACAGTAAGAAACCGTGATTTGAAGCTCAGCTATTCCGCGTTTAAGACGATCATCGGAAATTGAGTTAAGTGTTCTGGCGTTCCGCGGCAGAAGCAGACTGAGAGCGACATGGCTGGATCAAAACAAACGACACTGGCAAAGCGGGCCGAAATTTCGGGTCGGGGTGTCCATTCCAACGAGCCTGTTACCTTGGTGTTTCATCCGGCACCGGCCAATCACGGTATCCAGTTCTTGCGCAAAGGCCTGGCAGCTGGTCGGGAGCGTCTGATCGCCTCGCGCCATGATGCTGTAACGGCCTCCGAGCTTTGCACCATCATCGGTGATGTCGAGTCGGGTTCGGTATCGACCATCGAGCATTTGATGGCCGCCTTGTATGCGTCCGGCATTGACAATCTTCTGGTCGAAATCGACGGGCCGGAAGTGCCGATCATGGATGGCAGCTCCGCGCCGTTCATCGCTGTTTTTGATCGCGTGGGTCTGGTGCGGCAGGAGGCGGCGCGCCGTTTCCTGAAGGTCTTGAAGCCCGTGCGCGTCGAACATGACGGCAAGTTTTCGGAGTTGCTTCCGTTTGCCCGCGGCTTTCGGATGACGGTCGAGATCGAGTTTAAAACGGCTCTGATCGGTCGGCAGAAAAAGATGCTGGATCTGACGCCGGCAAGTTTCCGCGATGAGTTGCAGCACGCACGCACCTTCGGCTTCCTCAAGGATGTCGATATGCTCCGTCAGGCAGGTTATGCGCTTGGCGCTTCGCTCGACAATACGGTGGCCATTGACGGTGATTCGATCATGAATCCGGAGGGCTTGCGCTACCGCGACGAGTTCATCCGCCACAAGATGCTTGATGCTGTGGGCGATTTGTCGCTGGCCGGATACCCGATCCTCGGGCATTTCCGCTCCTTCTGTGGCGGCCACCGGATGAATGTTTCGGTGTTGCATGCCCTGTTTGCGGATCGCACGGCCTTTGAAATTGTTGAAGAGCGCGTCGGTACCGTCACAATGGCGGACTCCCGACCCCGTGCGGCGGCTTTTGCCTTCGCTACCGAGGCGCGCTGAATCATTCTTTCTTTTTTTAAAGAGAAAGAACTGCGCAGTGGCGGTTCGTTAGCGTTTAGTTTATGAACCTCAAGCAAATCTATCGGACCGGTCGTGGCCGGGATAGCGTCGATTGCGAGAGGATTGCCAGCTTCCATGACCCCAATGTTGTTTTTTCCGTCCAAAGCCCGTTTTCGGATGATAGGTCCGTTGCTCGTAGCGCTTGCGCTATTGCCTGTGGCAGCGTGCGATAGCATGAACCCGTTTGATAAGGGTGAGGTCTATAAGCCGGAGATCAAGCCGGATCTGCCCGCTGAAAAGCTCTACAATGACGGTCTGGCTGCAGCCAACGAGCACGATTACGAAAAAGCGACCAAAAATTTCAAGGACATCAACAAAATCTACCCTTATTCGCAATGGTCGAAAAAGGCGTTGTTGATGGAGACCTATTCGCATTATTCGGCGCGGGAGTTCGAGGAAGCGGGGGCGTCGGGCAAGCGTTTCTTGCAACTCTATCCCGCGGATGCGGATGCGGCCTATGCAGCTTATTTGATTGCCAATTCCTATTATGATGCGGTGCTCGATGTGAGCCGCGATCAGGAGCGGGCCGAGAAGGCTCTGGTGGCCTTTATCGAAGTCGTGCAGCGGTGGCCGAAATCCGATTATGCGTCCGATGCCAAGGCCAAAATCATGGTCCTGCGCGACCAGCTTGCCGGTCGTGAAATGGAAGTAGGCCGGTTCTACCTGCAAAAGCGCAATTATACGGCCGCGATCAATCGTTTCCGCGTCGTGGTGTCGCAATACCAGACGACGAACCAGATCGAGGAAGCCTTGGCGCGTCTGACGGAAGCCTATCTGGCTTTGGGTATCGTCAACGAGGCTGAAACGGCAGCTTCGATTTTGGGCCATAATTTCCCCGATAGCCAGTGGTACAAGGATACCTATGCACTGCTCGAGTCGAAGGGGACTGCACCAAAGGCCAATGAAGAGTCTTGGATCAGCAAGGCCTTCAAATCGGTCAAGATTTATTGATCCGATAAACGCGAAAGGGCGGGCGGTTCCGATCAGATCATGCTGACCAACCTCGCCATCCGCGATATTGTACTGATTGATCGGCTGGACCTGTCGTTTGCGGCAGGTCTTAGCGTGCTCACAGGCGAAACAGGCGCGGGTAAATCAATCCTGCTCGACGCCTTCGCCTTGGCACTGGGTGCCCGTGGCGATGGCTCGTTGGTCCGTCATGGCGAGACGCAGGGGCAGGTGACGGCCGTTTTCCAGCCCTCCGCCGACCATCCCGTCCATGCCCTGTTGCGCGATTTCGATATAGCCACCGAAGGCGACGTCATTTTGCGTCGCGTTCAGATGGCCGATGGCCGGACGCGCGCTTTGGTGAATGATCAGGCCGTCAGCGTTCAGGCCTTGAAAGCCATCGGTTCAAGCCTCGTCGAAATTCACGGCCAGCATGATGACCGAGCGCTTGCCGACCCCGCAACCCATCGTACCATTCTGGATTTGTTTTCGGGCGCGACCAAAGAGTTAGCTGCGGTACGCTCGGCCTATACGGCGCACAAAGCGGCACGCGATGCGCTTGCCGCCCATCGCATCAAGGTGGAAGCCGCGCGGAAAGAAGCCGATTTTCTGCGCCATGCGGTAGAGGAATTATCGAACCTTAATCCGTCCCCGGGTGAAGAAGAAAAACTGGCAGCCCATCGTCAAAAGATGATGCAGGCGGAAAAAGTCACGTCTGACATCAACGACGCGCTGGAGGCCGTTGCAGGCCAGGCCTCGCCAATCCCGACGCTGTCGTCTGTTCAGCGCCGCTTGGCCCGCCGCAGCGTCGAGGCGGATGATTTGATTGGCCCGAGCGTCAAAGCGCTTGAAAGTGCGATTACGGCGCTGGAAGAATCGCGTTCCGCGCTTGAAGCCGCACTCCGTGCCGCCGAGTTTGACCCCTATGAATTGGAACGCGTCGAGGAGCGGCTGTTCGCGCTGCGTGCCGCCGCCCGCAAATACAATGTTCTGGCCGATGATCTGGCAGCCCTTGCCGCCCGCTACGCTGAGGAAGTCACCGCCATTGATGCTGGCGAAGATCGGCTGATCAAATTAGAAGCCGAGGTTGAGGCCACCGATCTTAGCTATCGCAAGGCGGCACAGGCTCTATCGGTAGAGCGCTACGAAGCCGCCGCATCCCTTGAACAGGCGGTCAATGCGGAATTGCCACCCTTGAAGCTGGAGCGTGCCCGCTTCATCGTCTCAATGGAGCGTGACGAAGCGGCGCGCGGGCCTGACGGCTTCGATCATGTCGAGTTCTGGGTCGAGACCAATCCGGGCACGCGCCCCGGCCCGATGATGAAGGTGGCGTCGGGCGGCGAGCTCTCGCGCTTCATGCTGGCGTTGAAGGTATCGCTGGCCGATCGTGGCTCGGCTCCGACCTTGGTGTTTGATGAAATCGATACGGGCGTCGGCGGCGCGGTCGCCGATGCCATTGGCCAGCGCCTTGCGCGGCTCGCTGGGCGGGTTCAGGTGCTTTCCGTCACCCATGCACCGCAGGTTGCGGCGCGCGCCTCCACGCACTTCCTGATTGCCAAGGGCGATGCAGCCGAAGCGGGGCGGATCGCCACGAAGGTGATCACCATCGGCGAAGACCATCGCCGCGAAGAAATTGCCCGCATGTTGTCCGGTGCCGAAATCTCGGAGGAGGCAAGGGCTGCGGCCAAGCGCCTGATCGAGGCGGCGCGATGAGCAAAGTGCCGGTCGAGCAGCTTTTGCCGATGGAGGCGCATATCGAATGGCGCGCTTTGGCGGACGAGATCGCGGCGCATGACATACGCTATCATCAAAAAGACGCTCCGATCATTTCGGACGCCGCCTATGACGCGCTTCGCCAACGATATGACGCGCTTTTAGCAGCCTTCCCCGAATTGCAGAAAGAAGCGACCGCCATTGCGCGCGTCGGTGCCAAGCCTTCCGAAAAATTCGGCAAGGTTCGTCACGCGGTCCCGATGCTCTCGCTCGCCAATACGTTTTCGGATGAGGACGTCGGCGAGTTTGTCGATCGCGTTCGGCGTTTTCTTGATTGGCCCGATGCTCAAGAGCTGGCCTTCACCGCCGAGCCGAAGATTGATGGTTTGTCCTGCTCGGTCCGCTACGAAAAAGGCGAGATGAAAGTAGCGGCCACCCGCGGCGATGGTGAAGAGGGCGAAGACGTTACCGCCAATGTGCGCACCATCCGCTCCATTCCGCATATGCTGAAAGGCCATGTGCCGGATGTGATCGAAATCCGCGGCGAAGTCTATATGGCGACGGAAGACTTTTTGTCCCTTAATGCAAGGCAGGAGGCCGAGGGTAAGCCGCCGTTTGCCAATCCGCGCAATGCGGCGGCCGGATCGCTTCGCCAGCTTGATCCGAACATCACGGCCTCGCGACCCTTGAAATTTTTTGCCTATGCGTGGGGCCAGATCGAAGGGCCTATGCCGTCTGATAAACAAAGCGGCATGGTATCGGCTTTCGCCGCCATGGGCCTGCCCACCAACGCGCTGACGAAACGCTGTGCTTCGCTGGCCGAGATGATCGAGCATTATCGCTCGATCGAGGAAAACCGCCCCACGCTCGGCTATGATATTGATGGCGTTGTGTACAAGGTCGACGATCTCGCTTTGCAACAGCGTTTGGGCTTCATCGCGCGTTCACCGCGTTGGGCCACCGCGCGGAAATTTCCGGCCGAGCAGGCGCGTACCCTTCTGCTCGGTATCGACATACAAGTCGGCCGAACGGGTGCTTTGACGCCGGTGGCGAAACTCCATCCCGTCACCGTTGGTGGCGTGGTGGTGTCAAACGCCACCTTGCACAATGAGGACGAAATCGCGCGCAAGGATGTGCGGATCGGCGACACCGTTATCGTGCAACGCGCGGGCGATGTGATCCCGCAAATCGTCTCGGCTGTTGTGGAGAAGCGCCCGGCGGATGCCAAACCCTATGTGTTCCCGCATCTCTGCCCTGCGTGCGGCAGCCACGCGGTGCGTGAGACCGATCCGAAGACGGGCGAGCCCGAAGCGGTGCGTCGCTGCACGGCAGGGTTGATTTGCCCGGCGCAGGCCACCGAGCGGTTGAAACATTTCGCCTCGCGCAATGCGTTTGATATTGAAGGCTTGGGCGACAAGCAAATCGAGGGCTTTTATGCCGACGGCCTCATCACCCGCCCGCGCGATATTTTCACGCTTGAGGAACGCGACGCGCGCTCTTTAAAAAAGCTGAAAGATCGTGAGGGCTTTGGCGCGCTCTCCGTCAAAAAGCTGTTCGATGCGATTGCTGAACGCAAAAGCGTAACACTGAACCGCTTCATCTTCGCGCTCGGTATTCGCCATGTCGGCGAGACCACGGCCAAGCAATTGGCGCGGCATTTCGGCTCCATCGAGAAGCTGCGTAACGTGGCTGTTAAAGCATCGGAAGATGGCGAGGCGGCCAAGGCGGAACTCACCGATATTGACGGCATCGGCCCGATTGTTGCGGGCTCGATCGTCGATTTCTTCGGCGAGGCGCATAATCTCGAAGAGCTCGATGCGCTGATGACGCATGTTACGCCGGAGCCGATGGAGGCGATAGCCGCAGCAAGTCCGGTATCGGGCAAGACGGTGGTGTTTACCGGCTCGCTCGAACGGATGACGCGCGAAGAAGCCAAAGCCATGGCCGAGCGTTTGGGGGCCAAGGTTTCGGGCTCCGTGTCGAAAAAGACGGATCTGGTGGTCGCAGGCCCCGGCGCCGGATCAAAGCTCGAAGATGCCCGCAAGCATGGCGTCGAGGTGATTACGGAAGATGAGTGGTTCGAGCGGGTAGGGGGGTAACCCATCCCTCATTGCAAGCGCGTGCGCCCACCTAACCGGCATTGCAAGCGCGTGCGCTCACCTAACCGTCATTGCGAGCGCTTGCTCCATTCGTCGTCATTGCTTCGCTGTCGCTCGCAATGACGGTTCGGAGCTAAAAGGAGCAAAAGCTCAGATCTCCCGCGTCGCCGTCTCCAGCCATTTCATCGTTTCCGCATCCAGATGCGGACCGACAATCGCGCGGGTTTTGGTGTGATAAGCATTCAGCCAGGCGCGCTCATCAGCCGTCAGTAGCTTTGGCTCGACCAAATTCAAATCAATCGGCGCGAAGCTCAGCGTTTCGAAGCCCAGCATCTCGCGTTCGGCGCCTTCGATCTCGCGCTTCTCGACCAGAATCAAATTCTCGATCCGAATGCCCCAATGCCCCGCTTTGTAAAAGCCCGGTTCGTTGGACAGCATCATACCCGCTTCAAGCGGCGTTACGCCGGTTTTGGCAATGCGCTGCGGGCCTTCATGCACGGAGAGGTAGGAGCCGATGCCGTGGCCGGTGCCATGGTCGAAATCAAGGCCCGCTTCCCACAAAGACTTGCGCGCGAATGAGTCGATCTGTGCGCCCGATACGCCCTTCGGGAACACCGCTGTATCAATCGCGATATGGCCCTTCAACACGCGGGTGAAGCGGTCTTTCATCTCGGCGGTCGCAGGTCCAACGGCCATGGTCCGGGTGATATCGGTGGTGCCGTCTTCATATTGCGCACCCGAATCGATCAGGAAAATGCCCTTCTCGATGCGGCGGTTGGATTCGGTTGAAACCTTGTAATGCGGAATGGCGGCATTGGGGCCAGCGCCCGCAATCGAGGGGAAGGACACATCCTTCAACACGCCCGTATCACGACGGAATCCTTCAAGCGCAATGGTGGCGTCAATCTCGGTGAGTTTTTCGGAGATCGCTTCACGGTCAAACCAGGCAAGAAAGCGTGTCATGGCCGCGCCATCGCGGGCATGGGCTGCGCGCGAGCCCGCAATTTCAGCCTGATTTTTCACGGCCTTCATCAAGGCGATCATATCGACGCCGACATCGGCTTGCCCGCCTGCACCTTCAAGCAAGGCAACGAGGCGGCTCGAGGCGGAGGAAGCGTCGAACTTAACCTTGGCTCCTGATTGGCCAAGACGCGTTAAGGCCTTATCTAAAGCGAACGGATCAGCAATTTCGGCCAAATCGGAAACGGCGCTGCGCACGGTGTTGGAGAATTTGCGGCCATCCATAAAGAGTTCGGCTTTGCCCTCGCGCGGCACAATCGCAAAGCCGAGCGGCAAGGGCGTGTGGCCGACATCGCCGCCACGAATATTGAACGCCCACGCAACGGCATGCGCGTCCGTGATCACCAGCGCATCGCTGCCTTGGGCGGTCAGTTTGGCCTGAATGCGTTTCAATTTGTCATGCGAATCTTCGCCGGCATAAGCGGGCTTGTGCAGCATAACTTGCGCGAGAGGCGGGGCTGGGCGATCCGCCCACACCGTGTCGACGGGATTGCTCTCGACCGCCACAAGCGTTGCTTTCGCCGCAGCACAGGCCTTTTCCAATCGCTTGGTGCCATCGGCTGTGTGCAACCACGGATCAAAGCCAAGCTTCTGGCCGGGTTTCAGATGCTTCTCGAGCCACGCCTCGGGCGGGCTGTCGATCAAATGCTCGGGGGTGAAGACGTTGACGTCCACCTGCTCGCGCACCTGTACCGTGTAGCGGCCATCGACGAAAATGGCGGCTTGATCGGCCAACACCACAGCCATGCCCCATGAGCCCATAAAGCCGGTCAGCCACGCCAACCGCTCGGAGGAGGCGGGAACATATTCGTTCTGGTGCTCATCCGTCCGCGGAATGACAAATCCGTCAAGGCCACGCGCTTTCAACTCGGCCCGAAGCGTTTTGACGTGCGGCGCTCCTTGTGCCGGATTGGCTTTTTGCTCGAACGTTTGAAACACTGCTTCGGCCATGATGATGGTCCTTGCCTGATGAAAGTGAAATTAAAAGGCGGTGAGCGGTCGGCCGGCCACACGGCGCATCAGCAGAGCGGCCCAGCCTTCAAGGTTGCGGCGCTTGACGAGATACCAACCTTGCAAGCCGTAGGCGTTGACCACGCCCGGCACATCATGCGCCAACAGGCCGGATAAAACGATATCCGCATCCGGTGAGGCAACGGCCGCAATCTGGGGAGCCAATTTGATTAAAGGGCGCGCCAGAATATTGGCAAAAATCAGATCATAATGCTTGTTCGCATAAAGCGCCGGATGGCCGACGCCTTTGGCAACAGCGGGTTTGACATAAGCACCCGCGCGGTTGAGCACGGCATTGCTATAGGCCGCTTCCACCGCGACCGGATCAATATCACCGGACGCGACCGGCTTATGCAGCGCACGTGCGGCGGCAATCGCCAATACGCCTGAGCCGGTGCCTATATCCAGCACATGCTTGGGCCTCCGACGCTTCAAAATATCATCCAGCATCAACAGGCAGCCGCGCGTGGTGCCGTGATGGCCGGTGCCAAAGGCCAGAGCAGCCTCGATCTCGATGCCGATGGCGTTGAGCGGAATACGGTCCCGGTCATGCGAACCATGCACCTTGAACCGGCCCGCATCGACGATGGAGAGCCCGTCAAGCGAGGCCTTCACCCAATCTTTTTCGGCGAGCGTTTCAAAGGTCAGCGCCTTGGCTGCCGCGTCATTGACGGTGGCTGCGATCAATTCGCGCATATTCGCCTCATTGGGCGCATTGGCGAAATAGACCTCGACTTCCCACGCGAGAGTCGCCTCGTTTTCAAAGGCGGCGGCGGCCGTCTCGTTGGGGTCGAATGTTTCCATGACAATGTCAGCCACGCCTCTGGCCGTCTTCTCGTCGCTGACGAGTTTCATCACATGGGTCGGATTTTTGGGAGTGAGACCTTCAAGCATGGACATTTCTTATACGAGACAAAGGAGCCTGTCGACGCTTCGTGTTAATGCCCGCCGCCCGCTGCCTTTGGCCCGCCTGCCTTTTCAATGGCGGGCAAGACGAGAAGCATCAGCAAGAACACCAGTGTCAGCGCCAGAAAGACATCGCCCAACGCCAGCACCAGCGCTTCGCGGCGGACAAGACCCGCAAGCTTTTTGGTAGCCGCTAGTTCTGCCCCATCACCCAATTGGGCCATTCCAAGCGTCATATTGGCCAGCGTCTCATCGGCGATCTGGCGTCCCCACACCACGCTGTCGCGCAAGCGCTGCATGTGCAAATCCCAGCGGTCGTTCAAGACCGTATTGATCAGCGCCAAGCCAACGGCGCCGCCCAGATTGCGCGTCAGGTTGAAAAGACCCGATGCGTTTTTAAGACGGTCCATCGGCAAAGTGCCAAGGGCCACATTGTTGATCGGCACCATGCAGAACATCAACGACACGCCACGAAAAATCTGCGGCCAGATCAGCTCGCTAAAGCCCCATTGGTTGGTAAGGCCCGAGGCCAGAAAGGTGCCGATGGCGAAGCCAAAAATGCCGATGGCAAGCATAATCCTCGGATCAACCTTGGCACTCAATTTGCCGGCAACGGGGGCGGTCAAAAACATCGCCACGCCTGTCAGGAACATTGTGGTGCCAATTTCAAGCGAGGTGTAGCCCCGCACGCGGGCCAAAAAGACCGGATATACATAGGTCAGCCCGTAAAGACCGATGCCGATGGTGAAGGAGGCCAGACATCCGGCGGCAAAATTCCGGTTTGAAAACGCTTTCAAATCCACAATCGGCGTTCGCGCCATAAAGGCCCTGAGGAAAAACAAAACGCCCCCCACCAGAGCAATAATGCTGCAGGTAACGATCCGATCGTCCTGAAACCAGTCTTTGGCGGGACCTTCTTCGAGCACATATTCGAGCCCCCCCAGCATGCCTGCCATGCCCGCCAATCCCCACCAGTCAAACGTCTTGAATAGGCTCATATTGGGCTTGTCGAAATCAATCAGAAACCAGGCCGAAAGCGTCACCAGAATACCCGGAATGACATTGACAAGAAACAGCCAGTGCCAGGAGAAAAGGTCGGTCAAATAGCCGCCAATCGTCGGCCCGATGGTTGGGGCCAAGGTGGCCACCAAGCCGATGATCGGCGAGATGATGGGCTGCTTGTCGCGCGGAAAAATCGAAAAGGCCGCCGAGAACACGGCAGGAATCATGCCGCCGCCAATAAAGCCTTGCAACGCCCGCCAGATGATCATTTCCTCAATCGAAGAGGCCTGCGCGCACATGATACTCATCAGCGTAAAGCCAAAGGCCGACATCGCGAACAAATAGCGTGTCGACATCATCCGGCCCAAAAAGCCGGAGAGCGGGATCATCACAACTTCGGCGATCAGATAGGCCGTCTGCACCCATGAGATTTCCTCGGCGCTGGCCGAAAGTCCGGCCTGAATTTCCGACAACGAGGCCGAGACGATCTGGATGTCCAAGATCGCCATGAACATACCGAACACCATGCCGATAAACGCAATGACGCGACGCACCGTCACCACGGGCGGAGAGGGCGGCCATGCGGGTGCGGCGGGCTTGGCTGCCTCGCTCATGGCGTGGATGTATCCACCTCAACCACGACTGAAAGTCCGGGGCGAAGCGCTCCGTCCTTCAAATCCTCCGGCGAAAACACGATGCGAACCGGAACGCGCTGGACGATTTTGGTAAAGTTGCCGGTGGCATTTTCGGGGGGCAAAAGCGAGAACAGCGAGCCGGTGGCCGGCGCAAAACTCGCTACCTTGCCGGTAAACACACGACCAGGAAACGCGTCGGCATGAACGGATGCTGTCATACCCGGCTTGATGTGCGCCAATTGGGTTTCCTTGAAATTGGCGTCGACATAAACCGCATCAAGCGGCACAAGGGCCAGGAGGCGAATGCCGGGCTCCACCAACATGCCGAGCTGAGCGGCGCGATTGCCGACCACCCCGTTGAAGGGCGCGCGAATTTCGGTGAATTCAAGATCGCGACGCGCTTTGGAAAGCACCGTTTCAAGTTCGGCCTTGGAATGTTCCAATTCCACTTTTTGCGCTTTTAACACATCAATGCCGGCTTGGGCCGCGGCAAGGCCTGCCGTGGCACTGACCAAAACCGCCGCAGTGCGGTCACGATCGGCGAGAACCTGATCGAGCCTCGCGCGCGTGTTGAAATCGGCTTCAGCCAGTTTTTGCGCACGGGCATAATCGAGTTCGGCGCGCATCGCATCGGCTTTGGCGCCGACGATTTGCGCGCGGGCCTGGTCGATGACGGCGTCTTGCTGGAGGATCTGCTTGTCGATCCGCGCGAGGCTGGCGGTCTGTGTATCGATTTTTTCGCCCGCACTTTCAACCGCCAGGCGATAATCGCCATCGTCAATGCGCACGAGCAGATCGCCAGCGCGTACGGGTTGGTTGCTTGCGACCGGAACGTCAACGATATGGCCGGAAACGCGGGTTGAAATGGTCGAAATCGGTGCCCCGACATAGGCGTCATCGGTCGAAACCGTAAACCGGCCATGGGTCCACCACTCATGGGCCCACGATACCCCATAGCCTACCACGACTATGGCAATCACCCCCAATATAACGGGCCGGGCGCCAAGCCGCTTTTTGGGCGGAGGGAGCTGGGCGGCAGGCTGGGCAGCATCCATGGCTTGGGCGGCAGGCGAGGTCGTATCATTCATCAACAGAGTTCCGGTTTGTCAGAGGCCCATCCGGGCGAGGCTTCGGGATTGGGTAGGCTCTTTACGGCAGGGCAGCAATACCAGATCGTAAAATCGTTGCTTTCCGTGCTGCAAGGCAGGTCTGACATGGGCGCACATTCCCGATGATGGCCCCCCGCACCGTTAATCCCTCTTGTGACTTCACCGTGGGGGCCCCATAAACAGTCAGGCATTCATCAGGAGCATTCCATGGCCCTCCAGACATCCGCGCGTGCGCTCGAACACGCCAAGCATTTGTTGCAAACCATTCCGCTGGTTGATGGTCATAATGATTTGCCGTGGGTGATTCATTCTGATGCTTCCGCGCAAAAAAGCGTGAAGCGGTATGATCTTTCCCGGCTGCATTCTGAATCAGACACCGACATTCCGCGTCTCAAAGCGGGCATGCTGAGCGCGCAATTCTGGGCGGCCTTCGTTCCGTCCCTGATGCCGCAGCCGGGTCGCATGACGCTGGAATTGATCGATATTATTCGGCAATTGCCTGAAACCTATTCGGACACCTTTGTCTTCGCCGAAACAGCGCTCGATATCGCGCGGGCCAAACGGCTGGGCAAGATTGCCTCGTTTATGACGGTGGAAGGCGGCGTCGGCCTTGAAAACAGCCTATCGCCGCTCCGCATCTGGCAGGCGGCTGGCGTACGTTTGATGACGCTTTGCCACAATGAAACGCTGGATTGGGTGGACAGCGCCACGGACGCTCCCCGACATGGCGGACTGACCAAATTCGGCGAGGCGGTGGTCTTGGAGTTGAATCGCCTCGGTATCATCGTCGATCTGGCGCATACAGCCACGAGCGTGATGCACCGGGTGCTCGATATTTCGCGTGCGCCGGTCTTATTTTCGCACAACAATGCGTTTTCGCTGTGCGATCATCCGAGGAACGCGCCCGACGATGTGCTCGACCGGATTCGCGTCAAGAAAAGCGTGATCATGGCGACGTTCATTCCCGACTTTATCAACCAGGCCTCGCGGGATTGGGCGCGGCCGTTGAAAGACAATTTCGGCAAATCCTCCTTCATGGTGAACCATGACGAGGCCACAGCCGAGCAAACCAAGCGGATGGGCCCGCAACCTAAAGCGACGTTGAAGCAGCTTTGCCATCACATCGAATATCTCGTGGCCCGGACAGGCCTCAACCATATTGGCATCGGCTCGGATTTCTTCGGCGGAGCCACGCCGGAAGGCCTAGAGGATGTCAGCCGCTTCCCTTATCTGCTGGCCGAATTAATCGAGCGTGGCTGGTCTGATGAGGCCATCGCCAAAATCGCCAGCGGCAATTTCATAAGGCTCTTCAAAGCCGTCGAGCGCACGGGCAAGGCTCTAACAAAAGCCGAAGCGCCGCGCACCGGACGGATTGAGGATTATGACGGGGTGTAAGGGTTAGATATCTCAGGCATCCCGAGGGCAACTGTTCCATGTTGCCCAACGGGCAATTTTTCTAACTTTACCCGTTTCGTCACGCCTTAATGCGTAACCGGGTTCGGTACGGTCGGAGAAGACGGTCTTTTGGAGGTCACGGGTAATCGAAACACCCCTGCCTGGAGCGACCATGTCAATGATCCAAAGGTTGCTGCCGCTGTGCCATGCATCGTATGGCGGGTCGGCAAAATCGGTCTTTATCTTGTCGGACAGTTCATCGGACAAATAGGCCCAAGTTGCGAATGCAACGCATTCACCTTTATCGAAATAAAGCTTGAACTGCCCTGCAAGGACAGGGGGAATAAACAAACGACCGACTGACGCGATGCTCCAATGGCTATAGATATTTTTGAACACGCAAAGGCCTACCATATAGCCCACCGCTTCGGGTCTGCTGATTTGGAAGGTTTCGGATGTTCCGATCTGCTCATGGTTTGGCATTTCGTTCATCGTTCCCGCGCTCCATTCATCATGGAGCGGGCAATCGGCTCGAAAAGATAGGAAATCAGCTTTCGTTTGCCGGTGACGATATCGGCTGTTGCGGTCATGCCGGGCGTAATCGGAATATTGCCCTTCAATGTTTTAAGCGCTGTTGATGTGAGGCTAACCCGAAACACATAGGCCCAGCTTTTGTCAGTGGCGTTGATCGTATCGCCGCTAATGTCGCGCACGGTACCGTAGCCCAACGCATAACGCTCGGCTGGATAAGCGTCGAATTTCAAGTAAACGGGTTGGTCCTTTTCCAAAAAGGATGCTTCCTCGGTCGGTAGTTGCCCTTCAAATTCAAACGCCTCGTTGAGTGGGATAAGCTTGGCGAGAGCGTCTCCTGCCGCAATTCGACCCCCGACCGTTTTGACTTTGAGATCCTCTATTTTACCCGAAACTGGAGCTGGGATCGCGGAATAGGCCAGATTGCGGGTGACCACCGCGAGATGCGTTTTTAAATCGGTAAGGTCTCGGTCGGATGATTCAAGCGACGTTGTCCAATCCTGCCGGATCGCGGCAAGTTTGGCCTGACGATTGGCTTGAAGTTCGCGGATATGCGCCGATTTAACGAAGATATCGCGTTCTTGCACGGTCTTCTCGCGGCGAAGCTCTTCATAAGATTGCGTCTTCTTAGCAAACTCGCTTTGGCTGAGATTGCCATTGGCCTGCAAAGTGGAGGCGGCGTCGAAGAGTTTTTGTTCCAGCGCCAACAAAACAGCATTTTTTTCGATCCGAGCGGCGGACACCTCGCCATCGGCCTCAGCCGAAGCCAAACTGGCATCCAATTCGGCGATCGATGCCGCCAGATTATAAAGTTCTGCCGTCAGCAAGGCTTCCGTTGTCCCGCGGCGGTTGACGGGCAGCTGGGACAGCCTAAGACGGGTGAGCGCCTTGTCGGTAAAGGTAGCGTTAGCCGGATCATTCGCGTCGAGTGTGGCAAGCTCGGCGGTGAGTTTGGCGATGGTGGCTTCCAACCGCCCAATCCGGTCGGCCATCTGCTCCGCTTCGGCTCTTTGATCGGTTTGATCGAGCACGAACAGGACATCGCCTTGCTCGACCGTTTGTCCGTCTCGGACACGGATTTCGGTAACACGACCATCGACCTGAGATTGCACCTGACGGACCGAACCAATCGGCACGATCTTGCCCGTCCCTCGGGCAACAATTTCAATTTCGGCAATGAAGCTGCCAATGATCGCCAACACGATCAGGGCGCACAAGATCAGCGTGGAAAGCCTTAGCGTTGGCGAGGGACCGGAAAGCGCAAGTGCATCACGCATAGGCCAAAGCTCCGGTCGCTGCTGAGGATTGCAACGTGGTGCTGCTATTGGCCTCACCAAGGGCAATGACAAGCGTCGGCGTCGCGACAATATCGGGGCGGTGGGTGATCACGATAATCGCCATCTGCTTGGCCAGCATCTCAAGCGCCGTCATGACCTGTTGCCCCGTATCACGGTCGAGCGCACTGGTCGGTTCGTCGAGGATCAGGACGGCGGGGTTGAGCAGCAGCGTTCGCGCCAAGGCCAGTCGTTGGCCTTGCCCGCCTGAGAGATGTACACTGCCATCACCGATCACCGTATCAAGACCATTGGGAAGGTCACGCACGACATCGGCTAATGCGGCGTGGTCGAGCGCTTGCCAGCAAGCGGCATCTTCCGCACGGGCGGCAAAATGCAGGTTTTCGCGGATGGTGCCGTTAAACAGTTCCGGCATTTGCGGAACATAGGCCACAAGACGTCGGTAATCGCTTGGGGCGAAACTGGTCAATGGCTTCCTCGATAGCGTGATCGCGCCTTCACCCGCCGACAGCAGCCCCGCCATCACCCGTGCCAGCGTGGTTTTGCCACAACCGGAGGGGCCGACGATGAGGGACAGTCCGGTTGGCTCGAACTTAGCCGTCAAATTTTGAAAAAGCGGCTTGCCGCCGGGATAGGCAAAGCCAACGCCTTCAAGGCAAAGTCCGGTTTGAGGATGAAACTGGAGCGGCCTCAGCACGGCTTCAGGCTCTGCCGCCTCAAGCAGCAACTCGCCGACGCGTCTCCGTGCAATTTGAACATTTTGCCACGTGTCCCACAATTTGGCGAGACCAAGGATGGGCCCGGACACATAGCCGGAGAGCAGATGAAACGAGACCAATTGGCCCAGCGTCATGTCATGCGCCAGAACTTCCCGCGCCCCAAAAAAGATCACGATGGCGACCAGTGCCTTATCGAATAGGCTCGATACGCTCCGTCCGCTTAGCGCCATGTTTTGGGCAACCAGCATCTGGCGCATATTTTCGGTTAGGCTTTGATCAAGCCGATCCAAGGCGTGATGTTCCGCACCTAAAGATTTGAGCGTGATGAGGTGATTAAAACTCTCTACCAACCGCGCATTGTGGAAGGAGCCTGCCAAAAACGCCCGGTCAAAGCGGCGACGCTCCAACGGCCCGAAGATGAAATAAAGCGCTAATTGCAGTGGAATGGCCAAAAGTAAAATGCCCGTCAGAAATGGGCTGATCGTATAAAGCACCCCGGCATAAACCAAGGAGAATCCGGCATCAAGCAACAGGCCGGAGGTTGTATAGACGATGAAGGCCTGCACCTTCTCAATCTCGCCAATCCGCGCCAGAATTTGCCCAACGGGCCAGCGCTGCAACGTGGCCAGCGGTAGATGCAGAATATGCCGCAAGGCCCGCAAAGCGAGGTCACGCCCGATGCCCATGCCGATCCATGTGCCAAGCCGCCCCGCAGTGAAGCCGAGTAGGGCTTCAAACGCCGCCACCGCGAGAAGCAGCACGAGGATAATCGCGAGGCTCTCGGCGCGTTGATAAGGCAGGATACGGTCGATAATCGCCTGCATCGCGAAGGGGCTGACAAGCGCGAGCAGGCGGAGGACGATGGAAAGGGTTGCCGCTTCCGCAAACTGTACCGTGCGGCCGGAGAAGGAGCGGCGGAACCAAGCGAGGGGGAGGAGCGACATATCTAACTTCAAGAGCCGAATATGAATTTATAAACGGCGCTCGAAAATGGTCCTACCGATAAGACGCCATTACCAATGGCATGGAACAGTAACGGCCAAAAGATACCGCCACTACGTAACCGCATCCATGTGAGAGCAAGAGCTGCTGGCGCAAGGGCCAAAGGCCTCAATATCCCAATATCGCTGGGCAAATGGGCAAGCATGAACGCCAAGCTAATGAAGTATAATGTGGCTTTTGCTTCAACGCCGTTTCGCTCTAAAGCCGTTATGCCTAGTCCGCGCCAAATGACTTCTTCTTGGATCGGAACGAGCACGGCGAGAAAAAATATGACGGATAGGGCTGGCGAATGCCCGTTAACGGCTTCCGATGGTAAAGGGAGCGAAAAGAGTAAACGCGCGATAAAATGAGGTATAGCCATCATGAAGGGCGAACACAGCACAAGCGGAATAAACACCCAATGGAAATTCCCAAAACGAATGAACGTCCGCAAGTTAAATCCAAAATGTCGAGCCAATAATCGAACCACGACCACAGTCATGGCGACGGCCAGCACAGATTGAACCACATCAAACACCGACAGATCATTAGGGCTACGCTTTACAAGGCTGGTCCATGCGTCATGGGCTGTAATCTTAATAAACCAGAACGACGTATCGGTGACCGCATTCGCCAGCTCGAGAGAGATGACTGGAAGGCCATAGCAGATAAGTATTATGATAGCAGTCATTACAAATATCCATTAATTTTTTTTGATATAAAAATTTTTAGTTAAAAAAATAAATATAATATAATATATTATAAAATTAAATGAAATGGATATAATATAATTTAAATATATATTTTCAAATATATTTGGTCGTATAAACATTTGAATTAAAATTGAAAATATAAATGAAGCAATAGCCGTTTTTAAATCTATTTTTTTCACAGCGAACTCCTCAATGAAAACCCTGCCAGCCGCAAGCTAGCAGGGTTGTTGGCATCATCTGTTAGGACCTCTAACGTCAGCTTGAAGACAGCCGACCTCATGTCCAACGCCAGCGGAAGCCGCACCGGCAATGGCACCCAGTAAAGCTCCCGGCCCAGTTATTGCGCCTCCAACGGCACCTACCAACGCTCCAGCTCCCAAAGCAGAAAATGCTCCGCTGAAGGTCGTGCAACTTTGACCGGATATTGTGCTGTTATAATCGCGGCCACCACCACCGCCCCCACCACCAAAAAACTCCGTGGTCAACGTTGGCATCAAACCGAATTTATCATTCCGTTGGTTCACTTCCACCCGCATTTCTCATCTCCCATTGATTGATCTATTGGCACTAAACAAAGGCAAGAAAGCGCCGAAATGTCCCTTGCCGCTGAGTAATATCCCCCCCC
>CANGIS010000021.1 GCA_947454055.1 Hyphomicrobiales bacterium
CGATGCACAAGCCAAAAAGGCCTATCTCCGCGCCGTTATCTCGGAGATACGCGTCGATGACGATAAAATCAGCATTATTGGCGATAAATCCGCACTCGCAGCCGTCATCGCAGGACAAAATAACGGCAACGCAAATGTTAGTGGTTTTGTTCGCAAATGGCGCACCCGACACGATTCGAACGTGTGACCTCTGCCTTCGGAGGGCAGCGCTCTATCCAGCTGAGCTACGGGTGCTTTTGAATAAATCTACTTATTTCAGTCCATTACCAATGATACACTATCTTGTCCGAATGATCGACTGCAAAGCCATAAATGCTGTCGGCACGACACCCTTACAACCGCTCATCTGCCGAACCCTCTACCATAATGTGGAAGGTGATGCCACTACCCCAGGCCCGTGTTTTGGCGTCTTCTGGGTTGTTTTTGGTTCGGTCACAAAAAAACATTGAAAAACTTCAGTTTCCGCCGGCCTTGCATCCTGATCGTCCCAAAAAAATAGCCCACCAATCAAGGTGGGCTACCAGCGAGCTTAGGCGAACGGACGCTTACGCGCCACTTCACCTATTATATTGCTTCTCGATATAGGCGGGATCCGCCGGATTATGCGCGGGATCACACGCATAAATCGTCTCCCAATAATAGGTGTCATAGGAGCATTTTTGGGTGAGTTGATGTTCTAATGAAGGGGTTCTAAGCGATCCCGTAAATTCAGGCTCACGGGGCATCATCTTACTCGTGCCCGGACGATTTATCGCCGTTGGATCCGATTGAAGTCGCTCGGAGTAAGGATCAGCGTTGGCGTGAACAGAGAAGCCTAAGGTCGTGATGAGGATCAGGGCTCCTAATTCCAACTTATTCTTGCACAGCATGGTCATTTCCTTTTCTTTGACAAGAATGGACCGTTTTCTCCCTTGATCATGCTTTTATTGTGTTTGCGCCCTATTAGGTTACGCAACGATGTTGTGACGCAGTATATCCTCGAACCAATTAAGCCCAACACCATTAAACTCTAGATAGCCCTTCACGGACGTTGATCCTATCAGGTCAACTTCGGATGGCTGTTGAGGTTACTTGATGCAGCTGACGTTTTCAGCGTGGGGCGCGTTTGGCCAGAATGCGCTGGAGGGTACGGCGGTGCATAGAAAGGCGCCTTGCCGTTTCCGAAACATTGCGGGCGCATTGCTCGTATACCCGTTGGATATGTTCCCAACGCACGCGGTCGGGTGACATCGGGTTTTCAGGCGGCGATAAAAGCAGAAGTTGATCCGACCGCAATGCGCGGTCGATCTCGTCAAATTCCGCCGGTTTGGCAAGATAATCGGCCGCTCCAAGCTTGAGTGCGGCAACAGCCGTTGCGATTGTGGCGTAGCCGGTCACGACAATACCACGTGCATCAGGACGCTTTTTGGCCAGAGCGGCGATCAACTCCAAGCCATTCCCGTCGCCAAGCTTCATGTCCACCACGGCAAAGGCCGGCGGAGTCTTCTCAATCGCTGCCAATCCGGCTTTCGCCGTATCGACCGTTTCAACGACATACCCCCGCATCTGCATTGCCCGCATCAATCGCGCAACAAACGGTTTTTCGCTGTCGACAATTAACAGGGTCCGATCAGCGATCCCGCTTGTGGCCGAGATATCATTCATTGGGCCGGTCCTTCGATGGGTTTGGATTGTTTGTCATACGTGGCGGCGAAGTAATCGGTTCATAGCCGATCCATCGGATATGCGGCGGAGCGGTAGCGCTCGTTCGGCAAGGGGCAAAACGATCCTCTCAAGCTAAGGCTTGAGGACACGGGGCCAACTTGTTCACGAAAATCGACAATTGGGACTTACGAATAATTGCATCTGTTAAGGAAATCGGACTATGGTTTGAATTGTGCAATGCAATATATCGTATCCCGCAGCGTCGGGACCTGGAGTTTCAAGCATGCAGTTACCTCTTTATATGTGGTACGAAGCGACTCACGCTTTGATGGGTCCCGCCCGCGCGCTTGCTGGCTCAACCAAGCTTTTTTGCAATAATCCCGTAAACCCGCTAGCGCACTCACCGTTCGGGCGGGGCGTTTCGGCGGCCTGCGAGATGTTTGAACGCGCCACCCGACGCTATGGTAAGCCGGCATTTAATTTTAAAGACGTCAATGTGGACGGCGTTGCCGTCCCGATCGTCGAGGATGTGATCTGGACGAAACCGTTTTGCAGCCTGCTGCATTTCCGTAAGCAATTCGTGCGTAACGCCGTCGAGCAGCCGAAAGTGCTTGTCGTGGCGCCGATGTCGGGCCATTACGCCACCTTGTTGCGCGGCACAGTGGAAACCTTCCTGCCAACCCATGATGTTTACATCACAGACTGGACGGATGCGCGCACCGTTCCTCTCAAGGACGGCGAATTTAATCTCGATAACTATATTGATTATGTGATCGAGATGGCTCGGCTCCTTGGCCCCGACATTCATCTGATGGCCGTTTGCCAGCCAGCGGTTCCGGTCATCGCCGCGATCGCCCGAATGGAAGCGGAAAACGATCCTGCAACGCCTTATTCCATGACCTTGATGGGCGGCCCGATCGATACCCGCAAAAGCCCGACAAAGGTCAATCTTCTGGCGCAAGATCGCGGCATCGAATGGTTCAAACAGAACTGCATTGTCAAAGTTCCGCTGCCTAATCCCGGCTTTATGCGGGATGTCTATCCGGGCTTTCTGCAATTATCGGGCTTTATGGCGATGAATATTGACCGCCACATTGAAGCCCATGGCGAGATGTTCAACCATCTTGTTCACGGCGACGGTGATTCAGCTGATAAACATATCGATTTCTACGACGAATATATGGCCGTGATGGATCTTACCGCGGAATTCTACCTTCAAACGGTTGATACCGTGTTTGTACGCCATGCCTTGCCCAAGGGCGAAATGATGCACCGCGACAAGCCCGTGGATCTCACGGCCATTCGCCGGTGCGCGCTCATGACGGTGGAAGGCGAGCGGGATGATATTTCCGGGGTCGGCCAAACGAAAGCCGCGCATGACCTGTGCATCAATATCCCGGCCGAACGGCGCGCCCATTGGGTTCAGCCGAAGGTGGGCCATTATGGCGTGTTCAACGGTTCCCGTTTCCGCCACGATATTGCACCCCGGATTGCCGCCTTTATGGCCGACAGTGCCAAAGGCAGCGAAAAGGTGACCAAAAAGGGCAAGGCAGCCCTTAAGCTTGTCGGCGCCTGAATCCAACATCGCGGGATGACAAAAAAGCGGTCACACGGCACGATTGCCGCATGATTCCTTTTTTGTCATCCAGAAGCAAAGTGCCGCTTCCGTCTCATATCGATATTGCCCATGGCGAGAGCGTCTTTCGCGTGGCCCTCAAGCGAAGCGCGTTAGCGCGGCGCTACACGCTGCGCGCCAGTGCCGCCAAACACGAAATCACGCTGACCATGCCGCTTCGCGGCAGCATGGCGCAGGCCACCGATTTCGCCCAACGCCACGGCGGATGGATTGCCGAGCGGCTTAAAAAATTCGACACGATCATTGCCTGTGAACCGGGCGCCATCATTCCCCTGCGGGGCGATCCCCATCGCATCGAGCACCGGGCCGATGCCCGCGGCACGGTATGGGTTGAAACAACCGACACCGGCGAAATGCTCATCGTGGTGGCAGGCCGCCCGGAATATAGTGTAAGGCGGATCAAGGATTTCCTGAAGAAGCAGGCAAGCCATGACCTCGACAAGGCCGTCGAGCGCTACACCTCGGCCCTTGGTCTTCCGGCTCGCCGCATCGCGCTCAAAGATACGACAAGCCGTTGGGGATCATGCTCGAGTTCGGGCCGGCTCAATTTTTCCTGGCGTCTGATTCTGGCCCCGCCCTTCGTGCTCGACTATCTCGCTGCCCATGAAGTGGCCCATTTGAAAGAGCTCAATCATTCCGCTCGATATTGGCGGGTCGTGGCGGGGCTTTATCCCGATTACGACAAAGCCGAAGCCTGGTTGAAGCGATACGGCACGTCGCTGCACCGGTATCAATAGGGCGCCCTTAATTGGCCGCAGGCACACTCGCAGGTGGACGGAGCGTCTGCCCATCCCCCGATGCTTTTGGCGTCGCGCCTTCCGACGGCTTTCCCGATATCCAGGGCAGGTTCCATCCGGCAAACAGATCGGCGGGCGGCGCATCGCTGACGGGCAATGGGGTCGGCTGGGTCTTGGCCAGCGCCTGCTTCATGAAGCGGGACCAGATTTCAACCGGCAGACTGCCGCCGGCAACATGCTTGGTTGGCGAGTTATCGTCATTGCCAAGCCAGATGCCCGTCGTCAGCGCGCTTGTGTAGCCGATGAACCACGCGTCGCGGAAATCCTGGCTGGTGCCGGTTTTGCCCGCCGCATCCCATCCAGGCAAATCGGCTTTTTTCGCCGTGCCGCTTTTCAGCGTCTCCCGCATCATGACATTGAGTTCAGAGAGATAGGCCGGATCAATCACCAGCCGTCCCTGACTGTCGGCACGGGTATACATCAGATCACCCTCGCGCGAGATCACCTCGGTGATGACATAAGGCGTCACTTGCAGCCCGCCATTGGCAAAGCTCGTATAGGCGGCGGTGAGCTCCAACGGCGTGACCACCGACGTGCCCAACGCGATCGACGCATTGACATCGAGCTTGGACCGGATGCCCAGCCGTTGCGCGACATTCGCCACCGTCTTGGGGCCGACTTCAAGGCCCAGCCGAACGGCCACTGTGTTCAGCGATTGCGACAGTCCTTCGGTCAGGGTCACCTGCCCGCGATAGTCCTTGGCGTAATTTTCGGGCTGCCATCCCTTGATGTTGATCGGTGCATCTTCGCGCATCGTGTCTGGCGTCAGGCCCTTTTCCAACGCTGCGAGATAGACAAAGGGCTTGAAGGCAGAGCCCGGCTGCCGTTTAGCGCTTGTTACCCGATCAAACTGGCTGTCGGCATAAGAACGGCCGCCGACCAGCGCGCGAACGGCTCCATCCCCGTCAAGAGCCACCAGCGCGCCCTGCGTAACGCCGTATTTCGTCCCTTTGGCTTGTAGTTCCTCCGTCAGCGCCTTCTCCGCATAGCCTTGCATGGCGGGATTTATGGTGGTTGTTACAATGAGATCGCCCTCGATCGTGCCAATCAAATCGTCGAGCCCGTCAATCACATAATCGGCCGCATAAAGCACCGAAGCTACGCCCCGTGTCTTGTTGGTATCTGCCGGATGGGCCAAAGCATCGACCATTTGCGGCTCGGTGATAAAAGTCTCGCGTTGCATCGCGGCCAGCACCAAGGCAGCACGGGCATGGGCGGCCTCGGGATTGCGATTGGGTGCCAAGCGCGTTGGCGATTGCACCAATCCGCCAAGGATGGCCGCCTCAGCAATCGTCACCTCGCGGGCCGATTTACCAAAATATTTCCGCGCCGCGCCCTCGACTCCATACGCGCCCGAGCCAAAATAGACCCGGTTCAGATAGAGTTCGAGAATCTGGTCCTTAGTGAATTTACGCTCCAGCCACAGCGCCAGAATCGCTTCCTGAATTTTGCGGGAAGCCGTTCGCTCCTGCGTCAAAAACAGATTTTTCGCGAGCTGCTGCGTCAAAGTCGATCCGCCCTGCACACCGCCGCCGGAGTGCAGCACATTGCGCATCAACGCACGCACGATACCGATCGGGTCAATCCCGAAATGGCTGTAAAAGCGATGGTCCTCAATCGCGATGAAGGCTTGCGGCAAATAAGGCGGCAATTCATTCAGCGCGACCTCACGGCCGCCCGTCTCGCCACGGTTGGCGAGCAAACTGCCGTCAGAACCTAAAATAGCAATATTGGGAGGGCGCTTGGGTACCGTCAGCTGGTCAATCGGTGGCAGTTTTGACGCATAATAGGCCACCATGGCGCCAGAGGCGATCAATCCCCACAAGCCGAACACCACGCCCCAATAGAGCAATCGACCGATCACAGAACGGCGGGGTTTCTCCGGTGCGGCTTTGGTCCGCCGCTTCCGGCGGCGTTCCGGCTCGTCACGCGCTTCATCGTCAAATTCAGGCTCCGCTTCAACGGCACGCTTGCGACCGCGCTTACGCGGCGGATCAAGACGATCTTCATCGACCACGCGACGGCGGGACGGGGCACCGTCCTCCAGATACGGCTCGCGCCGATCACGCCTGTCATTCATGGCCCATTATTTCCTGCTTCACATACCGACGCGGCAAGCTCTAGCAAGACGCCATTAAGCGCCGGTTAAGCGCAACGGATGAACGCACGATACGATCAAAGAAACGCGTCAGGCGGCCCGTGCAGGCGAATGCGCAAGAATGCGGCACAGGCGCGCAATGGTCGCCTTCATTTCGCGGCGATGGACCACCATGTCCACCATACCGTGCTCTTTCAAAAATTCAGCACGCTGGAAGCCTTCCGGCAACTTTTCTCTGATCGTCTGTTCGATCACCCGCGGTCCGGCAAAGCCGATCAGCGCGCCGGGCTCGGCGATGTGAATATCACCCAGCATGGCATAAGATGCGGTCACGCCGCCCGTTGTGGGATTGGCGAGCACCACAATGTAGGGCAGCTTTGCTTCCCGCAAGCGACGCACGGCGACGGTCGTCCGCGGCATCTGCATCAGCGAGAACATGCCTTCCTGCATTCGCGCACCACCCGACGATGCAAACAACACAAACGGCGTCTTCTTCGCCACAGCCGTTTCCATGCCCTTAATAATCGCTTCGCCTGCGGCCATGCCCAAAGAGCCGCCCATAAAATCGAAATCCTGAACGCCAATGGTCAGCTTGACGCCTTCCACTTTGCCAAAGGCGATTTTCACGGCATCAACCAATTGCGTCTTGGTTTTGGCGTCACGAAGGCGATCGACATACCGCTTTTCATCACGAAATTTGAGCGGATCAAGCGGCACTTCAGGAAGCGCAATCTCCTCATAAACCCCATCATCAAACATCGACTTCAAACGCGGCACAGCGGCAAGCCGCATATGATAATCCGAGCCCGGAATGACATTCAGATTGGCTTCAACATCTTTGGCAAACACAAGCTGGCCGCTCTCCGGACATTTGATCCAGAGATTTTGCGGCGTATCCCGCTTCAGAAACGAACGGATCTTCGGACGAACGACATTGGATATCCAGTTCATAGTTTCCATCGTCATATTCCTTTGATCAGGTTATTTCTTGACCGAACGCACGCCGGCGGCGATCTCGCTCACTAAGGCTGTCACGGCACTTACCGTCGTCGATGTCGCTTTGCCATCCGCATCGAGCGAGCGCTTGACCGTATCAACCAAGGCAGAGCCCACCACCACACCATCAGCCCCCTTGGCGATGGCTACGGCATCGGAGGCCGTCTTCACACCGAAACCAACCGCAACGGGAAGATCCGTATGCGCCTTGATCCGCGCAACAGCCGAGGCCACTTTGCCGAAATCAGGCGTCGCCGCGCCGGTGATGCCGGCAATCGAAACATAATAGACGAAGCCCGACGTGTTGGAGAGCACTTTCGGCAGACGCTTATCATCGGTGGTCGGCGTGGCCAGACGAATGAAATTCAATCCGGCGGCCATCGCAGGCTTACACAATTCATCGTCTTCTTCCGGTGGGCAATCGACAACGATGAGCCCGTCAATGCCGGCATCTTTGGCATCCGCCAAAAATTTGTCGACGCCATAAATATAGATCGGGTTGAAATAACCCATCAGAATGATCGGCGTGTTCTGGTCACCCGCACGAAACGCCCGTACGAGATCAACCGTACCATGCAGCGTTTCGCCTGCTGCAAGCGCTCGCAAGCCGGCGGCTTGAATGGCCGGACCATCTGCCATCGGATCGGTAAAGGGCATACCGATTTCGATCAGATCCGCCCCTGCCTTTGGCAGCGCCCTGATAATCTCAAGTGCCGTCGACGGATCGGGATCGCCCGCCATGACAAAGGTCACCAGCGCCGCGCGGCCTTCTGCCTTCAAAGCGGCAAAGCGTGTATCAATGCGTGTTGTCATTCCATGCCACCCAAATGCTCGGCCACCGAGAAAATATCCTTATCGCCGCGACCGCAAAGATTGACGATCATCAGATGATCTTTCGGCTTTGACGCCGCAATCTCGACCGCACGCGCAATCGCATGTGCCGGTTCCAGAGCCGGAATGATACCCTCAAGCCTGGAGAGCAATTGGAACGCCTCAAGCGCTTCACTATCCGTCGTCGAAAGATACGTCACCCGACCCGTATCATGCAGCCAGGAATGCTCCGGCCCGATGCCCGGATAATCAAGGCCAGCGGAGATGGAATGGGCCTCGGCAATCTGGCCATCCTCATTCATCAACAGATAGGTGCGGTTGCCATGCAACACGCCGGGCCGACCACCATTCAAGGACGCGGCATGCGCGCCCGAAGCCACGCCGTGACCGGCCGCCTCAACGCCAAAAATTTCAACCGAAGCGTCATCCAAAAACGGATGAAACAGTCCAATCGCGTTTGAACCGCCACCTATACACGCCACCAGCGAGTCCGGCAGCCGCCCTTCCCGCTCCAGCATCTGCTCGCGGGCTTCCTTGCCGATGATCGACTGGAAATCGCGCACCATCATCGGGTAAGGGTGCGGCCCTGCCGAGGTGCCGATGCAATAGAACGTGTCTTCCACATTCGACACCCAATCGCGAAGGGCCTCGTTCATCGCGTCCTTCAGCGTCTTCGAGCCCGACACCACCGGCACGATTTCGGCCCCCAGCATTTTCATCCGGAACACGTTCGGCTTTTGCCGCTCGACATCAACCTCGCCCATATAGACAACGCATTTGAGGCCGAAGCGAGCGCAAGCGGTAGCCGTTGCGACGCCATGCTGGCCCGCGCCCGTTTCCGCAATGATACGGGTCTTGCCCATGCGACGGGCGAGCAAAATCTGACCCAGTACATTGTTAATCTTGTGTGCGCCGGTATGGTTCAGCTCGTCGCGCTTCAGATAAATCTTGGCTCCGCCGACATGCTCGGTCAGTCGCTCTGCGAAATAGAGCGGGCTCGGACGGCCGACATAATGGGTATGAAAGGAGGCCATCTCGGCATGGAAAGCAGGATCTGCCTTTGCCGCCGTATAGGCCTTTTCCAAATCCAGAATGAGCGGCATCAAGGTTTCGGCGACGAAACGACCACCATATTGGCCGAAATGTCCGGTTTCATCCGGTCCCGTGCGGAACGAGTTGAGCGTCTGCTGAAGGGTCATACCACTTTAGTCCTTCCCGAGTGCCGTTTTGCCCGCCTCGCGGGCGGCCACCATAAAAGCGTTGATCTTTCCGATGTCCTTTACACCGGGTGCGCTTTCAACACCCGATGACACATCGACGCCTGCCGCATGCGATATCGCGATCGCCTTCGCAACATTTGACGGATCAAGCCCTCCTGAGACCATAAAGGGCTTTGCAAGGTCAAGCCCTGCCAGGAGATTCCAGTCAAACGGAACACCATTACCACCAGGAAGCGTAGCATCCTTGGGTGGTTTGGCATCTAAAAGGAGCCAATCGGCTATTTTTTCATATTGGCGTGCCTCAATCAGATCGACAGCACCCGCAACGCCCACGGCCTTGATGACGGGAAGGCCAAACGTCGCGCGAATGGCCGCTACCCGCGCGGGCGACTCGTGACCATGCAGCTGGAGCATATCCGGTTGCAGAGCGGCGATGATTGCTGCAATCGCCGCATCATCGGCATCCACCATCAGCGCGACTTTTACCGCACGGCCTTTGACCGCCGCACCCAGCAGCTTGGCCTCTTCAAGGGAAACATGACGGGGCGATTTGGAAAAAAACACAAACCCCACCCAATTTGCGCCGGCATCGAGCGCTGCTTGCAGCGATTCGTGCGTCTTAAGCCCACAAATTTTGATCGTTAGTGCCATGAAAGGGATGTGCCACGGATGGGGCCGGATTGTCCATGGCTTGTTCATAAAACCAGGCGGTCCGCGGCCAAACGGCATCTTTCCGCCTCCCTTCAGCTATGTCATAAAAGCGCATGATCATCGCGCTCGCCCTCATCTTGATGTGTCAGCTCGCCGGCGAGATTTTGGCGCGCGCCATGGGCCTGCCAATACCCGGCCCGGTCCTCGGTATGGCAATCATGTTTGCCCTGCTGATGACGCGTTCCCGCTTTGAATGGCTGAAACGTCCGGCCGGTGACGGGGCTTTGGAGCAGATGGGCAGCGGAATACTCGCCAGTCTCTCGCTTCTCTTTGTTCCGGCGGGTGTCGGCATCATCCAGCGGCTTGATATTTTGGCCGATCATTGGGTAGCGCTCGGCATTGCCCTGATTGCGTCAACGGTTCTGGCCATGGTGGTGACCGTATTCACTTTCCGCCTGATCGCAGGCAAAGGCGACACGCCATGAGCGATGTCGATTTTTCGCTATGGGTCTATTTGTCGCAGACACCACTTTTATGGCTGTCGGTAACACTGTTGGCGTTTGGCATGACGGACGCCTTTTCCCGAAAGCTCTACCGCCATCCGCTCGTCAACCCGGTGCTGCTGGCGATTTTGGTGATCGCTGGTCTGTTACGGATCACCGGAACACCCTACCGTACCTATTTCGAAGGTGCGCAATTCATCCATTTCCTGCTTGGTCCGGCAACGGTAGCGCTGGCCTTTCCGCTCTATGAGCATCGGGGAACGGTGAGGCGGGCGCTCTTGCCCATGATGGTGGCGCTCATCGCCGGTTCGATCACGGCCATCATCTCGGCAGTATGGATTGCCTCGCTCCTGGGCGTGCCGCGCAGCATGTTACTCTCATTGGCGCCAAAATCGGTAACGGCCGGTGTTGCCATGGGCATTACAGAACAATTGGGCGGCGATCCGGCGCTTACCGCGGTTCTGGTAATCCTGACGGGCATTATGGGCGCCATCATCGCAACCCCGCTTCTGAACGCGCTTGGCGTCAAAGATTGGCGGGCGCGTGGTTTGGCGGTCGGTCTTGCGGCCCACGGCATCGGAACGGCGCGGGCCTTTCAAGTACACCCGATTGCCGGAACCTTCGCGGGCATCGCCATGGGACTCAACGCGCTGCTGACCGCCATTTTGGTGCCGCTGGCGGCAAGTTTTATTCCCTGACGATCAAGCGTCCCTGATGTGCTTCCAGACCAGAATCGCCGCCGCCAAATCCTCGATTGCCGTGCCCACCGACTTGAACATCGTAATTTCGCTCGAGCTCGACCGACCGCGATGTTTGCCCCGCGTCAAATCATACAAATCGGCTTTGATGTCGCCTTCGCTGATGATCCCGGCGGCCAAAGGTTGGGCATAATCGCCGCCCTCATGGAGCGCGCCTTCGCGCGTATCGCAAAAGAGACTGGCCCGTTTGACGGCCTCGTCATCGGTTTCCCGCATCGAGGGTTTAAACGCACCAACACAATCGAGATGGGTACCGGGTTTCAACCAAGCACCGCGAATGAGCGGCTCCGTCGATAGCGTCGCGGACGAGATCAGATCCGCCTCCCGCACCGCCGCTTCAAGGTCGGTCACCGCGCGGACAGGATAGCCCTCCGCCCGCAAACCGGCGGCAACCATTTCCGCCCGCTCTGGCCGATGATTCCACAATACCACCTCTTTTATGGGACTAGTCGCGCAATGCGCCTTGATCAGAAACGGAGCCAGCGCGCCCGCACCCACCATAACCATCTTCGCAGCGTCCGGCCTCGCACAATAACGCGCCGCAAGGGCTGAGGCCGCAGCCGTCCGCCAGACCGTCAGCCTCGCCCCATCAAGCGCCACCAAGGGGGCGCCCGTTGTGCCGTCGAGAAGCAAATAAGTCCCCATGACGGCCGGTAAATTTTTGGCCCCATTGGCCGGATAAATCGTTACCAGCTTGGTACCGACAAAGGGTTCTGCCGCGTCAGCCCCCGTCCAGGCCGGCATCAGCAGCAGAGTGGCATCGCTATCCGGCCGCTTGATATCGTGATGATGGCGCAATGGGACCGTGATCTCGGCCCGAAAGGCGTCTGACAGCGCGTCTGCCAAACGAACGGGATCAAGTGCGCCATCAATGGCGTCGGCGGATATGACGTTCATGGATCATTCTCTCAACAGGAGGGATCAGCCGATCAGGGTCGCAGGCGGCAGGGGCGGCAATTCCCGTTCCCGCCTCAGCTCGTCATTTTCACGGCGCTGCTGCTCCAGATCCCGCCGGTGCATCCGGGCTGCGCGCCGATGCCGGCCTTCCGAAATCCACACTGCCGTCCCACCGACGACCACGCCCAGCATAATCGCCAGAAAAATCGGCAAAAACAGGGGAACCTCATAGACCAGCGGGATATTGAACAGCCCGATCGGGTCAAGCTGCACGGTCACCGCCCCGCGGTTAGCCAGCGCAAAGCCGATCAAAACCGCAGCGAGGGGCACCAAAAGGACAGCCCTTAGAAAAGCCTTCATGGCTGCCCCTTTTGGCTAAATTCAGGTATTGGCCGCTTCCATATTGAGCCGGAACCGCATTTCCTTGCCCGCCTTGAACACTGGTACGACTTTCTCGGCCACAGCGACATGTTCGCCGGTCCGCGGATTACGGCCCAACCGTGCATCACGCTTTTTCACCGAAAACGCACCAAACCCGCGAATTTCCACCCGATCCCCGCGTGCTAACGCGTCAACAATTTCTTCGAGGATGGCATTAACGACGTTTTCCGCATCGCGCTGGTACAATTCCGGATATTGATCCGCAATTTTTTGGACGAGTTCTGATTTGATCATTCTGCTTCTTCTATCGTTAAAACGCCGTCTTTGCGCATGAGCCCTAAGGGTTTACGGAGCCGAAGGGTGCCAGAGGACCAGCATACCGTCAAGAACTTGCGCCCGCGAGACCTCGCCCAACGCTTCTAAGGCCGAGCCAATCTGCTCGAAACCCGCCATCCTTACGAGGTGAGCCGCGTTTTCCGTTAGCCCCCAGCGCTCCGCCAAGCCGTTGCGACGCCAATCGCGCACCGGCAGATCTTTCGCGATGCCACGCTCGTGCTCAAGCCAAGCGAGCGCTTGCTGTTCCGAGCCGATTTCATCCACCAGCCCAAGCGCGACACCTTGCTTGCCGGTAAAGACGCGACCATCCGAAATCTCGGCCAAGTGGCCATCATCCATATGGCGGCGATCTTTGACCAAGCCTTTGAACCAGTCGTAATTGGCCATCACCAGCGCGGCAATAGCCGCCCGCGATTCCGGCGTGGCCGATTCAATCGGGCTCGGTGCTGCTTTCAGTGGCGATGACTTGATCGATTCCACCTTGATCCCGATCATATCGAGCATCCGCACAATATCTGGATACTGGAACAAGACACCGATGGAACCGACAATCGAGGTTTCCCGTGCGATCAGATGGTCGGTACCCATCGCAGCGATATACCCGCCTGAGGCGGCCATGCCATCGATTAATGCCACGGTAGGCTTCTTGGCCGACAGGGTGCGAAGCGCCTCATAAAGTGCTTCGGATCCCGTCACCGTGCCGCCGGGGCTCTCGATGACGACGAGGGCAGCCTTGGCGTTGCTTTGCTCAATATCGTGGATCAGCTTCAGCGTTGCCTCATCGCCTGTTATGACACCCGATATTTTGATTTTGGCAATATGGGCCTGACGCCGCTCAAGCTGGGGACCGCCAGCGGCATAAAGTCCCGCCCCGATAATGGCAAAAAGCGCAATGACAAACGCTAAAGCCCGCCAAAAACTGACTTTTCGACCAAGTTTACGCCGTTCAACCAAATATTCGCGATCCATCGCCGTTATCCTTCGATCTGAGCCAAGCCCATTCCCTGCGCTTTCCTACTCCTGTGTCCGGCATGCGGCAACACCCGCCGGGTTGCGTAAGGATGGAATGCAAGTTAGGTCAAATTCCATGTGTGCTCCGGTGGATCGGAGCGCCGTGTCGCAAAAAAGGAAGATATCCATGACGATCACACGCATTGGCGCGGGTCCCCGCATGAGCAAAGCCGTTGTTCACGGCAATACGGTCTATCTCGCCGGTCAGGTTGCAGACGCAGCCAAGGGCAAAAGCGTTGGCGAACAGACCAAGGACATTTTGCAGCAGATCGACGCCATTCTGGCCGAAGCCGGCACCGACAAGACCAAAATCCTGTCGACCAATATCTGGCTCGCCGACATTTCAACCTTTGCCGAAATGAACGCCGAATGGGACGCGTGGATTGTACCAGGCGCAACCCCTGCCCGCGCGACCGTCGAGTCCAAGCTTGCGGCGCCGATCTATACGGTCGAAATCATGATGACGGTTGCACGCTGAGTTCCGATTAATGTTGTCGTCAGACCTCTTGATGGAGCGCTTTCTAGCGCTCCATCCCAAAATGATCGATTTGTCGCTGGGCAGGCTTACGCGCTTGCTCGATGCGTTGGGCAATCCGCAGCGTCGCCTGCCGCCGGTCATTCATGTTGCCGGAACCAATGGCAAAGGCTCGACCATTGCCTTCATGCGCGCCATTCTCGAAGCCGCCGGTCTCTCCGTTCACGTTTATACCTCGCCCCATCTGGTGCGCTTTCACGAACGGATCCGGTTGGGCGCTCCGGGCGGCGGAAAGCTTGTGACGGAAGACGTGTTGGTCGATGCGTTTGAACGCTGCGAAACAGCCAATAAAGGCGAAGCGATCACCGTTTTTGAAATGACAACGGCTGCCGCCTTCGTCCTGTTCGCCGAATACCCCGCCGATGTCCTGCTGCTCGAAGTAGGCCTTGGCGGCGAATTCGACGCGACCAATGTTATCGACACGGCGCTTGCGACCGTCGTTACCCCCGTATCGGTCGATCATTCCGAATATCTGGGCGATACACTTGTTAAAATTGCAACTGCCAAAGCGGGTATTTTCAAACAGGGTATCCCGGCTATCCTTGGCCAGCAAGAACATCCCGAAGCCGAGGCCGAGCTCGAACGACGCGCCGCGCGTGCAGGTGCCCGACAGATCGCCGCCGGACAACAATTTCAAGCCTATGAGGAACAGGGTCGCCTGATTTTCCAGGACGAGGACGGTCTGCTCGATCTTCCGCTCCCCAAACTGCCGGGCCGACACCAGATTGCAAATGCCGGTACCGCCATCGCAGCCCTGCGGGCAGCGGGCTTCGGTACACTGCCGGTCGGGGCCTATGAGAGCGGTATCGCCAATGCGAGCTGGCCCGCCCGCCTGCAACGCTTAAACACAGGTCGCTTGACCCGATGGGTTCCGACCGATGGCGAACTCTGGCTGGATGGTGGTCATAATCCCGACGGCGGCAAAGTTCTGGCCAATGCCATGCGCGAATTCGACCAGCGCTATCCCCGTCCGCTCGTGATGATTGTCGGCATGTTGGGCACAAAAGATTCCGCCGCCTTTCTGGAAGCCTTCAAAGGTTTGGCCCGTGAGGTGATCGCCGTTCCCATACCGAGCCAGAAAGCAGCCCGCTCCGCGGAAGAGGTCGCCTCATTGGCCGAGAAGGCTGGTCTGTCGGCCCAAATCTCGTCCGATTTTGAAGCTGCCTTGCAGGCCATCGCAGGACGGCCTTGGCCCGTTGCCCCGCGTATTTTGATGACCGGTTCGCTCTATCTCGCCGGCGACATACTGGCGGCCAATGGCACGCCGCCGGAGTAATTCCGGAAGCCCGATTTCCCCTCCATCGCTATGCCGATTACGATCAGACCCGTTCGTCCGAGCCGCCCCAACGCCTTATCAAACATCCTGGCTGACCTCCGTTAAGGTGGGACGATCTTGCTCCTCGCCATCAACCCGTGCAAGGCTTCCAGAAAGCGGACGACAAGCTTCGGCATAAGGCAAGAAAAGGCGACTGATATGACCATCACCCGGCTCGGCTACACCGACATGCACACGGCGGGTGAGCCCGTCCGCCTTGTCACCAGCGGCTACCCAACGCTTTCAGGTGCCAGCATTCTCGACAAGCGCCGCCAAGCCAAAACCGATTATGACCATTTCCGTCAGGCGATGAATTTCGAACCCCGCGGCCATTCCGGCATGTATGGCGTCATTCCCGTTGCGCCATCTCACCTTGAAGCCGTAATCGGCGTTCTTTTCACCCATCACGAGGGCTATTCGACGATGTGCGGCCACGCCACCATCGCAATTGGCCGCTGGGTTGTCGATCAGGGTTTGGTGCCCAAAACCGAGCCCGTCACCCGCTTCGCTATTGAAGCGCCCTGCGGCCTGTTGCGCTTGGCCTGTCAGGTTGAAAAGGGCGAGGTGACCCATGTCACATTTGAAAGTGTCGCCGCCTTTCCCTTTGCCCGCGATCTCGCCGTCGAT
The DNA here is from genome assembly GCA_947454055.1 of Hyphomicrobiales bacterium. Lineage (GTDB taxonomy): Bacteria > Pseudomonadota > Alphaproteobacteria > Rhizobiales > Beijerinckiaceae > CAIUPE01. Next base: position 16,237 of record CANGIS010000021.1, read on the forward strand.
GTGCCGGGCTTTGGCCGGATTGTGACGGATATTGCCTATGGCGGGGCGTTTTATTGCATCCTACCCGCGTCGCGCTTTGGCCTCGATTTTTTCACGACATCGACCGATGACCTCGTTGCCGCCGCGGGAGCGCTGACCGACCGCGTTCGGGCGAGCATAACGCTTGATCATCCCGAAGCGGCTGATCTCGGCTTTTTATATGGCACCATCCTGACCGATGACGCGCCCATAACGGATGAAAGCTGGAACCTCTGTGTCTTCGCCGAACGCCAGATCGACCGCAGCCCGACCGGCTCCGGCGTCACCGCCCGCATGGCGCTGGACCATGCCAAAGGATTGATCACGCCCGGCACGACACGCCTTTTCCGCGGCATTTCGGGTGAGCCCTTCTCCGGCACGGTCAGGGGACCGATCGAATTTCCGGTTACCGACGCCGTCACCATCGAAGTGGGCGGGCAAGGCTATTACGCGGGCGAAGGCCATTTTCTGATCGAACCCACCGATCCGCTCGGATGGGGATTTAACCTTGCCAAACGGTTCGGCGAGGTCCGGAATTGAAGCCGTGTTATTGCCGATGGCGGGCAGGTGGACGATGGGCTAGCTCTTGATTTCAGTACCCCAATGGGTTATAAAAACCCATGCAAACGATTGCTGAAACCCCAACTTTTGTCCAGCAGGCTTCGGTACTTTTCGATAAAAATGAAAAACAAAGTTTGATTACTTTTCTCGCCGAAAATCCAATGGCTGGAAAAGTTATTTCGGATACTGGCGGGGTTAGAAAACTTCGCTTTGCAATGGTTGGTCGAGGAAAACGGGGAGGCGCACGGGTCATCTATTATTATTTAGACGACACGATCCCGCTTTATCTTCTGCTCGCCTATCCAAAGAATGCAAAGTCCGACATGACCCCGAATGAAAAGCGAGCGGTTAGAGCGCTTGTTAGCACCTTCAAAACGGCAAGGAATGAAAGACGATGAGCACGTTAGGCAAGGATCTCCTTCAATCGCTCGGTGAAGCTCTGGCCCATGCGAAGGGTGAAGGCGATGCGATCGTCCATTCACCGCTCGACCCGCGTGAAGTTCGTAAACAAGCAGGTCTAAAGCAAGCCCAGATGGCCCCGCTGATGGGGATGAGCCTATCCGGGTATCGTAAATGGGAACAAGGCAAACGGAGCATGAGTGGCCCCGCAGCTACTTTATTGCGCGTGATCGAGAAAGAGCCGGAAGCTGTCAAAAGAGCTCTAAATCACTGACGGAGCTCCGACGACAGCTTGGCCCATAAGTTCCCATGGGATAACGTGAGCGTAACCCATCGGGACAAAGGCGACCATGAACCGTGACCGACATGCCCTTTTACGTCTATCGGCTCTTTCGGTAGCATCGCTCACCGCCTTTCCCGCGTTTGCCTCGGAGGGATTGGACGGTGCATCGTTCAGCGCTTTATGGGCGTTGCCATTTCTTGGAATTTTACTTTCAATCGCGCTTTTGCCGATCTTTGCCCATCAGGTTTGGGAGGCGAATCAGGGCAAAATTTCAACGGCATGGTCGTTCGGGTTGCTGGTTCCATTGCTTCTTTTTTCAGGTTCCGAAGCTACCGTTCACGCGCTCGTTCATACCGCCTTTCTCGATTACCTACCCTTCATCCTGATGCTGCTCGCCTTGTTTACGACCGCAGGTGGCATTGTGGTGCGGGGCAATATCCATGGTTCACCCGCAACAAATGCCGCGCTGCTGGTGATCGGCGCCCTGCTGGCGAGCCTTATCGGCACGACGGGAGCCTCCATGGTCATGATCCGCCCGCTCATTCGGGCCAATGATAACCGTCGGCACAATGTCCATATCGTCGTATTTTTCATTTTTCTGGTGTCCAATATTGGCGGATCCCTGACGCCGCTGGGCGATCCGCCTCTTTTCCTTGGCTTTCTCAAGGGCGTCCATTTTTTCTGGACAACAACGAACCTGTTTCGAGAAACCCTCTTTGTTGGCGCGATCATCCTTGCCGTTTTTGTTGCCCTTGACCTCTATCTTTATCGGAAAGACGGTATCACACGCGACCCGACGCCGGATTCACCGATCCGCGTCTCGGGAATTGCCAATATGGTATTGATCGGCGTGGTGATTGCCGCCGTCCTGATCAGCGCATCATGGAAGCCCGGAACAATATTGATGCTGGCGGGCATTGCTCTGGAGGGTCAAGACTTGACCCGCGATGCCATCATGATTCTTGTCACCCTCGCGTCCCTGCGTTTGACACGCCCCGATGACCGTGACGATAACGGCTTCAATTGGGGGCCCATTCTGGAAGTCGCCAAACTGTTTGCAGGCATTTTTATAACGATGATCCCCGTGATCGCCATGCTTAAGGCCGGCCCCCATGGGGCTTTCGCGCCCTTGGTCGCCTTGGTCAGCCATGGCGATGGTACACCGAACCGAATGGCCTATTTTTGGCTGACCGGTGGTCTCTCGTCATTTCTCGACAACGCGCCAACCTATCTGGTGTTCTTTGAATTGGCCGGCGGAGACGCCCGGCACCTGATGACCGAAGGTGCCCTAACCCTCGCTGCCCTCTCCGCAGGCGCTGTCTTTATGGGGGCCAATTCCTATATCGGCAATGCGCCCAATTTCATGGTCTATGCCATTGCCCGCGAGCGCGGTGTCGCTATGCCAAGTTTCTTTGGCTATCTGCTCTGGTCGGGAGCAATCTTGATCCCGACCTTTGTTTTAACGTCTCTTGTTTTCTTCTCGTAATCGGCCTTCAGACCGCAGAAGAAATCCAGCGTGACAGATCCGTCTTGGAGGCGGCGCCAACTTTTTGTGCGGCAAGAGCGCCGTCCTTGAAAATCATCAACGTCGGAATCGAGCGAATGCCATACTGCGCGGCAATGCCCGGATTTTCATCGACATTGAGCTTGACGATTTTGACCTTGCCCGCCATCTCATTGGAGATCTCCTCCAGCGCCGGCGCAATCATACGGCAAGGTCCGCACCACTCTGCCCAAAAATCGACAACCACGGGCTGGGTTGATTTGAGTACATCGGCAGCAAAGCTGGAGTCGGTAACAGCGGCGGTCATGGTGTGTTCCTTATCGGCCCAGAATCAGGCGGTCTGGCGAGAACGTATGAACGAGCCGCGAGATCGTCAAGAGATCGTCTATCATTCAATGAGCGATAAGCTGGCATTGAGTACCTCATCGGGCACTTCAAGTACCACAAGCCCTGCAGTATATATAACAAAACATCTAATTTTCCGGCCCGGAAAGAGATCGGCTACCAGCGCCCGATAGGTCGCAAGCTGCGCCGCCGTCCGCTCTGGAACCGCTTTGACGGATTTTGGCGGGGCAGACGTTGTCTTGAAATCCGCGATCAAAACCTCGTGTTCCAGTACCGCCAGACGGTCGATTTGCCCCGAAACGCGCCTATTTGGATAGCCGTCCCGCCGCAAAAAGCCTGCAATCGGAGCCTCGGCCTTGCTGTTCTTCGAAAAAAGAGGCGCAAGTTCAGAATGGTTCATAATGCCACAAACATCGTTCGCCATCGCAATATGTAGGCCGTCGTCAAGCTCGGGAGCACGAGCCTTAAGATATTCCAAAGCAGTCGACATTCTTCGATCAGCCTGAACCATCGGCAATAGTTCGAGTAAACTATGGATAAGAATGCCACGGCGGCGTGTCATACGGTTAAAGGCCGTTTCAAAGGGGCGATCTGCTTGATCAGCTGCAGAAATGACATTGGACGGCTTAAGCGGAGGTTGGCTCACAAACTCTTCAACCGGCGCCCGCTTGAGCCATTCGGGTGGTACAAGGTCAAGGCTAGAAACTTCTGAAACCGCTTCGGGAAGAGGTTGCGGATAAGCAAAAGTCTGAAGTCGCCTTGCCCCCACAGGCCCCTCGTGATCGCCTATCTCACGCAAAATCGGTGAGAGCGCGGTATCGATCATCCGATACCAACAATCATCCGGCATTTTTCGCTTGCCGAGATAACCCGAAATATAGAGCCGATCACGGGGTCGTGTCATCGCCACATAAAGCAACCGCCGATGCTCCTCCGCTTCTCGCCGAATGGCCGCTTCCCGGATTTCGGCAATCACGGCGCTATCGGTTGTTTGGGAGGGCGACCACACCGGAATAAAGGTTCCTTTATCCATGCTGAGATTTAAAATCGGATTCAGCTTCTTTTTATCTACTGCCGCGCCGCAGGTATCGGGAAGATAAACAATGGGAGCTTCAAGGCCCTTGGCGCCATGTACGGTCATGACACGGACTTCATTTCGACCTGCATCCATATCGCGTTTGACCACGAGATCGCTCGCCAGAAATCCTTCCAGAAACCGCGTTAAGGACGGCGTTTCCCTTTGCTCATGCTCAAGTGCGAGCCTGAGGAACTCATCAAGCGCATCGTCCGCCTCCGCACCCAAGCGCGCCTTAAATGACCGTCGACCGCCGCATGGACCGAGCACAAACGAATAAAATCCGAAAGGTCCATGATGAGCCGCGGCCTCCTGAAACGCGGCAAGCCTAACTTTAGCAGCGAGGAATGCAGGATCCCGATCATCTGTCTGAATGGCCGTCATCAGCGACCCTGACCGCTCTGCTGCAAGAAGCAACAGCTGATCTTCATCAAGCCCGACCAAAGGCGATTTAAGAACACAGGCTAACGTTAAATCATCGTCAGGTGTCAGGGTCGACTGCCCTAAAGCGACGAGATCCATCACCGCGATATGGTCATTAAGTTTAAGCCTGTCAGCGCCTGCAACCGGTAGACCGCGGTCTTTCAAAGCACGGATCACCGTTTCAAAAAATACACTCCGCTTCCTCACCAAAATGAGGATATCTCCGGGTATAATTGCCCTGAAAATACCGGGCTTGATTTCAATTCGCTCGGAAGAGCCCGCTTTAACCAAACCGGCAATATGATCGGCCACTTGGCGCGCAAGCAGAACTGGGGGCGACCCCTTGCCAGGCTCGTCCAGCGATGCCGTCCAATCCTCCGACGGCTCCACCCCGCTAACTTCGATCTCAGGCCAAATTTCGACCAAGCCCGGCGAGCCGTCGCGTTGGCTTTGATGGATGGTTGGCTCGGCATCACGATCCAACCCTTGATAATGCGAGGGGAGGCTGAAGACCTGATCAACAGCAGCCAACACATCCGGTGCTGATCTGAACGAAAGCGTCAGCTTTTCGTCGTGAAAAGCATGAAAATCAGGGCGGTCTGGATCGGCCAACGCTTCTGTTCGTTGCTTGAAAATATCACGATGATCAGAAAACGCCGTTGGCTCGGCGCCTTGAAAGCTATAAATGGATTGTTTGGGATCACCGACCGCAAAAACGGATCGATTGCCGGACTTGGCACTCTCACCTGCATGAAACTCTGCTGTTAACAGTTTCAGAATTTCCCACTGTTCGGGGCTCGTATCTTGTGCCTCGTCGATCAGAACGTGATCAATTCCACGATCAAGCTTGTAAAGTACCCATTGGGCACCGGCGCGTTTAAGTAAGTCTCGGGTTCGCTCGATCAAATCATCAAAATCAAGCACACCACGAAGGATCTTCTGCTCCTCATAGGACGCTATCACGGCACGTGCCACGGTCAGCAATGCGCGGGTTCGGGTAACAGTCTCGGTGGCCTTTGCAAGGTCCAATAAGGCAACAAGACGATCGCGTTCAAAGGAGAGCGCACGATAGAGAGCGGGAACTTTCTCCCGCACTCCATTGGTCACATAACCTTTATCTGACCGCGGCTCCAATTTGGCTGTTAAAAAGGCGGCAAAATAGGTTTGCTTCCATTCCTCGCCGAACGGCATAGCAAGAGAATCAATCAGCCTCCGACCGATGTCCTGGTCCTTGGGCGATGAAGCCAGAAGGATTTCGCCATAGCGGCGACAATCGGAGTCAGGTATGCGACCGCCGTATAGATCGTCCTCAATATCCTCTAACGACGTGTCCAAAGGCAGATTTAGACTTGATGCAATCTCCTGCATCAGTCGGTCAATCGAACCTCGATCCTGAGTATTGCCCTTGATCTCCTCGGCCAGAGCGAGAGCATTGGCAAGAATGGGTTCAAAACCATGTTCGCCCGTTTGGCCGATTAAGGTCGTGACCGCAGCCGTAAAAATGGGATCACCATCGGTTTGTCGTTGGTCAATTACCTTCAACCGGGCAAGGGCCAAAAAATCGGCCTTTGTTCGGTCGTCGAGCACCTCGAACCGTGCCGGAACATTGGCCTCAAACGGGAAAAGGTGCAGGACGCGTTCACAAAAGGCATGAATGGTTTGAATCTTCAGACCGCCGGGTGTTTCAACCGCGCGCGCAAATAATTGCCGCGCAAGTTTTAACCGATCCGCCCTCGGTTCATTGCCATCCAGCTTCGTAAGTTCATCCGTGAGCGTCTGATCATCAAGGCTCACCCAATTCGAAAGCTCGTTGAACACGCGGTTCGACATGTTCGCTGCGGCAGCCGTCGTATAGGTCAGCGCAAGGATCCGCGATGGATCAATTCCGTCGAGCAAAAGGCGCAGGATACGCTTAACCAGCACATATGTTTTTCCTGAACCTGCGTTGGCCGCGACAAAAGCCGACGCCTTCGGATTCGAAGCTCGACGTTGCTTTTGTTCGGTATGAGTCAGGATATCGGAAGCGCTCATTCCTCGCCCACCTCGTCAGTGCTGCCGCCGGTCAACGACCATTCCCTGACCCGTGCAAGGTGATCATAACGGGCATAGTCTTTCAAAAATTCAGGGTGTGGCCGTGACGAGAAACACCGGCAGGCATTCCAATGCTCGTCGACCAATCGAACAAGTTCGATATAATGGATTTCGGCCAATTCATCGGGATCGAAAGGATTTCGAGTATCGCGGATCGGCCGTTCTTCGCCGCCATTTTTTCCGCCCAGTTTGACATAAAGAAGAGCCTCGGTACGCCCCCCGCTCAGCCCTTGGAAGGCATTGCGCTTCACCATTGCCGCCTCAAGTGTCAACTGAGGAGAAAAGCCAGCTTTGACCTGCAAGACACTCGGTGTTTTTCCGGTTTTAAAATCGATTATCGAAAATCCGCCTCCTGGACGAAGTTCGATCCGATCCGCCTGGCCACTCAGGATAAATTCACCGCCGCGCGGGAGCGGGATTGTGAGGGCCCCATGCCGTTCAACCGCAAATGGGCCCGCGATCCCCTTTCGGCGTTGCAAATCCCACCCGACAAACCAACGAGCCGAATCTTCGAAGCTGGGCCACCAAAAGGCTTGAAATTCAGGTAAATCGGCCACGGCTGCAAAGACTTCACGTCCGATGGCGAGCAGCTCTTCAAGGGGTTCAGCCGGTTGCGTGACGGGCCAATTTTCGACAAAGCGTGCAAAGGCTTCGTGGAACATGGTTCCCCGTTCGCTTGCACCAATCGACTTTCCAACAGCCTCAAGCGGGTCCAGTTTCAAGACGTGTTTCGCGTAAATCGAATAGGGATCCCGCCGCAAGGTTTCAATTTCGGTTACACTCAATCTGCTTGGCAATAGTTCAGGCGGAGGCACGGGCCTTGGCTGGCCAAGGGGCGGTACCGGGGCAGCTTGATCCAGTGTGCGCGACAGCGCGACAAGAGCATGGCCTCGTGTCAATACAGGGCCGAACAATGTTTCTCCCGCCACAGCCCTCATACGCTGCAAAAAGCGGGAGGGAACAGTAGGTGATCCACTCCGCTTGATCGCACGTGTAATAACGACCTCTTTAGTGCCCATGGCCTCGACAAAGTCATGGGCCGTTTGCCCGACGCGCCGTTCGGGAGCCGGCAGATTTAATTCGTCCCGCCACGGTCGATTGAGAAATGGATCCGTCCGCGTCTCCGGAGGCCAGACGGTCTCATCAAGTCCAGCAAGAATGATGAGATCGGCCGGCATCAATCGTGCTTCAAGCAATCCCCAAATCTTGATCCGTGGATGGGGTTTGCTAAATCTCGATATCGTAACGCCGGCCATCAACTGTTCAAAAAAGCCGGTATAGCTGCGGAAATTGCCTTCAATTCCGCAATCGTCCGAAGAAATCGCTGAATCAAATAAACCAGCGACAGCCTCTGCCCCGTCAAGCCGATCGAACGCATCCGGATTATCGAGCCGTGCTGCGACCTGCCGTACAGCCTCCTCATGCGCCGCCATAATGGCTAGAACGTCACGATGATGCATCGCTTGAATAACGCGATATATTTCCATCAATCGGGCTAGCACTGCATATGCTGCGGCCCAATCCAAGCTATCCAGTAAGCGGAGCGGGCGTGGCGATTTACGGTCGGCGCTACGTGCTGCGGCCAATGCAAGTGAGCTGTACATTCCTTCAAGCCCACTGCCCGTCAAAGGCGTGCGCAATAGGCCGATATCAATTGCCCGTTTACCCCGGTCAAATAGGTCTTGTTCCATCCCAAGGGCTGCACCCCGATGATTAAGCAAGGCAAGCACGGAAAAGGGCGAAAATTGAGACGCAACAGCCTCCGCCACCAGCGTCGCCAGTGAGCCAGCTGAGCTTCGCTGGAGGGGTATGCCCGCTGAATCTTCAACACGGATCCCCCAACGCTGTAATTCACTGCCAACGCGCTCCGCCAAGGATCGGTCGGGCGTGATCAGCGCCGCAATTTTATCGGGCGTTTCAAGTACGCCTCTTAATGCTACCGAGATGGCTAAAGCCTCTTCATATTCTTGTTCGGCTTCGACCACGCTGACTTGGTCGAGTGCCAGACCAAGAGAGACATCGCTAAGCCGTTCCGGGCGGGATCGCCAAAGCTCCGTCGCTTCAGGCGGCCGCATCACCTCCGATAGAAACAAACTACGCGTTTGTAATTCGGGGGTACTCTGACCAAGTGAAATGACATCGGCTCGCGACAGACCAATTACATGAAGCAGATGGGCCATTTGAGCTTGCGGGTGACTTGGATGTTTAATTTTTCCATCCTTATCGACCAACATATTCCACGAAAAATCATCCAAGGACTGATCAAGGCCCGGTAAAACAACGGCACCCCTCGGCAATCTTGCAATCGCGGAAATAAGCTTGGCGGTCGCCGGCATCGATCCCGTCGATCCCGCCGCAATAAAAGGCGCGTTCGGAAGTTCCTGTCGCAAACGCTCAGCCTCAGCCAAGATGATATGGTGGCGTCGTTCCGCTGCATCCATGACGCCTTGGCTAGAACAAAATGTTGGCCAGGCTTCTGACGCAATCGCCAGAAAATCTTTGGAAATACTCCAATACTCATCCGCTAAATCGAGTGGTGCAAGCGCGTGGACGTCCTCCCAGGTTTTGCCATGGATAACGAGTGTATCAATCAATTGTCCAAGCGCATCGGCCAATTGAAGTCCGTCGCGAACCGATTTTGCAACGACAAAGCCGCCAGGATCGCCAAGAACGCCTTCGGCGATCCTCGGAGAGAGGAGATGACGTGTCGAATCGTCGCTCAGCGTATCCTCGATCCGCTGAGCCCAAGCCAGCACAAGCTTTGTTAAAACCAGGCGGCGCCGGACAGGGTCTATTTCAGGAGGGGTTTCAGCGGCACCTACAAATGCTTCGATGCCCCGCTCGATAATGAGCCGGTCTTCGGCATCATCGAGGCTGCCAAATGGCATAATCTTGGGCAGTAAAAGCGTTTGTTCGCCAGCAGCCGTTTCGATGAGATCTAGTAAAGAGCGGGCCGCACGCCGGGTTGGTAGCAAAATTGTCGCGTCCGAAAGTGAAAACGCATGCCCAGCTTCGGGCCAACCGGGAAGAAGCTGTCCGCCAACGATCGCCTTTGCCAAAGTATCGAGGAAAGGTGTCCCCGCCGGAATCGAAAATACGCGCGGGATTTCACCAGACATCATATGACTCATAAAATACTGAGCATAAGTTTTTGCTCGGCGTCGGCAATTGCATCGGGCGTTCCAACATGCAGCCACTCGCCGTCTAGACGCAAGCCAAAGAGGCGGCCTGTTGTGATCGCCCGATCAAAAATCAAATTCAAGGAAAAGGGACCTTCCGGCGTATCGACGAATAATTCTGGCTTCATCAGGGCAACGCCGGCATAGACAAACGGAGCCACAGCGCGTTCTGGCCGCCGCGAAAGTCGTCCGTCGGAATCCATTAAAAAATCACCCCGTCCATCATATCCTGTGATTTGTGCCCCCGATGCTAGAAGCAAAAGGACGTCCATGGCTTGAGGGCTCCACGCTTCTGCCAATCGCCTGATATTGGAACGAGGCCCATCGATCCAAAATGAATCCGCATTGAGAACGAAAAAGGATTCTTCCCCTAAATGGCCAAGGGCCTTTTTAACACCGCCACCGGAATCCATAAGTTTCGAGACTTCATCCGACAAATGGATCTGTGGTGTTTTGATCTTGCTTGCAAAGCGCTGCATCTGCTCGGCAAGATGATGAATATTGATGACGACATCTTCAACGCCTGCATCCCTCAACGCGTCAAGGATAGGAGCAATCAGCGGACGCCCCGCAACGCTTACAAGCGGCTTCGGAGTCGTCGCCGTTAACGGCCGCATCCTGAGGCCTAGCCCCGCCGCAAGGACCATCGCGCGCTTGGGAACGGAATAATCTGCGCCAGATGTCTTTTTCATGCTGATAACGGCTCGCCTAAGAGTTCTGGGCAATGGCGATGGAGCCACTCGCGCAATTCGCCAAGAGCTGAATGGCGGAGATCGCGACGAAGATAGGCTTTCACATGCGGCAGATGACGCAAATACTCAGGCTTGGCGTCGCGTTGATTTAGGCGGTTGAAAATGCCTAGCACTTTTATGACCCTTTGGGCGGCGTAAATTGCGTAAGATGATACGAACGATGTCATGTCGAAATTCAAGTCACGGGTGTGTCGGTTTCGAATATAAAATTCGAATAGTTCGAGCTCCAGCGATTCCGGGATGGCTACCCGGGCATCTTGCAAGAGTGAGCCAAGATCATAGGCCGGATGTCCCCATACCGCATCTTGTATATCGATCACGCCAACCCTCTGAATACCTTCACGACCTTCGATCCAGAAGAGATTGGGTGAATGATAATCGCGAAGTGTCCATGTATGCTGTTCGAGTAATCGGGGCTCCAACAAACGGCGCCAAATGGCAAGAAATTCATCTCTTTCTGCCATCGAAACGGCTTTTTGAGCCGCTTTTGGCATAAACCACTCCAAGAACACCTCTACTTCAACCAGCAGCGCTTCGATATCATACGCAGGCAGATGATAGGGATCAGCATCGTGTTGAGGTAAATCCCGCGGCAATTCGAGTGAATGAAGCTTAGCTAAAAGCGCTGTCGCCTCGAAATATCGTTCCGGAATCGGCCCGTTCGACCCCACAATTCCCTCGGTTCCGAAATCTTCCGCCAAGACGAGACCTGAGCCGATATCCGCCCCGAAAATTTTTGGCGCGCTTAACCCGATCGAACGAAGCCCGTCGGCCATCGCGATAAAGGTACCAACCGAATCCGATAATTTTGCGGCGGCGCGATAGGCATTTCGAGCTGGCGTTGCCAACCCCTGGTCGGGCAAGGGCGAAATCATCAATATCGCGCTTTGATCCCCCTGCTTCAACCGTTCAAAATGCCGGCCGGAGGCATCGCCGGCAATCTTTTCGCGCGAGGCGTTAGCCCAGCCAGCATTCGCCAATAAAGTGGATTGCGCCGAAAACTGAGCAAGCGTTGCGGCAAACGGACCTGTTCCCGTCAACGTGATCGATCGGCCCGCTCCACCGGTTTCGGGCAGCATTTTGATGGCAATATCGAGATGGCTTGACCGCAAGAAATCAGGCGCCCGCTCCGGCCATTCGATCAGTGCCAAAGCGCCATGGATCAGATCGTCAAACCCTAATTCCACCAGCTCTTCCGGATCACTGATCCGATACAGATCGGCATGAACGATGGGGAATTCAGGCCCATCATAGGTTTGGACCAATGTGAAAGTGGGACTCGGGACATCGAGCGCCGGTTGCTTTGTCAGCGCCCGGATGAGGGCCCGCGCCAAACTGGTCTTTCCGGCACCGAGGCCACCTGACAGCGTGATCAGATCGCCGGCCTTGAACAGCGGCGCAAGCTTTCCCGCAACATCGACCGTCTCATCCTCGCTCTGGGCGGTTATCGTCCAGCGGACGGCGTCAACAGAATTGGAAGGGATTGGCACCATCACGCTGCCTCGATCGTTTCGCGGGGGCCATGATGAGCCGGGAAAGTGCAGCTCACGCGCGTTCCCTCACCCGGCGTCGAACGGATCGTCACCTGTCCGCCATGCAGTTCGACCAAGGCGCGAACGATAGAAAGGCCGAGCCCTGCACCACGATGCCTTGAGCCAATGGTGTAGGTTTCAAACCGGTCAAACACCCGATCAATCACATCGGCAGGAATGCCGCGGCCTTTATCTTCGACCGATAGAACGAGGTCACCGCCTTGATCGGAAACCGATACCGTTACCGTTTGACCTTCCGACGAGAAGCCGATCGCATTTGACAAAAGATTAAACAAAATTTGCCGGAGGCGTTTGGCATCGACCGGAAACGTATCGACCGTCTCGTCAATGAACACGTCCATGCTGATGTTGCGTTCGCCGATCCGGTCTTGCAGTCCATCTTTGGCCGCGGCAATGACGTCGCGGATATTTACCGATTGACGGTCCAGCGCAATTTCGCCCCGGTCAAAGGATGCCAGATCCAGAATGTCGTCAATGATCGCCATAAGAGCGTTCGACGATTGGAAAACATGGCCGACATATTCACTCTGCCGGTCGGTCAGCGACCCAGCGGCACCGGAGGCCAACAGTTCGGTAAAGCCAATGACATTCGTCAAAGGAGACCGCAATTGATAGGATACGTGGTGGACGAAATTCTCGCGGAGTTGTCCGGCCTGCTCCAAGGCTTCGTTGCGTTCCTTCAAGGCCCGCTCGACATGGACGGTGGCCGAGACGTCGACAAACGTAATCAACGTTGCCCCGTCAGGCAGCGGTGCGAGGGCGCAATCGATAATCGAGCCATTATAGCGCTCCATCCGGAACGATTGGCCGTAGCGTGCATCGCTGACACCGGCAATCGCCCCCTTGATGGCCGCCCACACACCGGCATCGCCGTAGAGATGGATGGTATCCAGAATGATCTGGTCGATATGGGGTTGCTCGGACAACCGCTTTGAGTCCAGTTCCCAGATGATTTCAAACGCCGGATTGTTCAGTTTGAGCCGGCCATCGGTACCAAAAACGGCAACGCCTTCCTTGAGCGAGTCGAGCGTCTCGCTTTGAACACGTGAAAGCGCATTGTAATTGGATTGCAACACAAACTGCGCGGTAACGTCTTCAAAAAGATAGGTCACGCCGCCCTGCGGATTTGGGTTCACAACAACCCTCAACGTGCGGCCACCCGGAAGATACCATGCAATTTCCTGCGTTTCGAGCGTGTGATAGGCTTCGTGAAGCGCCTTCTTCCAGCTCTTGTAATCGGCCTGCTCCGGCAAACGCCGCGCATCTCGTAACCGGTCGAGGATTTCGCTGTCGGTTGGTCGCGACTCTGTAAAGCCCTCGTCAAGCTGCCAAAGCGTTCGATAGGCCAGATTGCAGAAAACCAGACATTGCCTTTCGTCAAAAATGGCAACGGCCGTCGGCAATTGGTCCAGCGTACGAACATGGCTTGCCATTTGTTTTTGCAGATCGCTGCGGATGGCTTCCAGATCCGAAACGTCCGCCGCATAGCCGATGGATCCGGCGGCAAGGGGCGTTTCGACAATGTCGAAAATACGCCGCTGACCCAAGATGATGGTCGGAACGCGAGCATGAAAAACATTGCTGTTGGCGAGCGCGTCCGCAGCCTGCTTCCTTGAGAGCACGTCAAGGAATTCAATTTGCTGGGCCACAACCTCGGTTCCACTTTCGGCATCAACAGCAAACGCATAAGGCTCATTCACCCAGCTGATGCGGCCATTCCGATCGCGCAGCCAAATCGGCTGGGAGATCGTATCGAGCATGGCGCGCAGGCCGATCGTCTCGATCTTGAGATTTTCGTGGTCGCTGGCGAGTTTCAAAAATTCCTGCCGCTGTGTGTTGATGTCGCGCAGCCGCATAACCGCCTCGCCGGAAAAGGTCCGGCCTTCGACCTCGATATGCCGGCCATTATTGGCCTGAACGGTCAATTGAAACGGCGTCCCATCGCCTTGCAGGGCCGCGACTGCCGCTTCGATGAGGCTCACCCGGGCGGAACTGAGCCACGTTCCAAATTCCAAAATATGGTCTGTGCCGACCAATTCCCCGAGCCGCACCCGATCACCTGTAACGGTGGCCTCGTTCCCCGTTGGCCAGGTCACGATGATCTGCGGATCCGATCCGTAGGCGGACGCCAGCGGATCGGCGTCATTTGACGACGATTGTCTTGTTTTATGTCGTGCAAAAAATAGGGCCGATCCTTTTCGCCATTCGGCGAAGCCCGCGAGACCCGCCAGGGCGACAAGAAGCATTGCACCAAAGCCAAGCGAAAGCTCTCCCGCTTCGAAGGCATCGATTGCAACAATTCCGTCAATTACGCGGTTTATGGCGCCGCCCACGTCCATTGATGTGCCACCCTATCGTCCAAACACCCGCACATTGCCCAGCGGAACGTCACGAATCATTGCGACAGTACAATTTCTCCGAGTCAAAGCGGAAGGGGCCAAACGGTTCAAATTGATTCCGCCTGACGATTTTTGGCCGTAGACCTTCGAAGCCTTCGGTCATCAAGCCGTCACGTCAAGACAGACGTCGGGCGATGGACAACGACCAATGCGAGGCAGAACGCAGCACTGCCTTATGCGGTCTTGTATTTTTCATCCACGGTATTGATGGCTTTCACATTGTCCGCAGAGCGGCCCTGTTCATCAAAGTGTTGGGCCAAATAGGCATCGGCAATCGATTTTGCGACTTCACTCCCGATGACGCGCGCGCCCATCGTAATAATTTGGGCATTGTTGGAAAGCGCCGCACGCTCGGCCGAATAGGTGTCATGGGTCAATGCAGCACGAATTCCGGGTACTTTATTGGCCGCGATACAAACACCGATTCCGGTCCCGCAGACCAGAATGGCCCGATCATAGATACCCTTCATGACGCCCGAGGCGACCCGATCGGCAAGGGTCGCATAAAAGGCATCGGCACCCTGTTCGGTGCGCGATACCTCGAAGACCTCAAAGCGATCTTTCAGATACTCGGCAAGAATATGGGCAAGCCCTTCTCCGGCGCTATCGCCCGCTATGGCCAGTTTCATCGCTCGATCCTCCTAAACTGCGGCGCATTTCGCCAAAATGTCGATATAGCCGTCAACCTGCCATGCCGAGCGACCGATGAAGAGCCCGTCAATGTGAGGACACCGGACAAGCTCCTGACAATTATCGGGATTGACCGAACCGCCATAGAGACACGCTACACGCTGTCCCAGATGATTGGCGGCGACATCCATGATTTCAGCCTGACGCGCGTCGGCATAATCAGAGGTCGCCGGAATTCCGTTCGCTCCAATGGCCCATACGGGTTCGTAGGCAAAAAGAAGGCTGGCCGTTTTTTGAGCCTGCGTCAGCTTGGCGAGCGCGCCTTGAACCTGCCGGGCCAAGACATCGCGGGCGCGCCCGGCCTCTCGTTCTGCCAGAGTTTCGCCAATGCAAATCAACGGAATGAGACCGTGACGGATTGCAGCCTCGACCTTCAGACCAACCGTTTCATCGGTCTCCCCGAAATGCGCGCGCCGCTCGGAATGACCAAGTTCGACCAGATCGAGATTGCAGTCTTGCAGCATGACCGGCGAAATTTCCCCCGTCCAAGCCCCGTTGTCAGCCCAGTGCATGTTCTGCGCGCCCACTTTGACGGATGTGGATGACAATACTGCTTTGACCTGTCGGCACGCGGTAAAGGGGGGAATCACAAAGCGTTGAATATGCGGCACGCTGGACCCGTCATCGGCCGCCAGAGCATCGGCAAAGCTCAAGCCTTCGGCAAGCGTTTTGTTCATTTTCCAGCTGGTGCCCACCCAAAGCCGTTTCTTGTCCGTCATGTATCTTGCCAATCTCATGCGGAACCATCGACCTTCCGGCTCCAAGTCAACACGGCTTTACCGTCTAAATTCCTCCACCGTCAACGAGCGGACCTTCTCGGAGGGCGTTAGAACCTGCCACTACCCCCCCTTGCCTGCCGTGAATTTGGGCAAAGCCATCGACCTTTTGCCTAGCTCGACCAAAATCGCTAGACTTGGAACATTCTGGCGCCTTTTTGGGGCAGACAAAGGTGATCGTGCCTTTGTGCTCCCCGTTTCGGTTGCCTGCCCACGCTGAGAAGACAGAAGAATGACGACACAGACCTCCTCCGAGAAAGACCTTCATCACCGCATGACCGCGTTGGGCGACCGCCTCATCGACGTTGTTATCATCGGAGCCGGCATTAATGGTGCGGGACTGTTTCGCGATCTGTGCGAGCAAGGCGTCACATGCGTTATTGTCGACAAAGCCGATTTTGGCTCGGGAACAAGCGCAGCATCGTCGCGTCTGATCCATGGCGGCATCAAATATCTCGAAACAGGTGAATTGGGTCTCGTTGCGCAATCAACGCTCGAGCGGAACCTTCTTCTCAAAAACGCGCCACATAATGTGACACCGCTGTTAACGGTGATCCCCATTTTTTCATGGGTGAAGGGAATGGGCGCGGCGTTGGGAACGCTTTTTGGTATCAAATCGCTTGCCCGCAGCCGGGGCGCGCTTTTAATCAAGGCAGGCTTGGCGCTGTATGATTTTTTCGGTTCGCGCGAGCGGGTAATGCCCAAGCATCGCATGATGTCGCGTGAGGCCGTACTGAAAGAATTTCCGGGTCTGACCCGCGATGTTAAAGCCGCGGGTGCCTATTATGACGCACAAGTCCGGCATCCCGAACGACTGGTTTGGGAACTGATCCGCGATGGGCTGGATGCCAATCCCCATTCCGCAGCGCTGCCGTATTGCAAGGTCAATCTCCAGACGAAAGACCGGATCCGGATCGAATCCGAGGCGGGCGACATCTATGATCTTTCCCCCCGCATTGTGGTCAATGCGGCAGGCCCCTGGATTGATACGGTGAACGGAGCGCTGGGAGCGACCACGCATCTGATTGGCGGCTCCAAAGGCTCGCATCTGTTGCTTGATCATCCCGAGCTTGTTGCGATGTTGAAGGGCCGGATGATCTATTTCGAGGCGGATAATGGCCGTATTTGTCTGGTCTATACCTATAACGGCTTCGCCCTGGTGGGTACGACCGATCAAAAGGCTGCCGACCCCGATACGGTGAGTTGCGAGGCGTGGGAGGTTGATTATTTTCTTGAACGGCTCCGCGTTCTCTTGCCGGGTCTTGCGATCGATAAACATCACATTGTTTTTGCCTATAGTGGCATTCGGCCCTTGCCCGCATCGGACGCAGCCAATCCCGGGCTGGTCAGCCGCGATCATTCGACGCCCCTTCTGGAACCGGATGAAAACCGTTCCTTTCCCATCATCTCGCTTGTGGGGGGCAAATGGACAACCTTTCGCGGCTTTGCCGAGGAGGTCGCCGATGACATCCTGCCGCTTATCAAGGTGAAGCGAACCCGTTCAACCCGCGATCTACCGATTGGCGGCGGTCGTGATTTTCCCCGCGATCCAAGTGCAAGAGCCGCTTGGCTGACCCGTGCGACTACCGTGACGGGGCTATCCATCGAACGGCTGGATCAACTGCTTTCCCGCCACGGCACCAAAGCGCTGGTGATCGCCCAGCACCATGGCCGCTTTACGGATCAGGACCGATTGCCCGATGCGTCAAGCTACAGCCTTGCCGAGCTTGACTGGATCATCGAGAACGAAGGTGTTTCAACCCTGTCGGACCTGGTGCTCCGGCGCACGATGCTGGCCATGGAACAGGGCCTGTCCAAAGCCGATCTTGAAAAAATTGGCGATCTTTTTGCGGCCCTCCGCGGTTGGACCGAACTTGAAAAGCAACAGCATCTTGCGGCCTTGATCACCGAGCTCCGCGACCGGCACATGCGCTCCGTTTGAGGAAAGCCGGTTATTCGACATCCGCTCCCGTTCCTTGCGTTAACCCTTCAACCAAACGATCAAAGCACGATAAATGGCCCCTTTGCACAGTGAACGTCTGATCGGCCTTCTTGGAGCCCACGCGGTTCGCTCGGGTGAAGCCTTGTCGAGCGTTGATGCCGGCTTCGATCCGGCCAATTTGGACGCTGGCCTCGCCGTCTTGCCCCGTACGACGCAGGAGGTGGCCGACGTCTTGGGCTATTGCAGCGCGCATGGCTTGAGCGTGGTGCCGCAGGGCGGACGGACCGGCCTGTCGGGTGCGGCGCGATCAGCACATGGTCAGCTGATCATGATGATGCAGGGCATGGCGCAGATTGTGGCGATTGATGCCGTTTCCCACACCGCCATTGTCGAAGCCGGATGCACGCTGCAAACGCTCGAAGAAGCTGTGCGCCAACACGGCCTGACCTGCGGCATCGATCTGGGCGCGCGCGGCACCGCAACGATCGGCGGTATGATCGCCACCAATGCGGGCGGGCAGGAAGCCTTCCGCTTCGGCCCGATGCGACAGCGTATCGTGGGGCTTGAAATCGTGCTGCCGGATGGCCGCGTGCTGGGCGATCTCACGCAGGTGATCAAGGCCAATGGCGGCTATGACATCAAGCAGCTTTTTATCGGCTCGGAAGGCACGCTCGGCATCGTCACCCGCGCCTGTTTGCGGCTCTCACCGTATGAAGCTCCGGGTACGACGGCTCTGGTATCGCTCGTTGATCTGAATAGCGGCATCAGGCTCTTCAGACGGCTTGAAGCGCTCAGCCATGGCCGCCTGTTGCGTGCCGAGCTGATGAGCGGCAACCATGTCAGCCTGTCCGCCCGCGACCACGGCGCCGACGCCCTTGCGGAGTTTGGCGAACAAGGCGATTGCGCGATCTTTGAATTCACCGATCAGGCTGTGCTTGAAGCCGAACTTGGCCTTGCGTTCGAGGAAGGCCTGATCAGCGACGCCTTGCTGTGCAAAAATGAAAAAGAACGTGATGCGGTTTGGAAAATTCGCGAAGACTGGGCCGTCGACCGCGCTTTTCCGCACGGGCTATGGTTCGATCTTTCGGTGCCGCTGGCGGGCATGGGCACCTATATTGACGCGCTCCATGCGCGGCTTCATGCGCATGACCCTGCGGTGCAGCTGTTCTATATCGGCCATCTGGGCGACGGCAATTTGCACATAACGGTGAACAAGCCCGCGCCGATGACCGCGCATTACAAGGCGATCTCGGCGCTTGTCTATGAGGAGCTGACGGCGCTGGGCGGCTTTTTCTCCGCAGAACACGGCATTGGCCTTGAAAAGCGGGAAGCGCTTGCCGAGCAGAGCGATCCGGTGAAACTGGCGCTGATGCGCGATATCAAACGGCTGATTGATCCATCCGGTATCATGAACCCGGGAAAAGTCCTTCAGCCTTAGGGCTCGATCCGTTATCATCCTGACTGCGTTGAAATGTGAGTATCAATCATGGTCGCCCTTTCTGTTCTCGATCTCGTTCCTGTTCCCGAGGGGCACACGCCGGCCGATGCGTTTGCGCATACCAAAGACCTCGCCCAGCATGTCGAGCGCTTGGGCTATCAACGCTACTGGGTGGCCGAGCACCATAATATGGTGGGGATCGCGAGTGCTGCGACCTCGGTCGTGATCGGCTATATTGCGTCCCACACCCATACCATCCGGGTAGGTGCGGGCGGCATCATGTTGCCCAACCACTCGCCGCTGGTGATTGCCGAACAGTTTGGAACGCTTGAATCGCTTTATCCCGGCCGGATCGATCTCGGCCTCGGCCGTGCACCGGGTACGGATCGCGCAACCTCGATGGCGATGCGGCGCGATATGATGGCGTCTGATCACTTTCCGGATGATGTGTTGGAACTGCAAGCGCTGCTCGGGCCGTTGCAGCCCGACCAGATGATTCAGGCCGTACCCGGCACGGGTTTGAATGTGCCGCTTTGGATTTTGGGATCGAGCCTTTATGGCGCGCAACTGGCCGCAGCCCTTGGCCTGCCCTATGCTTTCGCGTCGCATTTTTCACCCGATGCGCTTGATGATGCGCTTGCCATTTATCGCGCGCGTTTCAAACCTTCCCAGCAGGCCAAAACCTCTCATGCGATGGCGGGGGTGAATGTCATTCTGGCGGACACCGATGCTGAAGCACGCAGGCTTTTTACCTCACTGCAGCAACGCTTTACCGACATGGTGCGCGGCGCGCGCGGCTATCTCAAGCCGCCCATCGACTCCATTGAAGATTATTGGGCGCCGACCGAAAAGGTGCATGCTTCGCGTATGTTGACCTGCTCGTTTGTTGGCTCGCCCGCAACGGTAAAAGGGCAGCTTGACCGCTTTGTAGAACGCACCGGTGTCGACGAGTTGATGGTAGCTTCCGCGATTTACGATCACGATGCCCGCTTGAAATCCTATGCCTTACTGGCCGAGCTTGAGATTGGCGAAGCGGTGGCTTCAGCGGCTTAAGATAGGGGAATCGTCCAATCTTGGATATTCACCGATCGTTATATAAGAGTGGCGGCATCGGGTCCGCTTTCGATGACAGGGAGACGCGTTTTCATGGCCATCGATATTGGATCAATCTTCGAAAAAATCCATGCGCTAGAAACCGAACTTGATGCAGAATTGGCGCGGCGTGCGGCGGAGTTACGGTTTGGATTTGAGCACGGTAAAATCATCTTCGAACAAGAGGTTCTTCGTCGCCATCGTGAATTAAAAGTCAGCCTCTGGGCTTATCTCAAACGGGCCAATATCCTCATCGTGCTGACAGCGCCGGTGATTTACAGCCTCATTATTCCGCTGGTTATTTTTGATCTCTTTTTATTCGCTTTCCAAGCAGTCTGCTTTCCGTCTTACGGCATCAAGCGCGTCAAGCGGAGCGACTATGTCGTGTTTGATCGTCACCATTTGGCTTACTTAAATATCATTGAAAAAATCAACTGCGCGTTCTGTTCCTATGCCAACGGATTGATTGCCTATGCCCGCGAAATTGCGTCGCTGACGGAAGCCTATTGGTGCCCGATCAAGCATGCCAAACGTCTGCAGGGGCTCCATCCGCGCTATAAGGATTTTGCCGATTTCGGCGATGCCGCTGCCCATGCGCGACACGTCGAAACGTTTTATAAAAAAATCGGCGAATAGACTTAAGAGCGAAGCTTCACACCATCGGGATCAAAGGGCGGACAAGCCAGCACGCGCGCCCGATGAGGCCTGCCCAGAATGGCGACATCAAGCTCGGTGCCGGGCGCGCAATAAGCCGTTTTGAGATAGGCGATGGCCAGTGATTTTTGAACGCTATACCCATAGGTGCCGGAACTGACCTGTCCTGCCGGTGTGCCATCGGTCAAAAAGATCGGCTCCCCGCCGGTGGCGTCTGCTTCCTCCGCATCGATCTCCAGCATGACCATACGGTCGCGGGCGGGAAGCTCGGCGATTTTCTCCCACGCGGCTTTGTTGAGAAAGTCCTTGTCCGCTTTGATCAAGCGATTAAGACCGCTTTCGTGGGGCCAATATTCAGGGCTGTAATCCCGCCCCCAACTGCCATAGCCCTTCTCGACGCGCAGGCTCATCAACGCGCGGGAGCCGACGGGGCCGGCGCCCAAAGGCGCGCCAGCAGCAAGCAGGGCATCATAAAGCTGGACCTGATCGCTCTCATGGCAATGAAGCTCCCAGCCGAGATCACCCGTAAGCGACACGCGGAGCGCAACCGTATCAACGCCTGCGACCACCATCCGTTGCGACCGCATGAAGGGGAAAGCCTCGTTGGAAAGATCCGCAGCTGTCAGGCCTTGCAGCAAAGCGCGGGACTTCGGACCGGCGACATTGAAGCCACCCATGACTTCCGTCACGGAGCGGAACTTGGTATCCTTTGGTAACGGAACGTCCCGGAAGAAGCGCTGATGGAACCGCTCCGCCATGCCGGATCCGATGATCATGAAGTCATCGTTTGCCAGCCGCGTGATGGTGAAATCACCGGCAATTCCGCCGCGTTTTCCGATCAAAGGGGTGAGGCAGGAACGCCCGATCTCGCGCGGCATCCGGTTGGCGAAAAGCGCGTTGAGCCATTTTTCAGCACCCGGTCCTTTAACCTCGTATTTGGCAAAATTTGAAATATCGATGATACCCGCATGTTCCCGCAGCATCCGCGCTTCGCGGCCAACCGGCGCCCACCAATTCTGTCGCGTGAACCCGATGGTTTCTTCCCTCGGCTCGTCGCCTTTCGAAAACCACAACGGATGCTCCCAGCCGAAATTGAGGCCGAAAACCGCGCCCATATCCTTCTGCTTGGCATAGACCGGACGGGTACGCACGGGCCTGCCCGCAGCCCGCTCCTCGTTGGGGAAATGGATTTTAAAGCGGTTGGCATATTGATCGCGCACGCGCGCTTTGGTGAAATCGCGGTCAGCCCATTGGCCGAAGCGCGCCAAATCCCACGCGAACATATCGAGCGAGGGCTCGCCCTCGATCATCCATTCCGCCGCCAATTTGCCGAGCCCGCCCGATTGCGAAAAGCCCGGAATAATCCCGCAGCAGCAGAAATAATTTTTCAATTCCGGCACAGGGCCAAACAGCGCCGCGCTATCGGGCGACCAGATCATCGGGCCATTGATGACCCGCTTGATGCCGGTCTCGCCAATGGCAGGGACGCGATCAATCGCGCGCATCATATTGGGCTCGATGCGCTCCAGATCATCGGGGAACAGCTCATGGCCGAAATCGAGCGGCGTGCCGTTCTCGGCCCAAAACTTCATGTCGCGCTCGTAAGCGCCCACCAGCAAGCCCTGACCTTCCTGACGCAGATAATATTCGCCATCGCGATCCGCGATCGACGGCAGACGGCGATCCAGTGCGGCAATTTGAGAAATGGTTTCGGTGACAAGATATTGGTGCTCGGTCGGCAGCAACGG
Organism: Hyphomicrobiales bacterium; assembly: GCA_947454055.1. Lineage (GTDB taxonomy): Bacteria > Pseudomonadota > Alphaproteobacteria > Rhizobiales > Beijerinckiaceae > CAIUPE01. The sequence continues at coordinate 39,159 of CANGIS010000021.1, forward strand.
CAAGGTCAGGTCAACCATGGCAGCGACTTCGCGCGCCCAAAGACCTGCGGCATTGATGACCCATTGTGTGCGAATATCGCCGTTCGGTGTCCGCACGATCCAGCTGCCATCTGCCTGCGCCTCTGTGGCGGTCACCGGCGTAAAGCGATAGATTTCAGCGCCGCGTTGTCTTGCGCCCGCCGCATAGGCTGCGGTTACGCCTGACGGATCGACATTGCCGCCATCGGGCTCATACATGATGCAGCGGATGCCATCGAAATTGGCGAGCGGATGCAGGCGTTCGGCCTCGGCCCGACTGACTTCGTAAAAATTCATGCCGTAACGTTTGGCTTTCGCGGCCTGCAGGCGTAGCTGATGCTCGCGTGCCTCTGTCTGCGCGAGATAGAGCGAGCCGGGCTGAAACACGCCGCAGCCTTGGCCGGTCTCGGCCTCGAGCTCCTTGTAGAGCGTCATCGTGTAATGTTGAAGGCGGCTGATATTGGTTGAATCATGCAGGCCATGAATATTGGCCGCCGCGTGCCAGGTGGAACCGCTGGTCAGCTCGTCGCGTTCAAGCAGCACCACATCCGACCAGCCGAGCTTGGCGAGGTGGTACAGGATGGAGCAGCCGATCACACCGCCTCCGATGACGACGGCTTGGGCATGGGTACGCATCACGGTTCTCCGCTTCCAATTTCTTCCCGACGATGGGCGACGTAGGCATCAAGCTCCTCGCGGATGGCTTCGTCGAGCACCGGCTCTTGATAGTCACGCAATGCTTGTTGCCATAGACCCGTGGCGCGCTCCAACGCATCGTGCGCGCCTGCGGCTTGCCATGCGCCATGGTTTTGCCAATCCGACAGCATGGGTTGATAAAACGCGTTTTCGTACCGCGACATCGTGTGCTCGGCGCCAAAGAAATGGCCGCCTGCGGGCACCGATTTGATCGCCTCAAAGCCGAGATCATCTTCGCTAAACGGCAGGGGCGCCAAAAATTCCATCATGTTTTGCAGTATTTCGACGTCGAGAATGAGCTTCTCGTAAGACGCCGTCAGCCCGCCTTCGAGCCATCCTGCCGCATGATAGATCATGTTCGCGCCGCCCAAGACGGCTCCCCATGTTGCCATGCCCGTCTCGTATGTCGCTTGCAGATCAACTGCGTTCGACGCGTTGGAATTGGAGCTGCGATAGGGCAAGCCATAACGCCGCGCCAATTGCCCGCCAATGACATTCGCCTTGGTATTCTCAGGCGTGCCAAAGGCCGGTGCGCCGGAGCGCATATCGACATTCGAGGTAAAGCCGCCATACATCACCGGCGTGCCGGGATTGATCAATTGCGTCAGTGCCACGCCAAACAAAGCCTCGGCGTTTTGTTGCGCGAGTGCCGCGGCCAACGTCACCGGCGTCATCGCGCCCATCAAGGTGAACGGCGTGATGGTGACGGGTTGGCCGTGCTCGGCCATCGCGGTCAAGCCATCGGTCATCGCGTCATCGAGCAGGCGCGGCGAGTTGACCGAAATAATGGTGATAACGCCCGGCGATGCCCGCATCTCGTCGAGCGAAATGCCGCGCGAAATTGCCATCATCCTGATGCCATCAATCGCCCTGCCCCGACCAATCGCCGTGCAGTGAAACGACCGGTCGCTCAGTGTCAGATTGGCGCGGTAGGTATCGAGATGGCGAGAATTGGCGGGCAGTTCCGTGGGGGCCACCACCTGATTGCCGATGATGTGGATGGCGTTGAAATGATGCGCCAGCCGGATGAAGTTTTGATAATCGGCGAGGTTGCCCGGACGTCGCCCATGGATGCGATCATGCACATTGGGAGGACCGGCCACGAGGCCAAAAACGAGCGAATTACCGCCAAGGATAAGTTGTCTGGCCGGATTGCGGCTCCTCAGCGTAAACGAGGAAGGCGCTGATTGGATCGCTGCCATGATGAGGCTTTCATCGGCGCGGATCACCTGCTCGGAGCGGTCGACGCGGGCACCGGCTTTTTCAAAAAGGTCCATCACCTTTTCGCTCATCACCTTGATGCCAAGCTCGGACAGGATGCGCATCGAGGTGCGGTGCAGCCCGTCCATCTGCTCCTCGTTGAGGATGTCGAGCGGCTTATAGGTATTGTGCACCGCGCGCCAGGGCAGCTGCGGAATACCCGAATGACTGCGGCCAGCACGCCCCTTGCGCCCTCCGCCGCGACCTTCTTGTGTCATGATAGGCGCTACCATCCCAACTCTATGGTGCGTAGTAGACAATGAATATCGATGAAACGCAAAGCTTTAAGCCCTTAGGACAGCGTGCGTCTTACCGCATCCTGCCAGCCCGCGACGAGACGCTGGCGGGTATCGACATCCAGCTTCGGATCAAATCGGCGTTCACATTTCCAGTCTGCCATGAACGCGGCGGGCTTTGGGCAAAGGCCTGCGGAGAGGCCTGCAAGATAGGCGGCACCCAACGCCGTTGTCTCCATGATCTCGGGTCGATCCACCGGCGCATCGAGGATGTCGGCGAGCCGCTGCATCGTCCAATCGGACGCCGTCATGCCGCCATCGACCCGCAACACGGTTTTGGTTTGGGAAGCCGTCGACCAATCCGCCCGCATCGCCTTCATCAAATCCAGCGTTTGAAAGCAAACCGCTTCCAGCGCTGCGCGCGCAAATTCACGCGGGCCGGTATTGCGTGTCAGCCCGAACATCGCACCCCGCGCTTTGGCATCCCAATAGGGCGCCCCAAGGCCGACAAAAGCGGGGACCAGATAAACCTGCTGATCGGGATCGGCAGCCTCGGCCAACGGGCCTGCCTCGGCTGCGTGTTCAATGAGGTTGAGACCATCGCGCAGCCATTGCACGGCAGCGCCCGCAATAAAGATGGAGCCTTCGAGCGCATAGGTTCGCTTGCCATCGAGTTGATAGGCAAGGGTGGTGAGAAGCCGGTTGTTGGAGCGCAACGCCGTATCACCCGTATTGAGCAACGCGAAACAACCGGTGCCATAGGTCGATTTCATCATGCCCGGCTCGAAACAGGCCTGCCCCATGGTGGCTGCGTGCTGATCGCCCGCGATGCCGCGAATGGCGATGGGACCGCCGAAAAGCTCCGGCTCGGTGTCGCCATAATGGAACGAGCAATCGCGGATCTCGGGGAGCAAAGCGCACGGCACTTTTAAAAGGGTTAGAAGCTCGTCATCCCACTCGCCCGTATGAATGTTGCACAGCATGGTGCGGGAAGCGTTGGTGGCGTCGGTGGCATGAACTTTTCCGCCCGTCAGGCGCCAGAGCAGGAACGTATCCACCGTGCCGAATGCCAATTCGCCCCGCTCGGCCCGCCGACGCGCGCCGGGGACGGCATCGAGAATCGCGCTGATTTTGGTGCCTGAAAAATAGGGATCGAGCAGAAGGCCGGTTTTGGCCGCGACCATCGGCTCATGGCCTTCGGCTTTTAGGCGCTCGCAGTGATCCGCCGTACGGCGGTCCTGCCAGACAATCGCGCGGTGAATGGCTTTACCCGTCGCCCGATCCCAGATCAGCGTTGTCTCGCGCTGATTGGTAATGCCGATGGCGGCAATGTCGCTGGCCGTTGCATCCGTCTGCGCCATGGCCTTGCGGCAGACCTCGACCACGCTGTCCCACAGCTCTTCCGGCTCGTGTTCCACCCAGCCCGAAGCGGGGAAATGCTGGGTAAATTCCTGCTGTGCGATCGTTTTAACCGATAAATCGCCGGCAAACAGCACGGCGCGCGAGGAGGTGGTGCCTTGGTCAATAGCGAGCAGATAGGACATGGGCTAGCGGGTTCCGGTGATCGTCACCGATCATGCGCGCCAGTGAACCCGAATGGCAAGATCACCCGCCATCCGACGGTCCGTTACCAACGACGGAATTCAGCCGTCAGACGGCAGCTGCGTGCCGCGCGCCGTCGGAGGTGAGCCAGGCATCGAAGGCCGAGGCAACCGAACGCACCGCCATACGGGCCTCGTCCGGAACGCTTACCCGCCAGCCTTCGATCTCAACCATGCCGTCAGCGGCATAGACCTCTAGCCGCTCCAGCGCCGGCATAAAGATGGCCGGATCGGCTTGATAGCGGGCAGCCATAGCGTCGAGATCCACGCTCAAATCGCACATCAACCGTTCGATCACAGCGCGGCGGAGGCGATCTTCCTCGATCAACTCGATGCCCCGATAAACGCTGGATTGACCACCTTGCGCAAGTGCGGACCAGCGCCTCACATCCGGCTCGTTTTGGGCATAGCCTTGCGCCGTTTCCGAAATGGCGCTGGGGCCGAACGAGATCAGCGTTTCAGCCAGATCGGTCGTATAGCCCTGAAAATTCCGGCGAAGGGTTCCGCTTTTGGCGGCCAGCGCCAAGGCATCGTCAGGGCGGGCGAAATGATCAATGCCGATGGGCTCGTAGACCGCTTCCAACGCCGCCCGCGCAGCGGATGCCAATACCGCGCGTTCGGATTGACCCGGCAACGTATAACGCTCCAAGGCCTTTTGATATTTTTTCATCCACGGCACATGGGCGTAGCCAAACAGCGCGATGCGGGCCGGATCAAGCGCCAATACCTCGGCAATGGTTTTCTCCATGGTCGCAACACTTTGCAGGGGCAGGCCATAGAGAAGGTCAAAATTGATCGCCTCGATGCCATTGGCGCGGAGCCGTTCAACCGCACGCGTAACCGTGGCCAAAGGCTGGATTCGATGAATGGCCTTTTGTACCTGAGGATCAAGATCCTGCACGCCGATGCTGGCGCGATCAATGCCGCGCGCCGCATAGGCCTTCACCCGATCAAGATCGAGGCCACGCGGGTCAAGCTCGATGGCGCGTTCGGCTTGGGGGGCAAAATCAAAGCGGGCTTCGATCGCATCCATCAGGCGGTGAAACGCCTCAACCGGCAATGTATTAGGCGATCCGCCGCCGAAATGCAGATGCGAAACTTTGGCCCTCCCGGGCAGAAGGTCCGCCGTGCGCGTAATCTCGCGCAACAACAGATCGAGATAGTCGGCGACCGGAGCATCCGTCTTGATGATGTCGGTATTGCATCCGCAATACCAGCACAGCTTCGCGCAAAACGGCACATGGACATAAAGGGATACCGGCTTGGTCAAATCGGTTTCCCCCAGCCATGCGTCCCATCGGGTTCCGTCAATCCCCGCATGGAAATGCGGAGCGGTGGGATAACTTGTGTAACGCGGAACCCGCGCATCGAGATGAGCCAGCCATGAATTTTTCATGCGCTGATTGAAACCAAGGATAGCGAGCCGCTTCCTTGATCTGGCTCAAAAACGTGAAATGCCGTCAGGCCGCAAACGGATCCTTGGCGAGCCCTTTGACTGCCTCGCGATATTCCGCCATCAGACGCTCGCACAGTTCGGCCGCCCCCGAAACCTCCGAAATGGCGCCGACCCCTTGGCCTGCGGACCAAATCGTTTTCCAGACCTTGGCTTCCGACGCCATGTCGAGCTTGGCGTGGTCGGGCAAATGGTCGGGATCAAGTCCAGCCGCAATAATGCTCTGGCGCATGAAATTGGCGTTCACGCCGGAAATTTTCGAGGTGTAAACGATATCGGCTGCCTGCGAATCCAGCACCATCTGGCGATAGGCAGGATCAATCATCGCTTCCCGCGTCGCTAAAAAACGTGTGCCGAGATAGGCCAGATCCGCCCCCATCATCCGCGCGGCCGCAATATCACGCCCCGTGCTGAGCGAACCCGACAGGATGATCGTACCGGAAAACACCGATTTGATTTCATGGATCAATGCAAACGGGTTGAGATTACCGGCATGACCGCCTGCTCCTGCCGCGACACCGATCAACCCGTCGACGCCCGCCTCTCCGGCTTTCTCGGCATGGCGGCGGCTGATGATGTCGTGGAACACCAGACCGCCATAGGAATGGACCGCATCGACCACATCACGCACAGCGCCAAGCGACGTGATCACCACCGGCACACGATATTTCACGACCGTTTCAAGATCGGCCGCCAGCCGAACATTGGTTTTATGCACGATGAGATTGACGCCATAGGGTGCAGCTTGGGGAAAGGCTGCTAACCTTTCGCCAATCTCATCAAGCCACGCCGCAAACCCCTCGGTGCTACGCTGGTTTAGAGCGGGGAATGTGCCCACAAGTCCCGAGCGGCACACTTCGACCACAAGATCGGGGCCGGATGCCAAAAACAAAGGTGCCGCAATGGCAGGCAACCGCAATTTTCCTCGTAACGACATCGGAATGGCCATCTCAATTGGTCCTTATATTCTATTTACGCCATTTGCTGACGTTATTTGACTATGATGTTTTCTAATAATTCCTGCTTACGCCTTTAATAGACAGTTTAGTGACGGAAATTCGATAGAAACGGGACTATTGGCGCGGCAAGAATAAGAACAGAACACGGTTTATTATTGACGTAAAAAGGGGAGCGGTACAATGGCAGTCAAGACCGACATTGAAATTGCGCGTGCGGCGCAGAAGCAGCCGATCATGGCGATTGGGGCGAAGCTTGGCATTCCGGAGGCGGATTTGCTGCCTTACGGCCATGACAAAG
>CANGIS010000022.1 GCA_947454055.1 Hyphomicrobiales bacterium
CCCAAACAGGACAAGGGCCAGCAAAGCCAGCGATGTCGTCATCGAGGTCATAACCGTGCGCGACAAGGTCGTGTTGATCGAAAGATCCAAGAGATTGGCAATCGGGAGTCGCTTATATTTCCGGAGCAATTCCCGAATACGATCGAAAACCACCACGGTGTCGTTCAGCGAATAGCCAACAATGGTCAGAATGGCGGCAATCGAGGTCATGTTGAATTCGATTTGCGTGACGGCGAAAAAGCCGATGGTCAGCACAAGATCGTGCAGCGTGGCGATAACGGCGCCAACCGCAAACTGCCATTCGAAGCGGAACCAGAGATACACGAGAACGGCCAGAACCGAGAGCACAACGCCCAAAATACCCGACTGGACCAATTCACCTGATACACGCGGGCCGACAACTTCCACCCGCCTGAATTCATAGGTATCACCAAACGTGGTGCGGACGTGTTCGACCACGGCCTGCTGACCTTTGTCGCCTCCCGCCTGCAACCCGAAGCGCAACGAAACTTCGCCCTGATTGCCGAATTCCTGAACCTCGACATCGCCAATAGCCAGATGGGCCGTCGCACTCCGTACGGCGGCAATATCGGCTTTGCCCGACAACGCCTTCATTTCGATCAGGGTGCCGCCGGTAAAATCGATACCGAAATTCAGGCCGATCAGGATAAAGGCGACGACAGAAACAATCGACAAAAGAGCGGAAATCGGAAAGCTGATGCTCCGGAAGTTCATGAAGCCGAATGTGGTGTCGTCCGGAATAATTCTGAGAAGTTTCATGGTCGTGGTTCCTCTCAGAAGGGCATGTGCTGCGGCCGGGAGCGCGTATACCACAGCGCAATCATCATGCGCGTCATGGTCACAGCGGTCACAACCGTGGTGATGATGCCAAAGACCATGGTGACGGCAAAGCCGCGCACCGGACCGCTGCCAAGGAAGAAGAGAATGGCGGCCGCAATAAACATCGTCACATTCGAGTCGATGATGGTCGCGAAGGCGCGGGTAAAGCCGGCATCCAGCGCCGCCACAAGACTGCGCCCCTGCCGTGCCTCCTCCCGGATACGTTCATAAATCAGCACGTTGGAATCGACCGCTGTGCCAATCGTCAGAACAATACCCGCAATGCCGGGCAAGGTAAGTGTCGTGCCGATCAGCGACATCATCGCGAATATCAGCACCACATGGATGGCCAGCGCAATATTGGCGAAAAAACCGAACAGGCCATAGGTCGCAAACATGAAACCGACAACAAGAACGGCGGCGACATAGGATGCGATCTTGCCCGCATTGATCGAGTCCTGCCCCAATCCGGGCCCAACCGTCCGCTCTTCGACGATGGTCAACGGAGCAGGCAAGGCGCCAGCGCGTAAAAGAATGGCGAGGTTATTGGCCGCTTCAACCGTAAACCGACCCGAAATCTGACCTTGCCCTCCGGTAATCGGCGATTGGATCCGAGGGGCAGAGATCACCTTGCGGTCCAGCACGATGGCCAAGGAACGGCCCACGGATTCCGATGTGGTTTGACCGAAGCGCTGGGCGCCGCGGATGTTGAATTTGAAATTGACAATCGGCTCGCTGCTGCGGCTATCAAACCCCGGCTGCGCGTCGATCAAATCTTCACCCTGAACGATGACCCGCTTTTCAATCGAGAGTTGACCCGCACCCTCATCCACCTGCGGCAGCATTTCGGTATCGCCCGCTCCAGCGCCCGAATCCGCGACCATGCGGAATTCAAGCTGCGCCGTCGTGCCCAAAATATCCTTCAAGCGTTTCGGGTCCTGCAAGCCCGGAACCTGAACCAGAATACGGTCAACACCTTGGCGTTGAATATTGGGCTCGGTCGTCCCGAGCGCGTCGATACGGCGGCGTAAGACTTCGATCGCCTGATCGATGGCCTTGCGGATTTTGTCGGTCACGCCCTGCTCGGTCAGCACAATGGCGATAAGGCCATCGGGTTGTTCGGTCATTTCAAACAAAGGTTGCGATCCGCCGCTCAGAATCCCGATCGCCGGTCCCGGGCTCGAAATCTCGCGAAGCTTCGGCATCACGCGTTTGCGCTCTGCGTCATCGGCGATCCGGACGGTAACGCCACGGGGCAAGACGGCGAGGCCGCCCGCCAGCGAAATTTTCTCTTCCCGCAAAATCCGGCGCATATCGTCGCGCAACGTGTTGATCTGGGTCTTGATCACCGCGCTGCTGTCAACTTCCAACAAAACATGCGAACCGCCCTGCAGATCGAGCCCGAGCACAATGGCTTGGTTCGGTATCAGCCAGGCAGGCACGAATCCAGGCGCGTTGGCGCGGATCGCCGCCCGTGTTTCAGGCGACATGAGGCTAGGCGCGGCAAAATAGAAGCCGGCAAAAGCAAGGAGGAGAATAGCGGCAATTTTGCCGCGAGAATAGCGGAGCATGGCTTCGTGTTCAAAAAAAACGGAGAACGATCAGGACTTGACCGGTTCACCCTTGCTGCGGACATCGGCAATGGCGGTACGCGAGACACGTACTTTTACATTGTCGGCGATTTCGAGTTCAAGTTCGCTGTCGTCGGTAACTTTCGAAACCTTACCGATCAACCCGCCTGACATGACGACCTGATCGCCACGACGGACATTCTTGATCATTTCCTGATGTTCTTTCTGGCGCTTCTGCTGCGGCCGGATCATCAGGAAATACATGATGACAAAAATCAGAACAAACGGAACGATCTGCATCAGCGTATCAGCGGGTAAATTCACGACAGAAACCTCCGGTCATCTATTTCGGTCAGCAGAACGTCTCACCTAAGAGAGAAACGCGTCCTACCAGTCGGCCGGGACTATAGCCAGACCGGGCCGGATTGCAAATGAAAGCAGGATCCTTCCCCCATTGACGGGCATGTGGACGCGTAAGCCTTTCGCCGCTATGGACAAGCCGCAGTTCAACCACCGGATTAAATCGCCATGACATTGTCGGCCAACACAGTTTCATCGGAACTTGCGTCGGATCTCAAACGAATCGCTGACGCGCTCGAACGTATGGCGCCGGCCCCGCATCGCCCCACCGATCTTGGCGCTGCTGACGCTTTTGTCTGGCATCCGGACAAGGGCAACCTTACCCCCGTTCCCAAAGTCAATCGGGTGGAGATGGGTCTGCTTCGCGGCATTGATCGCGTGAGGGATCAACTGAACGACAATACCGAACGCTTCGCCCGGGGTCTGCCTGCCAATAATGCCTTGCTTTGGGGCGCACGCGGGATGGGCAAGTCATCGCTGGTTAAAGCGGCCCATGCCTCTGCCATCGGCAAACTGGCAGGACAAGCCGGTGTTTTACCGCTCAAGCTCGTGGAAATCCACCGCGAAGATATTGAAAGTTTGCCCGCTTTAATGACCATCATGCGGGAAAATGCGTGCCGGTTCATTGTCTTTTGCGATGATCTGTCGTTTGACGCGAACGACACCTCCTATAAATCGCTCAAAGCCGTGTTGGAGGGTGGCATTGAAGGCCGGCCTGACAATGTCATCTTCTACGCGACGTCAAACCGCCGGCATCTCCTGCCGCGTGACATGATGGACAATGAACGGGGCACGGCGATTAATCCCGGCGAAGCAATCGAGGAAAAAGTATCACTTTCCGATCGATTCGGCCTCTGGTTGGGCTTTCATAAGTGCAGTCAGGATGAATATCTCGATATGGTCAGAGGCTACGCCAGCCATTACGGCATCGGCCTTGATGCGGCCAAACTCGAACATGAAAGCCTTGAATGGGCAACAACACGCGGCTCCCGCTCCGGCCGAACCGCGTTCCAATATATTCAGGATCTAGCCGGACGAATGGGCCTCCATCTGGCATAAAAAAAAGGGGCAGCCGTCAAATGCTGCCCCTGTCCGCTCTCGAACCTCGCAAAAGGCCTTAATCGCCGCTGAGCTGTCCCACGGGATCGACCGGAACCGACCCCTTCCGCAGTTCGAAATGAAGCTGGGGTGCCGAGACGTCTCCCGATTGACCGGAAAGCGCAATCACCTGCCCGCGCTTGATTTCATCGCCACGCTTTACTTTGATTTCGCTGTTGTTGCCATATACCGAAACCCAACCATCGGGATGGCGGATCATGACCAGATTACCAAATCCCTTAATTTCACTACCGGCATAAGCAACGGTACCGGCCTCCGCCGCCTTAACCGGCGTGCCCTGCGGTAAGGAAATATTGATGCCGGTACTCTTGACGCCATTCTTGTCACCAAAGGCCTGAATCACCCGACCGCGTGCCGGCCAACGAAAGCCCGCCGCATTAGCAACCTTGGAGGTATCGGCCTGCGCCGGATCGGCAGCAGCCGAAGTGGTCTCGAGCGAAGCAACCTGGGCAGGCGTTGCAGCTTCGGCAACCGCTGCCTTCTTACCACCCGTCTTAACCGCTGGCGTTTCAGCCACGACAGAGGCTTGCGCGGGGGCTGCCACTGGCACATTGGCCGCAAGCGAAGCCGTCTTCGTTACAGCCTCCGGCTTCCCTTTTTGCGGCACAAGCGAACCGTCGGCCACATAGACCGGAATAATCAATTTTGCGCCACGGGACAGCTTGGCCATGGCATTCAATCCGTTCGCGCCACGAATAGCGTTTTCCGGAACACCATACCGCGACGACAGGGTGGCGATGGTTTCGCCCTCGCCCAAGGTCACCTCCGTGCCGCCTTGCGCAACCCATTTGCCATTACCGGAGGAGGCCGTAACTGCCTTCGAATTTTGGGGGATTGCAGTGGGTGCCGCAACCGGCGAAAGGGCCGCAATTTTTTGTGGCTCAACAGCGGCGGGTTGGCTTGCAAGGGTGGTCGTCGGCAACGGTTTGAGCGGAACTTTGTCCGCCACCGGCATATTGCTGCCCGACGGCGCATCGAGGGGCGCCGATGAAATCGAGCCCGCAGAACTTGCGGCCACGGGCGCAGCGAGCACGTCATTGCTCATGCCTTCGGAGGCTTGCGATTTCGCTGAAAGAGACCCCGTAACAGGCGGGTCAAACCGGGACGAGCCTGCGAAAGGATTGGGGACCGGGTTTGCGGACACCCGGACAACATCCGTTCCGCATCCCGTCAGCAAAACGCAAAGACCGCATGAAGCTAGAAACCGAATTGCGGACTTCGAATACACGGGCAACCTCCAAAACAAAGCGAGTAGGCGACTCAAGCCTTAACAATGCGATTAATGCTCTGTTTAGGTTAAGAAACTCTTTCTCCCTCTGAATTGCGGCTGCTTTAAGCCTTCAAAGAATTTCCGCCATGCCTTTAGCCAGCATCGGCATATCGAGCCGACCAAAATGATCCATTTCGACCGATCGACTGCCCTCCCCGCGGCGCCAGCGCGTCAACTCGGAGACGTTCCCTGCCCGCAAAACGGCAACAAGCGCTCCGCCCGGTGTCAACTGATCCAGCAAGGGTTCGTGATCGCCTTCAATCGAGCCGTGGACAATAATGCGATCAAACGGACCTTCATCCGCCAATCCCCGTGCGCCATCGGCATGCAGCACCCGAATATTGGATAGGCCCAAGCGTTGAAACCGCGTCTGCGCCGCTTCGACGAGCGAACGATACCGTTCTATGGTAATCACGCTGAGGCCGACATGGCTCAAAAGGGCCGACGCATAGCCCGATCCGGTGCCAATTTCGAGAATTCGATCGCCCGACGTGGCCCCCAACGCCGAGAGCATCCGCGCAAGCCCTCCGGGCGAGGTTTGCGTCTGGCCACAGGGAATGGGCAGCGAAATATCGTCATGAATTAAATCGGCATATTGATGACCGACAAATTCAGTCCGCGAGACCCGTTCAAACGCTCGAAGCGTGGCCGTGTCCAACACACCTCGGGCCCGCAGGCCTAGGAGAAAGGACATTGTGGCTTCCGCGCTTTGCGTCTTGCTTGCCAAATCTCAGGCCTTTTTCAAAAAATCTGAGCGTAACGGGTAAGCGTCGGCTCATCGGTCAGATCCAGACGAAGGGGCGTCACGGAAATCCGGTTATCGGCAATCGCCTCCAGATCCGTGCCATGGCCCGGAACAGACTTGCCGCGCCCGAAGGCGATCCAATAATAGGGATTGCCGCGACCATCCGATCGCTCATCAATCCGAAGCAGATCCTGCTGGCGCTGCCCCTGCACCGCGATACTGGTGCCCTTCACATCGCCAGGCAAACAATTAGGAAAATTGATATTGACGAGAATATTGGGCGGAATGCCCTCGTTCAGCACTTTTTGAATAATAGCAGGCGCCAGCGTCTCGGCACAATTCCAGTGCAGGGCCTTGGCGGTATCCGCACCATAGCATTGCGACATCGCAATCGATGGCACCCCCAGAATGGTACCCTCGATAGCCGCAGCGACGGTACCGGAATAGGTCACATCTTCGGCAACATTCTGGCCGCGATTAACGCCCGACAAAATCAGGTCCGGCTTGCGATCCAGCACATGACGCACGGCCATGATGACGCAATCGGTCGGCGTTCCCCGCACCGCATAGCGTTGCGGCCCTGCTTGGCGAAGGCGTAATGGATCGTTCAGTGACAGCGAATGGGCAACCCCTGACTGATCTGTTTCTGGGGCTACAATCCACACATCGTCCGAAAGCGAGCGGGCGATCGCTTCGCAAATGGCAAGGCCCGGCGCATGGATGCCGTCGTCATTGGTAACCAGAATACGCATCTTAACCGACTTTCTCGATTTTCGTGATGCCGCCCATATAGGGCAACAAAGCTGACGGCACGGTGACAGAGCCATCCGCGTTTTGATAATTTTCCAAAACCGCCACCAGCGTGCGGCCCACTGCAAGACCGGAACCGTTCAGCGTATGAACAAACCGGTTCCCGTTACCATCGGCTGCCTTGAACCGCGCATTCATCCGGCGGGCCTGGAAGTCGCCGCACACCGAACAGGAGGAAATTTCGCGATACATGCCCTGCCCCGGCAACCAGACCTCGATATCATAGGTCTTTTGCGCCCCAAATCCCATATCACCCGTGCACAAGGTCATCACCCGATAGGCCAAACCGAGCTTTTGCAGTACTTTTTCGGCAGAAGCCGTCATGTGCTCATGTTCTGCCGCCGATTGCTCGGGGGTAGCGATCGTGACCAGTTCCACCTTCTGGAACTGATGCTGGCGGATCATGCCGCGCGTATCGCGTCCGGCCGAACCCGCCTCGGCCCGAAAGCAATGCGTCAAGGCGGTTACCCGCATCGGCAATTCTTTTTCATCCAGTATGCTTTCACGCACCATATTGGTCAGCGATACTTCCGCCGTCGGTATCAGCCAAAAATCAGGCTCGACGTGAAACAGATCCTCGGCAAATTTCGGCAATTGGCCGGTGCCGAACATCGCATGATCCTTGACGAGCAGCGGCGGATTGATCTCGGTATACCCGTTTTCACCGGTGTGAAGATCGAGCATAAATTGGCCGATTGCTCGCTCAAGCCGGGCCAGATGGCCTTTATTGATGACAAAACGCGCACCCGACATTTTGGCCGCCGTTTCGAAATCCATCATTTCGAGGCCTTCGCCGAGGTCGAAATGCTGCTTAGCCTCAAAATCGAAGTGTTTCGGCTCGCCCCACACCCGGGTGACGACATTACCATGCTCGTCGGCTCCAACCGGCACCGATTCGAGCGGCGTATTGGGAATGGCAGCCAAAGCAGCGTCAAGTTCGGCTATCAGCCGCTTTTCAAGCGCCTCCGCATCCGCAAGCCGGTCCTTCAACGCGGCAACTTCGGCCTTCAGCGCATCGGCACGGGCCTGATCCTTGGCGGCAATCGCCTGCCCGATTTCCTTAGACAGCGCGTTGCGGCGCTCCTGCGCGGATTGCGAAAGCGCGATTGCCGCCCGCCGCTCATCGTCTTTCGCCAGCACGATGGCCGAAAGCGGCTCTGCGCTGCGATGGCTCAAGCCTTGATCGAAAAGCGCCGCGTTTTCACGGATCCAGCGAATATCGTACATGAGAAACCTCGCCTAAGTAATTTAATAGACGCGGAAAAAACGGATTAGGCGTCGTTTCGTTCCGCTTCAGCCTTCGCCCGCTGTTTTTCGACGATTCGCACTGCGAAGATAGAGGCTTCGTAGAGAAGCAGCGTCGGAATGGCGAGCGACATCTGGCTGATAACATCGGGCGGCGTCAAAATGGCTGCTGCTACGAAAACCAGCACTATCGCATATCGCCGTTTATCCCGCAGAAACTGGGCATCAATGACGCCAGCCCGCGCCAAAAGGGTCAAAACGACGGGCAATTGGAACGTCACGCCAAAAGCAAAAATTAGCGTCATGATCAGCGAGAGATACTCGCTCACCTTCGGTAAAAGCTCGATGGAAGCAGCGCCTGCCACATCAAGCTGTTGCTGACCGATCGAATATTTCATGACGATCGGCATCGCGACAAAAAACACCACCGACGCGCCAACAAGAAACAGAGCTGGCGTCGCGATCAGATACGGCACAAACGCGTCCTTCTCGTTTTTATAAAGGCCGGGCGCCACAAATTTATAAATCTGCGTTGCCACCACAGGGAACGAGCAAAAGGACGCGCCAAAAACAGCAATCTTGATCTGCGTGAACAGATATTCGAGCGGAGCCGTATAAATCAGCTTCACTTGCGTCACATCGCCAGCGGCCAACACATAGGGGAAAATCAAAATGTTATAAATTTGCTTGGCAAAAAAGAAACTCAGGAAAAACATCAGGAAAAACGCGATCATCGACTTGATCAGTCGGGCACGCAATTCGATCAGATGTTCCATCAACGGCGCTTTGGAGGCGTCAATATCTTCTGCTGTCATGACGCTTCTTCTTGGCTTTCACTTTTCTTGGCAGCCTTTCGACGCTTCGGTTTTTCCTCCGCGACCGTCTCGGCAGTCAGGGCGTCGACTTCAGCAGAAGCTACCCGCTCATCCTCAGCCTTGGCCTTGCGGACCCTCTTTTTCGGCGCAGGCGCTTCCTCGTCAGCACCCACCACAGGGGCAGAATCCTGAGCAAGAGCGGCTGTATCAACCGGCAAGGCAGGTGCAGGAACCTCAGCTTCGACCGGAAAAGCAGGTGTCGGATTGGGCTCGATGGATATGCCCGAAACATCCTTTTGGAGATCCGCGATCATCTGCTTGGCGTCGGCCATATCGGCCTCGCGAAGCGCGTCGTTGAACTGGCCCTGAAAATCGCCTGCCATTCGACGCAATTTCCCGACCGCCTGCCCGACGGTGCGCAGCAATCCCGGCAATTCCTTGGGACCAATCGCAACCAGCGCAACCACGCCGATCACCACCAGTTCACCCGCACCAAAATCCAACATCACGAATGAGCCTGTTTTCCGGAAGCCGAAACCGGCATCCGCATCTTACAATCAACCCGCTTTGTGCTCGTGCGGTGCGGCTTGCGGCGGCGCAGCTACCGAATGATCCGTCACAGGCTTTGCCATTTCAGCTGAAGGCGCAGCTGCGACCGGCTCGTCATCCGCCATACCCTTTTTGAAGGATTTGATGCCCTTGGCAACATCACCCATCAGATCGGAAACTTTGCCGCGTCCAAACAGCAGCATCACGATGATGCCGACCACAAGCCAGTGCCAAATGCTAACGCTTCCCATGATAAGCCTCCACTTTTCCGATAAGGGCCATGCGACCCAAAAAAAAACATTGCCTCGAAACTAGGCTTCCGGCTCTGCAAAAACAAGAACTTCATGCACGATTAATGAAGTTACCCCATGCCCGAACGAATTCATGGGCTTTCGGGGTCGAGCGCATCATCCGTTGCGTTCGAGCGTTCCTCAGCGAGCAGAACAAACAAATCCTCGTCCAGCGGATCCTCATCGGCGCGAAGTCCGGGGGCATCGGAAGGCTCCGGCATATCGAAATCAGCGGGCAATCGACCATCGAAAAAGCCGGCGCCTTTGAGCTCCGATAATCCCGGCAATTCACCGATGGCCTGCAGTCCGAACTGATCGAGAAAGGCCTCTGTCGTGCCATAGGTCACGGGCCGGCCGGGCGAACGCCTGCGCCCGCGTAGTTTGATCCAGTTCGATTCCATCAGGACATCGAGTGTGCCCTTGCTGGTCGCCACGCCGCGAATGTCCTCGATTTCGGCGCGGGTCACTGGCTGGTGATAGGCAATGATAGCCAAGGTCTCCAGCGCCGCGCGCGACAGGCGACGGGGCTCTTCGCGCTCACGCACCAGAAGATGACCTAAATCTTCGGCAGTGCGGAACGCCCATTTACCCGCCGTCCGGACGAGATTGACGCCGCGGGGCGCATAATCGGCCGAAAGCTCCGCCAACAGATCGTCCAACGCCGCGTCAGGCCCCAGATGAAAGGCAAATTCCGCCTCCGCCAGTGGCGCAGCCGAGGCGAAAAGCAACGCCTCCACAATTCTTTTGTCCCGCAAATAGCGTGCATCCCGATGGATAAGGCGCTTTTCGTCCGACGTCTCTGATGAATTGGTCATGGGATCGGGCATCATGCCGCAGACCTTTCAGGGGCCCGACGGATGGCCCGCATCTCGATGGGAGCAAAGGTCCGCTCCTGTCTTATCTCGGCCCGCCCTTCTTTGACGAGTTCTAGCGACGCCGAAAGCGATGTCGCCCGCACCGTGCGCCGCATCGAAGGCTCGACGATAAAGGCGATCAGATAATCATCCAGCACCGACCATTCTCCGGTCATCCCGATCATCCGTTCGAGGGCAGCGCGGGCTGCCTCCAGTGACCACACATGGCGTTTCCGGAGCGAAATTTTCGCCAACGCCCTCACCTGCCTTTGCTGCGCATAGGCAGAAAGCAAATCATGAATGGAGGCTTCCCATAGCGATACACGTTTCAGGGCCACCGGCTCTGGGTTACCCCGCGAAAAAATATCCCGCCCAAGTTGCGGACGCTCCTGCAATAGCCGCGAAACCGCGCGGATCGCCTCCAGCCGCCTCAAACGGTTGGCAAGCGCTGCGGCCAGATCAGCCGCATTCGGCTCTTCCGCAGAGGCGGTGGCGGGAAGCAATAGCCGCGATTTCAGAAAGGTCAGCCAAGCCGCCATCACCAGATAATCGGCAGCCAATTCAAGCCGCAAGGCCCGCGCCTGCTCGATAAAAGTGAGATATTGCTGGACCAGCGTCAGGATTGATATTTTGACAAGATCGACCTTTTGCCGGCGTGCCAGTTCGAGCAGCACATCGAGTGGACCGGAGAACCCGTCGAGATCGATCATACAAACCGGATCATCCGCGCTACGCGCGTCCTCGAATTCCGGCTCGCCAAAAAATCCCGCGTCAGACATGGATAAAAAACTCCCGAACAAGGCCGAGAGTCTGGCGACTTCAGGCCTGAAGAGCAAGCACGCGATCTACAATTTTGGCGGCTTCCACAGGATCCATTGGCATCGGAGGCGTTTCTAGCCGTGCCAGCGCAGCCTTGGCCCGTTCCAGACTGCGTCCGGCCAGCTCGGGCGTGGCACTGGCAATTGCGCGGGCCTCGTCCATTAACCCGTTGCAATGGAGAGCAATATCGCATCCGGCCGAGAAAAGCGCGTTTGCCCGTTGGCCATAATCGCCCGATAACGCCTTCATCGACAGATCGTCGCTCAGCAACAGGCCATCAAATCCGATCCAGCCCCGGATAATATCCGAAATCACGGCTTTGGACGTCGTTGCCGGATGATCGGGATCAATGGCATCGAACACAATGTGACCCGTCATCGCGATCGGAAAATGATTTAACGTCTGGAACGGTAAAAAATCGGTTCGTTCAAGCGTCCCCCGATCCTCTTTGACCACAGGAAGCGCGTAATGGCTGTCCACCATTGCCCGACCATGGCCGGGAATATGTTTGATAATTGGCAGCACGCCACCTTCAAGCATCCCCTCAGCGGCGCCGCGCGCGATCGTCGAAACGAGGTGCGGATCATGCGAATAGGCGCGATCGCCGATTGCAAAATCCGCTCCTTCGACAGGACAGTCGAGCACGGGCATACAATCGACACTGATGCCGCAGGCCCGCAAATCTTGCGCGATCAGCCGTGACCCTAGCCGAGCCCACTCGGCCGCTAGGCTAACATCTCCCTTAGCAGCCTCCAAATAACGCGCAGCGGCAGGATAGCGCCGCCAAAGTGGCGGCCCCATGCGCTGAACCCTGCCGCCTTCCTGATCGATCAGCACCGGAGCGTCGGGGCGCCCGACAAGCGAACGAAAACGGTCGCACAAGGCGCGGATCTGATCGGCATCAACGATATTGCGCCGGAAAAGAATCAGGCCCCATGGTTGAACAGAGGAGAAAAAGAGTTCCTCCTCGGCTGTCAGGCTTGCGCCGCCACAGCCAAGGATGAGTGCTTTGCAACGCATCGAACCTAACCTATCGACCGATCCATGTCAGTTTTTGGCAATGAAGCATTTCGTGCCTGCAGCCGTCGACGTTGCGCAGGTTGCTGCAGCTTCATCGCGGGAATAGCCCAGAGCGCGAACCCGGTAAACCGTTTTGCCATTGCTGTCGCCTTTAACAACCGTCAAAGGATGCCCAGCCAGGAGCTCGGCCAGCGGAGCTTTCAACTTAGCCAGCAGCGAATTGGCTTCTGCCTCGGAGGGCGAAGCGCCAAATTGAACACCATAATCGCCCGATGGCGATGCGGACGGCTGCGGCATAATCGCCTCGACATCGGTATCAGGTTCGGACGACGTCGCAGCGGCAACCAAAGCATCCAACGGATCGGCTGTTGCCGGCACAACGCCCAACTTGCCGCCGACATCAGCTGGCCGCGGAACCGGCAAAGGAACAGGCAATCCCCCGATCAATGGCGCTTCAGCCGGCGCCGGCGGGAGTGCTGGCATAGGATCGGGCGTCGGCGCGGCCACAACCGGCTTGGCCGGAACGACAGGCGCTGCAGGAGCCGCCACCGGAGCGACCGGCGCTTGGGGCTCTTGCGTCATGGCGGCAGCTGGCGGCGTTGCCACCACGGGGGCAGCATTGCTGTTTTGCTGTGTGGTCGGAGCAGGTTGCTCGCCGATCAAGGTGCCATCCGGCCTGACCGTTACGGTACGAACCGCCTTCGGCTCTCCCATTCCCGGTATCAGCGGCGCAACCTTCGAGCCCGCGCCTTTCACAACAGCGTTGACATCCACAGGCGCTTCCGCCGCCGCCCGCGTGGAGGTTGGCGGAACCGTATCGCTGTTCTTTTTGCCAAATAATTCTGAACCCGATTGGGCTGCCTCGTCCGGATTGACAGCCTCCGGAACGATTTTTACGGGATTTGGATCGGCCTTGATCACCGGAACGGCCTTTTGATCGGGGGCTACCGAGACATTGAGCGACAGTTTGCCCGAGTAAAAAAAATACCCGAAGGTCAGCATCAACATCGCCACAATGCAAGAAAACAGAGTGCGGAAAATGACTGACCCCTTCTGACGGTTCCGATCAATTACCGGAAACCGGTCATCATAGTGAATTTGAACAGGCGGAGATGGTGCGTAGCCCGCAGGCTGGCTCAAAAATGCCGGAGGCGGCCCTGGCTGGAAACCGCTCTCGCTCATCGAAGGCTTTGGTTGACTGGCAGGCTCGCGTGTCCGGCCAAAATCACGCCTCAGGGCTTCAATATCCGGAATGGACAGTGGCTTTTCGTCCAATGGCGTTGGCGCGCCGGTGGCATTGACATGCGCCCGCGAGGCGACGCGTAATTGCCTCTCCAATTCCTCTAGATTTACGCCGGGCCGGTTTTGATAATCATCGGACATGCGAACAAACCTGTTGAGCGGCCAGTGAAAAACACACTTCCAGCCGGATACGGAACCCGATTAGCGCATTTCATTCGGAGCCGAAACGCCAAGAACCGACAACCCCGAGGCAATCACGCTTCGAACCGACTCAACAAGCGACAACCGAGCCATGGATATCTTCTTATCATTATCGATAATAAAACGTAAATGCGGTCCATCTTTGCCCCGATTCCAAAGCGAATGGAAATCGCTCGCCAAATCGTGAACATAAAAGGCCAAACGGTGCGGTTCATGGGCCAATGCCGCCGCCTCGACAATCCTCGGGAACTGGGCAAGCCGATGGATCACGGCCAGCTCCGCACCATCGGTCAAACCGGAACGGTCACATCCGAGAAACGCATCATATCCGACCTCCGAAAGCAAAGGCTCGGCCTGCCGCAGCACCGAAGCGCAACGGGCATGCGCGTATTGGACATAAAAGACCGCATTATCTTTGGATTGCTCGATGACTTTACTCAGATCGAAATCAAGCGTCGCATCGTTTTTCCGAAACAGCATCATGAAGCGAACGGCATCGCGTCCGACCTCGTCCACAACTTCGCGTAGCGTCACGAAATCACCCGAGCGCTTGCTCATCCGCACCTGTTCGCCGTTTCGCAACAAACGGACAAGCTGGCAGATCTTAACGTCGAGCTCGCCCTTTCCGTCGGTCACCGCCTTAACCGCAGCGCTCATCCGCTTGATGTAGCCGCCATGATCGGCGCCCCAGACATCGATCATGAGCGGAAAGCCGCGTTCGAATTTTGACAGATGATAGGCAATATCGGCGGCAAAATAGGTATAGGACCCGTCCGATTTCAAGAGCGGACGATCCACATCATCGCCGAAATCCGAGGCGCGGAAGAGCGTTTGCTCGCGATCCTCCCAATCCTCAACCGGCGCGCCTTTGGGCGGCTGGAGCCGGCCCTGATAGATCAGATTGCGCGCGGTCAAATCGTCGAGCATTTTCCGGATGACATCGACCGGGCCGTCCTGCGAAAGGCTCCGCTCGGAAAAGAAAACGTCGTGCCGGATATCCAGCGCCGCCAGATCCTCGCGGATCATCTCCATCATCATGGCAATCGCAGCCGCACGCGCAACCGGTAGCCAGTCCTTTTCCGGCAGTTGCAGCAAAGTGGGGCCATGGTCTTTGGCAAGCGCCTCGCCCACGGGAACCAGATAATCGCCCGGATACAGGCCTTCCGGAATAGCACCAATATCCTCGCCTAGCGCTTCCCGATAGCGCAAGAATGCCGAGCGTCCCAACACATCGACCTGCGCACCGGCATCGTTGATGTAATATTCGCGCGTCACATCAAATCCCGCAAAACCAAGCAGGCTTGCCAAGGCATCGCCGAACACCGCGCCGCGGCCATGGCCCACATGCATCGGCCCCGTCGGATTGGCCGAGACAAACTCGACATTGACCTTGTTCTTGCCGCCAACGGCGCTGCGGCCGAAATCGCCGCGCTGCTCGAGCACCGCGCTCACCACCTGATGCAGCACCGAGGCATGGAGCTTGATATTGATAAAGCCGGGGCCGGCAATTTCAACGCCTGCAACGCCTTCGAACGCTCCCAACGGTCCGATCAGTTTTTCAGCCAGAAGCCGCGGCGGCATACCCGCCTCTTTCGCGAGAACCAGCGCCACATTGGTGGCGAGATCGCCATGCGACATATCGCGCGGCGGCTCGACCACGATCTTCGACGTCTCAAGTCCCGCTGGCAGCTCGCCCTTCGCGCCCAATTCGGCCACGAGAGACGCAATACGCCGCTGGTAAATATCAAACAGGTTCATCGCGGGACTCGTTTCATCCGGTAAAAGAAAGTTGGAGAAGTTTGGAGGATCGGCGGCTATCGCAAATCGGGGGTAACGTCAAACAGCCGCTTATGCTCCTGCAGGGCAAACCGGTCCGTCATCCCCGCGATATAGTCCGCAATGTGGTGCGCGCACGCTCCCTCATCGGCGCCTTCGAGGCGAAGGCGCCAGTCCTCCGGCAACCGGTGATGATCCGAGGTAAAGGCAGAATAAAGGTCACGCAACACAAGGTCGGCCTGCTTTCGTACCCCCATCACCGTCGGGTCGCGATACATCCGTGCAAACAGGAAGCGTTTGATTTCGCGATCAGCTTGCGCAAGGGTATCGTCAAAGGCAATCACGGGGGCATCGGCTGCTCTGATAGTGGCCACATCCAACCCTTTAAAACGGGCCAGACGACGCCCGCTTTCACGGATCACCCCCTCGACAAAGCGCGTAATCAGTCGCCTGCCCAATTCGTGAATGGCCCGACTTTCCTCCAACTGCGGCCATTTGGCGGCGATTTCTCCTACAATATCAGCGAGAAACGGCACCTCGGTGACATCGGCGAGCCGGAACAAGCCGGCCCTTAACCCGTCATCAAGGTCATGGGTGTTGTAGGCAATATCATCGGCCAAGGCAGCAACCTGCGCTTCAGGTCCGGCAAAAGACGCCAATTCCAAATGAACAAGCGCATCTTCGCGGCTGATATCATGGGGCAGACCGCGCTTTTGATACCGCGCCAAGGGTTGCCCCGCCCGATCCACCAGAGGCCCGTTGTGTTTGACGAGGCCCTCCAGCGTTTCCCACGTCAGATTGAGACCATCGAAATCCGGGTAACGTCGCTCAAGGGTCGTTACAATCCTAAGCGCCTGCGCATTGTGATCAAATCCGCCAAAGCGGGCAAGGCAGTCGTCCAGCACATCCTCGCCGGTATGGCCGAACGGCGTATGGCCTAAGTCATGCGACAAAGCCAGCGCTTCGGCGAGATCCTCGTCCAGCCCCAAAGCGCGCGCAATCGATCGGGCGATTTGCGCCACTTCGATCGTATGGGTCAGCCGGGTGCGAAAATGATCCCCCTCATGAAAGACAAACACTTGCGTCTTGTGCTTCAAGCGCCGGAATGCGGTGGAATGAATAATCCGGTCGCGGTCGCGCTGGAACTCACTGCGGGTGGGCGAATTAGCTTCCGTAAATAGACGCCCGCGGGATGCAGCAGGATCGGACGCATAGGAGGCACGCCATCGGTCAAATCTGCGATCCATGCCTGCCTCCGCTTCTATTCCTGAGGGACCTGTTGAATTCATGGCGTGACATTCCTACTTCTAAGGGACTAAATCCAGTCTTCGCTTTACGAAAAGTCATCTTTCATGTCCGAATCATCGATCTCAACGACCCCATTTTCCGTCACCGAGCGTGCGGCCCGGCGGATCTCGTCCATTTTGACCGGCGAAACACAAGGCTCCATGCTTCGAGTCAGCGTGAGCGGTGGGGGATGTTCCGGCTTTCAATACGGTTTCACCATCGATCAGACGCGCAGCGACGACGATCTGACCATTGAAAAGGACGGCGTTGTCGTCCTCGTTGATTCTGTCTCCTTGCCGTTTGTCGAGGGATCGACGCTCGATTTTGTCGATGATTTGATGGGTCAGAGCTTTCGCGTGACCAATCCGAATGCGACAGCCGCGTGCGGCTGCGGCACCAGTTTTTCAATTGGCTAAAGAATCGACGCGTTTTAAGACTTTTTTACTTGTCGGACGGGTAAAATTGATCCAATCGAAGTCGGTATGATTTTTTTGCAGACTGGATCAGTAGGACGCCATGGACGCGCTTTTTATCGGGCAAACCTATATCGATGTAACCTTCCTGACCGATCATATCCCTTCGGGCGATGACAAGACCGTCGCTCAGGATTATGCGGTGTCCTTCGGTGGCAATGCAGTTACGGCCGCCTTTTGCTGCGCCAAACTGGGCGTGGTTCCGGATCTTCTGACCTCGCTCGCCGATGATTGGCTGGGCCGTATGTTTCTGGACATGGCGGCGAAATACGCCATACCCGTGCATGGCCGGAAGGTAAAGGAAAGTTCGCTATCCTTCGTCATCCCAAACAATGGCAAGCGCGCGATCATCCGCTGCCGCGACGATGATTATCTGCATCCCTTCCCTACCCTGCGGTTGGATGGCTGTCGGGCACTTCATCTCGATGGTCATATGGGGGATGCCGCCATCCATTACGCCAAGACCTGCCGCGATATGGGCGCGCTTGTATCGCTCGATGGCGGCGGCTTGCGTTCCAACACGCATGAGTTGCTCGAACATATCGATGTCGCCATCTGCGGCGAACGTTTGGCCGAGCAGATGAATCTCGACGACAAGGGATTGCTGGAACTTCTCAAAGCCAAAGGCGTCAAGATTGGCGGCGTTACCCGTGGCGAGCGCGGCATGCTCTGGTATGACGAGAGCGGCACGGTTCGCGTTCAACCGCCTCTCCTGGTACCGTCATCGGCCATTATTGACACCAATGGCGCGGGCGACGTGTTTCATGGGGCCTATATGTATTCCTATCTCGCCCGTCCGGCGCTGCCATGGGAAAAGCATTTTGAATTTGCCCGGGCCGCCTCGACCCATAAGATTCAAAAGCTCGGCAATGAAAACGGGTTGCCATCGATGAACGATATTACTGCCGTTATGCAAACGTTCCGTCCGGCGGCCTGATCGACCATCGCCGGTGAGCGCTGTTTGTTACGTCGTGCTTTGCCTGTCCATCGTTACGAGGTTTGTCGGCATGATCCGTATAACAAATTGGCCGGTCAGGTTCGGCCTTCTGTGGCTTCTGGGCTGTGGCGCCGCTTCGATGGCGTCGGCGGCCGAGCCCGCCCGGATCGATAGCCTCACCTTCCGTTCGGGGTTTGTCGAATTTCGGGCCGAAGGGGTCGAGTTCGAGGGACTTAACCTGTCCCCCGATGCCCTCGAAATATTGTTGCACGGTAAAGATAATTCAGCTCAGGCCAAAGCGCTCGCCACGCTCGACGCTACCACCATCCGCATCGCCCGGTTGCGGGAAACCCAGACAGTGGGCGGGCAATCCTCAACCACGATTTTTTCCAATGTCGGCTTGACCGATATTAAAGCTGGCATTGTCCGCAAGCTTCACGCGGACCAGATCAATTTCGCAACCCTTGGTGCGCTGGATGATACCAGCACCGGTTTGGCAGGCCCGTTAACGGTCGAAGACGTCGATCTGGCGCTGCTCCTGGGGCTAGGCTCGCAGGTTGGCGACGGTAAACCGCATGATTTCAAGCTGGCCTATCATCTGGCGCAAATCGAAACGCTTGCCATTCAAAGCACCAAAGGTCCGACCGTCGCCATTGACCGGATCGAGATCCGCGATGAGCGGTTGAGGGAAACGAACGACGGTTTTGCCGCCATCACCGAGCGGTTCGTCAAACATCAATCCGATCCCAATCCACCCGGCGATGCCGAGCTGGGCGCCATGGCGCGGGATGTGCTCGATCTGTTCTCGGCCGTCTCGACGGGCTCGATTGAAATAACCGGCCTGGCGCTGCGGGAAACCGCCCAGCCCACCAATTTTGCGGCGATCAAACGCTTTGCCTACCATGGCGGCCTTGAAGGCCCGTCTTCCTATCAAATCGAGGGGATCGAGGTCGCGATCGACGATTTTCGGATGAAAATTGGCAGTCTGGCACAAAGCGACATCAAATTGGGTACGGTGCTCGACGGCCTGAAAAAAGCGCTCGCGAAGCCGAACGTGAAGCCGGCCGATATCGATCCGGCCCTTTTTGTCCCTATGATTGGCCGTATCGAACTGAACACGATGGCAATGGATGCCGATCTTGACGGGATGAAACATTCGGGCGTCCGCTCGTTCCTGTTCGCTGTCGAGACAGGCGCGGATGCTTCGCCAACCAGCGTTGAACTCAGTTTTGATGGGTTGACCGGCCCGTTGCCAGCCACAAGTACCGAACCTGCCATCCAGTCGCTAATGGGCTTGGGCTACCGCTACATCAATGCTTCGGGAACCATCAAGCTGGCGATCGACGCCAAAGCTCAGGATCTGACCCTTAACTCCACCCTGTCCGCCGAAAACATGGCCGCACTGAACCTTTCGGGCACCATCGGCAATGTCTCGGCCTCGGCCCTTGCCGCTCATCCCGATACGGCGCCTCTGATGTTGCTCAGCGCCAGCTTGAAATCGCTTTCTTTTGCGGTTGAAAATCATGGTATCGCCGAGCGTCTGATTGACCAGCAAGCGATACGGACAAAACGATCACCGGCTGAAATCCGCGCTTCCTATGCCTCGGCTGCCGCTGCCAGCTTGCAAATCTATCTTGGCATGTCGCCGACGGCAAAAAATCTGACTCAATCGATCGTCAATTTCATCGGCAAGCCGGATCATTTGCAGATCGCGGCACAAGCCAAAAATCCCGCTGGCGTGACGATTTCGGACACCGCAACGGGTTCCGGTCCGGCTTCG
Source organism: Hyphomicrobiales bacterium (assembly GCA_947454055.1). Classification (GTDB taxonomy): domain Bacteria; phylum Pseudomonadota; class Alphaproteobacteria; order Rhizobiales; family Beijerinckiaceae; genus CAIUPE01. The sequence continues at coordinate 20,004 of CANGIS010000022.1, forward strand.
ATCCTTGATCTGTTCGAGCTTCAAATCGACCAGAAATAATGCCGATTACGATATATTGGCCTGCGCCTCGACCACGGCTAGCGCCGTCATATTGACGACGCCCCGCGCCGTTACCGAAGGGGTCAACACATGTGCCGGCTTTGCGGTACCCAACAGGATGGGACCAACCGGTAGGGCATCGGCCAAAACCTTGATCAGTTGCTGTGCGATATTGGCCGCATCCAGATTGGGCATCACCAGAATATTGGCATCGCCATCCAGCGTACAGTCCGGCAAACGCTTGGCACGGATGGCTTGCACGAGCGCGGTATCGCCCTGCATTTCGCCATCCACATCCAATTTCGGATCGCGCGCGCGGATCAGCGCCAGCGCGTGCCGCATCTTGGTGGCCGATGGTGCGTCCGAATCACCGAAATCAGAATGCGACAACAGCGCAATCTTGGGCGTGATGCCGAAGCGCGACACATGGCCCGCGCAGAGCAGCGCAATATCCGCAATATCCTCGGCGTTCGGGTCGTGCTTCACATGCGTATCGGCCAGAAAATAATGACCCTTGGTCGTTATCATCAAGGTCATCGCCGACAGATCCCGCACCCCGGGCTTCAAGCCGATGATGTCGCGAATATTCCGTAATTTGGAATTAAACCGCCCCTCCAGCCCCGCGATCATCGCATCGGCATCGCCCCTCATCACGGCAATGGCGGCAATGACGGTGGTATTGGTGCGCACCAGCGTGCGCGCGGCATCAGGCGTCACACCCTTGCGTCCCATCAACTCGATCAATGTCGCGACATAATCACGGTACCGCGGATCATCATCCGGATTGATTACCTCGATGTTTTTGCCGGGCCTGATGCTCAATCCGTAGCGCTCGCAGCGGCTCTCGATCACGCTCGGGCGACCGATCAGCATCGGTATCGCAAAGCCCTCCTCAATCGCGATTTGCGCCGCACGCAACACGCGCTCATCCTCGCCATCTGAATAGATGACCCGCTTGGGCGCAGCCTTGGCCTGCTCGAAGATCGGCTTCATGATGAAGCCAGACCGGAACACAAACCCCGACAGCCGCTCCTCATAGGCTTTGAAATCCGTAATCGGACGGCGCGCGACACCCGACGCAATGGCAGCCTTGGCCACTGCTGGCGCTATCCGCAAAATCAGCCGCGGATCGAAGGGGCTTGGAATGAGCGATTCGGCTCCGAACGTCGAAACTTCCCCGCCATAGGCTTTCGCAGCAACATCCGATGGCGCCTCGCGTGCCAGCCGGGCAATGGCGGCAACGGCGGCCAATTTCATTTCCTCATTGATTGTCCGCGCGCCAACATCCAGTGCGCCACGGAAAATATAAGGAAAGCAAAGCACATTATTGACCTGATTGGGGTAATCCGATCGCCCCGTGCACATCATGGCATCGGGGCGAACCGCCCTTGCCGCTTCGGGCATGATTTCGGGATTCGGATTGGCCAGCGCCAGAATCAGCGGCTTGGGCGCCATCCGCGCCACCATGTCAGGCTTTAAAACCCCACCTGCGGAGAGGCCCAGAAAAACATCCGCACCGTCGATAATGTCACCAAGCGTGCGCTTGTCGGTCTCTTGCGCAAAAATGCTTTTCCATTGGTCCATCAAGGCAACGCGGCCTTTATAGACAACGCCCTCAAGGTCGCTGATCCAGATGTTTTCGCGGCGAACACCAAGCGAGACCAACAGATTGAGGCAAGCCAAGGCCGCAGCACCCGCACCCGAGGCAACAATCTTGATCGCCTCCATCGATTTTCCGGTCAGATCAACGGCATTGAGCACCGCAGCCCCGACAATGATCGCCGTGCCGTGCTGGTCATCATGAAAAACCGGAATAGCCATTCGCTCACGCAGCTTGGCCTCGATCTCAAAACATTCCGGTGCCTTGATGTCTTCTAGATTAATGCCGCCGAAGGTGGGCTCAAGGGCTGCCACCACTTCGACGAAGCGATCCGCATCATTTTCCGCCACTTCAATGTCAAACACATCGATACCGGCGAATTTCTTGAACAGAACAGCTTTGCCTTCCATCACGGGTTTGGACGCCAGCGGGCCGATATTGCCGAGCCCCAGTACCGCCGTGCCGTTCGAAATCACCGCCACCAAATTCTGCCGGCTGGTAAGTTCGGCCGCCATTTCCGGATCAGCCGCAATCGCCTCGCAGGGCGCAGCCACACCCGGCGAATAGGCAAGCGCCAGATCCCGTTGGTTGCCCAACGGCTTGGTCGGTTGAATTTCCAATTTACCGGGACGCGGATACCGGTGGTAGATCATCGAGCCAGAGCGCAGGTCGTCTGAAGCGTCCGTTGTCATGGCGTTATCCTTTAGAAATTTAATCCAAGATTCTGATATATATTATTTTTCTGGAAGATTCAGGCGCAAGTGCAGATCGCGCAACTGACGCGGTGTCGCCTCGCTTGGCGCCCCCATCAGCAAATCTTCGGCCTGCTGGTTCATCGGGAAAAGCGCCACTTCGCGGAGGTTTTGGGCGCCACACAGCAACATCACGACCCGATCAACGCCCGCTGCCATGCCGCCATGGGGCGGCGCGCCATACTGAAACGCGCGATACATGCCGCCGAAGCGCTCGATGACGGTTTCCTCGCCATAGCCTGCGATCTCGAACGCTTTCACCATGCCCTCGGGCCGATGGTTACGAATACCGCCCGACGCGATCTCAAAGCCATTGCACGCAATATCGTACTGGAACGCCTTGATCGTTAGTGGATCCTGATTCTGCAGTGCTTCCATACCGCCCTGCGGCATCGAGAACGGGTTATGCGAGAAATCGACTTTTTTCTCGTCCTCATTCCACTCGAACATCGGGAAATCGACGATCCAGGCCAGCTCGAACCGGTTCTCGTCGATCAAATTCAGGTCTTGTCCGACCTTGATGCGCGCGCTGCCCGCAAATTTGATGAATTTTTCAGGATCACCCGCCACGAAAAACGCGGCATCGCCCTCTTTCAGACCAAGCTGCTGGCGAATGGCTTCGGTCCGCTCCGGGCCGATATTGTTGGCAATCGGGCCGGCACCGCCCGCCTCGCCTTCCCGCCAAAACACATAACCAAGGCCCGGCTGACCTTCACCCTGCGCCCACGAGTTCATGCGGTCGCAGAAGGTGCGCTGACCACCATTCGGTGCCGGAATGGCCCAAATTCGATTCTTGGCCTCTTCTAAAATCCGCGCAAACACCTTGAAATTCGAGCCGCGGAAATGCTCGGAAACATCCGCCATTTCCAAAGGTTCGCTGGTATGCGGATTGCGGATCCGCAGATCCGGCTTGTCGGAGCCGTATTTTTCCATCGAGGTCGCATAGGGAATCCGCGGCCATGGGCTCGGCGTCACGGCTTTGCCATTGCCGAATTCGCGGAAAATGCCACCAATCACAGGTTCAACCGCGGCAAAAATATCTTCCTGCTCGACAAAACTCATTTCAAGATCGAGCTGGTAAAATTCACCCGGCAGGCGATCTGCCCGCGGATCTTCATCGCGGAAGCAAGGTGCGATCTGGAAATAGCGGTCAAAGCCCGCCATCATCAGGAGCTGCTTATATTGTTGCGGGGCTTGGGGCAGCGCATAGAAGGTGCCCGGATGGATGCGGGAGGGCACCAGAAAGTCACGCGCACCTTCAGGCGAGGAAGCCGTCAAAATAGGAGTCTGAAACTCGTTAAAGCCCTGCTCCTTCATTTTCGTGCGCATCGCATCCACCACACGACCACGCGTCATGATGTTGTTGTGCAGCTTCTCACGGCGTAGATCGAGGAAGCGGTATTTTAGGCGCGTTTCCTCGGGGAAAGGCTGATCGCCAAACACCTGCACGGGCAATTCGGCGGAAGCACCCAAAACTTCGATCGCCGTGACATAGACCTCGATGAGGCCTGTCGGCATATCGCGATTCTCGGTACCCGCAGGCCTGAGCCGCGCTTTGCCGTCGCACCGCACCACCCATTCGGAGCGCAAGGTCTCGGCAATCTTGAAGGCGGGCGAATCAGGATCAACCACGCATTGCGTCAAACCATAATGGTCGCGCAGATCGATAAAGAGCACGCCGCCATGGTCGCGGATGCGGTGGCACCAGCCCGAGATACGAACTTCTTCTCCAACATCCTTGTCGCGAAGGGCTCCGCAGGTATGCGAACGGTAGCGGTGCATGGCAATCCTCGTCTTAAACAGCGTGAAAATTCTCTGGCCGGAGAACGCATGCACGCGCTCGCCTTGTCAAGAGAAAGCGCAATTTTTGAAGCTATGCCGTAACCGGCCCCAGTCGTGTAAAAGACACAATAACGGCAATCGCGCCGCTGATTCGTGTTTCCGGTTTGAAGGATCCCATGTCCCTGATTACTGATACGGCCACGCTGCAAACAGCCTGTGCCCGCTTAAGCCACCATTCTTTTGTGACCGTCGATACCGAATTCATGCGGGAGACGACCTTTTATCCCAAACTCTGCCTGATCCAGATAGCGAGCGATGATGAGGATTATCTTATTGATCCTTTGGCCCCCGACCTTGATCTGGCGCCATTTTTTGCCTTGATGCGGGCGCCTTCGGTCATCAAAGTGTTTCATTCGGGTCGTCAGGATCTCGAAATTTTGTGGAATCTCGACCGCTGCATCCCGCATCCCTGCTTTGATACCCAAGTGGCCGCCATGGTCGCTGGCTATGGCGACAGCGTGTCGTATGAGCAATTGGCGCATGATCTCGCCAAAGCCAAGATCGACAAATCATCCCGCTTTACCGATTGGTCGCAACGCCCTTTGAGCGATGCGCAGCTCGTCTATGCACGTTCGGACGTCACCCATCTTCGGGCCGTCTACAAAGCGCTCGCCGAAAAACTGGCTGAATCCGGTCGCTCGCATTGGCTAGAAGACGAAATGGCGGTGCTTACCTCGCCTTCCACCTATGAAATGGACCCAGCTGACGCCTGGAAGCGTCTTAAGGGCCGTATCCGCAAGCCGCGTGAATTGGCGGTCTTGATGGAGCTGGCCGCGTGGCGCGAACGCGAGGCACGCAGTCGCGATGTGCCGCGTTCCCGCGTGCTCAAAGACGACGCCATCATGGACATTGCCACTTCCGCCCCCCGCTCGGTGGAGGCCTTGTCGAAATTGCGCTCGATCCCGAATGGCTTCGAACGCTCGCGTTCTGGCGCCGACATTATCGCCGCGGTCGAACGCGCGCTGGCTATCGACCCAAAAACACTGCCCGAACTCGACCGCCAAGACCGTAAGCCTTATAATCCGGCTGCCGTCGAATTGCTAAAAGTGCTGCTTCGGATGACGTGTGACACCGAGGGCGTGGCCGCTAAAATTGTAGCGACCGTCGATGATCTTGAAGCCATCGCCGCCGACGACGAGGCGGATGTGCCAGCGCTCAAGGGCTGGCGTCGCTCGCTTTTCGGCGACAAGGCGTTGGCCCTCAAAAACGGAAGTCTGGCGCTAGCTTTCTCGAATGGTCGGGTGGTGGCGGTGAAACGCTAGGGCTCAGCCCTCCTCTACCACCAAATTTGGCGTGCGGCCGATGATGCGGGCCAGTGCGCGGAGACGGTTGAACACGCGTTCGCCGGCCAAAGCACCAAGATTGGCCGGCAACCGCAATTCCAGATGCTCTTTAACACACAGCATAGGCGTGCGTGGTAAAACGCCGGGCATCGCTGCCGTGAGCAAATAGGCCACCCGTAACGCAGCTCCCAGAATACGCGCGCGATCCAGCATGCGGCTTGTCGCCAATTCTCTCAGCCGCGGGCTCACATCGTCATCCGACAGCCCCATATGGCGATAGGCAACGGCCAGCGCGATGAAAATCCGGCCCGGATGATCAACCCCGATAAAACTCGCATTGGCGATGATGTTGAGCGATTGCTCGCCGCGATAATCGGGATGCGCGCGCCAACCAATATCGGCTAACAAACATGCCGCATGGCGCAGACGCCGCTCATCGGCGGTTTCATCTATATTGTTCGAAGCCATAAAAGCGTCGGTCCACCCTACAATCTCTTCGCAATGCCTAGGCGAGCGCGAGCGCAAAATGTTCAGATCGCTAGCAGCGGCAATCAGCGGATCTTCATCCAATGTCTTTTTATCCAGCCGTTCAAACAACAAGCCTTCGCGTACCCCTTGCGCCGAGATGACAATTTCGGCCGGTTTGCATTTCCGGATCAGCTCTTCAAGTACCAGCGCCCCGTAGCCGACCAGAGGCCGGCGGGCGGCCGACACCGCCTCGATCGAGTCGATCGTTTCGGTTGAAACGCGCTCGATCAATGCGGTGAAATCGGCAGCATCGCGCACCGGAATCACATAATTATGCATAACTTGCAGCGGGTATCCGCGTTGCTTCATGTGCAATCGCGCCAGCGACCGCCAGGTGCCACCCACCGCATAGATCGCCTTCCCTTTGGCCGTTTTCAGTTGTGGCAGATGATCAAGCTCTTTGCGGATGATTTTTTGTGCTTTTTTCAAATTGCCGCCGGACCGGTCCTGCAAGGACAACACGCCGATCGGCAACGTAACGCCCTCGCCAAATTCCTGCCCCTTGACCCCGATCAGCTCGAGCGAGCCACCGCCGAGATCGGCTACCAGCCCGTCGGCTTGGTAAACTCCACAAGCAACGCCAAGGGCCGACAGCTCGGCCTCACGCTTGCCGGAGATGAGTTCGACCTCCTGCCCGAAGATACGCGCGCATCCGGCCAAAAATTCAGGCCCATTGGTCGCATCGCGCGGCGCCGCGGTAGCAATCACGCTGATATGCCGGATTTCCATCACATCGCACAACACGCGGAAGCGCTTGAGCGCCTCATAGGCCTTTTCCATACCGTCGCGCGGCAACAGACCCGTCGACACTACCCCGCGACCAAGCCCGCATAGCGCTTTTTCATTGAAAATAGGCGTCGGTGAGCGCGTCAGCCCTTCATAGGCGACGAGGCGGACCGAATTCGAGCCAATATCGATGATGGCGACCGGATCACCGACCCGTAACCGCCCTTGTGCACTTTTAGGCATCACAACCCTTTATCCGCCGATTCGAGCCGATCATAGTCGATCCCGCGCCGGTTTCACTCCGCTTTGGACTTTTCCCTGTTGGTATCCGCGCGAAGCAATTTGGGACCGGAGTCTTTAAGCGCTTTGCCGCGTCCGGAAAGGCTTGGATTGGTCATGAAATATTGATGGGCATTAAAAGGCGGTTCCTCGTCGGTATGGGTAATTTTGGTGCTCGTGCCATCCGAATGGATGGTCCAGCTTTGCTCGTTATCAATCATGTTGGCGACCATGATCTGGTTCAATACCTGCTCATGCACCGTCGGATTGAGAATCGGAACGAGCGATTCCACACGGCGATCCAAATTGCGCTGCATCAGATCCGCCGATGAGATATAAATCTTGGCCTTGGCATGGGGCAGCGCCTTGCCATTGGCGAAGGCAAAGATGCGGGTATGTTCGAGAAACCGCCCGATGATCGATTTGACGCGAATATTATCGGAGAAGCCGGGAATACCGGGTCTGAGGCAACAAATACCGCGCACGACAAAATCAACCTGAACCCCTGCTTGGCTTGCCTCATACAAGGCGTCGATGATCATGGGGTCGACCAGCGAATTGCATTTGCCCCAGATCGCAGCGGGTTTTCCCGCCTTCGCATTTTCCATCTCATGCGCGATATTGTCCAATAGCGTCTTTTTCAGCGAAAATGGCGAGGCGGACAGTTTTTCGAGATGGGTCGGCTCGGCATATCCCGTGATGAAATTGAAAATACGGGCGACGTCGCGGCCAATCGCCGGATCGGCGGTAAAGAAGGAAAGATCGGTATACACCCGCGCCGTGATCGGGTGATAATTGCCGGTGCCAAGATGGCAATAGCTGACAAGATGCCCGCCTTCACGCCGGATCACCATCGAAAGCTTGGCGTGGGTTTTAAGTTCGATAAAGCCGAACACCACCTGCACGCCGGCCCGCTCCAGATCGCGCGCCCAGCGGATATTGGCCTCTTCGTCAAACCGCGCTTTAAGCTCCACAAGTGCCGTTACCGATTTACCGGCTTCGGCCGCTTCCGCCAACGCTTTCACAATCGGGCTATTGGCCGAAGTCCGGTAAAGCGTCTGTTTAATTGCCACAACATTGGGGTCGCGCGCCGCTTGATTTAGAAACTGAACAACGACGTCAAAACTCTCATAGGGATGATGGACAATGAGATCCTTTTCCCGAATGGCAGCGAAGCAATCCCCGCCATGATCGCGGATCCGCTCCGGAAACCGAGCATTATACGGCTCGAACTTCAAATCCGGACGGTCAATGCCCACAAGCTGCGACAAATCATTGAGCGCCAGCATGCCGCTCATCTCAAACACCGCGTCCATATCGACATGAAACTCGCCAATAACGAATTGGCGGATTTCGTCAGGCATCCCTGCCTCGACTTCGAGACGGATGATGGAGCCGCGTTTTCTCTGCTTCAAAGCCGTTTCGAACTGGCGGACCAGATCTTCGGCCTCTTCCTCGATTTCCAGATCACTATCGCGGATGACGCGAAAAGCGCCAATCCCCTTCACATGATACCCGGGGAACAATTTTCCGATGAACAGGCCGATGGCATTTTCGAGCGCGATAAAACGGGCAACCTCATGTCCGTCGGTTTCCTGCGCCGTCGCGGGCAAACGGATAAATCTATCAATCCGGCTCGGCACCCGGATCAGCGCATTCAGCGCGCGTCCGTCAGTTGAACGCGACAATGCGAGAGCAAGCGTAAAACCGAGATTGGGAATAAAGGGAAACGGATGGGCCGGATCAACCGCAAGCGGGGTCAGAACCGGAAAAATCTCCTCGGCAAAAAACGTCTCGAGCCACTGGCGCTCGACATCGGTCAATGCCTCGCCTTCCACCAGCGAAATGCCGACATGGTCAAGCGCAACCCGCAATTCGCGCCAGCGTGTCTGCTGATCGGCACATAGCCGGGTAACGGCCTCCCCGATCCGCTGCAACTGTTCTGACGGGCTCATGCCATCGTCCGATAGCGGGGCGACATTCGAGCTGACCTGACCGCGTAAGCCAGCCACCCGAACCATAAAAAACTCGTCCAGATTATTCGCCGAGATCGACAAAAACCGTAACTGCTCCAGCAAAGGGTGATGCGGATTGGCCGCTTCTTCCAACACGCGATGGTTGAACTGGAGCCATGACAGCTCGCGGTTGATGAAGCGGTGCGGCGATTTGGCCAAGGCTGCGGGCGACTTTGGACCGCCCGTGCGGCGGGTATTGGGCGTGGAAGCGCGAGACCTGGGCATCAGTTTTCTATCCTTGAGCGGGCACACCCCACTTAGTCACAGCCGATTATGACGAGGATTTGACAGAATGGCGACAGAGCGGATGAAAAAAATAACCGCCTCAACGAGCTTACGACGTTTCGCCCGTCTCCGCCTCGTCAATCGCGAGCAATTTGGACGCCATCGCCCGGGTGATTGGCTTGCCACGGGCGAGCCCCTCCCGATCAAGCCGCTCGACAAAATCCCGAGCCGCAGCAATCGAACGCTCGATCCGGCTCCGGATGAGCTCGATGATCGTGGTGTCGATCACCAATTGCCGGTCAATAAACAATTTGACCAACACGGCCGCCAAGAGCGCGTCATCCGGAGCATCGATGCGGGCGACCGGCGCAAGCCGCAAACGCGACAAAAGATCCGGCGTTTTCAACCCCCAGCCGTCCGGCCCACCCCGCGCGGTCAGCACGAGATAGGTGCCCCGCTCGCGTGCAGCATTGATGAGATGGAACAGCGCGTGCTCATCCAGATTGCCCTGATCGCAATCCTCGATTACCAAAGCGCCGCTGGAAACCAAATGCGGAACAGCATTCAGGACGACATCGACACCGCGGATGACCCATGCTTTGGCCTGCGCCGCCCAGATTGCGGCCAAATGGGATTTTCCCGAGGCTTCCGGCCCCGTGACCAGCAGCACCTTATCGGTCCAATCCGGCCAACGCTCGATCAAATGATAAGCCGCCTCATTGCTCGGTGAAACGAGAAAATCCTCGGCGTCGTGCCGCGTTTCAACGGGCAGATCGAGAGGCAATTGGCGCGGAGCGTCCGTCATGGGGTTTCGTCCGGAAAATGCCTGAGCCATTGCACGAGATAAACACCCATTGACGCGGTCGTTAGCGCCATAACACCAAGCCCCCCGTAGCTCAGCACGGCAGGGATGTCGAGATCGAACGCTTTAACGCCAAGCGCCGAACCTGCCAACACAATTTGGGCGACCGTATTGAGTTTGGACAGCGCAACCGGCTTCATCGCCATCGGCGCACCAAGCAACCAGGCAAGCAAAATACCGCCGACGATCATTACATCGCGGGTAACCACCAAGATGACCAGCCAGACCGGAAACAATCCCAACAGACCAAGCGTAACAAACGTCGAAACCAGCAAAACCTTATCCGCCAGCGGGTCGAGATGGGCGCCCAGTTCCGTTCGCAGATCATAGGCCCGGGCGATATAGCCGTCGAGCGCATCGGAAAGACCCGCGGCGATAAAGCCGTAAAAGGCCAGCCGCCATTCACCATTGGCAATCAAGCCGATGATAACGGGTACGAGCAGCAGTCGGAGGATCGAAATGAGGTTGGGTATCATCGGTTGATTGGGGAAAACCCTCGTTCGCTCAAGAAAAACACATCTTTTCCATGTGGTGCTTAAGTCCACACCTTGCAAGCCGCTATGCTCGGGCTTATCGCCTGAAGGGTAATCTGCGGAGCAAGTTAATGGCTGATACCCTGAAAAATGGTCTGACCTATGCCGATGCCGGCGTCGATATTGATGCTGGCAATGCAATGGTCGACGAAATCAAGCCGTTGGTACGCTCGACGCGCAGACCCGGCGCGGATGCTGAAATCGGCGGCTTCGGCGGATTGTTCGATCTGAAAGCGGCAGGTTTTACCGATCCGATCCTTGTGGCGGCCAATGACGGTGTCGGCACCAAGGTGAAAATCGCGATCGAAACCGGCCTTCACCACACGATCGGCATCGACCTTGTCGCGATGTGCGTCAATGATCTGATCGTGCAGGGCGCCGAACCTCTCTTCTTCCTTGATTACTATGCCACCGGCAAACTGGAACCAGCGGTTGGAGCGGCCATCGTCAAAGGCATCGCGGCCGGCTGCATCGCATCGGGTTGCGCGCTGATTGGCGGGGAAACGGCCGAAATGCCGGGTCTTTATGCCAAGGGTGACTATGATCTCGCCGGATTTGCGGTCGGCGCCGCCGAGCGCGGCACGCTTTTGCCGAAACAGGGCATCGCAGCGGGCGATCGGCTGATCGGTCTGCCCTCCTCCGGCGTGCACTCCAACGGCTTCTCGCTGGTACGCCGCATCGTCGAACGATCGGGACTAGCGTGGGATGCGCCTGCCCCCTTCGAGCGCAACAAAACCCTCGGCGAGGCGCTGCTGGAGCCGACACGGCTTTACGTCAAGCCGATGCTGCAGGCGTTGAAAGCCACATCGGCCATCAAAGCCATGGCGCATATCACCGGCGGCGGCTTCCCCGACAATATTCCGCGCGTTCTGCCCGATGGCGTCGGCGTGAACGTTGATCTCTCCGTTATCAAGGTTCCATCGGTCTTCGGCTGGCTCGCCAGTGTCGGCGGTGTCGCACAAGACGAAATGCTGCGGACTTTTAATTGCGGCATCGGCATGATCGTGGTGGCTCAATCTGACAAAGCGGACGAGGCGATGGCGGCATTACGCGCCACCGGTCAAGAAGCGGTGTTTATGGGCGAAATTGTGCCGGAAGCGGAAGGCCAGCCCCGCGTGGCCTATACCGGCCATTTGGCGCTGTGACATGAAGCGCGTGCGCACCGGTATTCTGATTTCCGGTCGTGGCACCAATATGTCCGCGTTGATTGACGCCGCCAAGCGATCTGATTTTCCGGCTGAGATTGTAGTGGTGATCTCCAACATCGCGGAAGCTGGCGGATTGGCCCGCGCCGCCGAGGCCGGCATACCGACCCTCACGCTGTCCCATCGGGACTTTTCAACCCGCGAAGCCTTCGAGGCAGCGATGGATCGCGCCTTGCGCGCGGCCCGCGTCGAATTGGTCTGTTTGGCCGGATTTATGCGGGTGTTAACTCCCGGCTTTATCGCCCAATGGAAAGGCCGCTTGCTGAACATCCATCCGTCTCTGCTGCCTGCCTTTCGGGGGCTTCATACCCATGAACAGGCCCTAGCGGCCGGCGCTAAACATCATGGCTGTACCGTGCACCATGTCGTGCCCGAACTCGATGCGGGCCCCGTCATCGCCCAAGCCTCCGTGCCCGTTCTGGCCGGCGATACACCCGACAGCCTCGCCGCCCGCGTATTGGCCGAGGAAGTCAAACTTTACCCCGTGGCCTTGGCCAATATCGCTAAATCGCTCCGCCCCCTTTGACCGATCCGGCCAGCACGGCTATAGAGCGCGGGCATTCCAACCAACACAGGATTATTCCCATGGCGCTCCAGCGCACTTTTTCTATTTTGAAGCCCGACGCGACCGCCCGTAACCTCACCGGCGCCGTCAATGCCGTGATCGAGAAGGCCGGTCTGCGGATTGTAGCCCAGAAGCGCATCCACATGACCCGCGATCAGGCAGGTCAGTTCTATTCGGTCCACAAAGAGCGTCCTTTCTTCGGCGAACTCGTCGATTTCATGACCTCGGGCCCGGTTGTCGTTCAGGTTCTTGAAGCCGAAGACGCGATTGCGAAATATCGCGAAGTGATGGGCGCCACCAATCCAGCCAACGCGGCTGACGGCACCATCCGCAAGCTGTTTGCCCAGTCGGTCGGCGAAAACACGGTCCATGGCTCGGATGCGCCAGAAACCGCCGCGATCGAAATCGCCCAGTTCTTCTCGGGCAACGAAATCGTCGGCTAATCGACGACAAAGCGATCTATTGCCTGACGGGCGCGGAGGTGTAATCTCTCCCCATGAATGCGCCCGTCAGTGTCACCCGCAAAAATTCGGTCTGTCCGCATGATTGCCCCTCCGCCTGTGCGCTCGAGGTGGAAGTCTTGGACAACAAGACCATCGGCCGCGTATACGGCTCCAAGGCCCAAACCTACACCGCCGGCGTCATCTGCGCGAAAGTCGCGCGCTATGCCGAGCGCAACCACCATCCCGACCGCCTTCTCTATCCGCTCAAGCGCACCGGTCCCAAGGGCTCGGGGCAATTTAGCCGTGTCTCATGGGATGAGGCGATGGCGGAAATCGCCCAACGCCTGCTGACAATTGAAGCCGAACACGGGTCTGAAGCGATCTGGCCCTATTTTTATGCCGGTACCATGGGTCTCGTGAACCGGGACGGCATCAAACGGCTGACACACGTCAAAAAATATTCCGGCTTTTATTCCTCCATCTGCATCAACCTCGCTTGGCCGGGCTATCTTGCCGGCACGGGTAAAATGATGGGTCCCGATCCGCGCGAAATGGCGCTTTCCGATTGTGTGGTGATTTGGGGAACGAACGCGGTCGCAACCCAGGTCAATGTGATGACGCACGCCATCCGCGCGCGCAAAGAACGTGGTGCAAAGATTATAGCGATTGACATCTACCGGACGCCAACACTCGACCAAGCCGATCTGGCTCTCATCGTGAAGCCCGGCACCGACGGCGCCCTCGCCACAGCGGTGATGCATGTGTTGTTTCGTGATGGTTTAGTGGATCGTGAATATCTCATAAATTCAACGGATTATTCCGAAGATTTCGAGCACCACATTAAAACAAAATCGCCCGAATGGGCCGCAACCCTTACCGGTCTTTCGGTGGCGGAAATAGAGGCTTTTGCGCATCTGGTTGGACACAACAAACGGTCCTATTTCCGGCTCGGCTATGGCTTTTCCCGTCAGCGCAACGGTGCCGTCAACATGCATGCGGCCAGTTGCATTGCTGCGGTTACGGGCGCTTGGCAATATGAAGGCGGCGGCGCTTTCCATAACAATGGCGCAATCTATCACTGGCGCAAATCACTGATCGAAGGGCTTGATGCGGTCGACAAATCCATTCGCCAGCTTGACCAATCGCAGATCGGGCGGGTGCTGACCGGCGACGAAGATGCCTTGCGCGGCGGCGGACCCGTTAAGGCGCTGTTTATTCAGAGCACCAATCCAATGTCGGTGGCGCCCGAACAAACCTTGGTCAAACAAGGCTTTGCCCGCGAGGATTTGTTTACCGTCGTGCACGAGCAGTTCATGACGGATACGGCAAAAATGGCCGATTTTGTGCTGCCTGCAACCATGTTTACCGAGCATGACGACCTTTATCAGGGGGGCGGCCATCAATATCTCGGCCTCGGGCCAAAATTGATCGACCCGCCCGGCGAATGCCGCTCCAACCATGAGGTGATCTGTGATTTGGCCCAAAGGGTCGGTGCCCAGCATGAAGGGTTCGGCATGACGAGCCGGGCGATCATCGATTGGACCTTGCAGAAATCGAACTGGGGCACGCTCGAAGGACTCGAAGCAAAGGGCTATATCGACGCCCAGCCAGCTTTTGAAGAAGCCCATTTCCGCAACGGCTTTGCGTGGCCCGACTGCAAATTCCGCTTCAAGCCCGATTGGCCGAAGGTGCCCTTCGGCGGCGGCAGAGCCTCGGGGCCCATCGGTGATATGCCGACCTATCCGGACCATTGGGCGGTATCGGAAAAAGCGACGACCGAATACCCGTTCCGCTTGGCTACTTCTCCGGCTCGCAACTATCTCAACTCTACCTTCACCGAAACCGCGACATCGAAATCCCGCGAGGGTGAACCAACCGTTTTAATCCACCCTGACGACGCGGCTCAGCATCAGATTGCCGATCAGTCCTATGTCGCCCTTTATAACGCACGCGGAACCGTGCGGCTGAAGGCTAAGCATTTCGACGGCATCAAGCGGGGCGTGTTGGTGGCTGAATCGATTTGGCCAAACAGTGCCTATGCCGATGGCAATGGCATCAACACGCTGGTGGGCGCCGATTCGCCTGCCCCCTTTGGCGGCGCGGCTTTTCACGACAACAGCGTCGGCTTGCGGGCGCTCTGAATGCGTCCACCCTCACTCAACCCGCTCTTTGCGCCGATCCGGGGGCTTCCCGGAATCGGGCCAAAAATGGCGCCGCTTTACGATAAATTACTGGCGCCACAGGCGTCCGAGGCCAGAATCATCGATCTTCTCTTTCACGTGCCGCATGGCGCGGTCGATCGCCGGGTGAAGGGCAAGATTGCGGATGCTGTTCCGGGCGAAGTCGGCACCTTTGAAGTTCGCACCATGGCGCATAAACCCGGCCCGCCCGGCCGCGCCAAATCGCCCTATCGGGTGCTGGTCGAAGATGAAACAGCCGAAATCTCACTGGTCTGGTTCAACGCTAGCCGTGTTCGAATGGAGGCACTGCTGCCGGTTGGCGAGACGCGCTTCATCTCCGGTACGATCGAAATAAGGGATGGCCAGCTGCAAATGGTGCATCCAGAACGGGTGCTGGACGCCGCAGGGCTTGCCCGTCAGCCACCTTTCGAGCCGATCTATGGCCTGACCGCAGGCCTTTATCCCCGTGCCCTGATCAAAGCCGCAGAGGCCGCCCTTGAGCGACTGCCCGATTTCGCCGAGTGGATCGATCCCGCTTTGCTCAAGCGCGAGAATTGGCCAAGCTTTTCCTCTGCCTTGCGCTCGCTGCATCGCCCGCCAACGCTGAGCGATATTGTGCCCATGGCACCCGCGCGCCTCCGCTTGGCCTATGATGAGCTGCTAGCAGGCCAATTGGCACTGCTCCTGATGCGTGCGCGCATGAAGCGCGAGGCAGGCGCCTCTCGGACGGGTGACGGCCATCTTGTCAAAGCCATGCTGGCTGCTCTGCCCTTCACACTGACGGAGGGTCAAAAACAGGCCCTCACCGACATCAAACGCGATCTGGCATCTCCTGAGCGTATGTTACGACTGCTGCAAGGCGATGTCGGTTCGGGCAAGACGGTTGTGGCGCTGATGGCAATGACGATGGCCGTTGAAGCCGGTTGGCAGGCAGCCCTCATGGCCCCGACCGAAATTCTGGCCCGCCAGCATTATGAGCGGCTGAAGCCCTTGGCCGATCAGGCCGGCATTACGATTGCCCTGCTCACGGGGCGCGATAAAGGCGCAGGTCGTGCGCAAACCCTGGCGGGGCTGGCCGATGGTTCCATCCAGTTTGCCATTGGAACGCATGCTTTGTTTCAAGAAGCTGTCACCTTCCACCGTTTGGGGCTGGCTGTCATTGATGAGCAACACCGCTTCGGCGTTCATCAGAGGCTCGCGCTCTCGAAAAAGGGCGAGGCGGTTGATGTGCTGGTGATGACGGCAACGCCCATTCCGCGCACGCTGGTGTTGACCTATTTCGGGGATATGGATGTTTCCGTCATTCGCGAAAAGCCAGCAGGCCGCAAACCGATTGAAACCCGCACCATAGCTCTCGAACGATTAAGCGAAGTCGCCAACGGCTTGGGCCGCGCTTTAGCGAGCGGCCAACGCGTTTATTGGATTTGCCCGCTGGTCGAGGAATCCGAAGACCTTGATCTGGCTGCAGCCCAAGAACGTTTCGAGGATTTGCAGAAAATCTATGGCACCGAGGTCGGCCTCGTTCACGGCCAGATGAAGGGAACCGAGAAAGACTTAGCGATGGCTCATTTTGCCGCTGGCCGGACGCGTATTCTTGTTGCAACCACCGTGGTTGAAGTGGGCGTTGATGTGCCCGAAGCCACCATCATGGTGATCGAACATGCCGAGCGCTTCGGCCTGTCGCAACTCCACCAGTTGCGCGGTCGGGTCGGCCGCGGTGCCGAACGCTCAAGCTGCATCCTGCTGTTCGGCAATCTGGGCGAGATTGGTCGCGCGCGGCTAGAAACCATGCGTTCGACCAATGACGGCTTTGAAATCGCCGAACAAGATTTGAAACTGCGCGGAGAAGGCGACGTTCTCGGCACCCGACAATCCGGTATGCCGGGCTTTCGCCTTGCCGTGCCTGAAAAACATGGGGAACTCTTGGCGATTGCGCGCGACGATGCCAAAAACATCTTGGCGCACGACCCGCGGCTCGAAACGCCGAGGGGCGAAGCCGTTCGTACCTTGCTCTATCTGTTCGAACGCGACGAGGCGATCCGCTTGATCCGCGCCGGGTAATCCGTTGCGGTTACGCCGGCAGCAGCAGAGGTTGCAGAAGCTGAAAAGCGATGAGCAGCAAAAGCCCGCCGATCGCGCCATCAAGCACCCGCCACGCATTGGGCCGTGCCAGCCATCCACCCATCCGCTTCGCACCATAACCGAGCGAAAAGAAAAATACGAAAGAAGCCGAAATCGCTCCCGCTGCGAAACGCCAGCGTTGATCGCCGAAACCGGAAGCCACCGATCCCACCAGCACCACGGTATCGATATAGACATGCGGGTTAAGCCAGGTCAGCAACGCCGTGCTGACCAGCGTGCGAAGGAGGGAAGAAGACTGACCGCTGGCCATTTGTAACGCCGAGGAATTTTTGACCGCGGCTTGAAAACGCCCGAACGAATAATAGGCCAGATAAAGCGCACCAGCGACCCTTAGCCCGTTCTCGATCCATGGCAGAAGACGCGCAATCTGATCGAAAAAGAGAACGCCTATAACCATCAGCACGGCATCCGAAACCGCGCATACGAGGCAAACCCATAAAATATGCTCGTTCTTCAGCCCCTGCCGCAGCACAAAGGCGTTTTGCGCACCAATGGCAACAATCAAGCTTAAGCCAAGCCCGAAGCCGGATAAAAAACTATTCATCGGGGATGCGGTCCTAGCGATTCTTGGGATTGGAAGGAGCAAAATTCTCCTTGCCCGCCACCGGCTGAATGAGGCCGGCTGACATCACGAGCTTGGCCGCCTCGTCAATGGAAATGGCGACCTCGATCACATCCGCTTTGCGAAGATAGAGAAAAAAGCCGGTCGTGGGATTGGGCGAGCAGGGCAAGAAACACGAAACATAATCTTCCGGGCCCGGCAAAGCGTTGGACACCACGCCTTCGGGGGGCGTCGAGATAAACACAATCGACCACAAACCCTTTGCCGGATATTCGATCAAGCCCACTTTGCGGAACGAGGTTCCCGTCTGGGAAAACAACGTCTCGAATACCTGTTTGACACCCTTATAGATGCCTCGCACCACGGGCATTCGTCCCAAAACCGTCTCGCCAATGCCTAGCATCCAGCGGCCGACAAGATTGGCGGTGAGAAATCCGAGCAGTGTCAAACTGACAAAGGCAATGATCAACCCGAGGCCGGGTATGTTGAAAGGCGCCATCCACTCGGGAAAAAAGCCTGCAGGGATCAGCGGTTTAAACCAAGCGTCGATCAGCCCGATAATCCATGTCGTAATGTAAACGGTCACAACAAGGGGGCCGGCTATCACGATGCCAGTGAAGAAATAACCGCGGATGCGTTGGCTAATCGTCGGGCGCACCGGTGCGATGGGCGTAAACGGCCCCGGTTCGCGCATGTCGTAAGGCGTATCGCCAGTCATGACGGACCTGTCGGTTGGAGATCATCTCGAATGAACGACGCATATCAGCCATCGGCCAAAGCGTCGATTCGGATTTATTCCACCGTTACCGATTTGGCCAAGTTACGTGGCTGATCGACGTCTTTACCTAGCGCAACGGCTGCGTGATATGCCAGAAGCTGGATCGGTACCGAATAGGCAATCGCAGCAAAACGTGGGTTCATCGCCGGCATTTCGATTTTCGCCGCCGGTTCCAGGCCAGCCCCGATAAAGCCCTCACGGTCCGAAATCAGGATGATTCTTCCACCCCGCGCTGCGACTTCCTGCATATTCGACACGGTTTTCTCATAAAGCCCGTCATGCGGCGCGATCACGATGACCGGCAAACTCTCGTCGATCAGCGCAATCGGACCGTGCTTCAACTCGCCCGCCGCATAGGCTTCGGCATGGATATAGGAAATTTCCTTCAGCTTCAGCGCGCCTTCGAGCGCCAGCGGATAGCTGGTTCCACGGCCAAGATACAGCACGTCGGTTGCCTTCGCCATGTCATGGGCGACATGTTCGATATGCGGTTCAAGCTTTAAAGCTTCGACCATCAGACCGGGCGTTGCGATCAGATCATTGACGAGGGCTTCTTCCTCGCCCGCTTTCAGCGTTCCACGTCCGGCCGCGGCCGCAATCGCCAGACACGCCAACGCTGTCAACTGGCAGGTGAATGCCTTGGTCGAGGCAACGCCGATCTCAGGACCTGCCAGCGTCGGCACAACGACATCGCTTTCACGCGCAATCGAGGAAGTGGTGACGTTGACGACCGACAAAATGTGCTGGCCTTGCTCTTTGGCATAACGCAGGCCCGCCAAGGTATCGGCTGTCTCCCCCGATTGCGAAATAAAGATGGCCAGACCGCCCTTCTCGAGCGGAGCTTCGCGGTAGCGGAATTCGGATGCCACATCGACCTCGACCGGAAGACGCGCCAGCGATTCAAACCAGTATTTTGCAATCTGGCCGGCATAACTTGCGGTACCACAGGCGGTAATCGAAATGCGCGTCAGTTTCGACCAATCAAACGGCAAAGCCACCGGTAAATGCACCTTGCCTGCGCCAAGATCAAGATAATGGGCCAAAGTTCGGCCTACCACTTCCGGCTGTTCGGCAATTTCTTTGGCCATGAAATGGCGGTGATTGCCCTTATCGATCAGATAAGCGCCGGCTCCACTTTTTTGCTTCGTCCGGCTGACAACGGCATTGGTCACGTCGTGAAAGACCGCGCCCTTGCGGTTCAGCACAACCCAATCGCCTTCTTCCAGATAGCTCACCGTCTCGGTGAACGGGGCGAGCGCCAGCGCGTCAGAGCCAAGATACATCTCATCTTCGCCGTATCCGATGGCCAAAGGGGCGCCTTGCCGTGCCCCGATCAACAGATCGCCATGGCCCGAAAACAAAAAGCCCAACGCAAAGGCACCGCGCAACCGAGGTAGGGATTCAGCCACCGCTTTTACGGGATCACCCGTCCGCTGCAAAGCGCGATCGACGAGATGCAACGCCACTTCGGTGTCGGTCTCGCTCTTGAAGATCGCACCTTCGGCCTGCAATTCGGCACGCAATTCACGAAAATTCTCGATAATGCCGTTGTGCACCACTGCAACGCGCTCGGTAGCGTGCGGATGGGCATTATCTTCCGACGGTTTGCCATGGGTGGCCCAGCGCGTATGACCGATCGCGCTGTGACCGAAAAGCGGATGCTGCGCCAGTTTTGCCGCTAGATTCTTGAGCTTACCCTCGGCCCGAAGCCGCTCGATGTTTCCGCCATCGCTCAATGACGCAACGCCAGAGGAATCATAACCGCGATATTCAAGGCGCTTTAACGCCTCGATCACCTGGCCCGCAGCGGGTTCCGACGAGAGAATTCCAACGATTCCGCACATCTAAAATAATCCTGACATTGGTAGCGACACCGTCTGGTACCCAAACGGCATGGCGATAGGCAAATCACGTTCGGTGACGAAACATAACGGCAGCTAGGCCTTAAGAGCCTTCTTTTTGGCTTCACTTGTGGCGCGGAAGGCAGAACCCCATCCGTCTTTGGCCATTTGCTTTCCACGCGCAACCGCCAATTGATCCGCTAAAACCTCTTTGGTAATCACAGAGCCCGAGCCGACATAGGCGCCCGCGCCCACCGTGATCGGGGCGACGAGCGAGGAATTGGCACCGATAAAGGCACCTCGGCCAATCACGGTCTTGTATTTGAAAAAGCCGTCATAATTGCAGGTGATGGTGCCGGCTCCAATATTGGCATCTGCCCCAACTTCCGCATCACCAATATAGCTGAGATGGCTGATTTTGGCGCCAGGACCGATGTCTGCTTTCTTCAATTCAACGAAATTGCCAATCTTCGCACCCTCGCCCACCTGCGAGCCAGGGCGAATGCGCGCAAAAGGTCCAATCGACGCCTGAGCGGCAATCGACGCATCCTCGATATGGCAGAAGGCATGGATCTCGACATGATCGCCAATGATGACCTTGGGGCCGAAAACCACCTGCGGTTCGATCACGACATCGCTCCCCAATCGCGTATCGTAGGAAAAATAAACCGTTTTCGGATCAATCAGCGTTGCCCCGTTCAGCATGGCGCGGCGACGTAAGCGGTCCTGCATCACACGTTCTGCGGCAGCGAGCTGGGTACGGTCATTCACCCCCATCACTTCCGATTCGGGGGCAATTTCGTATCCTGTCGCCAAGCCTTGCGCGCGGGCAACGGTAACCGCATCGGTCAGATAGAATTCCTTTTGGGCATTGCCATTGCCGATGGCATCAAGCAGGACCAAGGCCTTTTTGCCATCCAGTGCCATCAAGCCTGAATTGCACAGCGTGACCTGACGCTCGGTATCCGACGCATCCTTATGTTCGCGAATCGCCGACAGCGAGGCTCCGTCAATCAGGAGGCGGCCATAGCCGTGCGGATTGGGCGCTTCAAAACCAAGCGCAACCACCGCGCTCCCGCCCACCAAGCGCTCCCGCATGGCCTTCAGCGTAGCGGGTTCGATCAGAGGCGTGTCAGCAAACAGAACGAGCAGGTCATCATAGACGGTTCCAATAGCCCCGCGCGCGGCCAGAACGGCATGGGCGGTGCCGAGACGGTCGGTCTGGACAACAATATGGGCATTGGGAGCCTGAGCGCAGATGGCAGCGGCGACATCTTCACGCCCCGGGCCGATCACGACCACAATTTCCGAAATGCCGGCCTGAGCGACGGTATCCAGCACATGCCCGAGCATAGAACGGCCGGCAATCGTGTGCAGAACCTTAGGGGTTGCCGACTTCATGCGGGTGCCCTCACCCGCCGCGAGAATAACCGCGATACATTTTCTGGCCGTCATGCGCGTCTGCAATCCTTTTTTTGTCGTCATGCCGTCAAGGCTGTTTCATGATGATGTAAGCCAGAAGGGATGAATAGGAAATGACCGAACAATGCCCTAACGCTCACACTTCGGCTTGGTTGCGGCGCAATACCCTATTGACCCGGCGCCACAGGCCCTTTAGGCAAGCGCGTGAAGCGAGCGCGTAGCTCAGCCGGTAGAGCAATTGACTTTTAATCAATAGGTCCTGGGTTCGAGTCCCAGCGCGCTCACCACTTCGTCCGTACCGGCGGGACGAAAGTCTTCCAGAGCCCTGAAGAATAATCAGTGCAACCGATCCGAACGCGGGATGGATTGGTCGGCCTGCGGCTCGGCATCACTGTCAGACGAATCGGCATCGCCCGCCTCATCGCGTGTCGATTGTTCATTATCACCAATCCCCGCCCGAACTGCCTGTCCGGCCGCGGTCAAAAGTTCGATGGCATCCACAGGATGATGCGTGAAGCCCACAATATACGACATTTCAATCATCAAGCGAGCCGCCAGCGTCGTACCCGATACACCGGCAGCTTCGGCGAGCGATGGTAGCACATCATTGGCTAGCGTATCGACGAGTTGCTCAACCCGATCCTCTTCCGATTCTTCGAGATCGGTGAGAGCTACTTCGATGACGGTGGAACTCATGAGCGAATCTCCTCTGTCTTTGATCATGACAGCATGAATTGCCAAACACGTCGATTGGATGACGCACGGACGAGCGCTTTTAGCCCATTGCGCGATGTCAAGGAAGCCCGTCCTTTCCTCTGCTAAATCCCGACGCCTCGACATCCTCGTTTCACCAATGATTGGGAGAAAAACCATGCGTTCCTTGGTTCCATCGTTATTGAGCCACGACTTGCCAAGCTTCCGCGACCCTTTTCAAGGTCTGCGCCGCGAAATGCAGGACATGATAGGGTATATGGACCGCCGTTTGCCCATGACGGGTAGCGATGGTTCGGAAATGACGCTGCCTGTCCTCGATATTGCGGAAGCCAAAGATACGCTCGAAGTTTCAGCGGAATTGCCCGGCGTTTCGGAACGTGACGTCTCAGTCACGCTCGATCGCGACCGCCTCATCATTGCGGGCGAAAAGAAGAAAGAGACCGAGCAAAAGGGCAAGGATTTCTATGTCATGGAACGCAGCTTCGGCGCGTTCAACCGTGTTGTTCCGCTTGATTTCGAACCCGATTCGAAAACCATCGACGCCCATTTCGAAAAGGGGGTTTTGAAGGTCAGCATTAAAAAGCCAGCCGAAATTGTCGCCAAGGCGAAACAGATTCCGGTCCGCCCATCAGCGGATTGACCCACCAGCCTTGACAGCCTTACAGGACGGGCGCACCCCGAAACGGTGAAACCGCGTCGGATGCCCGTCCCATGTCCCAACACTTTATTCCCGCCGTCATTCTGGCCGGAGGTGCAGCACGCCGAATGGGCGGCGGCGACAAGCCGCTTCGGCTGATCCAAAACCGTCCGATTCTCGACTGGATCATCGCGCGTCTATCGCCGCAAACGCATCCAATCGCTATCAATGCCAATGGCGACCCAAGCCGCTTCAACAGCTATGGCTTCGACATCTTACCCGATCACGCGCCTGATATAGGCCCGATGGCCGGTATTTTGGCAGCACTTGAGTGGGTCGCCCCACGTGATCCCACCGTCACCCATGTCTTGACGGTATCGGGCGACACGCCCTTTTTGCCCGCCGACCTCGTCGGGAGTTTAGTCAAGGCGGTTTCCGATCGTCCAACCGCTATGGCGGTAGCCAAATCTGCCGGCAGGATTCATCCCGCCATCGCGCTGTGGCCTGTCACGGCACGCGAAATGATCGCAAAGGCTTTAAACGCGGAAGAAGGCCGTCGCGTTGAGTCTTGGCTTGGAATTTTCGACGCTGAAATCATTGAATGGACGGTCGTGCCTTACGACCCGTTTTTTAACGTCAACACGCCGGCCGATATCGACGACGCGGAAAAGACCGCTAATCTAATATTCAGGCCTGAATAATTAGCGGAAACAGATATCCCCCCAACCGGTGCGTTTGCGCTCTATGACCAGCGACCCAGCC
>CANGIS010000023.1 GCA_947454055.1 Hyphomicrobiales bacterium
GAAGGTGAGGCCACGGACGAGTTGCTTCTGGGAGAACCATCCAAGAATGAGAATCGGCGCGATCGCCATCGTGGAGGCCGCCGACAGCTTCGCCCAAAAAAGACCTTCGGGGCTCGAATAGGAAGCAATGAACACCGTCAGCGGGGCTGCGTGAACATCGGTCAATTTCAACGTCCAAAAGGCTTCGTTCCAAGCCAGAATCACGTTCAACAAAAATGTCGACGCGATGCCCGGCAACGCCATGGGCGCTAAGACACGCGTCAGCTCCTGCCAAATGCCGGCGCCATCCATGCGGGCAGCTTCCAAAATATCGACCGGAATTTCCTTGAAATAGGTAAACAGCATCCACACGACGAGCGGCAGATTCAGCATGAACATGATGATGAGCACCGGTATATGCTGATCGATCAGCTGGTATTCTTTAAAGATGAGATAGATCGGCAAGAGCGCCCCAACGGGTGGCATCATTTTGGTCGACAACATCCATAAAAGCGTATCCTTCGTTCGCTTGCTGGGGCTGAACGCCATCGACCAAGCCGCTGGAATCGCGAACAATAGACCGAGCAGTGTCGAACCGAAGGCGATCACGATCGAGTTCATCGCAAAGCGAAGATAATCGGACCGCTGCTGAACAATACCGAAATTCTCCAACGTCCATCCCGTTGAAAAAAGATGCGGCATCAGCACGGCATCCTGTTCGGTTTTGAACGATGTCAGGACGGTCCACAAAATCGGCCAAAACAGCAAGATGCCGATGGTCCAGGCGATGATCGTCACGCCAAGTTTGCGCTTTAGGGAAACGTTGCGTGCCATCGTTCAGATCTCCAGATTCCGGCCGATGATTCTGACAAGGAAAATCGACACAAGATTGGCGAGAACAACCGCGATCAGGCCGCCGGCCGACGCCTCACCAATGTCAAAATTCAGCAGGCCTTGGAAATAGACGAGATAGGTCAGATTGCCCGCCAAGCCGCCCACGCTGGTGACGTAAATCTCAGCAAAAATATTGAGCAGAAAAATCGTCTCGATCAGAATCACAACCGTGATGGGGCGCGCGAGATGCGGCAGGACAATATACCGGAAATAGGGAAGAGCCTTCGCACCATCCATGGCGGAGGCATCCTTTTGTTCCTCATCGAGCGATTGCAGAGCGGTGAGAATAATCAAGGCCGCAAAAGGCAGCCATTGCCAAGACGCGATGATCGCAACGGAGAGCAACGGTAACTTGGCAAACCAGTCGAGCGGGGTAATGCCGACAAGTTCTTGGAGATACGCGAAAAGCCCGTAAATCGGGTTCATCAATAAATTTTTCCACACCAACGCGCTCACCGTCGGCATGATGAAAAAGGGTGAAATCACGAGGAGCCGGACGATCCCGCGCCCCCAGAAAGGCTGGTCCAGCAAGAGCGCCAGCCCCAGACCCCCCAACACCGAAACCGCTATGACAGAGGCAACCAGAATCAGGGTGTTAAGAACCGCGCCCGGAAAGGATTCGTCGGTGATGAAATAATAGTAATTGGATAGGCCAGCCCACCCGCCGATCTCGGGGTTGAGCAGATTGTAGCGCAAAAATGAAAAATAAATCGTCATGACCAGCGGCACGATCATCCACAGAAAGAGGACGATCACGGCCGGTGCGACAGCCCATCGGGCCAGACTCTGTGAGTGACGCGTTGCCATGCTCTAAATGCCTTAAAACCTACCGCATGCCACTTAAAGATCATGACGCTGCGAGCGTCATTTCAGGACATTGTCGACAAAGCGCCGAATTCCAAGCTTGGAAAGAAAACAGGCCGCCCGACCTCAAGCGGGGCGGGCGGCCTGTCCGGGAGATTACTTGATGTAACCGGCCTTTGTCATCTGGGTGGTCGTGAAGGCCTGAGCCTGCTTCAGACCATCGTCAACCGAGGTCTGGCCAGCCAGAACCGACGAGAAGATTTCGCCGACCTTGGTACCGATGCCTTGGAATTCAGGAATGGCAACAAACTGGACACCGACATAAGGAACCGGCTTCACCGTTGGCTTGGTTGGGTCGGCCGAATTGATCGAGTCCAACGTCATCTTGGCGAAAGGAACCTTCTGGTATTCAGGATTGGCGTAGAGCGAGGTGCGCGTGCCCGGAGGAACGTTGGCCCAGCCTTCTTTCGCCGCTACGAGCTCGAGATAATGCTGGCTGGTTGCCCAACCGACAAACTTCTGAGCGGCGTCAGCCTGCTTGGTGCCGGCTGGAATGGCCAGCGCCCACGACCAGAGCCAGTTGCCACGCTTGCCGAGGCCTGCATCCGGAGCGAGGGTAAACCCGACATTGGCAGCCACTTGGCTGGCCTTCGGATCAACCACGAACGAAGCTGCAGCCGTGGCATCGATCCACATGCCGCATTTGCCGGTCTGGAAGAGTGCAAGGTTTTCCGAGAAGCCGTTACCCGAAGCGCCGGCAGGGCCAGCATCCTTCATCAGGTCGATGTAGAACTGGAGGGTCTTCTTCCATTCTGGCTGATCGAACTGTGGGTTCCATTTTTCGTCAAACCAGCGTGCACCGAACGAGTTCGAAGTGGCGCCGAGGAACGCCATGTTCTCGCCCCAGCCCGCCTTGCCACGCAAACAAATGCCGTTAACGCCATTGGCGCGATCGGTCATTTTGCGGGCCGCTTCTGCGATGAAGTCCCAGGTCGGTGCATCAGGCATTTTCAGCCCGGCCTTTTCCATTAGGTCCTTGCGATACATCGTAAACGAGCTCTCGCCATAGAAAGGCGAGGCGTACAGCTTGCCTTCAACCGAGAGGCCGCCACGGATCGCTGGCAACAGATCATCAACCTTGTCGACGCCCGTCAAAGGAACGAGCCATCCCTTTTTGCCCCAAATCGGGGTTTCATAGGTGCCGATCGTCAAGACGTCATATTGACCGCCTTTGGTCGAAATGTCGGCCGTTACCTTTTCGCGCAGTACGTTTTCTTCGAGCGTCACCCAGTTCAGCTTGATGCCTGGGTTCGCCGACGTGAAGTCATCGGTCAGCTTCTGCATGCGGATCATGTCACCATTGTTCACGGTGGCAATCGTCAGGGTCGTGTCGGCAAGAGCGCCAGATGCCAGCAGCATCGCTATGCCAGCCCCTAAACCAGTCTTCATCAGTAAGGATTTCATTGAGATTCCCCATAATTGAGCGCTTTCCCGCCCGCAGGCGAAATTACGTCTCGTTTCCTCCCGAGGGTTCGTGCGGTCCGTAACCGATACCGCAACTCATCTGTCGGCCCTCGCATCCGATCAGAACGTTAATTAAGCATAAACTCGCACATTAAGGGCAATTGTCAAGTCAGCGGGCAAATAATCAAAAACGATATTCTTGCAAAAAATAAAAGTCTAACCCATTGAATTTAATACTAAATATTTTTTTGTTCACAGAGCCGGAGCCAGCTCCAGAATTGGCTATCGCCCAGTTTTTAACAAATTTTCTGCCATGGCGTCATTGGTAATCAACCCATTGATCAAGCGCCCTTTCATAGCGGCCCTGATGGCGCGTAACCGTCCCGGCTCCATTGAAACGCCGATGATATTTGTCTTTGAATTTCGCCGCGGCGGTACGCCCACGACGCGGTCATTGGTAATGCCCTTGATCATATTGCCGTCATCATCATACGCCCAACCGGTAATCTCTCCGGCTGACCCCAGCACCATCATGGCCCGCATATCTGCAATCGTGACGAAGCCGTCTTTGACCAAGGGAGCGTCCTCAACCATTGATCCGATGCCCACAAAGGTCACATCGGCCGATTGCGCCAGTTCGATGACCTGTCGGATATTGCGCTGGACGTTGATCGAATCCCGCTCCGCCTTTGAAACAGCCACAACCGAGCAGGGCATCGGATAATAGGGCGCGTGAACAATTTCGGCGGCTCGGCTGACCGCATCCAGCAAAGAGGCTGAGCCGTCGGGGGCGATATTGCCCACCAAAGACACCAATTTATGCTGCGGGCAATCCATTGACCGCAATTGATCGGCTGCCGCTCGCAGCTCCTCGCCGGTTCCCATCGCAATAATCGTTGGCTCTTTGCGCGACAGATAGCGCTCGAGTTCGGCTGCGGCGGCGTTGGCGATGCCAAGCGTCGTCGAATGGCTCGCGGGATCGCTTGGGGTTACCTCGCAAAAGCGCAATCCAAAGCGGTCTTTGAGCGCTTCGGACAAATCCAGACAGCGGGCGACCGGATGATCTAGACGAACCTTGACGAGTTTTTCGGTGATCGCCATCGCCACCAGACGCTGTGCCGACTGCCGCGAAATTTGCATTTTTTGGGCAATTTCATCTTGCGTGTTTCCGGCGACATAATACAGCCAGCCTGCCCGCGCAGCGTCGTCCAATCGTTGTGTCTGACTATCAGGGTATCGCGCCATTCGAATTTTCCCGCCTTAATATGCCAAGCCTATCGCCGATTCATCGGGCTTGTCTAATGGCTTTGACGTGGCTAGGCGCGCCAATGTCAATTTTTTAGCGCGCGGTAACGATTGCCATCGCCCATGGCCGGCCCTTTGCACAGAACTGACGGCTCGGGGTCGAGCGGGGTTCAACCATTGACCGCGCGAGCGGACCGCTTCACGATTGCGCACCCGACACGAGCCCCGCTGTGTTACGGCCAACAGCGCCGGACATAGCAAAAGCAGGAAAAGACGAGAAGCGGACATGAAACAATCCTATGATTACATCCTGGTGGGGGGCGGCTCGGCGGCCTGTGTTGCGGCGTGGAAGTTGACGGTTGAACGCGGCGCACGCGTCCTTTTACTGGAGCGGGGCCCGCGCCGACCTTCGCTTTTCAGACAGTTTTTGCTGTCGATGCCTGCTGCATGGATGATGGCCATACGCGGCAATCCCGTGGTTGAAATGCACACACCCGTGGCCCAAAAACACCTGAACGGCCGTTCCCCCGCCGTTGGCCAAGCGAATGTTTTAGGTGGCGGAACCTCCGTGAACGCCATGGTTTATACGCGCGGCCAACGCGAAGATTACGATCATTGGGATGCATTTCTAGGCCATCCCTTGCTATGGAATTTCGACAAAATCCTACCCCACTTCAAAGCGCTCGAGGATAATCAGCGGTTTCAGAACGATTGGCACGGCATTTTTGGGCCGCAACCCGTTTCTGATACCGGTACGACCTGCCAAATCACAGACGACTATATACGCGCCGTGCAAGGCATGGGGGTACCGTTCACGCCGGATTTTAACGGACAGTCCCAGTTCGGGGTCGGCACCATGCAATACACGACGTTGAACAAACGCCGTTATAACGGTGTCGAAGCCTTCCTGAAACCGGCACAAGCAACCGGCCGCCTGACGATCGTCACCGATGCCACCGTGTCCGGCATCAAGCTCAACGGCCGGCGTTGCGAGGGTGTAACCTATTTCCGGAACGGCCAGGAAGAACAGGCCTATTGCAACGATGCCGTTCTTATGGCGGCAGGGACCTTCAATACGCCAAAAGTATTGATGTTATCTGGCATAGGGCCTGCCGATCACCTGAAAGCCATGGGCATTGCGCCGAAATTCGATCTGCCCGGCATAGGTCAGAACTTGCAAGACCATCACGAAGTACCCGTTGTTGCCGCAACCAAGGGGCATTTCGGCTATTTCCGGGAAGATCGCGGTCTTCGGGCCATCAAGAATGGTCTGCAATATCTGATGTTCAAGACCGGGCCCGTCACCAGCAATGGCGTCGAAGCTTGCGCCTATATCGATCCGGAACAGGGGTCTCGTCCGACGATCAAGATGTATTGTGTGCCGTCTGTCTATCTGGACAGCGATAATTCGGATGTTCCCGACCAGGATGGTGTGACCCTGAACGCTTGTCTCCTGCGGCCTAAATCGCGCGGGACCGTGACGCTTCGTAGCACTAACCCTTCCGATCGTCCCGTCGTCGACAATAACTATCTGGCCGACCCCGACGATCTCAGGCTCGAGATTTTGGGCCTTCGATATGCCCGCGAAATCTTGGCATCGCAGCCGATTTCAAGTCGTATCAGCTATGAAATCATCCCCGGTTCGCAGGTCACCTCCGACGAAGATCTCGCATCCCATTGCCGTCGAACCGTCAAAACCAATTGGCATCCGGTTGGCACCTGCCGCATGGGACAAGAGGATGACGCTATGGCGGTCGTCGATCCCTTCCTCCGGGTGCGCGGCATAGACGGGTTGAGGATTATCGACGCCTCCGTCATGCCCTTTATTCCGTCGGGCAATACCAATGCACCAACCATGGCGGTTGCAAGCCAAGCTATTGATTTCATTTCTAAATAGAAGATAAAGGCTGCCGCATATGAACAAGCAAGAGCTCGTTGTCGCCTATCGCGCTTATCTGGATTGCCTCAACCGGCAAGATTGGGCCAATTTGGGCCTATTTGTGCATGATGCCGCAACTCATAACGGTAAATTGATCGGTCTGGCTGGCTACCTTCAGATGTTGGAGGGGGATTTTGAGGCGATACCCGACCTTCACTTCACGATTGAAGGGGTGATATCCGATCCCCCCTTTATCGCCAGTCGGCTAAGATTTGATTGCTGCCCCAAAGGCCTGTTTCTCGGACTTCCCGTGAATGGCAAAAGGGTCAAATTCATGGAAAATGTTTTCTATGAATATGCCGACGGCAAAATCAAAAACGTCCACTCCATCGTCGATAAGGGCATGATCGAAGCACAACTTTAATGCAAAACGGGCCGCAGGCGCACACGATCATACCGGTTGAGCTTGTGGAATTTAGCTGCGCAACGGCCAAAAAATTGTGCTGCAGCATCATCGAATTCTATCTAACCTATTGAAGTCATTGGTTCGCCATGCGGATTGAAGATTATAATTCGTGCCTCGTTGAATTAGGGTCCCCATATTGAGATGACAGAGCGAATGCGAACCACAGTTGCTGTCGTAGGAGGAGGGCTGGCCGGGCTTTATACAGCCCGTCTCCTGGCGGATGCCGGGATCGGATTCCAACTCCTGGAAGCCAGAAATCGGTTCGGCGGCCGCATCCTGTCAGTGAACGGCGAAGGGGCCCCCGCGCCTGAGGGGTACGATCTCGGGCCGTCGTGGTTTTGGCCGGGGATGCACCCGCGAATGGCCCGCATCGTGGAGGAGCTTGGGCTCATTGCCTTTGCACAACATTCGGACGGCGATGTCGCGTTAGAGCGATCGCGCTTCGAGGCGCCACAGCGCTTTCCCACAATGCAGCAGGAACCCCGGTCCATGCGGTTTGAAGGCGGAACCGGCGCCCTGGTCTCGGCTCTCGTGAGGGCCCTGCCAGCCGAAGGGCTGCGTCTCGGCGCCCGGGTCACGCGCGTCGCCATGCGGGATGGTGGCCTCGCCGTTTTCTTCAACGAGGACGACGGTGCAGAGGCGGAAATTCGTGCCGATCAGCTCATCCTCGCATTGCCCCCGCGGCTTCTGGCTGCAACGGTTGATTTCGCGCCCACGCTGGACAACGAGACGCTACAACGCTGGCGTCAGACAGCTACATGGATGGCGCCGCATGCGAAGTTCTTAGCCCTTTACGAGCGCCCGTTCTGGCGGCAGTCCCGCCTGTCCGGCACGGCGCAGAGCGCGGTAGGTCCCCTAACGGAAATTCACGATGCGACCCTCGCATCTGGTCCGGCTGCTTTGTTCGGCTTCGTCGGGCTGGATCATCTGCAGCGGAAGGCTGTCGGTGAGGAGGCCCTCGTACGGGCCGCCGTCGCACAGCTCATGCGCCTGTTCGGCCCTATGGCCGGCACGCCGCAGGCGACCTTGTTCAAGGACTGGACGGCAGACGAGCTCACCGCGACGCAGGCCGATGCGCAGGCGGAAGGGCATCCGCTACCCCACCTTGGTCCCTGGATATTGGGGGATTGGGCCGACCGCATGTCCCTTGCCGGCAGCGAGACGAGCGCCACCGATCCGGGTTATCTCGCCGGTGCCCTTGATGCTGCCGAGCGTGCGGTCAAGGAGACGATCTCGCGTCTGTGATCCAGCGTCGGTCGCTCACCCGCAGCGATGGAAGACCAGCAGCCGGTTGTTTGCGGGCATGTCGATGATCTCGCTGAGCTCGAGGCCGGATGGGCCGGCGAGGTCTTCGAGTTCGGCGATGTCGCGCAGGCCCCAGGACGGATTGCGCTCCTTGAGGGACGCGTCGAAGGCGGCATTGGACGGCGCATTGTGAACGCCATTGTGCAGGAAGGGACCATAGAGGCAGAGCAGGCCGCCGCCGCCCAGCACGCGGCCGGCTCCCTTTAGCAGTCCGAGGGTAGCTGCCCAGGGCGCGATGTGGACCATGTTGATCGAGACAACGGCATCGAACGGCGCCAAGGCCTCGACATCCCATATCGCCGCGCTCGCATCAACATCGAGCGGCGACAGGACGTTCGTCAGCGCTTTGAATCTGATCCAGCTCGCCGTACTGGCGCGCGAGGCTGCATCGGGATCGGTCGGCAGCCAGCAGAGCCCGGGCATCGCCTCGGCGAAGGACACGGCATGCTCGCCCGTTCCACAGCCGATCTCGAGTACCTTACCACGAAGAAGACGTTTGAAGACGTTTAGGATCGGTTCGGCGTTTCGCCCGGCTGATGGGGAGTACATGCGGTGGTCCGCATCCTGTAAACGCAGTTCAAGGGCAACGGGCAGGGACTTCTCAGTGTCGTTGGGCATGTGGTGCGAATCCGCGCGGAAGGTTCATCTTGCTTCTAGGGTAGATCAATTCCACCAGCTTGGGTCCACCCATATTGCGCCGCCACTCATCGACATCTAATCGATCCGAAGCGCCTGCGGACGATGATAGGAAGCAAAACGTCTGACGTCACGCCGAACGCAACCGACATCTTCACCGACCTTAGCTAACCCCTGGACGATGTTTGCCACGGGCTCGACGCGTAGCCCCAGCCGCTGTGACCCATCAGGCACACGGTGGCCTATGCGATGGTATCGAACCGCGCCGGTAACCTTGGGCGGGCGAGCCCGAGCAGACGCGCTCCCATCCGAGTGCAATGATATCCGAAGGCTCATCGAAAGTAGGGTCAAGATCGACCTGCGCAACGCGCTGTCTGCGCCATGAACGCAACGCGTTAACCTCCGCAAACAGTCTCTTGTTAAGAATTGGCGCTCCCAAGGGGAGTCGAACCCCTGTTTTCGCCGTGAGAGGGCGACGTCCTGGGCCACTAGACGATAGGAGCGTTAAGCGCTTGAAGCGGACGCCCTTCCTATAGCCTTCGTATCGCGGCCCGTCAAACCGTTGATTGACGCCCTTGTGTTTTGTCGGCTCGCCGATCACACGATTTGGTTCGCCCTTGGCGGCTACTGTGTGCTAATGGGCTGGTTATGCGTAAAAATAAAATGTTTGTTGAGGATGTTGTTGCTCCCGTGGTGGAAGTGGCGGCGATTGATCCGGTGGCTTTGTCCGCCGATGGTCCCCTTGTGGTTGTGACCGAAGAGGCTGGCGAGCGGCTCGATCGTTTTCTAGCACGGCGCTTGCCGGAACATTCGCGGACACGACTGAAAGCGCTTGTGTTGGAGGGGCATGTTCGCGTCGGCGATAAAGTCGCCACCGATCCGGGCGCCAAGCTGGCGGTCGGCGCTCTTGTTGCCATCCTTTTGCCCGAGGCGGCACCGCCTGAACCTGCCGGCGAACCGATTCCTCTTGTCGTTGTTTATGAAGATGACGATCTTTTGGTGATCGACAAGCCAGCCGGCTTGGTCGTTCATCCCGCATCGGGCCATGAGACCGGCACGCTGGTCAACGCGCTTATTGCGCATTGCGGGGATAGCCTGTCCGGCATCGGGGGCGTGAAACGACCCGGTATCGTCCATCGCCTCGACAAGGACACTTCAGGTCTCTTGGTCGTCGCCAAGAACGATTTTGCCCATAAGCGGCTCGCTGACCAATTTGCCGATCACGGCCGGACGGGGCCATTGCAGCGGGCCTATTCGGCACTGGTTTGGGGCGTGCCATCCCGTCCGCATGGCGCTATTGATGCGCCGATCGACCGTTCCAATACGCATCGCGAGCGCATGGCCGTCGTCAAGCCCGGCAAAGGCCGCGAGGCGATCACCCATTTCAGCGTCGAGGAAACCTTTGTCGATCGCGAAGGAGCGCCGGTTGCAGCCCTTGTGACCTGTCGGCTTGAAACCGGCCGAACCCATCAGATCCGCGTCCATATGGCGCATATCGGGCATGCTTTGCTGGGTGATCCGGTCTATGGCTCGGGAATGCGGACAAAAGCGACACGGCTTGATGAGCCTGCCAGACGCGCCGTTGAAACTTTCCCGCGTCAGGCGCTGCATGCAAGGGAACTCGGCTTCCTCCATCCGCGTTCGAAACAGGAATTGTTGTTTGAAAGCAATCCACCGGAAGATTTCAGCGTATTGATAAGCGCACTGCGTTAAGGATCGCGCTGATCGATTGCAAAATTGCAAGCCAAATGTCGTGTTTGCCCTCTTTCGGTCATTTTGTTGCGCACTATATGGTTCGAAACGGAAGCTCGGCCGTAAAGTGATCCGTCGGATTGCCCGGTCTTGGTTTCCCAACGGAGGATAAGATGGCTTCGTCGCCCATGCCTATGATGTCTGCGGAAGGGGGACTCTCGCGCTATTTGGCCGAAATCCGTCGTTTTCCCATGCTTCAGCCGCAGGAAGAGTTCATGCTCGCTAAGCGCTGGCGGGAACATGATGACGCAGAAGCTGCCCATCGTCTGGTGACGTCACATCTTCGCCTCGTGGCCAAGATTGCCATGGGGTATCGCGGCTATGGTCTGCCGATCGGTGAAGTGATTTCCGAAGGTAATGTCGGCCTGATGCAGGCGGTGAAGCGGTTCGAGCCTGATAAAGGTTTCAGGCTTGCCACCTATGCCATGTGGTGGATCAAGGCCGCCATCCAGGAATATATTTTGCGTTCGTGGTCGCTCGTCAAAATGGGCACAACGGCCAATCAGAAAAAGCTGTTTTTCAATTTGCGCAAAGCCAAGAGCCAGATTTTGGCGCTTGGCGAGGGCGATATGCGTCCCGATCAGGTCAAGGTTATTGCGACCAAGCTAGGCGTAGAAGAGCGGGAAGTGGTAGAAATGAACCGCCGTCTGGGTGGTGATTCCTCGCTTAACTCGCCGCTGCGTGCGGATGGTGACGGCGATGGCGAATGGCAGGATTGGCTGGTCGATGACTCGCCAAGCCAGGAGACCATTCTGGCGGACGATCAGGAATCGTCCTGGCGGCATGCTGCCCTGCAAGGCGCGATGGCAGTGCTTAATCCGCGCGAGCGCCGGATCTTCGAGGCCCGCCGCTTGGCTGAAGATCCGATCACGCTCGAAGAGTTGTCCGAAGAGTTTGATGTGTCGCGCGAGCGCGTCCGTCAGATCGAGGTCAGGGCGTTTGAAAAGGTCCAACAGGCGGTCCGCGAGCAGATGGTTGCGCGGGAGGCCATTACCTCGACGGCAATGGCAACGATGGCGCTGCCGGCGCGCTGAGGGGCGCGCGGGGCTATTGCCAGGTTTGCATCGCGTCCTCGAAGACGCGTTCGCCGGGTTTGCCTTTTTCAAACAAGAGCAAGGCGCGTTTGCCATTGGCATAGCGCATCGGCACGAGAAACCAGCTGCGGTCTCGGAGCAGGTCGATATTGTGCTTCATATCGCTCGGCAGGGCGTTAAGGCCGATCAGAAACACATTGTCGGCCACCGGAACCGCAATGCCGGCAAGCGTGGTACCGCGTGCTTTTTCGTCAACGCGCAATTCCGGGACGCTGATGTCGCGAATTTTGCCGTTCGGATTGTCGGGCGACGGTGTCATCGTGATTTCGATGAGATGGGCATTGGCCGAACTCGGATCGCGGTTCCGCCGGAAGACGAGACTTGCCGATAGCCCCGCATCCGGCAAATCGATGGTCGCGCGCGCACCGATATCGGACGTATTGCTCAACGTCGAACGTAGGGTTTCCAGCTTCCATGTGACGCGGCCCATGGTGCGCTTCGGATCCCCTAAACCACCCGGTGGCTCTTCGAGCAAGATGGCCCGTTGGATAAGCACTTCCTGCTCGCCATTATCGGAGGCTTGAGCCATTCCGTTCGCCGACGGGGCACCCGATTGTGCATCGGTGGCTTTGGTGCTTTCGTCGACCACGAGGGGAAGGCGGTCCAAGATTTTTTGCTCGGCTGTGGTGACGTCGGCGACCGGAGTTTGGCCGCGATTGGCGATCCGTTCGGCACTTCGCTGCGATAAATATTCAGCAATACCTCCAATCGCCGATGCCAGCGCCAGAATGACAAGGGCCAGAATGCCGATGCGGAGCCATAGTCCTTTCGCGTGTTGGGTCAGTCTCGCGCCCAAGGGCCTGATCCCGCCTTGCGACGGAAGGCCGGGGCGCAGGTCAACGGACTTTTCAGCCACGGCCTGTTCCTGGTCCGGAAACCGATCGGTAGGCGGGTTAAGGGACACTTCGTCGTCCGGTAGGGCCTTATGGGTAGCGTCGCTGTCAACCCCCTCGGCGGGTAGCGGATAGGATGGGCGGTTGGTGAGCGGAAGTGTATCGGGCAACCGGTCATCGGGCAGTACGGTCTCGGAAAGATCCGGTTCCGGTTCGACCGCTTCCCCGGATGGGGAGGAGACAAACACCCCTGGCGGCGGTGCGGATGGCAATCGAACGGAATTCTGCGCCACTATGGCAGGCGATGGGGCAAGCGTTTGATCGGAGGTGGCCGGATCATCTGCCGGTATCGTGGCAGGCTCCACGGGTGAAGCAACATCGGTATGGGCCGGTTCAGCCTGTTCAAGACGGTCTGGGACGCGGGCAGGCTCGAGCGGAGCCGGAGCGGGTTTCTCCAAGGGCTCGGTAAACGTGGCTGCGGCTTTGGGCTGGGCCGGCGTGTTCTGCTTCCGGCTATTGATGATGCCTCGCTCGACGCGCCGAATGGCGGCCTCGAGATTGATCCGTTCCTTCAAAATGTCCTTATCGCTGCGGGGCGGTTCAGCCGCCCGCAATTGCTGGTCAAGCATTTTGACCAGCCGCTCGTAAACCACCTTTCGCTCATCCGGAGAGGCGTTGGCCAGTGGCTCAATGGTAGGTGAGATAAGTGCGTAATAATCGACCATTACGCCGTCTTCACGATGAACGGTTCAGAGCGTCAAGCCTCAAATGGGTTCTGCACGAGAATTGTGTCATCCCGTTCTGGACTTGTCGAGACCAATGCAACCGGCGCACCAATCAGTTCCTCGATCCGGCGAACATATTTGATGGCTTGTGCCGGCAAATCCTTCCAGGAACGTGCACCGCCCGTAACCCCTTCCCAGCCCTCGAATGTCTCGTAAATAGCCTCGACCCGGGCCTGCTGCGCCTGGCTTGCCGGCAGATAATCAATCTCATGGCCGTCGAGGCGATAGCCGGTGCAGATCTTGATTTCGTCGAACCCATCGAGAATATCGAGCTTGGTCAATGCAATGCCGTTGATGCCCGAAGTACGGACGGTCTGGCGCACCAGCACCGCATCAAACCAGCCGCAGCGGCGCTTGCGGCCGGTGACCGTGCCAAATTCATGGCCGTTAATGCCGATCCGTTCGCCGATTTCGTCGTGCAATTCGGTCGGGAAGGGGCCTTCGCCGACGCGTGTCGTATAGGCCTTTGCAATACCGAGCACATAGCCGACCTGGCCCGGCCCGATGCCGGAGCCGGTTGCCGCTTGTCCGGCGACAGTGTTGGAGGAGGTGACATAGGGGTAGGTGCCATGATCGACATCGAGCAATGCACCTTGTGCGCCCTCAAACAAAATACGCTTACCGGCGCGGCGCTCTTCATCCATCAACCGCCACACGACATCCATGAACGGGAGCACGCGCGGTGCGATGTCCATCAATTCCTTGATGATCGCCGCCGCCTCAAATTCCGGCAGCCCTGCACCACGGCGAAGCGCGTTGTGGTGGAGGAGAAGACGCTCGACGCGGGCGGGCAGCGCATCGGGCTCGGCAAGGTCCATCAGACGGATCGCGCGCCGGCCGACCTTGTCTTCATAAGCCGGACCGATGCCGCGTTTGGTCGTGCCGATCGTGGTGCCGACAGGTCCCGATTCCCGCAAACCGTCCAGTTCGCGGTGCACCGACAAAATCAACGCCACATTCTCCGCAACGCGAAGATTGTCCCGATTGATGATGACGCCTTGCTTGGCCAGCCGGTCGATCTCGGCGGCCAGCGCGTAGGGGTCAAGCACCACGCCATTGCCGATGATCCCGAGTTTGCCGGGCCGAACGACGCCGGAAGGCAGCAATGAAAGCTTGTAAACATTTTCGCCGATAACGAGCGTATGGCCCGCATTATGCCCGCCTTGAAAGCGCACGACCGTATCGGCCTGCTCGGAAAGCCAGTCAACCAGCTTTCCTTTGCCTTCGTCGCCCCATTGGGCGCCAACCACGACAACGTTACCCATGCGCTTTTCCTCTCGGCAGCAAAAAAAAGCCCCGGTCCATCCAACAAGTCGGAGGGCCGAGGCTTGCGGCAGACTGATAGAGCATTTTTCGGAAAAGGGAAATTCCCCCAAGCCGAAAGCGTAGGGGAAATCTTTTCGAAAGGCTCAGGCCCGTCCGCGGACTGATTTGTTGGGCTTCACATAATGGGTGATGAAATTGCGAATTTCGGTCAGCCGCCGGTCCTCTTCGAGGATTTCGGCATCAAGGCCATGTTTCCACGCCAGATCAAGCCGCTTGGGGTCTTCCCCCATGGCGCGCAATTCTTTCACATAGAGGCTGTGCTCGTCCTCCGAGCGCAAAAACCCTTCCGCCAGCAGCGTTGGTTTATAGCGGTCAAGAATAACGGAGAGTTCGACAAGGCTGAATTCCGGATGGTATTGTACACCCCAGAACACGCCGCCATCCTGCCGGATTTCGGCGGCCTGCACGGCCGTCGTGCTATTTTTTGCCAGAATGGTCACGTCTTGGGGCAAATCGGTCACCACATCGAGATGAATGGCGGGCGAATCCCATGAGGTTGGCCGTCCCGCGAGCAGCGGATGCTGAGCGCCGGCGTCCGTCTTGATGATCTTGCGTGCAAAACCGACCTCGCGGCCCATCGGATTGGCTTGTACATCGCCGCCTGACGCCATGGCACCCATCTGCAATCCCCAGCACGAGCCGAAAACGGGCGTGCGAGATTTGAACGCGGCGCGCATCAAATCGACCTGACGCAGAATTTCCGGCGTGGCGTGATAGGCGTTGAGCGCCGATCCGGTTAAAAAGATGCCGTCATAGCCTTCAAGGCCCGCGGCATCAGGGATATTGGCACCGTCATCGGCCGGTAATGCGATGTCATAGACGGCATCTTTCTCGATGCCTTGCAGCACCGCACCATAGGATTCCGCATAGGTTTTGCCGTATGTTTCCCGGTGGCGTTCCCGCGGGCCTTTGACATTACCTTCGACGACCAGAAATCTGAGAGACATTGGGTGTGTTTCCGCTGCTTGATTCATATTTTGTCTCTTCATAGCATGGCTTGAAATCGGGCGGCACGCAGAAAAATTGAATCACCCCGTCTCAATTTGCGCAAAACCCCGCGTGCTTCACCCGACACGGGTGTCGCGTACCGCGATGCAGCCCTGTCATTGGCCGACTTGCCCGAAACACCAAACCGGTCCAGAAGACACGACATGAACAGCTTCTTTTCTGCCCCGTTTCGAAAACTGGGTGCCAATCCCTATCTGCTCCTGATTTTGACCATGCTGATGTGGAGCGGGAATGGCATTGCCGGAAGGCTGGCGGTCGGCGAAGTGTCGCCCATGGTGATTGTGACCATGCGCTGGTTGCTGGTGTCGATCATCCTCTTCGTTTTTGCCCATCGGCAGATTGTGCAGGATTGGCAGGTGCTTAAGCATCACCTTCCGCTTGTCGCCTTTGGTGGGGTCTTCGGCTTTACGGTGTTTAATGCGCTGTTTTACCTTGCCGCCCATCATACAAGCGGCGTGAACATGACAATTTTGCAGGGTTCGTTGCCGATTTTTGTCCTGCTTGGTGCGACGCTGGTTTTCAGGGGCAGCACTACACGGTTGCAGTGGTTCGGCATTCTATTGACCCTGACGGGTGTTGCCGCGGTTGCTTCGCAGGGCAGTCTTGAAACGCTTTTGACGTTTTCATTCAACATCGGTGATGTCTGGCTGGTTTTGGCTTGCCTGATTTACGCGGCCTTTACGCTCTCGTTGCGCCGCCGTCCGAAAGTATCGGGAATCGGCTTTTTCTCGGCGATGGCGATCGCTGCCTTTTTATCCTCGTTGCCTTTTTTAGGGTGGGAAGGGGTATCGGGCGATATTCAATGGCCAACCTTACGGGGCTGGGAGATTCTGGCTTTTGTCACGCTCGGCCCGTCACTGCTGGCGCAACTCTTTTTTTTGCGGGCGGTCGAATTGATCGGACCCAGCCGTGCGTCGATTTTTACCAATTTGGTGCCGATTTTCGGACCCATCATCGCCATCATCGTTCTGGGCGAAAACTTTCACCGCTATCACGCCTTGGCATTGGTGCTGGTACTTGGCGGGATCGGAATGGCGGAGTGGCGGCGTCCGACCTGACAGGCTTTAGCCGATGGCGCGGCTGGCTTGCGTTTGGGCATGATCCGACGCCCACAGGTTCGCCCAATTGGCTTCGGCACCCTTCATGGCCTTGCCGATCAGCACGATAACCGGGCCTGAACCACCCGAGGCTTCCATCCGGTCAGCCAGCGCAGCGATTTCTGCTTCGATCACCAACTCATTGGTTCTCGTCGCGTTATATACGGCAATTGCCGGAATATCGGGCGGAAGGCCATGCTTTAATGCCGATTCCGACAAAGCACGGATTGTCTTGGCCGGCATGTAAACGACTGTCGTGGCGTTTTGATCGGCAATGGCCGACCAATCAATATCGCCGGGCAACTGGCCCGAGGTATCATGCCCGGTCAGGAATTGCACACGTCGCGCAAGGGCACGGTGGGTCAACGAACGGCCAATGCGGCTCGCAACGCCTTGTGCGGTGGTAATGCCGGGAATGACTTCCACCGGAACGCCCGCCAAACGGCATGCTTCCAGCTCTTCGGTCGCGCGGCCAAACACCATCGGATCGCCGCTTTTCAACCGCACCACGCGCTTGCCTTGCTGGGCAAACGACACCATCAGGCGGTTGATGTCTTCCTGCTTGCACGACGGGCCGTGGCCCGTTTTGCCCACCAGCATGGTTTTGGCCTCTCGCCGGGCAAAATCCAGAACGGCACGGGAGACGAGATCGTCATAGAGAATAATATCGGCCGATTGCAGCGCGCGCACCGCTTTGAGCGTCAGAAGTTCCGGATCACCGGGCCCGGCACCCACCAGCACGGCGGAACCGCGTTCGGGCGATGCCGCGTCGGTCATGCTTTTGGCGAGCAGGGCATCACGTTCGGCTTCGCTCGGTAAGTCGTTCGGGTTTGCGAGCGCCAACTCGGTAAACCGTTCCCAAAACGCACGACGACGCTGAAAGGAAAGTTTCAGCGCTTGTACCGAAGGGCGCCATTGTCGCGCGGCTTCTGCCCAGCTCGTCAAGCCCTGCGGCAACATCGCCTCGATCTTGGCGCGGATGGCTTGGCCGAAGACGGGGGCGGCCCCGTCGGTCGAAATTCCGATAATCAAAGGCGAACGATTGACGATGCCGCCAAAGGAGAAATCGCAAAAGGCAGGCCGGTCAACAACATTGCACGGCACGCCACAGGCTTGTGCCGAACAGCGGAATGCCTGCGCCTCGGCGTCGTTTTCGGTGGCCAGAATTGCGAGCGCCGCGCCTTTGATGACATCATACGACCAAGGCCTGCGGCGAAGGTCGATCCGGTCATTGGCGAGCGTTTCAAGAACGGTCAGAAGTTCGTCGTCGGGATGTTCCGCATAAAGCTCGACCTTGGCGCCGGCGGCGGCCAACAATTCGGCCTTCCAGGCGGCCGCCTCCGAACCACCGGCAACCACCACGCGCCGACCATCCAGCGCAAAGAAGACCGGCAGCCGTGCGAGCGGCTGGATTCGGGACAGGCTGGTTTCAATCGGTTTGCGTGACATCGCGCTGTTCTAGTGCGCCGCTCTCCGGCGATCAAGGATGGTCGATGGCCGAGCATAGCCGCGCTGATAGGACAGACTTATCGCGGATGCGCCCTTTTTCCACTGATCAACGCCCTGTCGGGCGGCAAGTCCGTCGGGCAAATCAATTTCGTCAAAGCCGCAGGCCTTGGCATAGGCGTATTGATCCACGATCAGCGGGCCGGTTGCACGCAAAATGCCGGTAAAGCCGTTGCGGCGGAGGCGACGGGCAATCGAGAAGCCGCGGCCATCATTGAAGGCCGGAAAGGCCACCGAAATCAATGCTACCTGATTGAACAGATGCGTGAGGCTTGCAGGTTTGACGGTGTTTGGAACATGAAGGCCGAGCTGGCCCCCATTCGAGGCGAGGCGATGTTCGGCCTCCTCGATGCGCGCAAGCGGCACGATGATATCACCCGTTGGAGGAACGACCCCATCGTCGGTAAGATGGCGAAAGCGATCCTCGATAAACGCATCATTACGCATCAACGGCATGGATGGCTCCTTTGAAACGGTCAAGGCCGACACGGCGATAGGTGTCGATGAAGCGCTCCTCAGGCGTGCGCTCGGCGAGGTAAATATCCACCAGGCGTTCGATGGTGTCGGGTACGGCGTCCGCCGTCACACCCGGCCCGAGCCGCTCACCAATCGCCGCATGCTCGGTCGCATCGCCGCCCAGCGTGATCTGATAGCTTTCCTCGCCTGATTTTTCGAGGCCGAGAATGCCGATATTGCCGATATGGTGATGCCCGCACGCATTAATGCAGCCTGAGATTTTGATGCCCAATTCACCGATCAGCTTTTGCCGTTCCGGATCGGCGAAGCGCGTTGCAATGGCTTGCGCAATCGGGATCGAACGGGCGGTGGCCAGCGCGCAATAATCCATGCCGGGGCAGGCTACAATATCGGTGATGAGGCCGACATTGGCGGTCGCCAGGCCGTGCTCGGTCAAGAAGCTCCAGAGTTCAAACAGCTCGTCATCTTTGACATGCGGCAGAACGATATTTTGCAGATGGGTGACTCGCAATTCACCGAGGCTGAACCGCTCAGAAGCCTCCGCAAGTGCCCGCATCTCATCCGAAGTCGCATCCCCCGGCGCGCCGCCAATCGGCTTCAACGAAACCGTGATCGCGCGATAGCCTTGGGCCTTGTGGGCAAAACCGGTGGTGTCGACAAAACGGGCAAATGCCGCATTTTCTTTGATCTCGGCGTTAAGCTTGACGCTGATCGCAGGCAGCTTGTCATAGGCGGGCGGAGCGAAATAGGCCGCAATGCGGGCGATCTCTGTTGGATCGGCGGCCACCGAGGCGCCGTCCATCGCGGCAAACTCGTCTTCAACCGCTTTCCGGATTTCCTCGATGCCCGTCTCGTGGACGAGGATCTTGACGCGCGCTTTGTATTTGTTGTCGCGGCGGCCTTCGGAATTATACACCCGCATGAGCGCTTCGAGATAAGGCAGCAAATCCTGACGGGGCAAAAATTCCCGGATGATTTTGCCAATCAGCGGCGTGCGGCCAAGACCGCCGCCGACGCTGACTTCATAGCCGATTTCCTGTGTATCGGGATGGCGCAGCACCCGCAAACCGATGTCATGCGCCTTGATCGCGGCACGATCATGGGTGGCACCCGTCACCGCAATTTTGAACTTGCGCGGCAAGAAGGTGAATTCCGGATGGAGCGAGGACCATTGGCGCAGCAGTTCCGCGGTTGGGCGAGGATCTTCCACCTCGTCAAAAGCGACGCCCGAAAACTGGTCCGCCGTCACATTGCGGATGCAATTACCCGAGGTCTGGATCGCATGCATTTCGACTTCGGCGAGTGCGTCGAGCATCGCAGGAACGTCGGAAAGTTTGGGCCAGTTGAACTGAATGTTCTGGCGCGTGGTAAAATGGCCGTATCCCTTGTCCCATTTGTCCGCGATCATCGCGAGCTGGCGCATCTGGCGCGCCGATAGGGTGCCATAGGGGATGGCCACGCGCAGCATATAAGCGTGAAGCTGCAAATAGAGTCCATTCATCAAGCGCAACGGCTTGAATTCGTCATCGGACAAGGAGCCGTCGAGCCGGCGTTCCACTTGCGAGCGGAACTCGGCCACGCGCTCGGTTACGAAAGTACGGTCGAATTCATCGTAACGATACATGGTTTAAGCCTCCGCCTGCTTGCCTAGGTCGAGCCGTGTGGTTGGCCCGAGGGTGCGCATCCTCTCCCGATAATGGACCGGAACCGGCTCGCCGTCAGGGCTTTGGGCGATGTGCACGAGATAGGGGTCGACGATCCGGTTGGCCTTGAAATCAATGGCCGCCTGGGCCAAAAGCGCGTCTGCCTCGTCGGTGTGACGGGCAATCGCCGCTTTGCGGTGGCTTTGTTCCCAGCCGGTGGATCCAA
The DNA here is from genome assembly GCA_947454055.1 of Hyphomicrobiales bacterium. Lineage (GTDB taxonomy): Bacteria > Pseudomonadota > Alphaproteobacteria > Rhizobiales > Beijerinckiaceae > CAIUPE01. The sequence goes on from CANGIS010000023.1 coordinate 20,420, forward strand.
GAAAAATCACGTCACCGCTCAAAAGATCATTGGCGATGAGGATGGCGGGCAGGGGCGGTGCTTTACTCATTATCAATCAGACCACTGGAAAAGGGGCATTGCGTGACTAAAAATCCTATGCCACGAAAATATCAGCCGATAAACCTATTTTCCATATTTTTTTGATATTTATTTATTTCACAATTAATTCTTGTAAAATATAAAATTGGTCTTACTTCCTCGATTGAGGATTAGGATGTTTCGATATAAAGTACAAACTTCCGTCTTGGCGAACGACAGAATTCGGTATAGGGACGGCTATTCGCACGTTTGGGAGCCCTGTCATGACCTCATCTCTTCCTCGCCACCACCTTGAGACCCGCCTTGTGCATGACGGCACAATCCGTTCCGAGTTTGGCGAGACATCCGAAGCCCTGTTTCTGACGCAAGGCCATGTCTACACCTCGGCAGAGCAATGCGAAGCGCGCTTCAAGGACGAGATACCGGGTTACATCTACGCCCGCTTTTCAAACCCCACCGTTGCGATGTTCGAAGCCCGCATGGCGTCGATGGAAGGTGCCGAAGCCGCGCGCGCGACGGCCACCGGCATGGCGGCGGTCACCGCGGCGCTGATGGGACAGGTTAGAGCCGGCGATCATGTGGTCGCCGCGCGGGCCTTGTTTGGCTCGTGCCGTTATGTGATCGAGGAATGGTTGCCGCGGTTCGGCGTCGAGACCACGCTCGTGGATGGCACCGATTTGGCGGCGTGGGAAAAGGCAGCGCGGCCCAATACCAAGGTCTTTTTTCTGGAAAGCCCTTCCAATCCGACGCTCGAGATCATCGATATCGAAGCGGTCGCCAAAATTGCCCATGCCAAGGGTGCGAAACTGACGGTTGATAATGTGTTCGCCACGCCGATGCAGCAGAAGCCTCTCGAGCTCGGGGCCGATTGCGTTGTCTATTCGGCAACCAAGCATATTGACGGGCAGGGGCGTTGTCTGGGGGGTGTTATTCTCGCCTCCAACGAGTTCATCAATGAACATGTCAAAACGCCATTGCGCCAGACGGGGCCGGCCCTATCGCCGTTCAACGCATGGGTCTTGCTAAAGGGACTTGAAACGCTCGCCGTGCGTGTCGAACGCCAGACCCGTAGCGCCGGTACTGTTGCGGATGCATTGGCGGGTCATGCCAAATTGTCCAAGCTGATCTATTGCGGGCGGTCTGATCACCCGCAGGCCGCCATCATCGCCAAACAGATGACGGGCGGATCGACACTGATTGCGTTCGAATTGAAGGCGGGCAAAGCCGCAGCATTCAAATTCCTCAATGCGCTCACGCTTGTCCGGATTTCGAACAATCTCGGCGATGCCAAGAGCTTGATCACCCACCCAGCCACAACGACTCATCAGCGTTTCACAGCGGAAGAGCGGGCGGAGATGGGCGTCGGCGATGGCTTGGTTCGCCTATCCGTTGGCCTTGAACATCCCGATGATCTGATTGCCGATCTGCTGGCAGCCCTCGATCAGGCGTGATGCAGCCTATGAAGCCTGGAACCCTCAGAAGGGGTTCCAGGTCGCTTCCTTTGTAAATTTCAGATAGCCCATATTGACGCCCAGCCGAGCGCCGACGCCCGAGCTGATCGGCACCACGACAATGTTTTCCGAAGCGAGCGCCGTGGCGTTAAATCCGCCAATGAAATAGGCGGACCCATCGACGCCGCCAAATCGACGATAAACGGCCTCGGTTGATGGCAGATTATAAACCAGCATCATTGTGCGCGCGCCCTCGCCGCCGACATCGAACCCGATGGACGGTCCTTGCCAGAACACGGGCCGATCGCCTGCATTTTTGGTGTAGAGCTTGCCCTCGCCATAGCGCAGGCCACCAAAGAAGGCGCCTGATGCCTCTTGCCCCAGAATATATCCGTTGGGCTGACCCCAACGCTGGACGGCTGCCTCGATCACCGAGGCCAAGCCTTGTGACACAGAACCGAAAAACGTATGGCCGGATTTGACGAGGTCATCGGTTTTGAAGGTGCTCGGGGTTTCATTCGCTGATGAACCCAGCGGTTTGGCCGGAACGGGCTTGGTGTCGGCCATCGCAGGAGACATGGCCAACACACAGGTGAGTGATGCTGCCAGAAAAATGCGCCATTTCATCATGGAAAATCCCTCATGCGTTGTACGTGGCCTGACGTTTCCGCCTCTATGCTCACGATCGTAACCTTCCGTTACCAAAATCCCAATAGGATTTAAGCACGATACCCATAGACTTTGATACGATTCGCGTAAATGCGGCGGCGCAATCGGTAACTGCATCCGGTTTACCCCTACTTTGGAAAGTGTTGTTTCATGCCACTGGTCACCCTTGAACCGCTCGAACTTGCGGCCCTTCTCTGCAGCCGGGTTTGCCACGATGTTATCAGCCCTGTCGGCGCCATCGTGAATGGCCTTGAGGTGCTGGAGGATGAAAAAGACGAATCCATGCGCGAGTTCGCCCATGATCTGATCCGGAAAAGCGCAAGGCAAGCATCGGCTCGCCTGCAATTTGCGCGCATTGCGTTCGGCGCCGCCGGTTCGGCTGGTGCGGCCATTGATCTGGGTGATGCTGTGGTGATTGCCAAAGGCTTCATCGAAGATGACCGGATCAAGCTCGAGATGGACGCTCCGCGGGTCTTGCTGCCCAAAAACCAGGTTAAATTGCTGCTGAATTTGCTGATGACCGCCACATCGACGATTCCCCGCGGTGGTGTTGTCCATGCCAAAATTGAAATCACCGGCGAACAGGGCCAGTTCCACATTCGCACCAAAGGCCCGAGTGCCCGCATTCCGACCCATGTCGAAGGCTTGTTAAAGGGCGAAAGCGATACGGGCAGCATCGATGCGCATGCCATCCAGCCTTATTATGCGGGATTGATTGCCAAGGCCGCCGGAATGACGGTTTCCCTCGCGCTCGACGGCGATGAGGTCACGATTTCCGCCGTTGCGGTGTAATTCAGACAACAAAAAACCCCGCCAGAGCGGGGTTTTTAAGGCCTTCGAGCACCGGCTCTGCTTTATGCCGAAAGCCGTTCTTCCGCTTCGGTGATTTCGCGCAGAACATAGCCGCGCCCCCAAACCGTCTCGATATAATTGGTGCCATTGGAGGCATTCGCAAGCTTCTTGCGGAGCTTGCAGATAAACACGTCGATGATCTTCAATTCCGGCTCGTCCATGCCGCCATACAAATGGTTGAGGAACATCTCTTTCGTCAGCGTCGTGCCTTTGCGCAGGCTCAACAGCTCCAGCATTTGATATTCTTTGCCGGTCAAATGAACCCGTGCGCCGCCGACTTCGACCGTCTTCTGATCGAGATTGACGGTCAGGTCACCGGTGATGATGACGGATTGTGCATGGCCCTTCGAACGACGGACAATCGCCTGGATGCGAGCCACCAGCTCATCCTTGTGGAAAGGCTTGGTCAGGTAATCGTCAGCGCCAAAGCCCAAACCGCGAACCTTGTCTTCGATGCCGGCGAGGCCCGACAGGATCAGGATCGGCGTTTTCACTTTCGCGACACGAAGGCTGCGGAGCACTTCATAGCCGGACATGTCGGGGAGGTTCAGATCGAGCAGAATGATGTCGTAATCATAAAGCTTGCCCAGATCGATACCCTCTTCGCCGAGGTCGGTCGTGTAGGTGTTGAAGTTCTCGGATTTTAGCATCAGCTCGATGCTTTGCGCGGTCGCGCTGTCGTCCTCGATAAGCAATACGCGCATGATGAAAGATCCTTTAGTCCCTGTTCTAAACCCACTGACGGCGTCTTCCGGCTCCATCGCCCCCGACGGAGAGAAGGGCGGTTTTGATCCACCACCGAATAATTAAATTTTTATCCCGCATTGGTTAACAAATCGTGATTCACCCACGCAAGCCTGATTTTCTGTTTGATGGAAAAACGGCGGTAAATAATTGAAAAAAAGACAAAAAACCCAATAAAATATGCTTAATTTTAACTTTAAGAAAAGGAATTAAGTGATTCAATTGACTCATCGATATGAGACCGAATCACTTTGTGAGAGGACTCTTAAATTATTTTTGGTCAATCATTGCCCGCGCACTATCCAAAAGGTTCTTTGGGAGGTTTCACAGCGTGACAGAACGCGAATCAAGCCGAATCACTTCCCTCGCCGAGGCCGCGTCCCGGCTGGAAACGGTCGAATTGTTCGGGCGCGTTTCCGGCGTGAAGGGGCTTTTGATCGAAATTGCCGGCCCTATCGAAGCCATGCCGATCGGGGGGCGGCTGGATCTTGAAATGGATGATGGATCGCGCGTGCCGGCGGAGGTCATCGGCATTGAAGGCGACCATGCGCTTGCTATGCCGTTTGGCGGGGTTGAAGGGTTACGTCGCGGGTGTCGGGCTTTTGTGAGGCCGCGCGCCTCTGGTGTCATGCCGGACGAGAGCTGGCTAGGCCGCGTTGTGAACGGGCTCGGTGAACCGGTCGACGGCAAAGGCCCGCTTCGACAAGGAGGCGTCTACATGCCGTTCCGCGCCGATCCGCCTGGGGCCCATTCCAGGCGTCGGGTTGGCGGCCCTTTACAACTGGGGGTGCGGGTTCTCGATACGTTTTTGACCTCGTGCCTCGGTCAGCGCATGGGTATTTTTGCCGGTTCGGGGGTTGGAAAATCGGTTTTATTGTCGATGCTGGCGCGCAACGCGGCATCTGATGTGGCGGTGATCGGCCTGATCGGCGAGCGCGGCCGCGAGGTTCAAGAATTCATTCAGGACGATTTGGGCGAAGAGGGGTTGGCGCGCTCGGTTGTTGTCGTCGCCACTTCCGACGAGCCGGCTTTGATGCGGCGGCAAGCCGCATATCTGACGCTGACCATCGCCGAATATTTTCGCGATCGCGAGCGAGCGGTCTTGTGCATGATGGACAGTGTGACCCGTTTTGCCATGGCGCAACGCGAAATCGGGCTGGCCACCGGCGAGCCGCCGACGACGAAAGGCTATACCCCAACGGTGTTCAGCGAATTGCCCCGCCTTCTGGAACGCGCAGGCCCCGGCAAAGGCTCGGGCACGATTACCGGCTTTTTTACGGTTCTGGTCGATGGGGACGATCACAATGAGCCGGTTGCCGATGCGGTCCGCGGCATTTTGGATGGCCATGTGGTGATGGAACGGGGGATTGCCGAGCGTGGGCGCTATCCGGCGATCAATGTGTTGAAATCGGTATCGCGGACAATGCCGGCCTCGTGTGATCCGGAATTTTGGCCCGTGGTGCAAAAAGCGCGGGCGGCGCTTTCAACCTATGGCGATATGGAAGAGCTGATCCGGTTGGGGGCCTATAAGGTCGGATCCAACGCGGAGGTTGACGAGGCGATTAAACTTTTTCCGCTGCTCGACGAATTTCTTCGCCAAAGTAAGAAAGAGTCAACTTCAATGCGCGATAGTTACCTCCGTCTCGCCGAGATCATGGCCAGTCCATGACGGGAATGACGGGGTGTGACCGGGTTAAAAGCCCTGGGTCAGGGAACGGAACGGGTAGAGAGTGATGATGAAGTCACGTGACGCATTGATGCGCTTGAAGCGCTTTCAGGTTGACGAGAAGCGGCGCAAGCTGGCTCAGATTGAAACCATGATTGCTGAGTTCAGACGAATGGCGGGCGATCTGGATCGCGAGATCGAGAGCGAGGAAGCCCGCGCCGGCATCGTCGATCGGGCCCATTTTGCCTATCCGACCTATGCCCGCGCAGCACTTCAACGCCGCGACAATTTGCTGCAATCGGCAGATGATCTCGGCAAACAGCTCGAAGACGCCCGTCTGGAACTCGAAGAAGCGTTTGAAGAGCTCAAAAAATTCGAAATTCTCGATGATCGCGAGCAGATCAAAGAGCGGGCAATTGAAGCCGTCCGCGAACAGGCCGAATATGATCGCATCGGTTCGGCCATGCGGTATGCCAGCGCCTGACACGATGAACGGATGGGCCGTCTTAGGCCCATTCATTTCCTCGCAAGAGGAACAAACGGAACGTGGGGCGCCGCTTCCGGCCGCAATTGTCCGCTGATCCTCGGATCATCCATGATCTCGACGGCCAGCTGATAGGCCTTAAATCCGCATTTTTCATAAAAGCGGGACGCTTGGCTCGAATCAAAATGGCAGGTGTGCAGCCAGACGCGATTTGCGGCCCGCGCTGTTGCCCGCGCAAAGGCATAGGTCATCATCGCACCTCCAAGGCCCGATCCCGTGGCCTGCTCGACCAATCCCACATAAACGATCTCGGCTTCACCCTTTTCGTGACAGTCCAATTCCAGAAGGCCGATCATCGCTCCGTCTTTTTCGAGGGCGAAGGCTTCGGTATCGGGGTCCGCAAGGACGGCCGCCAGCTCGCTATCGGTGATTTCCAGCCGAGATACCCACAGCCAGCGCTCGCCAATGCTGCGAAAAAGCGTGCGATACTGCTCTAAATTGTCAGGTCCAAGCCGGAAACAGGACACGCCTTCGGGCCAAAGATGCGGTTTCGGATCAAACGGCGCCAGACGCTCGTAATAGAGGGTGAGCGCTGCGAGCTTACCCGGGGCGAGCGGATAATAGCCGTTTGCGGTCGGCAGGGCCTGGGTATGGGAGTCCGTCGTCATCGTTCTGCCTCTATCTTTATCGGGAATGAGGTTTTCGCCTCTTGTGGCGATCCCGTCCCCCATGCGAGAAGAAAGTCGCCTTTGTGGTGAACCCGCCGCTCGTTTTTTCTGCTTCTCTTTGGCACAGGCCATTATGAAACGCATTCTCGAATTTGTTTGGCCTCTGGTTGGACTGGTTGCGGTGGTTTGGTCGCTTGTGCGTCTGTATCACAAGCTGACCTATGAGGTGTCGCTCGAACCCGATGTGGCGGCGATGCTGGTCGATGGCGCGGTATGGACCAATCTATCGGTGATTGCAGGGGTTATCGGGAGCAAAATCAGCGCCATTCCGGTTTTATCCTTCATCTTGGCCGGCATTTCGAGTTTGGTCGCCTATGCGGCGCTGGCTTGGTACGACCGCATCGCGCTCATCCATTTGGGCAAGGAAAAGGGTATTTCATGGGGCTATATCGCCGCTTGCTCGTTTGTGACCTATGCTTTGTCGCATAATATCGGCGCCTCGGTGTTTTCCGGTGCAGCGGTGCGATACAGGGCCTATTCGGCCAAGGGGCTGACGGCCGCCGATATTACGGTTCTGATCGCGCTTTGCTCGTTCACCTTTTTGTTCGGCACCATGATCCTTCTCGGTCTGGTTCTGATCGGGGAGCCAACCATTTTGTCGCCGCTGGTCGATATTTTTCCGGTGTTTCTCGTTATTCTGCCGGCCGTTCGTATCGTCGGTTTGGCGATGATCGGCCTATGCGTGCTCTATACGATCGGGGCATGGCGTAATTTTCGCCCGATGGCGGTTGGCGGCTTCACTTTGGTCTATCCCCGTTTGCCTGTCGTGTTCCGGCAATATCTGGCCGCGCCGCTTGAACTGATGGGGGCGGCGGGTATCATCTATTTCGCGCTTCCGGCAGACGGAAATCCGGGGTTCTTTATTATATTGGGCGCGTTTTTATTGTCCTTTTCGGCCGGACTCCTGTCCCAGGTGCCGGGCGGTATCGGGGTGATGGAAGCCGTTTTTCTGGCCATCCTGCCCGGTATGCCGGCGCCGGCGGTTTTTGCAGCGCTTCTGGTCTGGCGCCTTCTTTATCTGATCCTGCCCCTGATCTTGTCCTTGCCGGTTATTCTTGCCTTCGAGCGGCGGCGTTTAATGGATGCGATCCGCCACCATCCCTAGATGGATCCGATGGTTTTGAGCCGCGTCCTGAGATGGATTTCAGCTTGGGACAGCACGGGTGTTTCCCGCCGGAAGCGTTCGACAATTGCTCTGACGAAGGGACGCGCGAGGGCTGAGGTGACTAGCGCCGGCATTTCGCCCTGCCTTGCGGCATCGTCGAAGCGTTCGCGGATGATGGTCGCAAATTCCGACAGTTTGGACGGCTGCATGGCGAGATGACGGTCTTCGCCATGGCCCACAATGGCTTCGGCGAAAAGCGTTTCCCAATGCGGCGATAGAGCGATGATGGGCAATTGCCCCTGTGCATTGGCATATTGCGCACAAAGCTGACGGGAGAGCCGTTGCCGCACCATTTCGATGATGTCCCGCGTGCTTTTGGTCATGCCCGTTGCCTCGGCCACACCTTCCACAATGGTGCCGAGATCGCGGATCGAAACGCGTTCCGCGAGCAAGCCCTGCAACACGCGCTGAATTGTGGTCATGGAAATCTGCGAGGGTACGATTTCTTTCACGAGATCGGTATGCTCTTTGGGCAAATCGCGGATCAGCCGTTGCACTTCGGAGTAGCCCAGAAGCTCGCTGATATTGGCTTTGATGATTTCGGTCAGATGGGTGGTAACGACGGTGGAGGCGTCGACGACCGTATAGCCGCGTAATTGTGCGTCCTCTTTGAGCGATCCTTCGATCCATGTCGCGGGCAAACCGAAAGTAGGCTCCAGCATATGGATGCCCGGCAGTTTGACCTGCGCACCGGTGGGATCCATCGCCATGAACTGGCCGGGATAGACCTGACCCGTTCCCGCTTCGATTTCCTTTAACCGGATGGAATAGGAATTGCCCTGCAACATCACATTATCCAGAATACGAACCGAGGGCATGATGAAGCCCAACTCACCGGCAAGCGTGCGTCGCAATGCTTTGATTTGCTCGGTCAGCCGGTCTTGACCCTGGCCGGAATTGATCAGGGGCATCAGCGCATAGCCGATTTCGATGCGCAGCTCGTCAAGCCGCCGTGCCTCGCTCAAGGCCTGTTCTTCGGTCTCCGGTTCGGTACCGTCAGCGGATAACAGGCCGGATGCGCCATCGTTGCCGGTCACATCAGTTCCGGCCTGGGGCTTGAGCTTTCTGGCGATCACGCCAAGGCCTACCGCAATGCCCATGAAGGGTAACAAAGGAATGCCGGGCAAAAAGGCCATCAGACCGATAACGCCGGCGGAGAGGCCCAAGGCTTTGGGCATCGTGGCCAATTGTTTGACCAGTGCCTTGTCGGCGGCGCCCGATACGCCCGCCTTTGATACCAGCATGCCGGCCGCGGTGGACACGATGAGCGCCGGAATTTGCGACACCACGCCATCGCCAACGGTGAGAAGCGTGTAGGTTTTGGCCGCCGCCGAAAAGCTCAAGCCCTCTTGAGCGACCCCGATAATGATGCCGCCGATCACGTTGATGAAGGTAATCAGAAGACCTGCAATGGCATCACCCCGAACAAATTTCGACGCGCCGTCCATCGCACCAAAAAAGGAGGATTCATCTTCGAGGTTTTTGCGTCGGGTTCGCGCCACTTTCTCGTCGATATGACCGGCGGCCAGTTCGGCATCAATCGCCATCTGTTTGCCCGGCATCGCATCAAGGGTAAAGCGGGCCGCGACTTCCGCGATACGACCCGAGCCTTTCGTGATCACGATGAAGTTGACGATCAAAAGGATCGCAAACACGACAATGCCGATGACGAAATTGCCGCTCATCACGAAATTGCCGAACGCCTCGATGACGTGGCCCGCCGCGGACGGGCCTTTATGGCCATTGGAGAGAATGAGCCGCGTTGTCGCCACATTCAACGACAGGCGTAACATCGTCGCCATCAACAACACGGTGGGGAAAGCCGAAAATTCGAGGGGCGCTTCGATAAACAACGCCGTCAGCAAAATGAGAACCGAAAAGGTAATCGAGACCGCCAGCATCAGATCAAGCGCCATGGCGGGCAGGGGCACGATCAGCAGAACAATAATGCCCATGACGGCGGCTGCCAGCAGTAGGTCGGAGCGCTGTCCTAATCGACCGAGATCGCCCAATCGTTGTTTCACATTAAATCCGTTGACCGGCGCTATCGCGGATGCCGGTGTGGTGGCCTCAATGGTGCTCATGGTGCGATCATTCCTGCAACGAGATCATCGGACCGCATCGGGTGCGATCGTCAGCCGCAGATTGGGCGATTATGGTTAGCAAAGTATGAATTTTTTAATTTTATCTAACGTAACGGAATCTATACCGTCTCGTGCTTAGATGCTTGTAGGGCGCTCAGCGAGGCAATGATGCAAGCGGACTTACTGGTCGATAGTTTTTGCAATCTGCGGGTGCGGCTTCAGGGCTCCGAAGCGGATGGCGAGCGGTATCGCGAAATTGTGGCGCCGGTGATCAAACACCTCGACATGCGCTATTGGGCGGGAAATCAGGATTTCTCGCGCATATCGCTGCTCGGTTCATGGCAGCGCGGCACAGCGGTGTTGGGGCTGAGCGATTTTAACATTGCTTACGAAATGCCGAAAAAAGATCTGCCCGATTTTTCCCAAATGGGTTCCGGACGTGATCTTTTTCTGGAGGGCTTCCATCGCGAGGTTTTAAAGGCGTTTCCATCCGCCGAGCGTCACGATTCGCGCCATTCCGTAACCGTGCCGCTTTCGAAAGGTCGGGTGGTCGATGTCAGGCCCTTCTTTTGGATGAAGTCGGGGGATATGGGGTATCCGGACCTGACCCTTTTCAGCAATTGGCATCGGTTCGAGCCGATGGTCGCGTGTGATGCGCTGTTGAGGCTTGATCCGATGGAGCGTGAAAATGTTCTGATGATTTGTCGCGTCGCCCGAATTTGGCGAGCTGTTCATTCGGTGCCCCTTTCGGGCGTGCTGATTGATGCGCTCGCGCTTCAATTTATTGCCAAAGCGGCTCATCGCCGAAAGCCGTCGAAATATCAGGACTGCCTCATGCGGGACTTTTTCGGCTTTATCGCGGATCAGGATCCCGAAGCGGACTGGTGGACGATTCCGGGCGCCGAGGAACCCGTGTTGCGCAGCGGCCGTTTTGAAGAATTGGCCGCATCCGCTCACCGTGTTGCCCAATATGCCATCGAGCAAGCCGCCAGCCGTCAGGAAAAATCGGCCCGCGCGGCATGGCGCTATCTGTTGGGTGAATATTATCCGCCGGTTTAGAAGGGTTGACCTCACCGGCCCGTGTCCGGAAGGGCCATGCCGCCTGCAACATATTCATTGAGTTTGTTGCGCAGCGTCCGGATGGAGATGCCCAGAATTTTGGCGGCATGGGTCCGGTTGCCGAGGCAGTGATCGAGCGTTTCCAGGATCAGGTGCTGCTCGACTTCACCAACCGTTTTGCCGACCAGCGAGCGCGTTAGGCCTTCCGCGGTTTGCAGCGCGCGGGCGGCAGGATCAGAGCGTCTGGCCTCCGTGGTCGAAGGCGTGTCCAACAAAATGGCATCGGTACCAATCTCGTCGCCCGACGCCAGCAACACGGCACGATGAATGGCATTTTCGAGTTCGCGGACATTGCCCCGCCACGCGGCACCCAGCAGCAAACGCTTGGCATCGTTCGAGAGTTTCAAGCAGGGCAGGCCATTCAGTTCCGAATATTTTTCAACAAAATGTCCGGCCAGAGCCAGAATATCCTGCGGACGCTCACGCAAAGCGGGCAGTTTCAGGCTCACCACGTTCAAGCGGTAAAATAAATCCTCGCGAAACGTCCCTTTGGCCACTTCATCCGCCAGATGACGGTTTGACGTCGCCAAAATACGGATATTGACGGGCACCGGCTTTGAACCGCCGACGCGGTCGATGACGCGTTCCTGCAAAGCGCGCAACAGTTTGGCCTGGAGGCGAACCTCCATCTCGGATATTTCGTCGAGCAGCAATGTCCCGCCATCGGCCTCCTCGAATTTTCCGATGCGCCGGCCGGCAGCGCCGGTGAAGGCGCCCTTTTCATGGCCGAACAATTCGGATTCAAGCAACTGGTCCGGAATGGCGGCACAGTTGACCGAGATGAACGGCTTGGACGCTCGGCGCGAACGTTCGTGAATATGGCGGGCAATGACTTCCTTGCCGGTGCCACTTTCGCCGGTGATCAGGATCGACGCCTCCGAACGGGCGAAGGTCTCGGCCATTTTGATTGTCTTTTCCATCACGGGGTCACGGAAAACGATCGACTGCCGTTCATTGGCCACCGCTTCCAGAATGGCCGCGATCAATTCCGGATCAGGCGGCAGGGGAATGAATTCTTTCGCACCCGCGCGGATCGCATCGGCGGCGGATTGGGGCGAGACATCGATGCCGCAGGCAACAATCGGGGTTCTTATCCGGTCGAGTTCAAAGGCTGATGACAACTCCCGGATCGACAGCGCCATATCCATTAAAACGAGATCCGCGCCACGCAACCGCATCACGGCAATGGCTTGCGCGACGGTTTCCGCATTCGTGACGGTCGCGCCGCGGTCCATCGCAATGCGGGCCGCAATCGATAATTGCCCTTGGATCAGGCCGACAATGAGCAGGCGCATGGCTTCGTTTCTCTCATGCTTCAGGGGTTGAAATTTCGGAAATGGTAATGCCGAGCTGATCCTCGATCAGCACAACTTCCCCCCGGGCGACCAGCTGGCGATTGATGTAAATATCGATCGGTTCACCGATGGCGCGGTCAAGCTCGATGATGGAGCCCGTATTCAGGCGCAGCACATCGGAGATGGGCAGCTGGGTGCGGCCAAGAATCGCGGTCAAGGTGATCGGGACATCGAGCACGGGATCAAGGTCGGCCTCACCCACCTGTAAGGCTTGGCTTGCTTGATGGCTTTCGGTGCGCGGCGTCGGGTTTGGGTCGGCGCTGTCAAGATCGGGGAGAGAAAAATTATCGGTCTCGCTCATGCCGATGCCTCATCCGGTTGGGTCGTCGTTGAGCTCTCGAGTTCCAGAAGGGTGCGAATGATGGAATCAATTCGCGTGCGTTCCCTCAAATATCCACCGTCCGGCCAGGCAATATGGACATCGCCCGGTGCAAGCGCCGCATCCTGCCGCACGCTGACAAGGCCGGAAAATCCGGCATCAGCTGCTGCCCCGGTAATCGCCGAATGAACACTTGCGGGGGCATTCTCGCCGATCGTAACGGTCAACATCGATTTCTGGTTGGTCAGAGTGCTGCATTTTCGGATCGCGTCGGCAATCACGGGGGCAGGGTCCCGCTCGATCAGGGCATCGGCATAAAGCCGCGCCAGCGTTGCCGCCATGTGGATGGCATCGGTCTCGATGCGGGCAAGTTCGCGGTCGAGCGATTGAGATACGCTCCGCATCGTGGCGCTGATGGCGGCAAGGTTGTCCGCGGCCTGTGCCGCCATGGATTCTTGGGCTTCGGCAATGCCCGCGGCACGCCCTTCCTCGAAACGTCCCTCCAATGCCGCCAAAGCATCAGGTGAAAGCGTTGTATCGCGTCCATTGGCCTTGGAGCCTGTGAAGGACGAGCTGCCACCAAAATCGTGATCGAACAGAAAACGTTGTGCAGTCTGGGTCATGTCAATTGATCATTTCATCGTCGTTGGTGTTGGTGGCAAGCACAAGTTCGCCCTTTACGGCTAAGTCTTTGGCGAGGTTGACGATCGTGCGTTGGGCCTCGTCCACCTCCTTGAGACGGATCGGACCTTGCATTTCCATGTCATCCTGAAAGCTCTTGGCGGCACGCTGGGACATCTGTGCGAAGAAGAATTCCCGCACGCTTTTGGTGGCTCCTTTGAGGGCCTTGACCATGATTTCGCGTTCGACCGAGCGGAGCAGAACCTGTGCCGAGGTTGCGTCCATTTTGGCCAGCTCGTCGAATGAAAACATGAGCGCCCTGAGCTTTTGGGCTGCCGAACGATTGGTCGCATCAAGGGCTGCCAGAAAGCGACTCTCGTGCTTCTTGTCGAACGCGTTGAAAATTTGCGCGACCTGATCCATCGGGTCACGCCGCCCGGGCAGGGGGGGAGGTGTAACAAACCCCTCCTCGATCATGGTCTCGATGCCTTTCATGATCTCGTCGGATACCGGCTCCATCCGGAGCATCCGGTCGACAATATCGGTGGCCAAGGGAGCGGGCAGCAAGGACAAGACTTTGGCTGATTGTTCAGCGGTTATTTTGGTCAATACCAGCGCGATGGTTTGCGGATATTCCTTGGACAGGAAAGCGGCGAGTTGATCGGGCTTGGCAAGGGAGAGTTTTTGCCAGAGATCCGGGCTCTCCGGCGTCCGGATTTCCTCGATGATCGACTTGGCCTGCGAACGGGGCAAGGCGCCCATCAGAATTTTTTCTGTGCGCTCCGGCCCGCCGGTCAGGTTGGTCGACGACACTTCCCGCATAAATTCCGAGGCCACGCGCAGGAGTGTTTCTTGCCGGACGGAGCCGAGTTTGGCCATGATCGAAGAAACCAGCCGCGCCTCTGAATCATCAAGCGATTGCCAGATCACGCTGCCATTTTCCTCGCCCAGCGCCAGCAGCAAAATGGCCGCCCGCACCGGCCCCGGAATAGGCGGGGGCGGTTCACCGGTCTTCGGTTTTGCGGGGGAGGGAAGCGCTGCCATGGCTCAGCGATTTTCCTGTAGCCATTGCCGCACGGTGGTGGCGGAGGCTTGTGGGTTGGCCGCAATCAAACCGCTGATCTGGTCGAGCGGATTACCTTCCAAAGCGTCAAATCCGGAATGTCCCGAGAGGCTTGCGTTCGTGGTGCGGGCGGGCGGTAATGCCATCGCCTTCACCAGCGGCCGCCCGATCAATACGGTGATCAAAAGCGACAAGATGGCCAGAACGGCTAATTCGAAAAGGCGGCCTAGGTCGAAATGGGACAGGTCATACCAGGCCGTTTGGACGGGTTCGGAAATCGCTTCAGGCGGAGCGGCGAAGCGCAAATTGACGATCTCGATCTGGTCGCCGCGCTTGGCATCATATCCGATGCCGGATTTGACCAGTGCCGCAATGCGATCGAGCTCGGCCTGCGGCCTTGGCTGATAGGTTGGCTCTCCATTGGCGCCTTTGTCATAGGTGCCATCCACGAGAACCGCGACGGAGATGCGCTTGACCTTGCCACCTTCGCTGACCTCCGTCCGCGTTGTTTTGGAAATTTCGTAATTGACGATTTCCTCGTTCTTGCCCGACGAATCTTTTTGGTTCGTGTTGGCAGAAGCGGCGCCCGGCAATTCATTAGCCACGCTAACGGTGCCGTCCTTTGCTTCGGTCGTGACCGCATTTTCATTGCGGTTTTGGGTCGAGCGGACGACCCGGCCATCGGGGTCATAGGTTTCGGCAACCGTCTGGACGCGGCTGGGATCAAGCTCCGCTGAAATTTGAACCCGCGCGCGGCCTTGGCCTACGATGCTGGCGACAATGTCCTCAACCTGCAGTTTCATCCGCTTTTCGAGGCCGAGTTGTTTTTCCTCCAGCGCCACTGCCGAGCCCGGTTCGCCCGATGTACCATCGGCCAATAGCCTGCCCTGCTCGTCAATGATCGAGATGTTTTCGGGCTTTAGGCCGTCAACGGCCGACGCCACCAGACGGCGGATCGCGTTCACCTGTTGGGCGCTCAGATCCCCCCTGATCCGCAAGGCAATGGATGCGCGGGGCGGCTGATGATCGCGCTCGAACAGTTTGCGCTCTGGAATAACGAGATGGACGCGTGCCGATTGCACCGTTCCGATGGTGCGAATCGATCGCGCAATTTCACCTTCAAGCGCCCGGACCTGATTGATCGACTGCACGAATCCGGTTGTTGAAAACGAATCGGCTTTATCGAAAATTTCGTACCCCACCGTGCCGCCTGATGGAATTCCCTTCGCCGCAAGGTCAAAGCGCAGCTTTGCGATATCCGCTTTGCTGGCAAAAATGGTTCGACCATCGTCGCGCAATTCATAAACGATGGTTTTGGCATCGAGCTCGCGGGTGATCGCGGAGGCATCTTCCGGCGATAATTCAGAATAGAGCACGGAAAGAGAGGGTTGTGACGCCTTGAAGATCACATAGCCGAAATAAGAAATCAGGCTCACGGTGACGAGCGCCATCGCACCTAATCGGACAATGCCAAACCGTTTGAATTGATCCAGCAGATTTTCCACGATCCCTCTTTCCCCATCAAAATGACGCTACGTCATCTTTAAGCGTGCGGAAAGGATTGAAGGATTGTGGTTAGCGAATGGTAAACAAATCGACCGGAAGGGGAAAAAATTTCCCTAAGGTAAGATTTCGGGTCGGCGGGGCGGTAAACAGGGTAGGAAATAAAGTAGGGTTTGCGGGCACGATTTCATACCGCCTTGCCCCATTTTGGGGCAAGCAGGCGATGGGCCGCGTCAGTTTCTGTATTGCTGAATACGCGTTGTTCTGAGGCCTGCGATGCCATGCTCGTCAATGGAAGCCTGCCAGTTCAGGAATTCCTCGACCGTCAGCGTGTAGCGGTTGCACGCCTCGTCGAGGCTCAAGAGACCGCCGCGAACGGCAGCCACAACCTCGGCTTTGCGCCGGATAACCCACCGCCGCGTCGAGGTCGGGGGCAGGTCGGCAACGGTAAGGGGGCTTCCATCTGGGCCAATAACATATTTGACCCGGGGCCGATAAATATCCGTCATGTTACGCTCGTACTCTCTTATCTCACCCGTCTTCAAATTCACCATATCCCCAAGCCTTTTAAAAAAACCCTAAAGCGAAAAGCGGTATTCAATTTCGTGAATTAAGGAGTTGTTGCAGCATTGGCCGGCGGGTTATCGATCGCTTTGACGCTGGTCAGATCAATTGACAGTGCTCCGATTTTAAGCGCGGGCGTTGTGCCGCTGAGATCGACGCCATCGACTTTGCCGTAAATTTCGGTTGAAACCGTAATGGCCGATTGATCGATGGCCTTGCCGTCCACCGACAGGCTGTATTGTCCGTCGGGCAGCGTGATCCCCGCCGCATTCTTGCCGTCCCAATGAAAGGACTGCGTGCCCCCAGATAGTGCTTTGCTGGTCGAATAGACCTTGTTGCCATTGCTGTCGCTGATCGAAATGGCGGCTGTGCCGGCCCGTGGGGCATCGAGAATCCAGTCGGCCGAGCCGGAGGCCAAAGTCGTTTTGGTGCCGGAGGCGGTCACATAATGACCAACGAAATTCAACGCCCCGATGGCATTGGTGTTGTTGGTGTTGCTGACAAGGTTTGTGAGCGTTTCATTCTGCTTCATCTGTTGTTCTACCGATGCAAACTGGACCAATTGCGAGGTGAACTGGTTGGTATCCATGGGCGACGTCGGGTCCTGATTTTTGAGCTGGGCGGTCAACAAGGTCAGAAACTGGTCGAAATTTTGGGCCAGCATCTTGCGATCGGCTACGGTGCCGGTTGTGCCGGCGGTCGGTGCGGATGGTGTGGCGGTGGTAACCATGGGGTTTGTTCCTTCAGATATTGACGTCAAGCAGGCCTGTCGCACGCCGCATCACGGCGATCGGAACGGCGTCTTGAAAGGGTTGCGGGTTGGCGCCGTTCCGGTTTTGTGAAGGAGGCTGGCCGTTCGGACGCTGGTCCGCATGATGGCCATTGCCTTGCGCAAAGCCGCTGTCCTGCTTCAGCGAGAATTGCAAACTGTCGGCGCCGGTCGTTAATCCGGTTTGATCCAACGCGTTGCGAAGCGTTGTTGTGTCGCCCATCATCAGAGCGAGCGTTTCGGGTCGATCGGCGGTTATTTTGGCGCTGACTTTTGAGTCCTTCGAAATCTCGAGCCGGATTTCGACCGTGCCAAGTTCGTCCGGACTAAGTTTGACATCAAGGGAACGGCGTCCTTGCAAGGCACCGAGCCCGATTTCGATCGGCAACATGCCATAGGGAACGGGCCCCAAGCTTGTGGGAAGGGTAGGGCCACTTGTGGACGGTGCGGGGTTACCCCCAGCCGCTGCTGGGCCATGGGCGGGTAAATTGGTTGGTACCTGCCCACCGGCGACAGGCGGTCCATCCGGCAGAGACTGCCCGTCAACCGCGATGCTGGAAGGTTGATCCGTCTTAACCGCTGCACTTTCATCCTTGTTTGACGTTACGCCCTCGGCCGCACGGGACTTGCCTTCGGCGGAGCGAAGACGATCAGAGGAAGGGCCATGGGCAGGCGGCGAGTGATCGGTACTTGGGGCGGGCTCGCTGGCTGAGGCCACATCATCTTTGGCCTGAACGCCATGCTTGATGAAGGGAATTCGCAAAGCCCTCGGTTGGGATGGGGTTGTCGCGGACACCCGTAGTTCGGTCTTTTTTGTCTGTTCCATGATAGGCCCTGCCCGCAAGGGTTCGAGCAATACCGGAGGCCCTTCCGGCGTCTGACCGGTGTCATCGGCACGCGGGGCAGTTGCCGTGGCAATCGCCGTTCCGCTCAAACGAGCAGGAGGATTAAAGGCCACGATACCGTTCAAACCAGCGGGCGGCCTTTCGGGAGTGTGCTCTTCCTGTTCCACGGACTTCGGGCTTAATGCCCCTTCCGGAATTGGTTCGGGAAGGTTTGTATCGAGGGGAGCCTCCGCCACCGGCGCTGTGTTCTTGGCCGTTGCGGGCGATAAAGCGGTGCCCTTGCTCAGGTCGGATAATCCTGCCCGTGACGGTGAGCCAAAGGGCGTGGCTTCTCCTGTTTTTAAAGGTGAAGCGGGATGCTGCAAAACCTGCATGGCAAATGCCGCGGCAGGAAGAAGTTGGGGCAAAGCGGCGCCCGTTTGATCCGTGCCGATTAACGCCGGATCAAATGCGGATTTGATGTCCGTTTGCTCCTTTTCGTCATTGGGTTGAATCGACACGGCCGTGATCGTCGGCGTGAAAGACGTTGAGTTGATGCCCGATGCCGTCATGGCGACGAGCGCTTTTTTTCTCTCATCGGGTATCGCGGAGACTGGCAATTGGACGGCTTCGTTCAAGCCGCTTACCGTCAGCCGGCCCTCTTGCCGAGCGTGAAGGACCCCTTTTTGAGCCAGATCGATATGCGCGGCCCGATGCCGATGCGACGTTCCGGCGCCTGAACCAGGCGGCTGCGGCTCTGGGCTTGGCTGCAAGGGCTCGCCGATGCTGTCGGTTGGCCCGCCATCGGCCATGAGGTGAGCGAGATCCTCCGCAAAGGAGACGTCACGAACCGGTGCCGGCCGCCCGGCATGAACGGCGACGGTCCCTCTGGCCGGATCGATGGGAGGCGCGGGTAGGGGATTGATCATGGGATCCTGAGGGCTTTGTATTCGCTGGGTGAGGCAATCAACCCTTCGCAAAGCAAGCCGTGTTCCATGGCAAAAATTGCAATAATATATAATGATTTCAATCGTATGATGGATTTCTTGGTCGATGGTGGATGTGGCAAATTGTGCCTTGACCGGCAAGATTTGCCGGATTCCCGCGTTCAACACTGGAACCAAACCGCGTGACGCGGTACACTGGGGTTCTTCTTGGTCAGGATTGGCGGCGATATGTACGGACTTGATCTGTCGGGACGTCCCGAAGATACGCGGATTGTGGTGGCGATGTCAGGCGGCGTCGACTCATCCGTTGTGGCTGCGCTCTTGAAGCGCGAAGGGTTCGATGTTGTGGGCCTCACCCTGCAACTTTACGACCATGGCGAGGCGGTTCACCGCGCCGGCGCGTGCTGCGCGGGTCAGGATATCCATGACGCGCGTCGTGTCGCCGAAAAGCTCGGCATTCCCCATTATGTGCTGGATTACGAATCGCGGTTTCGCGAGGATGTGATGGAGCGGTTCGCCGATAGCTATCTGGCAGGCGAGACGCCGGTGCCCTGTATCGAATGTAACAAGAAGATCAAATTTCGCGATTTGCTGTCAACGGCGCGCGATCTGGGTGCGGCCGCGCTGGCGACCGGTCACTATGTTGCGTCGCGCGCTTTACCGAATGGCGGGCGCGGGCTGTTTCGTGCGGCCGATCCGGACAAGGACCAGAGTTATTTCCTGTATGGTACGACGGTGGAGCAGCTTGATTTGCTGCGTTTTCCTCTGGGCGAAATGCCGAAATCGGAAACGCGGGCGATTGCCCATGAATTGGGGCTGGCGGTGGCCGACAAGTCCGACAGTCAGGACATCTGCTTCGTTCCATCGGGCAAATATACGGATGTGATCGAACGGATGCGGCCGGAAGCGGTCAATCCGGGGGATATTGTTCATCTCGACGGGCGTGTCCTTGGTCAGCATAGCGGCATTATTCATTACACGATCGGGCAGCGGCGCGGCTTGGGCGTCGCGTCGGGCGAGCCGCTTTATGTCGTCAAGCTCGAGGCTGCAACCGCGCGTGTGATCGTCGGGCCGCGCGAGGCGCTCGAGACCCGAATTGTTCACCTGCGCGATATTAACTGGTTGGGCGATGTGCCGCTCGAAAACGTCGAGGGTATGCCGATTGCGGTCCGCGTGCGCTCCACACGGCCGCCACAGGCCGCCCTTTTGCATGTGCGGGATGGTTCGGTGATGGTGGAGCTACCGGAAGGCGAATTCGGCGTGTCACCCGGTCAGGCCTGCGTTTTCTATGAATCAACCGATACGCGCTCCCGGGTGCTGGGCGGGGGCTCCATCATTGCGCCCCAGGCGGGGTTGATGGCGGTCAAGTCAACGCTCGATTACCCCCTTGGCCTCTCGGCCTAAATCAAGGTGTGCGGATTTATGTCAATCTTGAGCATTTCATCGTCCCGCCTTCCTTGACTTCGGCCACCGCATCGTCCTATATCCGCTGCGTTCCGGGCAAACAAAGCGTTTGTCCTTGGGGCGGAGTAGCTCAGCCGGCTAGAGCAGAGGAATCATAATCCTTGTGTCGGGGGTTCGAGTCCCTCCTTCGCTACCATCGATACAGCGGTTTTTTGACCGGGCTGATCAAAAATACCTAAAGCGCTTATATCTCCTGTTATTTCGAGATTTGCGCGTCCCTTTTCCGGAAGGGGATGAACTATGATTGTTTTTATCAGCGTACGCAGCTGATCGGTGGCTTTGGCCTTAGTTTCTGGGTCGGCATTCAGGTGTACATGTAAGTTATCGATCCGCTTCCGATAGGACGACATTAAGTTCATCCGAGGTAGTGGGATATTGGCGGTCGAAAACTGTGTTGGTTTCTGGCGGCTCAATTCGACCTTTTTGGCCTCCAGCTCTCTTAATCGAGTCGTGAGAGATGGCATCGGCCCAGCCGCAGCCATGGAATCAACAATTTTTTCGATTTGTTGATTGACCGATTTAACAGCCTTTTCATGATCGTTGGCGCCATCAGCTTCGGCCGCTGACAGCTCTTCGATAGCCGACTGAAAAGCATTCTCGAATTCCTTAAGAAGGGCGGGTTGTAGCAATTGTTCTTTCACGCCCTGTAAAACGGCATTCTCGATGCGCTCGGCTGAAAGCTTCTTATTGTTTGTGCAACTTCCCCGTTCGCGGTGATTACTGCAACCAATTCGACCTTCACCAATAATGGTCATCGGACCACCACATTCACTGCATTGGATTAGACCTGAAAATAGGCGCTTTGGGCTGCGTCTTTTTGACAATGGCATCGATTGTTTTGAGTCAAGCCGATCGTGAACCGCAATCCACTCAACATCACTAATAATGCGTAACTCGGGAACGTCCGTAACGATCCAGTCTTTCTCGGGATTGATCCGAGGAACTCGTTTACCTGTTTGGGGATCCTTAAAGAATTTTTGCCGATTATATAACACTTTTCCAAGATAGGCCTCGTTCCACAATATTCCATCGCGCCTAGCGCGATTTCCAATAATGGTGGAAGCATTCCAATGTCCTCCCTTGGGGGATGGAATGGCTAATTCGTTTAAGGATTTGGCTATACTGCGGCAAGAAATGCCTGATGCGTATTTTTGAAAAATCTGCCGCACAATATCAGCTTGCTTTTCATTGATTGAACGTAAGCCAGAATCTGGTTTGCCATCGTCACCAAAACGGCGAACGACATCGTAGCCATAAGAAAGTCCACCAGGCGACCGTTTTGCAATAGCTCGTCCTTTTTGACCACGACGGATTTTTTCCGCGAGGTCCTTTAAGAACAGAGCGTTCATCGTTCCCTTTAGGCCGATATGCAGTTCGCTAACTTCCCCTTCTGAAATTGTCTGAATTTTTGCACGGTTGAATGATATTTGCTTAAATATGCCGGCAATGTGCTCTTGGTCGCGAGAAATACGATCAAGGGCTTCTGCAATTACAACATCAACACCATCAGCCTTTACAAGCGCCATGAGTGCCTGAAGACCCGGCCGATTTTCTGTCGTCCCGCTAATGGCGGAATCAGAAAACGTTCCAATAACGTGACAGCCTAAGCGTTCGGCAAAGCGGTTACACTCACGGACTTGATCTTCAATTGAAGCCTCCCGTTGGAGGTCTGATGAGTAGCGAGCATAAATTACGGCGCGCATTGTTAGGCTCCTAGAAGTGGGTTAGTTAAATATGATGGATTTGGGATTGGCTGTCATCGGTAAGGGCGATTTTACGGGCTCTTCGATCAACCTTTCCAGCAGCGCTATATGCCGCCGGCCCGTCTCAACCATCCGGGATTGATTATAATGCTTGTTGGCAATGTCAGGCGTGGTGTGGCCGAGGATGGTGCCGATAATGCGGGCGGAAGCGGGTTCATCGCGGATCAGGGTGGTTGTGACCGAATC
>CANGIS010000024.1 GCA_947454055.1 Hyphomicrobiales bacterium
CCAAGACCTGATCCCCGAGGCAACGGACGAGGATCACCGCGCACGTCAATTGCAGGCTGTGGCCGATACCAATCGGCTGGGTGAGATCAGCTCGGCCCTCTTTGATGGGGTCATGGACGAATTGAAGAGCCGCAACCTATTGCAGCAACCCGATCCGACTAAGGATGTGTATCACTTCAAAGGCCGTGAGATTTATTTCAATCATCTCGATGCACAAAACCCGGATGTTACGCAGATCCGTGATTTCATTGAAGATTTTGCTTTGAAATCGGTCGTCAATGGGGGCGATACAACGAAGGTACTGGCTGAACTTCGTGCCGCGCGCGGCGTCAATTGATCTCGATATTCCTCATCCTTTAACCCATTTTACCTCATCGCTTTAGAGACCCCCCATGACCATTGGACAGATTCAAGGCAAACGCGGCTACGAAATCAATATTGACGAGCACACGCTGACCAAAACGACGGTATCGGACCTGATTGCCCGGACCGAGGCCAATTTCCCCAATGCCCGCGGTACCTTCGAGTTCCGCATGAAGGAACGGGATGGCCATCAATATTTGCAGCTTCGCGAGCAGACCTGGTTTGGCAGGCTCAAAGAGAATTTGTCGATCTCGCGCGAGACCCGTTTCAACGAACGGGCCGACGCGCTTGCGGTGCTGAATGAATCGCTCAAACTGGGGTCGTTTACCCGTGCCTTTGCAAAATTGAGCAACGACGCCATGACCGGCGAGCAGGCTCGCGATATGGTCGGTGTGGCTCGACTTGTGACACGGGATCTGAGCACGGGCGCCAAGCTGAGTTCAAACACGGCGATGTCCAATCACATGAAGCAGGGCCAATTTATTTTGAGCATGCAGAATAAATATGATGCGTTGCAAGCCAAATCGGCTCAGGTCATGGCCCAGCAGGTACAAGCTAATCCGGTCCACGATGCGGACGAATTATCCGCCGTCGACCTCGATGCGCTGAGTGACGAACAGAGCATGATCGGCGGCGATGATTTTTTGAACGAGGCAATCACGCCCGAAATCGGTAGGGGCATTGTCGATCCATTCTCATCGCATTTGTCCGGCATTGATCAACGCGATGACCTCGACCCGTATGAGGAATTGGCATTGGAACGGGCAGGGCCTGATCTGATCTCCGTCTTCCAAGACGAAGGATTGACGTCGGCTGAAATTCAAAAAGAGGCCTTTGCCGAACGTCTTCAGGAAATGAAAGACATGCTGGAATTCAGTCCCGATTTCTTTGCCACCAAAATTGAGCGGGCAATGAAAAAGTTCGGCGATGGTGTGGCACCTGCGATTTCGAGCGATGATCTCGAGGCCTTGCCAGAGGCGTTGGATCAACTGTTGCGGGGCGAGGCGGTGCCGGCCGATCTCCAGCAAAAAATGCTGCTCATCAATGAGGCGGGCGGAGCGATCAGGCGCGACCTTGATGCGGTCGACCTGACAAACTCCTTTGATGCTTGAACGCTGCTTCAAAGCGGCAGATGCACGCCGCATCGGTCAGGCGTGCATCCTTTCGGTTGAGGCTTAACGATCCTCGTCGCTGTCTTCGTCCATGGCTTCGGGAATGGCTTCCAAGGGTGACGGGAAGCGGGGGGGTGGCCGGTGCAACGCGTTCTACGGCCGGTTCGATGACGTGTTCTGGTTCGTTGTCTTTCCTTGGCTCGGGATTGAGTAGTTCGGGGAAGAACAAAACCGTTTTGAAAAAGAAAAAGACCATTCGATCAGTGATGCTGACGCTACCTGTCGGATCAACCATGTGATTTTCCTGTCATCAGGGGCGATAGAGATTGGCCATCGGGCCGCGCGGTGAATTTGGCTTCGTCAACCGGCGAGGGATGATGGGCCCTTGACGATACCGAACGAGATTTGCACAGGTGCAAAAAAGGCTCCGTTGACCTGCTTCGGTATTTGGCCAACGCGGCTTACCACGCCGTCGTTGTGCAGATACCAGTCACCGTCCTCGCCGCGAAGGAACGCAAAATAATGTCCGCCGCCTTGATACCGACAGCGGGTCCCTTTTGTCGCGCGGGATTGGGCCTTGAAACAGGCTTTGCAATCAGTTCGCCAACCGGTTTGACCGCGCGTGCCACCGATGGTTTCGTTCGAGGTTTGTCCAAAGCCACAGAGGCGGGAGGCTGTTCCGCCTTTGTTGTCGTATCGACCGGGGCCTGATGTTTGCCGGGTCGCTTTTGAATCCTGCTGTCAGGCGCCGGCATCACCAAGCGCGTATTTACTTTTGGCGGCTCCGACGGGGCATGGGCTTTGGCCTTGCGCCGGTCGGGTAGCGGATTGATCAAGTCCTTTTGCTACGGTTGAGCCGGCTTTTGGTCGGACGCAGTCGAAGGTGAGGCCTCGGGCTCTTTGAAAGCGGCCATAATCGAATCGAGCGAAAAGATGCTTTGGGGTTTGGCGTCGTAAAGTTCGACCTGCGGCCTGCCATCGACGGTCCAGTCAAACACCAATTTACGGATGCTATGGGCCATGTCGCGATCAATGGCGGGCAATCCGCTCGCCAGAGGCGATGGCCCGCCAGAAAGTGTGGCTTGGCTTCGTTCGGCGATCTGGCTGATAAATTCCTCGCCCAAGGTTTGGGACAGGGCGATCAGGGCATTCTGCCGCTCACTGCTGCGACCGCCGCTGCGGCTGCCGATGGCTTCCCGGAATTTGCCGAACCCTGTTTGCTCGCGCAATTCCAGAAAGGAACGTTGGTTAGTGCCCGTGCCGACGGTCTTCATTCGGAATTCGAACCGGGCCTGTGCCGTCTCGGTCCGGTGCGTTTGTTGAAAACGCTCGATCATGCCCTCCAGATTTTGGCGATTGGTCGAGGCATCGGACGATAATTCGATCCGAAACGGCAATGCCTTGGTGCGGCTGATGGAGGGATCCGACATTCGCGTTATCTCGCTTATTTGCTTGGTCTAAGGGCTGCGATTGCTATCGAATTTATTCCATTTTATTGCGAATTATTGATTTTTCAACTCAAGGTTGATAATTTATATTTGGAATTATTTTTTTGAGCCGACGATTCCTGGCCACAATGCTGGATCGATGGCAGTGTCAGTTGGGGTTTGAAACGATGGTTGATCCGGTCCGTGTCCAAGGTCAGCGTGCTATCCGCTTGGAAGTATCGGAGGATCAGGCGAGCCATCCTGACGACATCAAGGCCATGTTTGATGTGGCTCGGCAGGAATTTGGACCGCAGGCCAGTCTTAAGAATTTCGAATTCCGGTTAAAGGAATCCGGCGGCCATCGCTACCTCGAATTGCGGGAGCAAACATGGTTCGGCCGCTTCCGGGAAAAAATTGAAAGTCGGCGCCATGACCGTTTGGTCGAGCGGCACGAGGCCCTCGATGTGTTGCGGGATTCGTTCGGCGTGGGACTTCTTCATTCCCTCAATCTGCTGGATGGCGCTTCGCCCAATCATGTTCAGGCCCGCTCTATCGTCCAGTACCTCAAGGAAGATTTAGTGCAGCCATCGGTTTTGGCGCGGTTCGAAGCCGAGGGATTTGAAACGTATGAAAGCGCGGCGCAGTTCGTTGATAACAAAATCAATTTTGTAAAAACAACATCCAAAGCCGACCTCGTTCGATTAAATGATCTTAATGCGCATGCCTTGGCTAATGCTGTTTTCGCCGACCCTTCGATCCTTGATCCGAACCTATCGCAAGAAGAGCGGGTTGCTCTGTTCGAGCCGCATGAGGAAGCTTTTTTTCAACGTAAAATTGTCGACATTCAAAGCACGCCGAAATCAGACATTGATACGGTCGGTGAGCACCGGTTTAACATTGATGCTCAGTTGAAATCGGCGTTTATGCTCCGACAAAACGCGAAAAATGCGGATTTGGAAAATCTGGCATCGGCCGACAACCGGGACCTTATGATGCGGACGCTGGTCAAAGGAAAAGACGCCGGCCTTCGTTTGAAAGACGTGACCGTTTTGGGGGGCGGTCAAACCTATGAAGCGTTCCGGGATTTTGAGGATTATCGGCTGAAGGAGCAATTGGAACATGCTTATAATTTGGAAATCCTGCCTCAAAATGACGTAAAGAGCCTGGAGCGTTTTTTCAACCTTCCGAGTCTTTGACCCTTATCCACGATTTGGTCCTGGTACGGGTTTCTATTTTATTTTTTAAGTTTGGATAATCTTGGGCCCTCTCGTTCGATACGGCCGATCAGTTTGGTCTCGAATATCGAGATCTGCCGCTGGTCACGACAATTGATAATCTTCACTTGGATTAACAAGATCAAACCATAGCGGCAAACGATAAAGTCTTTCTTGCCCAACCGATTTCCCAGTCAGAATGGAAGCAGATTGAAACTTTGTTCGCTGCGCCAAGCACCTGAGGTCCGACGGGTTTAAGGTTGAAGGCTACCCGAGCGCTATAAACTCTGCTGCGGGCGGGAGAAGAATTGCTCGATCAGTTCAAGATCGCGATCGGTAGCGTTGTTGGCATAGGCGCGGCCGATCGCGGCTTCGAGCGAAGCGCGTAAATCCGAGCCGGTCTCCGCTGACAGATAGGCTTCGTGGTGATCGAGCACATCAATGACATCGGGGGCGGTCAGTTTGGTCGCTTGCATCAAGGTTACAAGTTTGAGGCTTGTGCCATAGCCGTTCTTCGAAAAAATCACGAAGTGTTCGGCTTTCGCTTTGAAATTCACAAACGCGTCATGGGCCGGATGACGGCGATTGGATTCGCCGACCAAATGCACCGCTTTGCGATTTAAAAGGTCGGCAAAGACGGCAATCTGCTCGTCGTCATCATTGCTGATGTCGAGCCCGCGCAAGGCGTCGATTGCGATGGAGGCAATGTCGTTGCCCCATTTTCGTGGGCCGATAAGGTTCTCGGCGATGGCTTTGGCGTCATCAGCGTCGAAGCAGCTCGCCAGATTGGCCCGTTTTTCGATGATCTCCAGGGCGCCTTGCGTCGATTCCGCACCACCCTGAGCGAGCCTGATTTTAATCTCGTATGAATTGGACTCGATGCGGTCCTTGGCTTCCTGTTCCGCTTTCAGGATGGCCGCGGACGCGCTGTCTGATTTGCTTTGAGGCATCGGAATGTCGTCTCTGGCAGACCGTGGCACAGCAACACTGGCCCGGCGCTCGAGGCCTTTTGGCAGGTCAGCTTTGTCGAAGGTCGGGGCCTTGTCCGGAGCAGCCATCTGTTCGTCGATCAGGATGGGCGAAAGGTTATGGATGACAACCGTATCCGATGTTTTGTGCGCTTCGGATTTCATGCCCACGACAAAATCGCCGGTGGGCAATTCGTTAAAGGGCTGTTCGGGATTAAAGACGGGCAGCGGGGCTGCAGGGGGCTCAGAAACGGGGTCTAACAGGGCGGGAGCCGTCTGACCTTCCGTCCGGAGGTCGAGCGCCTTTAGGGGGGCGCCTATGTCTTGCAGCAGCGCGCGGGAGCTGGTTTGATCGACGGACTTGTCGGCAGCTTGCGATTGGTCGGCGAGGATCCGCGAAACCTGCTCGCCATAGACAGATCGAAGCAGTTCGACAGCGCCTGAACGTTGGGCGGTGCGTTCGGCCTGGCCAAAATGATGGCTTTCCTTGAAGCGTCCAAACCAGGTCTGTTCTTTGATTTGGAGATAGCTCGTCTGGTCACGCGTCACCAGGCGGAATTCAAAATTGGCCAGCCCTTGGCCGTATTTGGTGCTTGCCGCGGCTTTGAGTTTGGCGATCTCGGTTTGAAGTGAACCGCCTTGGACCTCCCTTCCAACCGCTATTTCGAATCCCTTGCCACCCTTGATTGCACTGGTCATTTCATAAGTCTCATTGTCAGCCGGTCGTTTTGCCGGTGTGGCTTTTGTCGTCGAGAGGAAAGGGTGGCGTGGTCGGGAGAATAATTCAATCTAAAATTGCAATCGTCCAGCGGGAAAGCCAGCGGATTTAGACCTGCGTCAAGAAACAAGACTGCATGGTAAGCCGAAGCCCCTGTTATTGCTCGCGACCGTGCTTTGTGCGAAATTATATCATAATTTATTCGTGGTGTTTGGTGTGAGTGCAGGATGACCATTGCAGGCGTAAGCGTAACCATCGGGCCCGCCAGCCAAGCCAACGGGGCACTGAGTGTTCAAAAAAATCATATCGAGCAGTTGCTTGAGCAAGCCAAGGCCAGCCCCGACTTCGAAAACGCCAAGGCCAAATATGAATTCAGGTTGCACCAGACCGGTGGCTATCTCGTCTTTGAATTGAAACAGCAAAATCTTGGCAGCACCTTCACGTTTTTCGGCGGCAATCGAAGGGCTTCTTTCCTCAAAGGATCCCGACGTCGAAAGCTCGGCCGTTTTGGGCGATGACGATCTTCTCGTCGATACTTCCGAACAAGACGCCCGATTCGGCTTGCGCTCGGACGATGTAGCCGCCGAACCGAAAGTCCGCCGTTATGTCAGGGCTCGCAAGGTGGTAAAGCCCGCCGGTGAAGTATAAGCATCGCGGTTTACGCGGCTCACACGAAAAAGGGATCGTTGAATGTCATCGGATCGCATCTTAAGAGAATGGATGGACATCGCCGGTTTGCCGCCCGAGGTCTATGATCCGGCGCGCCAGCTGTGTGGCTTCAACTTTCTTGGCCGCTTTGATATTATTGTCGAAGCGCCGCCGGCCAGCGAGGACATTTTTATCTCGATCGATATTATTGATACGGCCCATCTCGCCGATAGCCATGATCTCATGCTCCAATGCATGAAACTCAATGCCTATGGGCTGGAGACCCGCGGCGCGGCACTCGGTTATGACGAGGCCGCCAAAATGGTCATACTGAGCCACCGCGTGAACGGAGCAACGCTGGACGGGGCAGGGCTGTCCGTCATCGTCAATAATCTTGTCGGGATCGCGCAAGGGTTGCAGGATCGTCTCAAGGCGCTGATGTCGGCGCGCAAGCCATCGGGCAGAGCGGCCGAAGGCGAGATTGTCTTCAGCAAATAAAGCTCGTTTGATCGGGCGGTATTGAGCCCGTCAAGACGCGATGTCGGGCTGATCGCCAAGGGGCGGTTCAGGGTTCACCGGGCTATCGGGGATGGGTTCAGCACGATCGGGAATATCGGAGAAGAGGGGTTGAAGGCCTGAGACCTCCTCCTCGTCTCGCGCCACGATGGGTGCGATCTTGTTCTCGATCACGGGCTCGGATGGTATGTCGGCCACGGATAGGGAATCCAGGATGGAGCCGCCACTCATCGTCCCCTGCTGCCTGATCTGATCGATTTCCCGTTCCAGCATTGCGGAGTAGCGGTATTCGCTGCTGACCAATTCGAGCGGCGAACGGGAAGGCGGTGAAACACTTTTGCGGCGGGGTGGCTTTACGGACGAAAAATCAATCGGCTCGTTTTCAAGCTCGGATTTTGCGATCTCGATACTTGGCCGGCCAATGCTGTTGCCAGAAAGACGGTTGGCGTTGACGGGGTTCAGGAGGCTTGACCGCGAGGCTGTGGGCGACATCAGCAGAGATTGCGATGCTCGAGGAGACAGGCTCTGCAATCGTTCGCCCATCGGGCGATGCGAGCGTGAGCGTAGGCCGATGATCTGCCCGAAGCTTTTCCAGTTTGCTGCGCTGAACAGGCTTTTGAAAAATCCGGGGCTTTTAACGCGCTCTTTGTAAAGGGCGCGGGTGAGCAGGTTGGTCGCGTCTTTTTCGTCCATCACGCGGATGCCGAAAATGATCTCCTTCTTGATCCCGAAATCCTGAAGAAACTTGGCCGCCTGCGCTTGTTGAGTATACGATCCCTTGCGCAGCATGTGCAGCATTGCGCGCTCGGCCAAACCAATATTGCCCTGCAGGGCTTGCCCGGTTTCCTTGCTCTCAAGGTTGTTTTGCAGGGATGCAAACTGCTCTTCGGCGGCGGTACGCATACCGTCAATCTGATTGGCGTGTTTATAGGCCCGGTAGATCATGCCCGCGCCCGCTGCTGCGGCGACGGAGCCGGCGGCCGCACCCGCAATCATCAATCCGGCAGGGCCGCCAACCACCATGGCCGCAGCCTGAAAGCTGACCTTCGCAACCGACAGCGTGCCTTGGAAAACATCCGATCGGCCCTTGAAAATCCGCTCGTTCTCAATGTGGTTGGCCAAGGCCAAAAGCACGGGGTTGTCGCCCGAATTTTTAACCGCCGTGCGTAAATTGGTCAGAGCGGTGGAGGCATTACCCAGTTTCCACCCCGCATCGACAACAAGGGCGGCGTCAAAGGCAAGGCTGAGATAGGGCGGGTCTTCGAGACCGCCCAGTTTCATGCCGCTGGTGACTGCCTCTTGCCCGCCGATAACGACGCGTTTTAGCTCGATCAAACGATCAAGGGCCGCATCACCGCTGCTTTTTAGACGGTTGCCACCATCCTTTTGGGCCAGTTCGGTGGCTGCTTTAAGCTGATCAGCGCCCAGATTGTGGCTGACCGGATCATAGTCGTTGAGAAGGGTTTGGAGTTTTTTCCGATCGCCATAGGCTTTGATGTCTCTTGCCGTGTTGCCGGCGAAACGGATCAGATTGACGCCGGCGTCGATGGAGGTGCCGATAATTTCCAAACCCTGTGCGCTATCGGCGACCATGTCCAAAGGGGTATCTTCCGGATTGAAGCGCGACGCGATGCTTAAGCCTACTTCGCCAACGCCGATGAGGCCTGTGACGAGGTTGGTGACCCCTTCGACGCGTTCCAGCCTGGCATCCAAGGTGCGAAGGCTTCGGTTTTGTTCGCCCTCGGGAGGAACTGTCCGCCTTGCTGCCGCGGGCACCGTAACCGTTGGCGCGGAATTGGCTTGGATCAAAAGGGATGCACGGCTGGCAGTGCTGGCGCGCTGCGAGAGGGGAGACAGGCCGGAATTCGTCATGACGAAAGGGCTCCTGCCGCAGCTTGCGCGTGTTGCCCTGCAGCGATGATGGCCGGATTGGATGCGGCAAGGCCCGTTATGATGGTCGTCAAGGTTTGCTCGGCGCCCGCTTTGTCGAGGGTAAAATCCAATAAGGGAGCCAAGACATGCTCGGCCAATCGGCGCTGCATCAAAATGCTTTCAAGGCATAGACGCACCAGGCCTTCGACCGTTCCCCAAGAGCCATGAACCGATATGCCGATTTCTCCGCCGAACACCTCAAGGCGTGCGGGCGTCAACAGATCATCGAGCTGGCTCATCATCCGCTCTAGATCGGCAAGGTGATTGTCGATCGGCGCGGGAATGGAAACGGCATTGCTGAAATTGAACAGGTCACGGGAGGGGTCGGTAATTTGCACGATGCAGGAGAGCCCCTTGACGAGATCGATGCTGATCCGTTCGATGCCACGACGTTCGGACGGGATGATCACCGGATTGAGATCGAGGCCTTCCAATTCGGAGAGGAGCAGTTCTGTTTCAGCCTGCATCCGGAATCTCCTGTTTGATCACACCGCTGAGCAGATAGACCATGCCCTCGATTTCCTCGTGCGACCAGTCGCGTGACGACAGGCGTTCCATCGCGCTGGCGATGCAAGCGGCATTAAATTTGAATTGGTAAGCCAAAGCCTCGAAATCGAAAAATGTCTTGGTTTGATGAATGGCCGCACATGACAAGACCAGTTGGCCGTTTGGGTGGAGCAGAATTGCGAAGGGTTGGTTGATCAACCCAAAAAAACGCAAAAAATGAAGCAAGGATTCCATGCGGGGAAAGCCCGCATAAGAGCATAGGTCACGCCGGATTTCGTAGCTCGTCAAAGCACCATCGGCGGGGGTCAAACGACCGGTACAAAAATATTCGACATTGGTGCGGTCGACGACGCTGAATTCAAATTGATTTCCCGTCGAGGTGATCTCCGGAAAAAACCGGCGGGCTGCCAGAAAATCCAGCAGTCCTGACAAGAATTCCGGTTGCTCCGATCGCGTCATCGTCCCTTACACCCCGCCCTTGTAGATGGCGCTTTCGAGGTAACGGTTTAGGCCGAAGCGGATCAGGACGCCGACAATGGCGGCAAGCGGGACCGCCACAAGCACCCCCATAAACCCGAACAGCGAGCCAAAGGCAACGAGGGCAAACATCAGCCATACCGGATGAAGTCCCACAGCCTCGCCAACAAGTTTGGGGGCAAGCACATAGTTTTCAAAAAATTGGCCGAGGCCGAATGCGCCGATCACCAGCAAGAGCGGCGTTGAAATGGGCCAGAATTGCGCCAGCGCGATGGCCAGTGCCACGATGAGACCGGTCATCGAGCCGATATAGGGCACCACTGTCATGATGCCCGTGACAACGCCCAGCACGAGGCCTGAATTCAAGCCGATCATCGAGAGCGACAGGCCATACCAGAAGGCCATGATGGCGCAGACGATGGCCTGCCCGCGGATGAAGCCGCCTAACGCCCGATCCATGTCGTTTACGACCCCCAGCGTTACATCCCGTTGGGCCGGTGGCACCCATCCTTCCAACGTCGCCAGAATACGGGGCCAGTCGACGAGCAGATAGAAGGCCACGATGGGGGAGATCACGAGGAGGCTGATCGTGCTGACCACGACTTGGCCCCCCGTCCAGACCGATTGAAGGACGGTTGAAAGCCAGCTTGATCCCCGTCCGACAAGGGTATCGGTCGACGCTTTGATCGAGGCCAGATCAACCGTGAGGCCCCATTTCGCAAGCGCAGGCCCCCACGCATCGATTGCGAGTTTTTGAAGCGTATCGACATAGCCCGGTGCATTGGCAACGAGCGTTGCCAGGTCGCGAAGCAGCGGTGGAACAAAGGCAAGGACGACAAGCGCAAACAGGCAAACAAACAGCGCCAGAATCATCGCCGTCGAAGGGAGCCGCCGGATGCCATGGCGTTCAAGCCAGACCACGACCGGATCAAAGAAATAGGCGATGACAGCCCCCACGACAAAGGGGGTGAGTACGGCGCTGAACAGCACCAAGACCCAAGCAAGGACAGCCACAACAAGCGTCCAGAACAGGGTCTTTTGGGTGGCGAGGAGGGATGACGGCGAAAGCATGGTTCGATCGACCCTTGCAGTATCCAAGCACGGCGCCGCTTGAAGGTTTAAAACACCGCCATGTGATACCAAAGCCGCTCTCCGATCGTCAACGACAAGGGTGAGGGAGCCGATTTATCGAATAAATTTCAGATCGATCGACCGATGGACCGGGAGGTTTGCAAGATGATGTTGGAGCACGGATGACAGCGCTATTGGCTAAAATCTGCGCGTTCTGCTATCAAATCTTGGTTGAGCGATTGTTTTTTGGCTCAGATGTTGGAACTATAGTTGACTTAAGCTGAGTTTCTACGGTTTGGGCCTTTGCTTCGCCCTTCCGATAAAGCCGATTGTGCACGAACCCATGGGACCGCGACCGATGATGAATTTCCAGACGCTGGCACGGGACTTTGTCGGTCAACAAGAGCTTATCGACCATGTGGCCGGTTCTGCCTCCGCTCCCGATGTTGAAATTCAGCAACTGGTTTTCGATGCCGATGGCTATCGCTGCATTGCAAGCCCCGGCATTGATGGCGAAACCCTCGTTTTGCGCGTCACCGTCATGTCGGTCGAACAATGGCCGGATGACCGGAAAAACCACGCCTTTCGGGTGATGCATGTGCTGAATTACCGGGCGTTGTTTTCCGGCGAACAGATTGCAACGCTGGATGTCGACGACACAATTTTAATTGGCAGCACGCTACCGATGCAAACCATGACAGCCGCCCGCTTGGGGCATGCGATGGTGTCTGCCATTGAGGCAGCGGTGGCCTTCAAAGACATTCTGAGCACGATTGAATCGGGTTCCAAAAGCCGGCTTAACGAGCTTGCGAACGAACCGCGTATCTATGGCTGACCGAGCAGCGTAAGTTTGGAGACTCGCTTTGACGATTAAAGACACGTTCTCAACGACCATTATCCGGCAAACGACGGTTGCGGGGCGGCCGACGGCAGAACTAGCAGACGGAGCCTCCATCCAGGAAAAATGGAACGCTCTCCGGAACATCAGAAATAATATTCAAGGTGCCGATGGCAACCTCAAATCCGGTTACGTGTCGGTTGCCTTGAACGGCGACCAAGCCCTCTTGGGTCGCGATAATTCGCTGTTTTCCAATCGCTCACGCAAGGAGGCCGGCACGATTGTCGTCCAGATGTTGAAAGACATTGCGGGTGAAAAATTAGCCGATAGCACGCCGTTGAATCAGGCCATTGATGCCTATTTTGTCGCGTCAAAGGGGCAATTCGGAACGCAAAGTTTTGCCAAGATTTTTGATCGTCTCGAAGCGATGATCGATCCTAAATATCGTGAGGCGGTCTATAAATCCGACCGGCTCAATGTCAGCATCCCGCTCGAACTGAAGGTGCCGGCGCAGATTGGTCAAACGGCTAAACTGCAGCTTGCAGAGCTCTCGCGG
Organism: Hyphomicrobiales bacterium; assembly: GCA_947454055.1. Taxonomy (GTDB): domain Bacteria; phylum Pseudomonadota; class Alphaproteobacteria; order Rhizobiales; family Beijerinckiaceae; genus CAIUPE01. The sequence goes on from CANGIS010000024.1 coordinate 12,348, forward strand.
CACATTGATGAACCATCCGCCAGATATTTCCGGCGGTTGCTGAACCCGCCCCAGGTCAACATTGCAAGCCTCTCCCAACCGGCCAATTCAGAGGCTGCAGGCGCGGCCGCACCTGCGGTTGCTGTGTCGCAAAAGACCGTTGTAGTGGGGGATGGCGATGGCAGCATCGGTCGCATCATGCTGGCGGCCATACGCAATGGCCAGATCAAGCTCGACCGCGAAGGTTTCAAGCAATTGGGAGAAATCTTGGTTGCGGAGCATCGGAGCCAGAATTCGCTGGGAAAATTCCAAGCCGATCAAACGATTGCGAGCAAAATCGAAGATGTCATCGGTCGGGCTACCTTCTCGCAAGGCGACAATAAGCTCATTTTTATCGGTGATATTCTGCATGATCGCTTCTCGAATAATAAAGTTGCGATGAAATCGTTGATCGAGACCTTGCACGGGCAAGGCGTTGTTTTCATCAAGGGCAATCACGACGTCTATGACGAGGTCGATCCGTCCGGAGATCTTGACAAAGCCAAGTCCAAAAAACACCAGGATTATCGTTATGCCGAACAAAATGGATTTTTAAGCGCCAAGGGGCTGACCAAACAGGAATCCGATGAAGTGGTTGCCAAATGCTTTGTGAATGCGGTCTTTGATGAGACGAACGGGATTTTGTACACCCATAATGGGATCGAAAAGGGGCCCCAGGAGGGGACTTATGCCACGGGGCTTGGTGTTATCGCGGCCAGCAACCCCAAAGAACTCGCAGATAAGTTGAACGCACGCGAATACCGATCTGACGACTCTGTCTTTACCAGCTTCCGTCCGGCCGATACGGCGATGCAGATGGACAAGCTCGGCTCGATCGGGGAATGGAACGATCGAAAAGTGATCTTTGTCCATGGCCATGACAGCGACGCGGGCGTCCTTGGCAATGTCGTCAATGTGAATGCCCGTGCCGACAAGGATTTTTGCCCTGCATCCGCCGAACTTGGCTAACAAAAAAGGCCCGACGCGATCCGCCGGGCCTTTTTGAATATGTCCGCCCCTGAACGATCAGGCGACGTTACGGGCAATCGTTTTCAACGTATCGGATACGCTTTTAAGAATATTGGTGCGCAAATTCGATACCGCCGACCATGTATTCATCGCCATCTGCATCGAAAACATCTTTTCGGTGTCTGACAGGTTGGCATTCTGCTCGATGTTGCGGATGTCGGTCTCGATACCGTCCATCTGGGTGCCTAGATATTGCTGGCTCCAGATCAAATCAAAACCGTCGCGAACGGCATAATCCTGAATCCAACTTGCATTGCTGTTCACGGGACCGCTTTGCCCGCGCATAATTTCAAATGTGGACATCGGAGGACTCCTACAACCTATGAGTGTTAATTGCCTTTGGATAACACGAAGCGGGCGAGCACGACAATAGCCGCCGACAAGCCGCGGTCGAGTTTGTTCAACTCGTCCTGATCGGTTGGCAGCATGCCGGGCCAGACATGCCCTGCCAGACGCTTCTTGCAGGCTTCAAGCCGCTGCCCCATCGCGCCGACGGCCATGAGCCCATCGCTTGAGGCGGCGAGATCCTCGATATTGGTCATGGTGAAGTCGGGTTGCATGGCTTTCGATCCCTCTCATCGTTCGGAGCAAGGTTAGCGCGGTTTAGACTTTTACGAAAGTGAGTGTTTCGGCAGCGCTCGGCAAAGGGGTGGCGGCATCGGATGGCGGGGGTGCGGCATGGCTTTTGAGCTGTTCGCGCCACTTTTTGAGCGCGGCAAGAAAGGCGTCGATTTCGCGACGAAACGTGGCGTAGCTCACTTCATGGGAATGAAAGCGGATGAAGAGCACGAGTTCTTCGCGCGCCGCATCATAGCCGAGGACTGCTCCGCCGGTGTCGCGGCCAAAGAGATTGGCATTCATCGTTTCAAGAAAGCGGCTGGCCGAGGTATTGACGGGCATCGGCCCAACCGATGCATAGACAAAACACAGGTTGCCCGTGCCGGGCTCCTCGAACTCCACTTCAAGGTCCTCGCCAAAGACAAGACGAATCGCCTGCGTGTCCGGATCAAGGTCCAGATGGGAAAGCCCGATCTCCTGACCAAGCTGGCGCACGAGTTCGGCAAGCGCCATCAGAACGCTCCTTCCGGAGCGGGCATCTGATGATAACGGGCCATGGTCACTTGCCCTTTTTCTCGCCCGACCCGACAAAAAGCGAGTGCTCGATCAGACGGATTTCGTTTTCGATCGAGGTGTCGATGCGTCCCAAGGGGCTTTCGATGATCATATGATTGGGTTCGACCGATTCATCTTCGGAAATTTCGACAAACTTCACCGATGGTGCCATCGATTCGATCAAGGCGGCGATTTCATCTTTAAGATGGAGTTGGTCGGGGGCGATCAGCACCCGAAGGGATGACGCTTTGCGCAATTTCTGGATGCCGGCATTGAGAAGGACATTGATCTTGTCCTCGTCGGTCAAATCGGAGAGCACTTTACGAATGGTGGTCGTGACCAAGGATCGGATTTCGGTTTCGATGGTTTCGAGATGGGCTTCGAGCTGGGCTGACTCGTCCACAATATGCTGCGCCATGGCGTGTTTGGCATCGGCGACGCCGGCTTCGAAGCCTTTGCGGTATTGGTCGTCATAGGCTTTGGCCGCATCGGCATGAATTTTTTCAGCTTCCATCTTCGCCGTGTCGATCAGCGCTTCCGCCATACGAAGATGCGAGACGTCCTCCGCCTTGATAAGGCGAGGCTGCTCGTTCCATTGGAACCCGAAATGCCGCAAGCTCAGGAATTCTGCCATTTTTTCCATTTGCGTTTCCAAAGTCGGAGGATCAGGTTTTTCTGCTGGGCCGAGAAATTTTTGAGCTCAAAGGCGGGTTGAAAGCCCGCTGGTCCGGTTCGGAACGAGAAAATTTCGGCCCAAAGCCGGCTTTCGGATGTGAGCGTCGCGTAGATGATGCTTTGCCCGAAATTCACAAGCCCGGCATGAGCGTCGGCATGCTCGGCGTCAAGCCGGAAGATCGAATGATAGATATTGCTGGCGTCGCCCAAGGTGCCGAGACCCTGATACAGAAACTGGGCCTCGCCAAAGGCAATTTTGGATGCCTCGGGGCCCAGAATTTCACTGATGTGCAGGATGTTCCGCTTCAAGACATTCTGCCCGATGGGCTCCTGCAGGCAGGCAGCCGCAGCTGCAATGGCAAATTGGGTAATGACGTGGGATGGCGCTGTTGCAATGAGGGGAACGACGCTGTTCGCGTGCGACAGGTTGAGCGCAAGTGTCCAGTCGGCCTCGGGCAAGGCGCTCAATCGCGCCATCAAATGATCAAAAAAGACCTCGTCCACCCATTCGGGCGGCAATTCGGGATCATCTTCGGTTAGATCTATGCCGATCACGGCCAGATAGGGCTGCACCAGTTCCGGATCAAGATAAAGCGAAGGGCGTGCAAAAACCTCGCAAAGGTCGATCAGACCGGCTGATCCGTCGCTGGCGGCATGATCAACCTGATCGACCTGAGTTGGGAGAACAGCCATCAAACGCTATTCCCTTAATTGGTTTCGTCCGGCTGAGCGACAACCAAAGGCTTCGGTGCCCGTGTCTTTCGGTACTGCACGAGACCGAAGCCGCCGCCGCCACCGACAATCACCATGCCGAACACCAACAAGGTGATATTGCGCCAATCCGAAAAGAGGCCGCGAAGTCCTTGCGGATCGCTGCTGCGTCCGTAGTTTTCGCCCTCGACCGCCTTGTAGACCGATACCGCCGGCTGGGCCTCGACGGTCGCCACATTGACGGCCGCATAATTGAGCCCGTCGATCGCATTGGCGACCAAGCGTCGAATTTGCGGCGTCAGAAATTCAATGTCCGTTCCCGACTTGTATTTGATGAATACCGAGGCCGACGAGGGGCGAATCTCTTTGCCGAATTCAGGTGCATCGGGGATCACAAGATGGACGCGGGCAATCACAACGCCGTCAATCGTGTTGAGCGTTTTCTCGATTTCCTGACTGAGGCCATAGGTAAACCGAACCCGCTCTTCGAACGGCGTCGAGGTGATCCCTGACTTCTTGAAAATCGTGCCGAGATCTTCTTTGACGGGACGGGGCAACCCGTTGTCCCGCAAGATCTTGATCGCCGAAAGAAAATTGTCACGGCCTACCGAAATGGAAACACCCTTGTCCTGAACCGTTGTCTTGGTCGCCTCGACGCCGTTGGAGAGCAGGGTTGCCGTAATCTCGTTCGCTTCCGCCTCAGACAGGCCCGTGAAGACTTCCTGCTGGTTACAGGCCGTCAGAAGGAGAAGGCTCAGGGCTATGATCGAGCTACGCAAGACGGGAGAGATCATGGGGGTCAATCGCCTCACTGTCCCTTGACCAGCGCGTCGACCGATTGGGTCAGTTTGCCGGATACTTTCGAGGCGACATCAATCATCAATGTATATTGCACCATATCCATCTGAATCCGCATCATGGATTTGGCCGACAGGCTTGGTGCCTCGATTGTTTCATTCAACTGGCGCTGCCGTTCTGAAAAGACGCCTTGCAATTTTTTGAGGCCAGAAAGAATGGCGTCGCCCTCCGTTACCGGACGAACAGTCGCGCTTTTTGACAATTCCAGCGCACGGATGGTTTGTTGACGCTCGATACCGGTCGCCGCTTGACCTGATCCAACGCCGGGAACCGGTAGTTCGGCCTGGGCTACCACCATGTTACGGCTATGTTGATCGACCGACGAAACAAGCGGCGTCTCCGAGACCTTGTCGACGATCTCGCGCGTGCGTGCCATCGTCGTTTCAAATGCTGCGACGGCGTTTGCCCCTTCGATCGAATCAATGCCGGTCGGGGTGACCCTGCGGACCGAAGCAAGCGACTCCAGCATCGCCTTTTGTATCGAGGACGCACTCATAAAACCGTAACTCCGAAGGACTTCCGACCCGAAAATCAACTACACCACGCCATAGGCTAAAGCTCAAACCGATGAAAGCCAAGCTTATCTTTTATTCCGCCAATACAACCGCCACTTTACAATTCTTGAAGGAAAGACTGGGCGATTTCCTTGTGTCCCGCATCTGTTGAATAGGCCAGAACATGCTCAAGACGCTTGCGGCCAAGGTCTTTATTGCCGCCCCGAATAAGCGCAATACCGCCGAAAAGGTCCATTTCGAAGCCAGGCGGAGCCTTTTTTAGCACTTCGAAGGCCTTTTCGGGCAGGCCGGCGCCAAGATAGGCGTAGCAAAGGCCAATATAGCCGGCCGATAGATTGGGCCTCAACAGGATGACCGCTTCAAAAATGGCGATGCCGGCATCCGTGATGTTTCGTGAAACCGCCAGAAAGCCTGCATCTACCAAGGCTCGCGCCTCGTCCGAATCGATCTCAAACTTTGCCACGTCCATCTCCTTCACTCTTCCGGTTCACAAAGCCGTGTTGGATGGGCTTCGGGTTTGGTTGCTGCCGTTCAGACAAGAACCGTTTTCTGTTTACGCTTTAAAAATTCGAAGCCTTCCAACAGACGTTGGCCGGTGATTTGGTCGCCCTTCATCGGAATGGCGAGAACGATGTTGTTGCGCTCGTTAAGTCCGGACATGAGCGTCAACCGCATGCTTTCGTCATAGCCTGCCATGGCCAGCGCGTCGCGCTGTTGGCTGGGGGTGGCGATCATGTTGCGGGTCATCGACATCACGAGGCCTTCTTGGCCCACGTCCGGCGTAAAGGTCAGTTTGCCGGAGGTGCTGAATTCGAACGCGCTTTCGTTGCGCGCGTTGAAGCGGGCGGGGACGCCAATGGCGCGGCCGAATTCCTCGATGGCTATGCGGTATCGCTGGTCCATCAGTTGCTATTCCCGATCCTGCTATTGCGCATTGGCTTCACGTTCTTCGTCCTCGACAAGGGCCGTCATCCACGACAGCATCGCCCGATTCTGGTTTTCGCGCGATTGCGGGGTGGGTAAAACATCGTCGGGGATCTCGTCATAAAGCCCTTTGATCATGTTGCTGACATGCAGAAGCTGCAAAATGCCCAGCCCGACAATACCATCCGTCATGGCCATCGCATCCGACATGCTTGGATTGGCCTTGGAACAGAAATGCAGCAATCGGCTCGTCAGATATTGATCCGAAATCCGTCCGGCATCGGTTTGGCCGACCAGGCGGGCAAGTTGGCCGATTTGCTGGCCGGTATTGTCGTAAACGGTGTGAATTTTTTTTAATTTGCCAAGTTCGACCAGCAGAGCATTGAGAAAGCGGGGGTCGGTCGAGGGACCGGCCGAGCCAAGATCGCGTCCCGCGGCCTCCAGAAAAATATCAAGAATTTCCTTGAAGTTTTTGAGATGATCAAACGCACACAGATCATCGAAAAGCTGGCCCATATTTTTGGATTCGCGCAGCATCTGGCGGTAGGTGTCGCGCACGGCCGCCGGATTGGTATCCATTTTCTGGGCAGCTTGGTCGGCGAGCTGGGCGACCGCAAAGCCCGCCCTGACATCGCGTGCCAGCTCGCCTTCTTCAAAATCGCGCTTGGCATCTGCAATGGCCGCATCAAGCTCGGCATCCATGCCGGCAAAATATTCCGCCACGACTTCAAGGGCCGCAAATTGATGCGTGACGTCACCGTCGAAATTTTGGAGCGCCCGAAACACATCTTCTTTCGTGACCGCCTGTTCCTGCCCGCCTTCGCCCGAGCCCGTGCTCAGAAGATATTGGGTTAATTCGTCGACCAGGGATTTGAGCTTCTCGTCGCTCGGGAAGTTCGGCAGCTGGCTGTAATACGCAGCTATGCGCTCAAGCGCCTCGATATTGGCGCCGCCGCCCTTCCGGACTTCACGCAAGTTCAGGGATTTTTTGTCGGCGCGATGGGCCACCGACATGCCGAGTTCTTCAGCCGCATTCGCCAGTTTTTCACTCTCGCTCGCCCCGCGTACGATCTCGCCGCCATATTGGCCTGTGACTTCCGCCATCGCCTCTGCCCCTTGGGGGGAGATGACGCTCTGGATCGAAACCCGAGAGATGTCGGAGGAAACGTTGGAATTCATAAACGCCGGGATTCTTCGAAAACGAGAAATATACTGGTCTCACTACCGATAATTGTTTAATTCAGTTGCGAAGCGACGGCAACCTTTGGCTCCATCCCCTCGCTTGATCCTGCGACTATGACGAGTGATGCGCGCGATGGTGGGGTGTCGAACAGCGAAGGGCTGGTCGAAGGCATTGACCGTGCCCTTCTATGCGCTGGTCGAACCGAGGTTTTTGCCGCTCTTGTTGCCCCATTTTTCGAGGGACAGTCCGGAGCTGACGAAGGGGCTGTGTCCGACCTGTTCGTGTCGAAACTAGAACCCGTCGAGGCGGATTATTACCAAGCCTTCAAAGCGTTTGCCGGGAAGGATTACCGAATTTGCCTGCGCCATCTGGGTCCCTTTTTGGTCCAAGAGCCTCATCATTTGGCCGCAGCCCTGATGTTGCTCATCAGCGTTGCCCGCTTGGGGGCGCCGCTGCCGGACTTGTTGACGCAACCGACCGCCCGATGGGCGTTGGGTCAGGAGCGCTTTGTCCGGCGGTTGCTGCGTGAAGCGCTGGAGCAAAAGGATCAGGCGTTGGCCTTTGACCTTTTGCACCTTTTGGGCTTCGAGCAAGGGCAGGGTGTCGATCCTCTCCTGTGTCTGGCGGTGAGCCTTGATGTTTTTGAGCCCGACAGCGTTGACCGGATGCTCGCGCTTCTGGACCGTGAACAGATCGGTCTTGATCCGTTTCGGAGCTTGTTGCTCTTCGATGAGCCATCCTTTCATCGCTATAGCGCCAGCCGAAAACTCACCGAACTCATGCGCGATGTTAAGGTCGGCGCACCGTCGATGGTTGTTGGTTCGAGCAGGAAGCGGCTTCGCGTCGGCTATGTCTCATCCGATTTCCGGAGCCATGCGACGTCCCATCTGATGGGCAAATTGTTTGAATTTCATGACCGTGACCGATTTGAAATCATGGCGTTATCGACTTTTGACAGCCGATTTGGTTGGGATTTTCGTGACGTGACAGAAGGCGGCATCGATCCGATGCACGTGGCATTGCGTCAAACGGCGGAGCATTTCATCGATCTGCCAGAGCCTCGCGACGAACGCCTTGAAGCGGTGCGTGAGTTGAAATGCGATATTTTGGTCGATCTTAACGGCTTCACCACCGGCCAGTCCCAAGAACTCTTCTGTCAGCGCGCAGCCCCCGTGCAATTGGCTTATCTTGGCTATCCGGGGACGACCGCCAATCCTGCGATGGATGGGCTTATTGCCGACCGGTTTGTGATACCGCCCGAAGAAGGCGCGCATTATTCCGAACAGATTTTGGCGCTTCCCGGTTTTTATCAGGCCAATTCTTACCGCCATACGCCGGCGGATCCGCTGCCCGATCGCGCCGAGCTGAACTTGCCGCCCGATGCCATTGTGTTCAGCTGCTTTTGCAAAACTCAAAAAATATCGCGCGATCTCTTCGCCGGCTGGTGCTACATTTTAGCCCAGGTCGAGCAGAGCGTGCTTTGGCTCGCTTATGACAATGAACGCCAGGTCCACAATATGCGCGGCTTTGCCAAAACCCTCGGCATTGATCCGGAGCGCATCATCTTCGCTCCCTTTGTTCCGACCCGTGAACATTTGGCGCGGTGCGGTTTGGCTGATCTGATGCTCGATACCTTCCCCTATGGCGGACACACAACGGCTACCGATTCGGTATGGTCGGGGGTGCCTTGTCTTACTTTGTACGGGCGATCGTTTCAGAGCCGCGTCGCTTACAGTCTGAATGCCAATCTTGATCTCGATCGGTTCAATTGCACCACATTTGAGGATTACGTCGAACGAGCGGTGACGTTTGGGCGGGACCGACCCTTTCTGCAAAGTATCAAAAACGACCTGCTGACGCGCAGGGCAACCCATCCGGTTTTTGATAGCCAGCTTCGCGCTCGCGAGCTGGAAGGGATCTATCGCTCTTTTGCTTCGTGAGGGGTCGCAAGATATTCGGCGGAAGGTGATTGCGCGAGTCTGGGCGGCTCAGTAGATTGCGGTTTGTTCGTTGGTTCGGGGTTGGTTGGATGCGTTTGCGTGGCTATGTCGGCATGGTGATGCCTTTTCAGTGCGGTTGCCGATGAGCAATGCGCTGGCTGATATCTATGCCGAACGACGCGCGGCCTTTGAACGTCGGCTCGATGACCGGCTCTCTCTCGTTCGGGATAAGGTGCAGGATATCGAGTTTTTTCGGGTAACCGGCCGGGTTACCCGCGTGGTGGGCACCATCATCCATGCGGTTGTTCCCCGCATTCAAGTGGGTGAAATTGTCGAGCTTTATACGCGCGGCAGCGGCCGGAGCATGCTCGCGGAATGCGTTGGCTTCATCGAAAACGAAGCCTTGCTGGCCCCGATCGGTGAAACCCAAGGCATTACGCCGGCAACAGAGGTTCGGCGGACCGGTCGTGTTCAGGAAGTTGCCGTCGGCCCCGACCTTTTGGGCCGCGTCATTGATGGCCTGGGCAATTTTATGGACAATTCCGACCGGAGTTTTACGCCTTCTGCCTTTCGTCCGGTCTATGCCGAGCCGCCGAACCCGATGACCCGACGGATCATCAAAAGCCCCATTTCCACGGGCCTACGGGCGCTGGATGGTATGTTGACGGTTGGCGAAGGCCAGCGAATGGGCATTTTCGCAGCGGCGGGCGGGGGAAAGTCGACCCTGCTGTCGATGCTGGTGCGCGGATCCGATGTCGATGTCACGGTCATGGCGCTGATCGGTGAACGTGGCCGCGAGGTGCGCGAATTTATCGAACACGATCTTGGTCCCGAGGGCATGGCCAAGGCGATCATCGTGTGTGCGACGTCGGATAAAAGCTCGATGGAGCGTATGAAGGCGGCCTTTATTGCTACCGCGATCGCCGAATATTTTCGCGATCAGGGCAAAAGGGTTTTGCTGCTGATGGATTCGGTTACCCGCTTTGCCCGAGCCTTGCGTGAAATCGGATTGGCCGCCGGAGAACCGCCGACCCGGCGCGGTTTTCCGCCATCCGTTTTTGCCAATCTGCCCAAGCTCATGGAGCGGGTGGGTATGAACGATAAAGGCTCGATCACCGCCTTCTACACGGTGCTGGTCGAGGGTGACGATATGACCGAGCCGGTGGCCGACGAAACACGCTCGATTCTGGACGGCCATATCGTGCTGTCCCGCAAGCTCGCCTCGGGCAATCATTATCCGGCGATTGATATTCTCGAGTCGAAAAGCCGCGTGATGAATGCGGTGGTCACCAAAGAGCACAGGGCTATGGCGGGTCAAATCAATGCCTGGCTTGCCGCCTATGCCGATGTCGAATTGCTGATCCAGGTTGGCGAATATAAGCCCGGGGGTGATGCGGCCGTTGATCTGGCCGTGTCGAAAAACAAGGCGATCAACGAGTTTCTCCGGCAAAGAACCGATGAGTTCAACTCGTTTGACGTGACGCTGCAGAAAATGGCCGAGCTGACCAAATGATCAAAAAGATCAAGCGGTTGCTGCGGGTTAAGGAACTCAAGGAAGAAGAGGCCTTGCGCTTGGTGCAGGCCAAGCGTCGGGAATTGTTGGCTGCCGAGACGGCGCTTTCGGACGCGATCGACACTCGCGATGCAAGTGCAAAAACCTATGACGCGCGTGAAACGCTCATCTATAACGAGATTATGGGGCTCGTGATCGGTCAGCTCAAGATTGACGACACCAAGGCGCAAGTATTGGCGCTTGCCCGCCAGCATCAGGAACTTGTTGATGACGTGACCCGTATGGAGCATGTTGTGGATGGTCGAAAGGCGGAGCTTGCAAAAGCCGTTGAAAATCATGCAAGCTCTATGAAAATTCGAGATAAATACATCTTTTTGAAGGATAAAATGGTTTCGGAGGCTCTCGCTGAAGGCGAGGCTAGAGAAGAATCCGAAATCGAAGAACTCTTCTCAAAGGGAATTCAATCCCCCGATAGAGTGCAGGACGATGGTCAGCAGCATCACGCAAACCGATAATCGGGCTGGCCGGATCGACGGCACAAGCACCGCCGCTGAAACGCTGAAATCCCGCCTATCGGTGGGCCCGAATGGCTTTTCCGACTTTGCCTCGAACGATCAACACCAGCATTTTCTGGAACAGAAGGGCGAAGTTTTTCGGAAGCTGATCGAAGACCGCAAAGACGATGCGCCTTCCGACGATGACAGCCAGCCTGCCGGCGTTTTCAGCCTGTTTGCACCTCAGACGCCGGTGGTTTCGCCCATTCCAGCCCCCTTGTCGGCGGGTACTTCGCCCGCGGTGGATCTGACGGCTACGATCGAACAAATTACAACGCTGGTGCGCGATTTCAATCTGCGGGACCCGTTGCTTGCAAGCCAGAGCCTATCCTGCTCGATCCAGTTCACCGAAGGGTTTTCGGTGCCGACCGCGATTGCGGCCAATGGGCCGGGCGAGTTGCAGGTGAGAATTTCGGCCCTTGAAGCCGATTTCAGCATTCGCTCCGGCTTGCACATTGCAGGCTTACAAGAGGCTCTCGCCGCCCGGTTCCCCAAGCACCGGTTGCGGATCGAATTTGTCGGCGAGGATCACGGCCATGCGTGATCGGGCTTTTTCTCCGTTTCAGCGGTCAGCGTCGGTTGATCCTTTACCAAGGGCGAACCATCGATGAGCGGCCCTCTCCATCTGCCTCGCCTCGACCTTACGGGCGAGGATGCGCTGAAGATCAACACGATTTTGGCCCATTTTCGCGAGTTTCGCCCGATTTATAATCGGCTCGCCATGTGTATCGCGCGTGCGGAGGCGCCGTTTGCGGCAGGAATGGTGTATGAGGCGGCGGTGCGCGGCAATGTCCGTGTTGCCTATCAAATGATGGAGATGCCGGAGCGCTTTTCCGAAGGGCTTCGGATCAGTGCAGCGCGGCAGGGGGCTATGCCGGCCGGTTTTCGGAAAATTTTCGGACTTACGGTTTCCGACCGCTTGTTTCGCTTTATTCAGGATGAAACCGATTTCGACCTGAAAGAGCGGATCTTTTTCCGATATTTGGGCGAATGTGTTGATGCGGCGTTGATGGGCGAAACGCTTTTCGATATTGGCCTGCAGCTTGACGATCAGCCCCTTATATCGCTTCGCGTGGCACTCTCTGAGGCATCGTTGAGCCGGCTTTTTGGCCTGATGGGCGGAAGCGTCGAGGCGTTCGGCATAGGGCCTGCCGACCTTCCTCTGGTGGATGTTGCGGTTCGCCTTTGCGCCATCGATGTGCCCCTCGAGGGAGCAGCCGCGATGCAACCGGGGGATTTGGTGATGATTGGCCGTTTCCAGCACGGGTTCCAGCACATGGTTATTAATGGATCAGCCGTCCCGCTTCTCGTAGAAGACGAGGGCAATGCGCGGCTGGATGTGGAGAGTTGAGGACGATGTCTGATCCCGAACTGAATCAAAAGGCGGAGATGGCTGAGCCTGAGACCGCGATATCTGGATTGCCTGCGGCAACGCCCGATCATGACCCGATTCCATTATCGCAATTACAGATTTCGGTCGATGTCTGTCTGCCTTCCCAAAAAGTTGCGCTTTCGGACATTTCAAACTGGATGAAGGGTGGGTTGGTTCCGTTGCCCGCTTTACCGCTTGCGGCAGGCATGCCGATTGAAGTGCGTCACGGCACGCAGGTGCTGGCGACCGGTAGTCTCGTCTTACTGGATGATTGCTATGCGGTTCATATTGATAAAGTCATGGTGACGGGCAGTTGATGTCGATTTTGAAGGATGGGCGCTAAGGCGCTTGGGTAACAGAAGAAATTATGACTGATCCTATTAATCTTATTGCCGTTCTCGTCTCGGTGGCTTTGCTGCCTTTTCTTGCGATTGCGGCCAGCTCCTTTATCAAGATTTCCATCGTCTTGATGTTGATCCGCAATGCGCTGGGTACACAACAGACGCCGCCCAATATGGCAGTGAACGCGGTGGCTCTTATTCTCTCTGTGTTCATTATGGCTCCCGTCATTCGGGAGACTTATTTTCTCGTCAAAGATTTGCCGATGTCGGGGCCGAACGCGAGCGGACTTGATCAAATTTTTTCGGTCGGCCATGGCCCGATATTGCGTTTTCTCCAAAAACACGCAGGAGAAAAAGAGCTTCAATATTTTTACGAGGCCGCGACGATGTTATGGCCCGAACCGATGAAGGCGTCGATCGGTCGCGATAATCTTTTGATCGTTCTGCCGGCTTACACGCTGACCGAGTTGCGTCAGGCGTTCGAAATCGGATTTTTGATCTATCTGCCCTTTATTGCCATTGATTTGATCGTGTCCAATATCCTGCTTGCGATGGGCATGATGATGGTTAGCCCGTTGACCATTTCGCTACCGTTTAAATTGCTGCTGTTTGTGATGGTCGACGGGTGGTCGCGCCTGATTTTAAGTCTTGTCAAAACCTATGTGTGATCGATGGCTATTATCGGCTGTCGCTTTGCTTCAAGGAGCTGAAAAGGAAGTACAATTTACATTGTTCGGCATATCTGGCAAACTTCATAAAGCAGTATTTTAAGCGTCTTTTGCAGGTGCTGGTTCATCTCGGACGCGCGTCGGTCATTGGTTGGTGGTAGAGGTAGGGTAATGGCTAAGTTGTTGGCGGATTTCGGTAAAAAGATGAACCCCGAAATCTTTAAAAATAACAAGGACTGGAAGCTGGTCCTCGAAAAGCTTTTTGGCGAAACCGATTTTTATAAGTCCGCCGTTTTCCAAGTCATGATGGAGCAGAACCTGACCTTGAAGGAGGCGGCGCGGCTTGAACCTCATCATATGGACGCCCTTTTCAGGCACGGCGCGAATATGATGGCGGTGGCCAATTATAAAGAAGCCATTATGTGGTTCGAAGCGTGCACCGGCGTTGATCCACTGGATTTCCGTTTTTATTACGGACTTGGAACCTGCCTCCAGATGGAGCGCTCCTATAAGGCTGCTGCCGAAACCTTGATGTATGGCATGGCGTGGAATGCGACCTATCTGCCGTTCTATCTCCGCCTCGGCGATTGCCATATGGCCAGCAATGAAAATGAGACGGCGCTCGAGTTTTTTACGACCGCGATCAAACTCGGCGCGGACAAGCCTGAAGAAGCGGGCAATGTGGACTATGCCCAGAGAATGGCCGATCTCATAAAGGCCAAGAAAAAAATAACGCGTTGAAGTGAACTTCTAAACTAAAGACGGGGCGCTCGACAGCGCCGGAAGAAAAGCAGGAGAGTAAAATGGTGATCGGTGGCGTACAAGGCGGAAGCCAGACCTATGCAAGGGGTGCCGGACAGGTCCCTGAAACCGAACAGCCTCAATCAGGCACTGGCGGCACCGAGGTAAAAAAGACGGGAGGCGCAACGGGCACCTCGGCGGGCGCGGGCAGCGCGGGTAATATGTCGGCTACCCCCGATGTGAGGTCGTCGGGCGCGACCGGAGGCTCTGCCACCCAAAACAATGTGACAAATTCGATCAATGCGCTCGCTCCCGAGGTTGGTAGCAAGGAAAACCTGCAAAACCTCGGGGATGCCACCAATATGCTGCAGAAGACAACCGCCGAAAGTAATGCCGAAAAATTGAAGGCTGATGCTGAAAAGCAGAAGCAATTGGCGGAAGAGAAAAAGGCGCAGGCCGATGAGGCGGCCAAAAAAGCGGAAGAAGCCAGGAAGCAAGCCGAAGGCACGAAATGGTGGGGGGTATTTAAGTCTGTTCTCAACTGGATCGGCTCTGTCGTTCAGATCGCAGCCGGTATCGCTCTTATTGCGACGGGAGCTGGAGCTGCTGTCGGCGCATTGATGCTCGCAGGTGGTATTGCCGGTTTGGTCAATGCCATCGACTCCACCGTCAAACAGGCAACAGGCGGACTGGGCATTTTGGGTTCAATTGCAAAAAAGTTTGGCGCATCCGAAGAAACGGCGGCCAAATGGGACTTGGGCCTCTCGATTGCGATGAGCGTTGTCCAGGTTGGAACCTCAATCGCGACCTTCTGGGTCAATCCTGCCGCGTTGGCCACAGGGGCGGCGAGAGTTGCTACCCTCACCAGTACATGGACGGGTATTGCAACCAGTGTGGTGAATGCGGCCGGCGATGCGATCTCGGCAGCGGTTGGCTATGACATTACCGGCAAAAAGGCCGGCGCAATGAACAATCAGGCGCAGGCGCAGGCCGCCGACAGTGCGATGAAATCGATTGAAGCCGCTTTGATGATTGCCATGAAGGATTCAGATAAAATTTCAAAGGGATGGAGCGCCATGTTGGATGATGTTCAGACGGCGATGAAAAACGAGAGCGATACGTCGTCAACACGACCCTTCAAGGCCTGAACCGCTTTAATTATCGTTTTCCCGGAGGAATGCTTCATGAACATGACCGTCAACACGTCTCCTGCGAGAAATACCACGCCGAACACCGTGAACAATGGCGCAACCGTCGACACGCCGGTGCAGGCTGGCAAGGGGAATGGGGACGGTAAAACAGGAACTATTCCGGACGTCAAAAGCGCGCCGCCCGGTGGCACGTCGGGGACGGATCCCACTCAGGGTATGTCGACCGAGGATGCCGCCAAACTGCGAGATTCGGTTGCATCGGCGAAGAAAAATTGGGACTTGGTAACGACGGATGATCCCAACTCTCTTTTTGCGGTGATGATCAAGGCTCAGGCTCAGATTACCCAGCAAAACAAGGCTGACGCGCTGGCTGCGCGCGAGGCGGCCAAAAATGCGGCGCTTGATGCCGCTTCGCAGACGAAAAAATCGGCCGATGAGTTGAAGTCTGGCGCGGGATGGGCTGCGGTTATTAGCGGTGTCACGGGACTGCTGGCGCTGGGCGGGGGGGCATTTGCTTTCCGTGGCCTTGCCTCTGCCGGAAGAGCCGCCATGGCGAGCACCAAGGCTACCAAAGCGGCAACGGACGTGGGTCAAAAAGCAACGGCTAGGGCGACAGATTTCGCATCTACCTCGGCTAAATTGACCGGTAAGGACCTGAAGGTAGCCAGAAACGCAAATGCCGTTGAACAAAGAGCTTTTTCTCAGCAGAAAAAAGGATTTGAAGCAACGTCTCAGGCCAAAAATCAAGAATTCATGCAGAAGAACACTACCGTACAAGCCCAGCAGCAAATGTTGGGTGCGGCCGGGAGCTTGGGAACGGCCGGGGCCAACTATGCCAGCGCAAGTGGGCAGGCTGATTCAAAAATGACCGACGCGGCGGGGCAAGCTTCTCAGGCGATGGCGGAAACCAACCGAGGCGTCGCCGATCAACGTCAGGCCACGGCGGACAGCTCGAGCAAAATGATGGATTCGATCCTCGAATTTCTTAAAAACAGGGCACAAAACGCAGTTGATCGTATGGGTGCCAACACGAAGGTCTGAGGCTGTTTTTGTCTAGGAAGGTTCACTCATGACCCCGTCGAACGGTCTGAACAAGGGATGGAAGGCGGTACTCGAGCGCTTTTGGTCGAGGACCGGTCTTGGCCAATTGCCATCCGGCGACCGCTTCAGCTTCTGGCTGCTGACCATTGACGGGATAGAAATCCGGATCGCGCCAACGCCGGACGAACTCGGGCTGTTTATAAGGTCGCGGATCGCTGTGCTTCGGCGCGATGACAAGGATTATTTTTCGACCGTCGGCCGCATCATGCGGCGCAATCTGGGCTATATGATCGGCGAAATAGCCTCGGTCCGCTTGATGCCCGGCGCATCGAATGCCGATACGCTGGTCGGCGAAACGGTGTTTGATCCGATGCGTCAGAGCGAGGACGATCTCGACGAGATGATCTCGAACCTTGTCGAGCGTTCCGTGATCTATCGGCGTGATTTTGCCTCGAGTGGAACGGGGACGGCGTTTGGCAAGGTCACCATCGCCTCAAAGCCACAAGAAACTTACGAACCGGAAATGATTTTCAGGCCATGAGCCGCGAAGGCGATCATGAGCGGGCAGGGTATAGGTTGAATAAGGAAGCAAGACCATGAGCGACCGTCAGGCTGAAGCAGTTATCGCCGAGATTGCCAGCAATCCCTACGCCGATCCGACCCTTTATGAAACGGTGATGGCGTTCGGTGCGCAAATCGGCATGCCGGACGAGGGCGTCGAGGTTGGCTTGATGTTGGCGGACGCCGAGCGTTCGAAAGGTAATCTGGATGAGGCCATGCAGATGTATGGCATGATGCTGGCGTCGGCGCCGAAAAATATCGAGGCGATGATCGGGCTGACACACTGCCTGCTCGAAGCCGACTTGCCTGAGCAGGCTTATCTGTTGGCATCGGCCGTGATTGTTTCCGATTATTTCCGTCCCGATGGCCACATTTTGTCGGCCAAAGCCAATACGATGAACGGGCATTTCGATGATGCCGAAACCGATCTTCAAGTGGTGCTCGACATGGCCAAAAAGGCAGGGGACGGCAAACTGGAATTGATCGCCGGCAAGCTTTTGCGGGAAAATCGCAAAGCGGAAGAAGAGGCTCTGGCTTTTGAAGTGGATGCTTCGGATGACGAACTGGTTGCGGAAGGCTAAGCATCAAGCCGATGGCCTCTGGCAAAACCTTTTCGAACTTCGGACTGAAAGAAGACGAGATTGCCGTCTTTCGGGAGATGTTTGTCGGCTTTTCCAATGAGGCGGGATTACCGGGCGAGCAGATTTTCGAAGCGCTTCTCGAGGGTAAGTCGATCCATGAAACCCTCGGCATTTCCGATCAGGGGCTTGATCTGATTTATGCGCTGGCGCATCAGCGCCTTTCGGCTGGGCAGGTGTCACGGGCCCGCGATCTTTTCGGCATTTTGACCCTTTTTGTTCCCAATAATCCGTTTTATTGGCTGGGCTTGGCGATCAGCATGAGAATGGCCAAAGACAATCAGGGGGCAACCGAAGCGCTCGATATCATCGAGGGACTCGCGCCAGATTGGGCAGTGCTGCATTATCACCGTCTTGAAGGCTTGATCGAGGCCAAGGATTGGAAGGGAGCATCGGTGGCGCTTGCCAAATTCCGTGCCGCGCCCGCGCAAGAGATCAGCCCCTATATGATGAACAGGGTGCACCGTTTCGAACTCGCTCTGGCCCGAAAAACGTGAGGTAGCGGCCATGTCCGGACCGGCTATTTTGCATCCTCATTTCCAGCAGTTTCTGAAAGTTTTCGGTGCGGCTGGCCCGTCCGCCACGCCACTCCCCCAGCATGCGAGCCAAGGCGTTCCTTTGAGTTCGCCCTTGCCTTTGCCGCCGCAACAGGTGGTGCATCTGGAGGAGCGCGTGGTCGTCGATACGTTTGTCGATACCGCGTTGGGTACTGGAAAAAGCGAAAAGGGCGCCACTTTACCTGAGCCGATCAAGCTCGAGACGATCGGCTTGCCCAAGCCGACGTCCGAAGCGCAACTCCGGCTGCAAAATGCCGGATTTTCCAGAGCAGCGGATTTTGACAATGTTCGCGCGGCCGGATTGATTCAAGCCGAAGGTTTACCGTCCCTGCCTGCGGGACGTCCGGAAAGGCCATCGACACAGAGCTCCCGTATCCAGTTCTCGCTCACCCATCGCTCCGCTCCCGATCTCGACGTGCATGAAATGGCCAAAAGCATGTCGGTCCATGGCCTTCAAAGCGATGCCGTGCCAAGGCGGATCCTCGACATTCGAAAGCCGGTGGCCCTCGACAGTACCCTTGCAAATCAGGTGGCGGATATCGATCCGGTGATGCCGATTTCTGTGCCTCCCGTCAGGGCCATTGCGGAAATTTCGCAATTGGCTCTGGCGTTCGGACTGCTCGCGAATGCAGATTTGCATAAACGATGGCCTGTTGCCTATTTTGATCCACGCGTAACCGAGCGAAGCCGCATCCGATCCCTGTTTCGTAAAGCGGACGATGCGGCGAAAACGGAAGACGGGGAAAAGGACGGGCGCAAGGGGTTGCAAGCGGGTAAAATGATCGGAATATCCGGTCCGGTGCGGCGTATTTTTGAACGCCTGCGCTCGACAAAAATGGCGCGCGGGAAAAAATCAGCTATCATGTTGGCGGTTTCAAGCTATGCCGCTATTCTTGATGTTATTGCGCAGGAATTGGTGGAAGCGTTCTCGGGCAAGGACAAGCAGGATACGATGCCCTTGAACGAACGGCGTGACCGGATCTGACGGGTAACGGATCACGCAGGCTAGGCTAGAGTAGGTCGTCGGAGTTGGTGATGGTAGCGCAAGTTGGCAATATACAATCGGCTCAGTCGCGAACAACGACCTATGGCACCTCCGGATATGGCAATAATGTAACGGGTGGCATGTTGAGCTCGGCAACGGGTGCTGCATCGGGCGCCAGTTACAGTTCCTTGTTTTTGACACGCCGATCGCTTGAAACCCTTGGTCTGCCGGTGGTTGGACAAAACCTTGACGATACCCAGGTGATGGAAGTCGAGGTTGAGGTAGCCTCCGTCATCGGAGCGAGTATCAAAGAGAAGCTGAAATGGACCTCGATGTCGGAGCGTTCGACGCTGGGTAAAGTGCTCTCCTTTATCAGTGCGGTGGATGCCCAAAGTGACCTTTATGAGTTTGCCGCTCAAAGATTCGCCGATAGCGTTTCGGTCCAATCGATTTATACCGCCGGCATCGTAACGGCGTCATCAAGTTCAGCGGAAATTGGCGCGCTATCGACGGCGACATCCGCGCTGGTTGACACCAAACTGGTGGAATTGGCGGCAGCTCAAAGTCCGGTGGATGCGGCGCAATCGGACGTCGACGTCTCGACCAGCGCGCTTGCAACGGCAGAGCTCGCGCTTGATGCCGCACAAACGGCTGTTACCGATTACACGGACACTCATTTCGACCAGACCAGAGCTTCAACGCTGACCGACGAGATAGCGGCTCTCACCACAAGCCTTGCCGACCTCCAAACCGACGTGACAGACGCGCAAACGGCTCTGGATTCCACCGACCCTACGGATACGAATGCCTTGGCTGCCGCTCAAGTTGTTTTGACGACGGCTCAGGATGCTCTTTCGTCCGCTCAAACCCTGCTGGCCAGCAATCAAGCAGCCCTTATCCTTGAGAATGCCAAGCCCGCAATCGTTCAAGTTGACCTCGACGCTTTGACGGTAACGCTAGCCGCCAACACCGCCTTACGCGATACGGCCGCCGCCGATTTGGCTGCCAAAGAAGTGATTTTAACAGCTGCAACCGCCAGTCGCGATCTGATCCAGTCCGACATTGACAGTTTGACCAGTGAAATAGCGGCCCTTGATGCCCTCCAGGCCCTCGCGCGGGTGGCCGAAACGGGGCTGGATGACTATCTCGCGGCACTGATCAATCTCGAAAACGAACTAACGGCCACCATGCCGAAAATCGACATTCCCGACAGTTCACGAGCCAAGGGGTCGGATAACAGGGACACGGAGGGAGTAGAGACGGGGCAGCAGGAAGTCGTCCGGTCCGATCTTGTCGAAGAATTGAAGCAAATGGCGCGCCGGTATGAAGATTCGCGCCTTCTGGATCTCGTCAACCGGATCGTGCGGGGCGAGAAATTGACCGAGGTCATTGCCGATAAGCGACTTCTCGCGGCTTCCTTAGGCCGGATTCGCGATCAGGACAGGCGTCGGCAGGACATAGGAGCGACCGACTATGGCAGTTCGGGTACGCTTGGTCGCAATAACAGTGTTTCCCTTGAGAAGCTGCCCGATGCCCCTCAACTGGGGAGGGCGAACATAACGCCGTTTCCGGTGCAAGCCACCATACCCCGGCCAGAGCGCAAAGCCGATACGCCTCCAGTGCAACAGGCTGGCAAAGCTGTGGAACCGGTACCGATGCGCCAGCCATTGGACTCTCGCACCCCTGATGAGAACCGGTCGCGGCTTCAGCCTGTCACGACGCCCATCACGGATTCGATGCCGGCTCCCATGGCTCAGGTCGATCAACCTTCAGGCATTCCAAAGATCGCCATCGCCGCCGATGCCATCGCTGCGCTTAATCCGCGAAGCTTCCAGATGCAGGATTTTCTCGGCGCCATGGAAGGCTTGAAAAGCAACGTGACCAATCGCGATATGCTCGTGCCCTTATCGAGGCTTGACGAGACGGCACAACGCAAAATTGCCGAGCAATTCATTTCATTTTCGCAAAATCTTAAAGCGGCGATGGATGCTTCGAATGAAATTTTTGAACTGTTGAAAAAGCGGGAAAATCCGAATCCTGCTGGACGGATCAGGGTTGAAATGTGAGTGTCTTTTCCGGTCTGTTGTATTGGGTAGCGTAATAAAGACGTGCAGCGCTTTTTAAACATCGTTCAGGGTCGCAACGACATCGTTTTGGCGGTGTTGCTGGTTTGCATCATTTTTATGATGATCCTGCCGCTTCCTCTCATTCTGATCGACGGATTGATCGCGATCAATCTTTCCATCTCCGCCATTCTTTTGATGGCCGCGATGTATCTGAACGATGTGACGAAGCTGTCGTCGTTTCCGTCCATTCTGCTGCTGACCACGCTTTTCCGTCTGGCGCTTGCGATTTCGACGACCCGCATGATTCTCATTCAGGCCAATGCGGGCAAGATCGTTGAAACCTTCGGCAATTTTGTCATTGCGGGTAATATCATCGTCGGTCTGGTGGTCTTTCTGATTTTGACCATCGTGAATTTCATGGTGATCACCAAGGGTTCGGAACGCGTGGCCGAAGTGTCGGCGCGCTTCTCGCTCGATTCGATGCCGGGTAAGCAGATGTCGATCGATTCCGACATGCGCGCCGGCATGATCGAGCTCGACGAAGCCAAGCGCCGCCGCACCAAGTTGGAGAAAGAAAGCCAATTGTTCGGCGCCATGGATGGCGCGATGAAATTCGTCAAAGGCGATGCCATTGCCGGCTTGATCATTATCGCCGTCAATATGGTGGGCGGAATTTCCATCGGCACCCTTCAAAAGGGCATGACAGCGGGTGCTGCGGCCAATCGCTACATTCTGCTGACCATCGGTGACGGATTGATCCAGCAGATTCCGGCCTTGTTCATCTCGATCACGGCCGGTTTTATCGTCACCCGAGTGGCATCCGAAGATAACAAGGATCTCGGTTCGGAGATTGGTTCCCAGCTTGTTGACGAGCCGAAGGCGCTCTTGATTACCGCGGGTATCATGCTGATTTTCGCGATGGTTCCGGGGTTTCCGGCTCCCGTCTTCGGTGTCCTTGCCTGCCTGTTCGCGGGTGGCGGTTATATGATCATGAAGGGACGCAAAGCGGTCCGGAATGAGAAGCAGGAAATGGAAATGCCATCGCTGGCTCCAGCCATTGCACCGGCCGGATCGGTCCCCAGTTTTCCTGCCGAACACAGCGATGATGAAACCCCTGTTGAAGCCGTCACTTTTGCGTTGACCGTGCCCTTGATCGTCGATGTGGCGTCGACCGTCCGGAACCAGATCAAACCGTCGCGACTGGACCGTGAAATCGCAAAGCTTCGGCGCGCTCTCTATTTTGATCTCGGCGTTCCGTTTCCCGGGATCAATCTTCGCCTGAACGACAATTTGCGCGAAGGCGAATACAAGGTGATGGTCAACGAGATTCCGATTGCGAGCGGAACCTATCGCGCGGGCTATGTGATTGTGCGCGAGACGGAAGCCAATCTGGATCTTTTCGATATTCCCTATGAAAAGGGCGAGGATTTCTTGCCGGCGACAAAAACGCTTTGGGTGTCGGAGAAATATTTGCCGACGATCAACAAAGCCGGTTTGCAGTTCATGAATTTGACGAACATGCTGACCTTTCATCTGGGCCATGTGCTCAAGGCCCATGCTTCAAAATTTAT
Source organism: Hyphomicrobiales bacterium (assembly GCA_947454055.1). Lineage (GTDB taxonomy): Bacteria > Pseudomonadota > Alphaproteobacteria > Rhizobiales > Beijerinckiaceae > CAIUPE01. The sequence goes on from CANGIS010000024.1 coordinate 35,073, forward strand.
CGGCATTCAGGAGACGATGTATCTGACGGGTCAGATGCAGAAAAACTTCGCCGAGCTCGTCAAGGAAGTCACCCGCACGCTACCCGTCATCACCATCACCGACATCATGCAGCGGTTGGTGGGCGAAGATATTTCGATCCGCGATATGCGCACCATTCTCGAAGCATTGGTTGAATGGGGGCAACGGGAAAAAGATCCGATCATTCTCACCGAGCACGTCCGCGCGGCCTTGAGCTCTTATATCACTTATAAGTTTTCGGCCGGACAGAACATTATTCCGGCCTATTTGCTTTCGAAAGATATTGAAGACGAAATTCGCGGTGCGATCCGGCAAACGGCAGGGTCGTCCTATCTCGCGCTCTCGCCCGATACCCATCGCGCGATCATCGTGGCGATGAAAGAAACCATTGGCGAACTGACCTCCCACAGCATCAAGCCGGTGATGATGGCGCCCATGGACATCCGCCGGTTCACCCGCAAAATCATCGAGCGTGATTTCCCTGAATTGCCGGTGCTTTCCTATCAGGAATTGACGGCTGCGGTGAATATTCAACCGCTGGACCGCGTTAAGCTCAGGCGATAGTCATTATGGCGGCGGGTAGAGTTCCTCGATCCTTGAGCGAGACGCGGTCCGGATTTGAGGTTGTCCTCGTTGCGGGCATGCTGGCAGCTGCTGTTCTGATCGGCATCGGATCGTTTTTTGCGATGTCTGACCGGATTGCGATTGGAGCTTTGCTGATCGTTCTTGTTCTGGTGGTCCTGCCATGGGGGCGGAGCCTTGTGGTCGGAGGCGCAACGCTTGCTGTCATCGCCGCTCTGACGGGCAATGTTTTGGGCCCGCATGTCATGGGCGGGCAAAGTCTTCTCAAGGCCACGGCCGATATTGTCCTTTGGCCCTATGTAGTGCTGAGCCTGTTTCTGGGCGTGTTTGCCCATCATCATGCTCAGGCAGGCCAAGGGGGGAGGGCAGCGCCGCGCACGCTCTCGTTTTTGATCTCGACGGTCTTTTACGGATTATCCCTCGTTTTGGCCCTTCAAGCCGGTTTTGCGGCTTGGGGGCTAGAGGCTGGACAATCCATTTGGGCGATTACGCGGCATGCGTTTGCTGCTGAAACCCCTATTCATACCATCGTTTTGTCGCTTTGGTTCGGTCTTGTGGTGCGCTCTCTGATGCGCCTCCAATCGGACGGCCTTGTTTCGGGATGGTCGGAGCGCGCCAACGCGTCAAACGCCGATTATGTGCAGATCGAGGCGATCGCCCGGCTACTGCCGATGCTCGGGTTTTTAGGCACCGTTATTGGCCTTGCGGCAGCGGTTGCTTCGATTTCGGGGCAGCTGGCGACCGATTCCGCCCTCGGGTCGGTTGCCCTTGCAACGCTGTTCAAAAACCTTGCGGTCAAGTTTGAAACATCGCTTTTGGGCTTGATGGGCACCATTACCATGAGCGTTTTTCTCACGATGATCGAAGCCCGCCAAATTTGGAATTCGGAACGGAATGGCGATACTCCGCACACCTGATGATAAGGGCGAAGGGCCGATCAAGCGCGATGGGCATTTGCTTGGCTATGCGGGCGAGATGTTTCTGGGTGACCTGTTTTTAAACATTACCGGCGTACTGATTGTGGCTCTCGGGATCACGCTGTTCGCGATCAAGACCCAGCGTTACGAGCAAGCGATGATCAAAGAGGCGCCGCTCTCTTTTCTCGTTTGTTCGGATTTTATCGAAGCGCGCTCGAGCGGCGAGCGGATCAATCCGTCGCTTCTTTTGGATTCGACCTTCGCCGATGCGCTGCTGGCCAAAAAGACGGCGGACAGGCCCGTGGTCCTGTTCTTAGGCGATGACAGCGATACCGCATCCTTCTTTCTTTCTGCCTATCTGGCTCGACACGGCGTCGTGGAAGCCAGCATTATCGAGGGGCAATGTCCCATCCAGCCAAAGGCTGGCGGCGTATGAGCAAGAACAGCGGCAGCGGATTTTTTCTGGCCGATCTCTCCTCCAATCTGCTTGTTGTGTTTTTGATCCTGTTCGCCCTTGTGTCGATCTTGGCCAATCGCAGCCCAGCGGTGAAAGTTGATCTGGCCGATCTTTCCCGGATCAGACTGGATACAGGGCGAGATTTTGTCGACACGCTTTATGCCTATGACGCAGGACACGCCGGCGAGCATGTTTTCATCGAAATGGCAGGACCCGAAATCCGCGCCAGCCTGTCGGATTGGAGCGGACGGTTTGCGGTTACGGGGGACCACGCTACCCAATGCGCACGCCTTGGGACGCTGGCGGGACAGGGCAAATCCGTCACGATTTTTGTGATGGCCGAACAGACCCTTGTTGCGATGACAAAAGGGAATTGCCTATCGGGCCATGTGCCGGAAGTTCTTTTTGTGCCGCGCGCGCTCCAAGGCCATGAACGGGATTGGAGCGCGGAAGCCCGTTCACTTCTGGGCTCGCATCTTGGCCCTGAAGCGTTCAGACTCCGTTTGTTGAAACTGCTCGAAGGCGGGCAGGGCGGCCATGAGAGCGACGCCTCACAGGGCTCCATCACGGGGGCCGTGGTATCGTGGTTAAGAGCCGTCTTTCGCTGGGGTGACTTTATCCTTTCGCTATTGGCTGTTATAGTTGTGGTTAAATATGCTGGTGGGCGGTTATGCGCATGGCCCCGCCTGCATCAGGAGAGTGATCGTCTTGGTTGATGCTATCCAGATCAATGCAACGAACAGGGTTCCGGCCACCCAACAGGTGACTGCGGGTCGCGACGTTACGGTGCTGAATTCGGTTGCCGATCAGGTGCGCGTTGAAACAAAGAAAACGATAACGACCTTCGAAGATTACATCAGCCAAGACGCCCAGATTCTCTATCAGGCGCGCGCAAAACAGTCGTCAGAGTTCAACGCGGTCGACGATATTCTCTCCAACGCCGTTTATTCGCTCGGCTTCAAAAATTTTTGAACCGACTTTATCCGCGAAACAGGGCTACCAGTGCCGAGCGGATGTCGTCATCCATTTTGATATCGTTTTTCAGGTCTGCGATCGCCGCATCAAAGATTTCTCCTTGCGCGCTGCCCGCGAATTTTGCCTCCTTCGACAATTGATCGAGCAGGGCATTTTTGGTGGCAGCCATTACGGTTGGCTCCAGCAATCGACGTTCAAGATCGTCCGGCGTCATCAACAAGGGCAAACGCTCATTGAGCATGGGCGGACGAAGCATCTGATCAAGCAGGGGAACCTCACCGGAAAATTCCGGATTGAGCTGTCCTTCAAGCGGGAGGTGAACCTCATCGGCACGCTGCCAGCGCGAGATTGATTCAACGCCGATATTGAAATTGCGGATTTTCATCAGTCGCTCGCTGAATTGATGTATTGGATCAGATCGATCATGCGGGCAATGGAACTGGTGGCCAGTTCGAAATGCTTGTTGGCCTCGGAACTGGCTTTGGTAATTTCGTTCGCCCGAATTTGGATTTCGGAATTGATCGTGGTGACGTGTGAGGCGAGATTATTGGCAAAAGCGTCCCAATCCCCGTTTTTGCTGGTCTTCAGGGTCGAGGTGCCATTCGCCATGATATCAAAGGTGGGTCTTGCCCAATTATTGAGGGCCTCGAGCGGGTTGGGTTCAACGCCCAAACTCGTGTCGAAAACGCTTGCCAGTTTTTGATCGGTTTCCGGCAGGTCGGTATAACTCGAAATTGTCAGCGTCTTGTCTTGGGATTTGATGCCATAGACCGCCGATGGATTATAAGTGCCCGAAGTGAACTGCCCGAGCGTATTGGAAACCATTTTCTGCATTTGCGTCACCATGCCGATATAGTCGCTATACAGGCGCAGCTCGGCCGTTTGGGCAGTTGCGATGTAGGTTTTCCGGAATTGCTCGTAAAATTGCAACGAGGTAACGAGAACGGTAGCATTGGGAGGAGCGGTTCCCGGCGTCGTCCCTTTGAGGAGAAGTTCTGCCGCAGCCGCGTCAATTCGGGCTAAATTCCGCTCGGTATCAATGAATTTCCGATAGGCCAGCTGAAACGATGCCCCGCCATCCGGACTGATCACATTTTCATAGGTGTCACCCAGTTTTATTTCGGGACTGCTGGATACCATGGCAAAGGCGCGGTCATAGCGTTCCTTGATCGCATCAAGCGAATCCTTGATCGCGCCCAGATTGAAAATGGACTGGTTGGCGATCTCCGATTTGATGGTGTCAATGCCGGCTTTAAAATAGCCGACTTCTTCGTCCATCATCGTTGAATTGGTGGTGACGAATGTGTCTTTATACTGGCTATCGCAAATGGCGAGGATATTGGCTCGTGCGGTTTCAATCGTCTCCGAGCCGCTCGGCGACAGGCTATAGAGTTGGCCGATGCCCGTGTCTTCATTTGTAAAGGCTTCGGTCGCCGCAATGGCGGCTTGATCGGCGGATGATAGAAAGCCGATTTGCTGGGGTTGCAATTGATCCACGATCAACACTTTGGTGCGATCACTGGTCAACACGACCGTAATGGTCGTATCCGCCGAATAGGAGCTTGCCCCGAGCAATAAAATGGTGGGTGTCCCCGAGCCGTTTGCCGTTATGTATTCTTTCTGCCAAGCCGAATTCCAGCTCAGAAAATCGGCAACGAGGGTCGGATCAGTTTTGGCCTTGGTAAAGCCTGCAGGCCGGTAGGTCGTCGTTGTCGAGATGGATGTGGCAGACGTTGAAGCATCGAAGTTTTTGAACAGGGACGCCGCATCCTGCCGGTTGGTGTCGGAAGCGGACCCGCTTGTGCCATCCGATCCGGTCAGATCGAGATAAGGCTGTTCGAGCGAAACCGGCGGATTAACCCGCGGTCTGGTCCCCAGCATTCCGCCGGTGATGTGATCCCAACTTACTGACATAGTGAACCTTCAGCCCGAGCCGACATCCGATTAGCTTCTGGTAATCGTTTGAAGCATTTCGAACATTTTTGATATGGAATTATTGGCCAAATCGTAATGGCGGTTCTTCTCCCGATCGAGCGACTGGTTCTCGTTTTGCAAGGCCGAGGTCGCCATATTCACGTTGTTGATATAGTCGCTGACCATGGTCTGGTAATTTTCCCATGTCGAGCGAGGCAAGCTCGATAAGGCCAAAACCCACTGTTTTGGCGCTTGGGGATACACATCGGTGGGAATACCGAGATTCAGGGTTGGTCGCTTGGGCAGATTGCGAAGCGCTTCGATTGGATGGGCGGTATAGGACAAATCTGTATTGTTCTTTTCGAACATACTGAAAATGGCCATTTCGTCCTTGGACAACAGATTATTGGCATAGGCCGTCTTGAGAACGCCATTGCCGTTGGACAATTCAATCGTGCCATTGGCAAGAAGATCGAGCCGTTCGCCGGTTCCGGTGCCAAATTTACCGATGGTCTTGTTGAGCAGTCGCTGTACGATACTGAGGTCTTGAACGTAACGGTTCTGCTGTTTGAGTTCTTCGGTATTGGCGATGTTTTGCCGATTTTTGGTGAGGTCATCATTCATCTGCAGAAAAAATATCAGACGCGGCAAATCCATGTTTTGCGGCTGGGCTGCGATCAACGAGCCCAATTTGATTTTGGCGTTATCAGCCTGAAGAATGCGCTTTTCCTCGGAGATGAATTTTTCATAGCCCTTGTTGATATATTGGTTGCCGTCCGTTGAAATCGCATTTGGAATGATGCTTGGATCGGGATAACGGGGAAGACCGCCCACTTGCAGCGTATCGGCTGCGTTAAAATCTTCACCCTGTTTGGGCAGGCCAGAACTGTTCAAGCTGGGGCTGATTGCGAAGGCCGCCGCCCGTTTGTATCGGGTGTAAACCAGTTCGGCAGCCGTTTTGATCTGGGCCGTATTAAACACCGAAGAATTATCAAGCCGCGTCATGATATTGTCGATTTGACGGGTGAACAATTTGACATCTGCGTCGGTCATGACACTGCCGGATGGCTTCGTCATCTTGTTGATGTATTCGGTTCGCAACGTCGATTTTAAGCTTGCGCGCAGGCTGGCGATGGTCGCGTTTTTTGAATAGCCGTATTTGTCGGCCAAGCCACCATCGGCGTTCCAATCGGACAAGGACGCCAGGCGTTCCTGCGTCCCCATGGTCATCATGCCGATGTCGGATTTTTGTAAATTCTGGACGACGAAGACTTTTTCGCTCTGGGCGCCATCACCCAGAAAAACCGATATTTTATCGGCGCCAGAGCCAATCGATGTGTTTAAAAATATCGGGTTTTTCTGCTGGATATATTTGATCTGCCAAGCGGTGTGCCAGCTCAGAAAATCACTGGAACTGGGTGCATCGAAATTGGCGGGCTGATCGCCATCCGAAGCCGTATCGACAAGGGCAGGGTAGAGGGCTGAAGAATCCGATTGCGCGTTGACCGAAACGGCCCCTTGTATTCCACCTTGTATCTCGAGATAGGGCTGCTCCTGCGCCACGCTTGGCGAGAGGCGTGGACGTTCGATGATCGGAACGAGATCGGTATAGGTCGAATAGCCCATGCTGCCGGTCTCCGCCCTTAACTGCGAGCAATCTGTCCGATCATGTCGAACATTTTCTGAAGGGAATTGTTGGCCAGTTCGTAATGGCGATTGCGCTCGCGGTCGAGCGAGTTGATTTCGTTCTGCTTGATTTGCGATTCCTGATTGATCAGCGAAACATGGTCACTGATGTTCGTGTTATATTTTTCCCATGTCGATTTGGGAAAGCTTTTGAAGGATGCAAACCAATTGGCAAAGCTCGTGCTGGTCTGGTCGGCCAGGGTGACACCCGAAGCATCAACTTTGATCGGGGTATTCAACACTTCCAGGGTTGGCCGGGTTGTGATGCCGCGCAATTTTTCGATGGGATGGGTCATATAGCGTTCGGTGGTGTTGAGCTTCTCGAACATCCCGAGCACAAACGATTCTTCTTTGGTCAAAAATTGATCCGACGCAGATCGGCCGAAACCGTAAACGCCCGCTTTGTCGAGAAGTCCCTTTTTCTCGTCCGTCCCAGTTCCGAACTTGGCGAGTGTCGAGTTCAAAAGCCGTTGGACCAACGAAACATCTTGCAAATATTTGTTCTGCTGGTTGAGCTCTTCGGTGGCTTCGGCCGCCTGTTGCTGATCGGTAAGATCGTAGGTCA
>CANGIS010000025.1 GCA_947454055.1 Hyphomicrobiales bacterium
CTGTTCACCCGTGCCTCTAGGAGCCGGATGATCGCCATCGAGACCAGCGTTACGGCCAGAAAAAACAACGCCGTCATCGAATAAAAGAATGAATAATGCTTGGTGGTCGAGGCCGCGCGATACCCCATAAACAGAATATCCTGAAAGCTGCCGAGCACACTGATCAGGGATGAGTCCTTGGTGGCATTGAGCCATAAATTGCTCATGCCGGGCAGCGCAAAGCGCAGCATTTGCGGTAAAATGATCCGGCGAACACGCAAAAGGGGTGACATGCCACAAGCTTTAGCGGCTTCGATCTGTCCGGTCGGAATAGAGAGAATGGCCCCGCGCATGACTTCCGTCATATAGGCGCCGCCAATAAAGCCGAGGGCAATCACGGCGGCTGCAAAGGGATCAACTTCGACATCGGCATAATCATCGCCAAGAAACGACAAGAGGAATTTGATGGCGTCGGCGCCGGAAAAGAACACGAGCAACAGCAGCAAGAGCTCGGGCAGCGCACGGACCAGCGTGGTGTAACCATCAGCGATCAAGCGAAGCGAGCGAAAGGGACTGAGCTTGGCACTGGCCCCCAGAAGGCCGAAGACAAGCGAGAGCGCATAGGCCGCCAGAGAGACCTGCAACGTGACGCCCAGACCTTCGATAAACCGCGCGCCCCAACCATCTTGGCTGAAGCTCATCAGGGAAAAGAGGGAGGGCGTTGCGTCCATCGGCGGTTCTTCGTTTCCCTGAGACGTCTTTTAAAAGGTTTATTGGGACGGATGAGGTCGAGCGATCAACACCCGATTCTCATCCGTCATTGTTCAAGACATCTTCTCCAAAATCGGGAGAAGCCTATGCTTTTAAAACTCAATCGCCATAGACGTTGAAGGCGAAGTACTTCTTGGCAATCGCGTCATATTCGCCGCTCGCGCGGACGGCCTTGATCGCATCGTTGAAACGATCCTTCAGCTTGTCGCCCTTTCGGATACCGACGCCAACGCCCGTGCCGAAGATCGGATCGTTCGGAACGATCAGCTTTACGCCAAGGTCTTTTGCGGCTGGCGTCTTCAAGAATTCGTCGGCCACAATCGAATCTTCCAGCGCGTAATCAACGCGACCAGCAACGAGATCGGCGTTGTGGTTATCCGTCGTGTCATACACCTTGATCGTCGCGTCCTTCAGATAGGTATTCGCGTAATCGGCATGGATGGTCGCCGTCTGCACGCCAATGATTTTGCCCTTCAAATCGGCCGGATTGGCAATCTTGCCGCCCTTGCCGTCTGGATTGGCAATCGTGGAAATGGCTGGCGCATCCTTCTTGCCGATGATTTCGGCTGGCGTGTTGTAATATTTATCAGAGAAATCGATGACCTTCAGGCGATCGGCGGTTACCGACATGGACGAGAAAATCGCGTCGATCTTCTTGGCCTTCAGCGCAGGAATGATGCCATCCCACGCCGTGCTGACGATCTTGCACTCGACCTTCATTTCTTTGCAGAGCGCTGCGAGCAGGTCGATTTCAAAACCTTCCCACTGGTTCGTCGCATTCTGCGAGCTGAAGGGAGGATAGGCCTCCGAGCTGATGCCGATGCGGAGCTTTTCAGCCGCCATGGCCGACGTTGCGGAGACGACAATTGCGGCGATTGCCGCACCTTTGAGTATGGTCTTCATCATGTGACGCGTTCCTATCCCTTTTTGTAACAATTCAGGTCGCAAGCAACCAAGCGATTTGCCCCCAGCGGAGCTAGATCAAGTCCAGATGGCGTTGGCCCCCCTGTCGATCAAAGCTCAACAAGAGGACGCCGACGCCTTCATGACAGAACTATTTCAGTAGTTTGGCGGACGTACAAGCGCTATCTGCATCGTTTAAGGCTAACCTTTGGGCGGAGCCTTGCTTGAGCTAGGCCCCTGCCTTGCGCTATGGGTCAGAACAATTGAAAAAAAGGGATAAAAATGCGCTTCGCATCACGGGTTGAAAGTCTTGGTGGCGGTTCAGTTACGGCTTGGGATATTCACAACGCTGGCAAGGAAGCCCAAGCGCGGGGCGAAGATGTGATTGTGCTCTCCGTCGGCGACCCTGATTTTTCCACCTCTGCCCCTATTATCGATGCGGCGGTAAATGCCCTTCGTTCGGGTGACACGCATTACACCACGATTGCCGGTCGTTATGAGCTGCGTAAAGCAGTTGCCGACCAACAGACCCGCCGCACCGGACAGGTTCTCGACGAAGACAATGTGCTGATCGTTGCGGGCACCCAAAACGGATTGTTCTCTGCCTGCCAATGCCTCTTCGGTCCTGGCGACGAGGTGATCGTGGTCGAGCCTGCCTACCTAACCTATGAGGCGACGATTGGCGCGACCGGTGCCACCATGGTGCGCGCGCCCGCAACAGCCGACGGGTTGTTTCGTCCTCACATTGCAGCATTGGCGAAATACGTCACCTCAAAGACCCGCGGTATTTTGATTGCCAATCCGTGCAACCCGACAGGCGTTGTGCTTTCGCCAGCCGAGCTCGAAGGCATTGCCGAGATTGCGCGCCGTCATGATCTTTGGGTGGTGAGCGATGAAGTCTATGCCGACCTCGTATTCGACGGCCATTTCTCCAGTATTGCGGCCCTTCCCGGCATGGCCGAGCGCACCGTTGTGGTTGGCTCGCTCTCCAAATCGCACGCCATGACGGGATGGCGTATCGGTTGGATCATTGCGCCCAAAGAGCTGATCACCCATGCCGATAATCTGGCACTCTGCTCGCTCTATGGCATTGCCGGCTTTATTCAGGAAGCGGCGTTGTGCGGCATCGCGCAAACCGAGCAAATCACGCGCGACATGCGCGATATTTACCTGCGGCGCTGCCAAGTGCTGTGCGATCATATCGACCATGCGCCAGGCCTAAAATGTTTGCGGCCGGCCTCCGGCATGTTCGCACTTGTGGATGTCAGAGATACCGGACTAAACGCGCATGAATTTGCGTGGGGATTGTTCAAAGCCGAAGGCGTGTCGGTATTGGATGCTTCGGCCTTCGGACCCTCGGTGTCCGGCTATGTGCGCCTTGCCTTCACGGTGGGCGAGGATCAATTGGCCGAAGCCGGCCGCAGGATCGTTCGCTACGCCATTTCGCTGACCGGACAGGCCTGAGCCATGACGACACTCTCCTCGCACACCCCGTCTTCTCGTACGCTCGGCGTTTACCTCGCCCAATTGCTGGAAGCCTATGGGGTTGACACGATTTTCGGCATTCCGGGGGTGCATACGGTCGAGTTTTATCGCGGCTTGCCGCTGACCGGCATTCGCCATGTCACACCGCGCCATGAGCAAGGCGCCGGCTTTATGGCCGATGGTTATGCGCGCGTTTCGGGTAAGCCCGGTGTGTGTCTGCTGATAACGGGTCCGGGGCTGACCAATGCCGCCACCGCGATGGCGCAGGCCTATGCCGACTCGATCCCGATGTTGGTGATTACCGCGGTTAACGGTTTGGGCCGGATGGGATCGGGCGAAGGCTGGTTGCACGAATTGAAAGACCAGCGGCAGCTGGCCCAAGGGCTGACCGCGTTCAGCCATACCGTCTTCACCAAAGACGATCTCGATCAGGCGCTTGCCCGCGCCTTTGCGATTTTTGCCAGCGCGCGGCCACGGCCGGTGCATATTGAAATACCAACCGATATTATCCGCTCAGCCGTGGCGACTGATGTGCCCGTGCGTGCGGCTGCCCTGCCGTTGCGCCCAGCGCCCCGGCGTGAGGCGGTTGCGGAAGCAGCGAACCTGCTGGCAGGGGCTTCGCGTCCTTTGATTCTCACCGGCGGCGGGGCAGCTGATGCCGCAGGCCCGCTTCGCTTGCTGGCCGAGCGGCTGGATGCGCCTTTGGTGATGACGGTGAATGCCCGTGGCATTTTGCCCAGTGAGCATCCCCTCGCCGTGCCGTGCAATCCGAGCCTTGCCGCTGTGCGGTCGCTGATGACAGATGCGGATGTTATTTTGGCGATCGGAACCGAATTCGGCCCGACCGATTATGACTGGTACGAGACCGGCGCGCCCACGCTTAACGCCACATTGATCCGCGTTGATCTTGACCCCGAACAGGCCATGCGCGGCCATCGTGCCGATTGCGTAATTGTGGCGGATGCCACGGCAACCGCTGAAGCGATGTTGGATGCGTTGGCCACCGGCAAAGCCAGAACTGGTGCCGAGCGGGCCAAAACAGCGCGGGCTCGTGTGATGCAAGAGGACGTCAATGACGTCTATCGCGCGTCGCTGGCGCTGCTAAACGAGACTCAAGCCACCTTGCAAGATGCTGTGATCATTGGTGATTCAGCGCAACCCGTGTATGCTGCCTCGGTCGGGTATGCGGCGAAAACCCCGCGCTCGTTCTTTGCCTCGGCTACCGGCTTTGGCACGCTTGGCTATGCACTACCCGCCGCCATTGGCGCGCAAATCGCGGCACCCAAAAGGCCGATTGTAGCCGTGATGGGCGACGGCGGCTTGCAGTTCACGCTGGCGGAAATCGCCTCGGCGGTGGAGGCGCAAACGCCGGTCATTCTCATCATCTGGAACAATCGCGGCTATGGCGAGATCAAGAGCTTCATGGTGTCGCGCCAGATCGAGCCGATTGGCGTCGATATTGGCACGCCCGATTTTATTGCGCTGGCCAAAGCGTTTGGCGCGTCAGCCGAGACCCTTGCTCACGCTGACGATCTGCCGCGTCTGTTGACGGAAGCAGCCGGTCGCAAAGGGCCGACTTTGATCGAGATCGACGAGGATCTGTATGTAAGCCAGCGGGGATAAAGCGCCCGCTTACCCCTGATGCCCTTCGGCAATCGGTGGCTGATAGGCTAGCCCCATATCCCATGGGAAATAGATCCAGGTGTCCTGCGACACTTCGGTAATGAAAGTATCGACCAGCGGGCGGCCAAGCGGCTTGGCGTAAACGGTGGCGAAATGCGCCTCGGGCAGGATCTCGCGCACGATTTTGGCGGTTTTGCCGGTATCGACCAGATCGTCGATCACCAAAATGCCCTTGCCCCCCGCCTCGCCCTTGGCGATGACATCGGCGGCGATGTGTTTGAGCACCTGCAACTCGCCCTGATTGACGTAGTCGTGATAGCTCGCAATGCAGATCGTCTCGATGACGCGCACGCCCAATTCGCGCGACACCACGGCCGCAGGAACCAATCCACCGCGCGTGATGCAAACGATCGAAGAAAACGGCCCAGATTCCGCCAATCGCCACGCAAGTGCCCGCGCATCGCGGTGGAATTGATCCCATGAAACGGGGAAGGCTTTTGGCGATTGGGTCATGACAAACTCACAGATTAGCGGATTTCAACTGGGTAATAAGGGCGGCAACAGCGGTTTTGGCCTGATCGAGCAGCGCCTCGTCGCGCGAGCGCAGCACGATTTGATTGATGAAGCGCTGGCCGTCAAAATGCGGGTACGAGCCGATGATCACACCCGGATGGGCTTTTTGCACCTCGCCTAGGCCTGTGGCATAGGCTCCTTCCGGCAAGCCGCCCGAGTCAATCGACACGGAGCTGATGGTTTTGCCGGTTTTGAGCTTGGGCGTCACGCCCTCGAGCATCGCCTGCATGATCGCCGGCACGCCCGCCATGACGATGACGTTTGCGACCATAAAGCCCGGCGCTTTCGAGATCGGGTTTTCGATGAGATCCGCCCCATCGGGAATGCGCGCCATGCGCAGGCGGGCCTCGTTGAGGTCTTCCGGATTGGCGTAACGCTCTTTCAGCATCGCGACCGCGCGCGGATCATGCGAAATGCCAACACCAAGCGCCTTGGCGATGCAATCGGCCGTAATATCATCATGAGTCGGGCCGATCCCGCCCGTTGTGAACAGATAGGAATTGCGGGCGCGCAACGCGTTGACGGCTTCGATAATCGCGCCTTCATCATCCGACACAACGCGGACTTCGCGCAGGTCTATGCCGATGGCGGTGAGATATTCGGCGATATAGCCGATATTTTTGTCTTTCGTGCGGCCTGATAAAATTTCATCGCCGATCACGAGCAGTGCCGCCGTCACTTTATCCTGAATATCGTTGGTCATGGTGCGGCCCCTTTTCCTGCTTCTTTTAAAGCCTTGCGAGGCCAGGGCTCAAGCGCGCTTTGCCCGCCATGCACTGCGAAATGCAGTTTGCCCACATCTGGTGATGAAAAGCTTGCAAACGGCGAACATTTCCACCACATCTGGATCTTCCAATCCTATCACCGAAACGAGCCCGATGACCTTCGTCGAAGCGACCCAAACCACCAAGCGCCGTGCAGGCGAGATCAAGCTGTTTGGCGAGGACGCGTTTGCGGCCATGCGCAAGGCTGGCAAATTGACGGCCGAGGCGCTCGATCTGATGGTCGATCTGGTCAAGCCCGGCGTGACGACGGATTATCTGGACCGCGTAGCGTTCGAATTCGCGATGGATCACAAGGCCTATCCGGCACCGTTGAATTATCGCGGCTTTACGCGGGGTATTTGCACCTCGATCAACCATGTTGTCTGCCACGGCATTCCGAACGACAAGCCGCTGCGCGATGGCGACATCGTCAATATCGACATCACACTGGTGGTGGATGGCTGGCATGGCGACTCAAGCCGGATGTATGGTGTGGGCGACGTTCCGCGCCGCGCCGAACGGTTGGTCGACATCACCTATGAATGTCTGATGCGCGGCATTGCAGCCGTTAAGCCCGGTGCTACCACAGGCGATATCGGCTATGCGATCCAATCCTATGCGGAGGCAGAGCGCTGCACCGTGGTGCGCGATTTCTGCGGCCATGGTCTGGGCCAGCTCTTCCATGACGAGCCTAATATTCTGCATTATGGCCGCAAGGGCGAAGGCGTGCCGCTTCGTCCCGGTATGTTGTTCACCATCGAGCCGATGATCAATCTTGGCCGTCCGGAAGTGAAAGTGCTCGGCGACGGCTGGACGGCTGTGACACGCGACCGCTCGCTTTCAGCGCAGTTTGAGCACACGATCGGCGTCACCCAAATGGGGTGCGAGATTTTCACCCTCTCCCCCAAGGGCCTCGATAAGCCCCCCATCGGAATCGCCGGAGCCTGAACCATGGCCGCATCTGATCTTTCCCCCGCGAAAGCGACACAGGGGGAGGATCACGCGGCAGGTCACCGCCATAGGTTGCGAGAAAGATTTTCTCGCGCAGGAGTTGCGGCGCTTCAAAACTACGAATTGCTCGAACTTTTGCTGTTTCGCACCATTCCGAGACGCGATGTTAAACCGCTCGCCAAAAAACTGATCGCGGAGTTTGGCTCGGTGGCCGAAGTGCTGGGCGCGCCCTACACGCGGCTCTGCGGCATGGATGGCATAGGCGAGGCCACCGCGCTGGATTTCAAAATCATCGAAGCGGCCGGCCGCGAATTGGCGCGCGGCGAAGTTAAAAAGCGCACGGTGCTGGGCTCTTGGACCAGCGTCATCGATTATTGCCGTGCGTCGATGGCGTTCGAGGCGCGGGAAATTTTCCGGATTCTGTTTCTCGACAAGCGCAACGGCTTGATTGCGGATGAAGTACAGCAGACGGGAACGGTGGATCACACGCCGGTCTATCCCCGAGAAGTGGTCAAACGGGCGCTGGAATTATCGGCCACCGCCGTCATTCTCGTTCACAACCACCCGTCGGGCGATCCGACGCCGTCCAATGCCGATATTGCCATGACGCGGCAGATTGTGGACGCGGGCAAGCCGCTCGGCGTGTTGGTCCATGACCATATCATCATTGGCCGCAACGGCCATTCGAGCCTGAAAGGACAAGGGCTGATTTAGCGCTTTAAAGGATTCGCGACGCGCCTGTCATGACGGCGACGATGAAGCCATAGGAAAACGCCACGCCCATCAGGCCGATGGCAAAGCCGATCAGGGTTAAATACCCGTCGCGCTCGACAAGGCCGAGGCCCATCAGGCACAGCGCAATGCCGATCGGGATTTGGCCGATCACGGGTAACGCGAAAACGAGGCCCAGCGACAAAATCAGCAACCCGAAACCAAGCACCCGCCAGCTGGCGGCATGATCAAACAGGGATAGACGCGGGCGTGCCAGTTTCTCGATCCAGCGTACCCACGGCATCGCCGTACCCACTGCCTTGGCAACATCTTGCCGCGCGATGGAGTTTTTCAGCACCGCCTGAGGCAACCATGGTGCGGAACGACCAAAAACGAGCTGCAACGAAATAAACACCATTAAAAACCCGCTCACCAGTGCAATCGGCGGCGGCATGGGCAGACTGTTGGGGAGGCCTAGAATGACGATCAGCAGCGAGAACCCGCGCGCACCCAAGGCCTCGACAATCTGGCCCACGGTAATGCGATCGCCCTCGCCATTTTTGGCGATGGTGGCAAGCAAGGTCGAGATGCGGGGCGGATGGGCGGTCATGGCCTTTAAACTTCCTGTTGCGTCATGGCTTAGCAAAGCGCGTCGCAATGCGAAAGGTGGGAAGTGACATTACAGACCATCGAGAAAGCGTTGCGACTCTTTGGCAATCTGCTCGCGCTTTTCAAACGGCATCGCGGCCAAAGTCCGATAAGGCATCGCCAAGCGTTGATTGCCACCAAGCGCAGGCCGGTTGCGAGCCAGAAAATCCCAATAGAGATAGTTGAACGGGCAGGCTTTGGCCCCGAGCTTTTCCTTGGGCGAATAGGCGCAAGAGCCGCAATAATCGCTCATGCGGTCGATATATGCACCCGATGCGGCATAGGGTTTGGACGCCATCACCCCGCCATCGGCGAAAAGCGCCATGCCGTGAACATTCGGCAATTCAACCCACTCGAACGCATCCGCATAGACGGCCAAAAACCATTCCTCGACCTCGGCAGGATTAATGCCTGCCAACAAGGCAAAATTGCCGAGCACCATCAGCCTCTGAATATGATGGGCATAGGCGTTGCGCATCGTATCGCCGACGCATTGCCGCAGGCAATTCATGGGCGTGTCGCCCGTCCAATAGAAGGCAGGAAGCGGCCGATGCGCGTTTAACGCATTGCCCATCGCGTAATCCGGCATTTTCAGCCAATAGAGCCCGCGCACATATTCCCGCCAGCCGAGAATTTGTCGGATGAAGCCTTCCACCGCATTCAAGGGTGCGTGACCGCTGTTATAGGAAAATTCCGCTTTGCGGCAGACTTCCTCCGGCAAGAGCAATCCGACATTGAGCATGGGCGAGAGCAGCGCGTGAAAGAGAAAGCTCTCGCCCTGCTTCATGGCGTCTTGAACATCGCCGAAGGAGGGCAAGGCGATGTCGATGAAATGACCGAGCGCGCTCAACGCCTCTGCCCGCGTCACAGGCCAACCAAAGGCTTCAAGCTCGCCGGGGTGGCGGGTGAAGCGCTCGCTGACCATACGCAGCACGTCCTGCGTGATAGCATCCGGCTCAAACCGGAGGCGCTTTGGCAAGTGGGTTCCCTTGGGGAGTGATTTGCGGTTTTCGCTGTCGAAATTCCATTGGCCGCCGACAGGCTCCGATCCCTCCATCAAAAGGCCGGTTTTGCGCCGCATCTCGCGGTAGAAAAATTCCATACGGAGTTGCTTCTTGCCCTCCGCCCATCGGGCAAACTCGGCAGGGCTGGATAAAAACCGCGTATCGTCGCGGATGTCGACGGGCAAGCCGAACGCGTCCTGCCAGTCGTGCATGAACTGCCGGACCCGATATTCGCCGGGCTCGGTTACAACCAACCGGCCGGGACGATGGCGCGTGATGGCGCGCGCGACTTCATCGGAAAAGGAGCCGGTGTTATCGGGATCATCAAGCTTTACATAGTCGACCGTGATGCCCCGCTCGGCCAGTTCATTCGCGAAGTGCCGCATGGCGGACAGGATGAAGGCTATTTTTTGCTTGTGGTGCGGTACATAGGTGGTCTCGCTAGCGACCTCGACCATCAGCACGACATCGCGCTTCGCATCAATATCGGCAAGCGAGGAAACGCTATGGGTCAGCTGATCGCCGAGGATCAGTCTTAACGATCCTGAGCCTGCGCCGCTCATCCCTTGGTGCGCAGCGTCGAGCGGCCGCCATCCACACCGACCGACTGGCCCGTGATCCAGCCTGCCTCGCTCGACAGCAGCAAGGCGGCCAAGGGCGCAATGTCATCGGCATCACCAAGACGTTGCAACGCATGCAAACCCGCAATAGCGGTGGCCATCGTCTCATTCGACAGCAAGGGGGCTGCCAGCGGTGTACGGGTCAGCGAGGGTGCGATGCAATTGACGCGGATTTTCGGCGCGAGCTCGGCAGCGAGCGATAGGATGAGCCCCTCGACCGCGCCTTTCGCCATGGCCACCGAGGCATGAGCGGTAAAGCCTTGATGAACGGCAACCGTCGAAAACAACAGGATCGAAGCGGTGCCATCATAGGCTTTCAGCGCTGGTAAGGCTGCTTTGATCGCAAAAAACGCACCTTGCGCATTGACGCGAAAATCGCGCGCCACATCTTCACCGGTCAGCCGCGTGACCGGCTTCAGATTGATGGTTCCCACCGCATAGCATAGTCCAGCAAGCGAACCGCCTGCAGCCGCGGCTGCCTCCGTCATCGCATGTTCGACAGAAGCCTCGTCCTCGACATCGGCTACAGAATAGCCTGCACCACCGACGGCTTCAGCGGTCGACGTCAGCCGCCCAGCATCGCGCCCGATCAGGTGGACTTGATAACCGCGCGCTTTAACCGCACGCGCAACGGCTGACCCGATGCCACCCGATCCGCCGAAAATTACGATGGTGCCTACCATGTTGAATTCCCTTCACCGTGTGACGCATGACCTAATTATCGTTTCGCTTCGTACGCAGCGCACACGACATCAGATTAACGGGAGCCAGACACATGCCGCCGATGCGCCGCAAAGCCGATCTGCCCAGCAAGACGTGCGCAGCGTGCGCCCGCCCTTTTGCCTGGCGAAAAAAATGGGCGAAGGTTTGGGACGAGGTGAAATATTGCTCGGATCGGTGCCGGGGCGAGGGAAAGAAAAGCAAATCCGCCTAGCGGGCTAAAAGGCTGGAATGCGCGCCGTTTAACCCTTAATGACGGGAAATCCAGTCTTTGAGCACGGCATCCATTCGCGTTTGCCAGCCTTTGCCCGTGGCGCGAAAATAATCGAGTACTTCGGGGGAAAAACGCACGGAGCGCTGTTCTTTCGGATGTGGCGATTTTGGACGACCGCGCTGCGCTTTGGTCAATGGGCCGTCGCCTGCGCTAATAAGCTTCTTGCCTTTTGAAACCTCCGCAATGGCCAGCATATCATCGGTCAATTCGGGCGCTTCGTCATATTCGTGCTGAGCAATAACATGCGCATCAACCTTGTCCCAATCGGTTAAGGAAAGGGGTGTATTTGGCAATTTCGCGTTCATTACATTTCCTCATTGAAATGACGTGGCGGCGCCTCGCCACGTGGCGTCCACACGACGCAGACCAAGCGCCGATTTAGGTGGCCAAAACTCTGATACCGTGTCTCGCCATACTCAAACCGACGATCCTCGAAGGTAACGACAATCCCATCAAACAAGTGGGCCGCATCGAGAAAATCCATTCCTCGATCGCTCAATGTATGATCTCTTTTGACGGGATCAAACGTCACTTTCATTGATTTAATGTATCACCAATAATTCGAATATATCTAGATTTTTCGGGATACAAATTTTCGGTAATGTCGGAGAAAATGTGACGTCATGGAGACCATCATAGCGGCGGCGATGATGGGCGATTTAAAACATCTTTTCTAAATTTCATTCCTCATCCGCGCTTTCGCCAAGGCTTCCGGCGTATCGAGATCGATCAGAATAGCATCGCTGGTAACGGGAACTTCCAGCACCTCCCCTGCCCGCCCATTGAGCAGTTTACGCGCGCCGGCATCGCCTTGAAGGGCAGCAACCGCTCCAAAGAGCGAGCGCGACAGCAGCACGGGATTACCCCATTCGCCCTGATAAACCGGAATGGCGGCGATGTTTCCGGGCGACGCTTCGAAGGCCGCTATCACATTGTTCATCGCCTCCGAGGTCACAAGCGGCATATCGCCGAGCAGCACCACGACGGCTTCAACCTCGGCAGGTAATGCGACGATGCCCGCTTTGAGCGAGGTCGAGAGCCCGTCGGCAAAATCGGGGTTTGGGACAAAGGCCAGATCCAGCCCGTCCAATGCGGCCTCGACCCGCTCGTGCTGATGACCGGTAACGACGATCACCGGATGCGCCTTCGAGGCGAGCGCTGCGTTTGCCACATGGCGCACCAGCGGCTTGCCTCGCAAAGGTTCCAGCAGCTTGTTTGCTCCCATGCGGGTAGAGCGTCCGGCTGCCAAAATGATCGCTGCAACCGACATCAGTCCTGCGGGCCCGCATGCGGATCGCGCGGATGGCCGCGTTGTACGATCTCCATCAGCAAGCCGCCAACGCCCAAGCCCGTCAGATCCGCCCGTTTAACCGGAATACCCGCCATAATCCGCTGCAAGACCCAATCAAAGCCATTCTCTTTCGGGCTCCGCGCGCAACCGGGCGCGCCTAATACCGTGCGCCCTTCGACTTCACCCACCAGCATCAAATTGCCCGGATCAACCGGCATGCCGAAATGCTCGATGCGGCCACCGGCCAATTCAATCGCGGCAGGAATCACATCGCGCCGGTCGGTGATGGCGGAGGCGCCAAAAACAACCACCAGATCGGCGCCATCGGCGATGGCCGCCTTGATCGATTGCGCCACATCGTTGGCATCATGCGGAACGCGCAGATCGAAATCGACGGTTGAAGCGGCAGGTGCCAATCGTCCTTCCAGCACGGCGAGTGTCTTGTTGATGACACTGGGCTTCAACCCCGGCAACAAGGTGGAAATCGCCGCAACTTTTAGCTTATGGAACGGCTTCACCTCGATGAGCGGCACACGGCCTGCGACATCAAGCGCCTGACCGATCACCGTTTCCGGTACGGCGAAGGGAATGATTTTGACGGTTCCGATCATCTCGCCGCGTTCTACCGCGCGATAATCGGGCAGTGTCGCAAAGGTGACGGCTTCATCGACCGCGTTGAGCCTGTTGATGGCATCCGCGTTGACGCGCAACACACCAGCCGTATCGGCGAATAAATTGCTGCGCCCCGTATTGGCGACATCCCGCCGGATATGCCCGCCCGACAGCGCCACCGAGAGCCGCTCGGCTGCTTCATCCTCGCCCATATCGCCGGCATCGTTTAAGGCCACGATAACCTCGGTACGACCATCTGCTTGGATGGCTGCGAGATCATCCGACGTCAGGCGTGCGCCCTTCTTGATCACCCGCTCGCCCAAGCGCAGCGAATGGGCGGAAATGGCGTTCAGCGCTTCCTTCAGCGGGGCGGGACCAAACCGCATCTTAAGCCCGCGTTCCGTCTGGCTTCAGGCGCTGTTTGGCGGTGATTTGCGCGAGGATCGAAAGCGCGACTTCCGCCGGACTAATGCCACCAATGTTCAAGCCAATCGGCGCGTGGATGCGAGCAATATCCTCGTCGTTAAAGCCTGCTTCTTTCAACCGGTCGACGCGTGTGGCATGGGTTTTTCTGGAGCCGAGCGCACCGATATAAAAAGACGGCGATTTTAGCGCGATCAACAAGGCCGGATCGTCGATTTTGGGATCATGCGTTAACATCACAAAAGCCGTGTAACGGTCGACGCCAAGTTTGGGCAAAGCGACATCGGGCCACTCGGCATGCAGTTCGACATTCGGGAAACGCTCCGGCGAGGCGAAAGCGGTGCGCGGATCGACAATGACGATATCAAAGCCCAATTGTTGCGCCATCGGCACCAGCGCTTGGCTGATATGGACCGCTCCAATGGCAATGATGCGGACAATCGGCGCCTGAACGGTGAGAAAAAGCTTGCCCTCCGACGTTTCGACCATGCCGCTTTTGCCCATGCGGAGCGCATCGCCGAGCACGCCGGCCAACGGATCAGCCGCGATATCCGCTTCAAGCACCAGCCTTTGCTTGCCGCTCGCGATGTCGGTGACCAACACGGCGGCGCGGCGCGCGGCGCGCTCTTCATTCAGCTTGGAGAGTAGGGAAAGATCCATCGCAACACCCCAATCAGATCTGTTCGAAAGCGAGACGGGCGCCAAGCCCGACAAGAACGGTTCCGCCGGCTAATCGCAACGCATGGGCCAATCGCCCGCCTTGCTTCAAGCGACCGGCAATGGCGGCGGTAAAGTAAATTACAACGAGATCAGCCGACGAGAAAGCGAGATTGACAATCACGCCCAAGATCAAAAACTGTGCCCATACCGGATAAGCCGCCGACGGATCGACAAATTGCGGCACGAAGGCCACATAAAACAACGCCGTTTTCGGGTTTAACAACTCGACCGTAATGCTTTGCATCATCGCACGCCGCGCGCTCTTTGGTTCGATGGCTTCCACTTTGCCCAAGCTGCTTTTGCGGATCATGTCGACGCCGAGCCAGACGAGGTAAAAGGCGCCGGCGATTTTAACCGCTAGGAACAATTCAGGCACATATTGGAAGAGAGCGGACAGACCAAAGGCCGCCGCCAAAACATGCGCATAGCCCCCGATATGCATACCGAGCGCGGCCATAAATCCGCCCCGCCTGCCAAGCGCCATGGTTTGCGCCATGGCATACATAATGGCTGGTCCCGGAACATAGGCGAAAATGGCGGTGGCTAAAGTAAAGCTAATTAAAAGCTGAGACGAACCCATCAGGCGACCTTCTCGACATAAACACTGATACGCCCACCGCAAGAAAGGCCAACTTGCCAAGCCGTTTCATTCGCCACGCCGAATTCCAACAACTTCGGAGCGCCACTCTCGATCACGTCAATGGCTTCGGTGACAACCGCGCCTTCCACGCATCCGCCCGAAACGGAGCCCATGAAATTGCCCTCGGCGTCGATAATCAGATGGCTTCCCACCGGCCGAGGCGCCGAACCCCATGTTTCAACAACCGTCGCAAGGGCCACATCGCGCCCGGCGCGCCGCCAATCTTCCGCCTGTTTCAAGAGATCGTCATCAGATGCGAGCATGGGTCTGCCCTCCCGTGTGAGATGTTCACGGTGGAGCATAGCGCATTTTGGCGGGATTTGGAAAAGGAAGTCTTTGACGGCCAAAAAGAAGTCTAATGGGTCAAAAACGCCTTAATATGGTCCTGGAAAGCGATGAAGGCACCAATTAACGTCATTAAGCCGCCTAATAGCCCAGTTGCAACCGTCAGCGATTTAACAATAAAGCCCTTGCTTGGAAGATGGGCAACTCTTTCGATTAAAATGCCTTGGCTGACCTTTAGGCTTTCGACGTCACGCCTGATCACCGACATATCGGCTTATAATTCGCCAATATCCCGCTTGATAGTCTCCACATTGTTTTCCAAAACGGCGACGCGTGGTTCCATACCATCAAATGTGCCCCCTCCGCCGCCACTTTGCAAGGGGGTGGAACCACTTGGCACATCTCCCCCAAACCTGTCATGCGTATAAATTATCGCTGATTTATATGAGGGGTCCGCTTTAGTCATTTTGTAGCCGATGCCATAAGAGCCATAAAGAAGAGCCGCAATTCATTCTGACTTTCGCGCAAGGCATTGCGAGACGATGCTAAGTCTCCTTCCGCCCCTTCCGTATTTCCATTTGACCACTTAATTAAAACATCGTGTGACAAATGCTGTGCCGCGAATATACGATCAAAGACATTATAAAAGCGATCTAAGTCCGACCGAGTAATTTGGATGTTTAAATATTGATCCGATGGCAACTTAAACCATTTTTCAAGTTGCTGAGCGGGTATTGTGACGCCAACCGACGGCGGTGCTAACGGGCTAGCTTGTGCCGGCTCCAGTGGAGGAACGGGTGCTGTCGGAGTGCTCATTTTGATCTCTTACGTTAGCCCAGTCTAACGTAAGGTAATCTACTAAGCCACCCGTCGCAACCAGAGTTTGGGATCAGCCTCAGCCGAACCCTTTACCGAAAGCGCCTCAACCAGCGCTTCCATGCTCTTCAAATTATGGATGGGACGGAACTCGTCCACATGCGGCAAGATCGCGCGAATGCCTGAGGCTTTGGCCTCAAATCCGTCAAAGCGCAACAAGGGATTAAGCCAGACAAGCTTGCGGCAGGAGCGGTGCAGACGGTCGATTTCCTTTTGCAATTCTTCCGTGCCGTCGCGCTCCAACCCATCGGTGAACAGCAACACAATCGCCCCCTGCCCCAATACGCGGCGTGACCATTGGCGGTTGAACTTATGCAGGCTCGTGCCGATCCGCGTACCACCCGACCAATCGGCGACTTGCTCGGTGCATTTTTCTAGAGCCTCATCCGGATCGCGGCTTTTGAGCGAGCGCGTGACATTGGTCAGCCGCGTGCCGAATAAAAACGTATTCACGCGTTTGCGCTTATCCGTCATCGTGTGGAGAAAATGCAAAAACAGCCGCGTGTAATCGGCCATCGAGCCTGAAATATCGCAGATCGCGACAATCGGCGGGCTTTTCTCGGCGCGGTCGCGGTATTCGAGTTTAATCATGCCGCCGCCAGAGCGCAGCGTGTTACGAAAGGTCTTGCGCGGGTCAATCCGCGATCCCGTTCTTGCCGCGACAAAACGGCGCGTTGGCCGCCTATCGTCGGGCAATTCGAGCCGATCGATCAATTGATAGGCGCGGATCACTTCATCCGCCGTCATTTGCGCAAAATCCTTGGTTTGCAGGATTTCACGCTCGGACACCGTAAAGCGCGCGTCAAGCTCGATCTTTTCCTCCTTTTCAGGCGGAGCCTCATTGCGCTTGGCTTGCAACAAGGCTTCGGCTGCGCGTAGTGCTCCGGCTTCCGGCTTTTTCGGCTTGTCGTCCTTGGCGGGCGAATAGGGCGACAGCGTCGCGATGATCTTTTCGATCAACGAACGACGGCGAAAGAAAATCCGGAAGGCTTGGGTGAACACGTCCGAATGTTCGCGCTTTTTCACAAAAATGGCGTGTAGCGTCCAGAAAAAGTCTTCCTTGCTCCCGATATGGGCAGCCTCTACCGCCTCAACCGCATCGAGTACCGCGCCAGGACCAACAGGCAAACCTGCCTCACGAAGCGCGCGCGCAAAATAGGCGATATTTTCGGAGAGTTTACCGGACATTGGGATGGCTTAAGTGTGCTTGAGGATACCATGGAGAAGGGGTGTAGGGTTTAGGGGGTAGGGCGTAGAAAGTGGGATGCCCCAAAAGATTAGAGCCAACACCCTACCCCCTAAACCCTACACCCTACAATCAGCGTATTTCATTCAAAAGCTCGGGATGACGATCCAGCACTTTAAACAATTTGACCAGCGCCAGAGGCGGCTTGGTGGTGCCGGTCTCATAGCGGGAAAACGCATTGACGCCGCCGCCGAAAATCTCGCCCGCCTCGCCCTGATTAAGATTAAGTTTTTTACGAACGCCCGCGATGAAATCCGGATCGCCCAGCATGGCGTTGACCTCGCGGTTGAAAGCTAGCATCGCGTCGGAGACGCGTTTGCTCTCGCTTGGATCGAGTATGCCATCCTCACAAGACGCACAATATTTGCCTTTGACGTTCGGAATAACCGTGCTCATGCCGCGATAGTGGTGATCAACGTCGCGAACGCTCTCAGCCAGATCATTGGACCCACATATAGGACATTTCATCGTCACGCTTCCTTAAATGAGACAACAATGACATTCTCCGTCACTGTCACTTTAAGATAGATGGTCCCTACCGTTACGGTCGGCCTATACACATCCTGCCACACGCGATAATCGGCATAGGTGGTCATGCTTTTATAAAAGTCCGACACCGTAAGCGACAGAACAATTTCAAGAATATCATCCCGCGACATGCCGATTGCCGCCGCGCCTTTCAAAGCAGAGATCCGGATTTCATAATGTCCCTTACGGACAAGGTCTTTAACCCGAACCAAAGGCACATGTGACGTTCGTTTTTCCATGCGTCAATTAACCTATTAGGTTAAAAAAATCAACTCCTGTTTTGACGCAACTTATACGCGACTCGACGCTAAAACGGGCTCAAATGCCCGGCTGGCCCGGTTTCACATTCACCTTCACCTCGTCCAAAATCGCCTTGATTTCGGAGCCCTGCATTTTCTGGATATCGTCTTGATATTTCAGAAGTACGCCGAGCGTATCGGACACCTGCTTAGGGTCGAGCGCCACGGCGTCGAGCTCTACAAGCGCCGTTGCCCAATCGAGCGTTTCGGCGACGCCTGGCACCTTGAACAAATCCTGTTTGCGTAACGCCTGCACAAAGGCCACGATTTCGGCCGATAGTTTTTCGGGTGATTGCGGCGCTTTGATGCGAACGATCTCCAATTCGCGCTCGGCGGTTGGGTAATCCACCCAGTGATAAAGGCAACGGCGCTTCAGCGCGTCGTGGATTTCGCGGGTCCGGTTGGAGGTAACGATCACAATCGGCGGGTGCGGCGCTTTAACCGTGCCGAACTCAGGGATCGTCACCTGAAAATCGCTGAGCACTTCCAGCAAATAGGCTTCAAAGGCCTCGTCCGTCCGGTCGAGTTCGTCGATCAACAGCACGGGGGGGCCTGCCACATCGGGCGTCAACGCATCGAGAATGGGGCGGCGCACCAGATAACGCTCGGAGAAAATATTCTGCTCCAATTGGGCGCGATCAAGACCGCCTTCGGCTTCTGATAGCCGGATCGCCATCATCTGCGCAGCATAATTCCATTCATAGACGGCGGAGGAAACATCAAGCCCCTCATAGCATTGCAGCCGGATCAGCTTGCGGCCCAAGGTTTTGGCCAACACTTTGGCGATCTCGGTTTTGCCCACGCCCGCCTCGCCTTCGAGCAATATCGGGCGACCCATTTTCAGCGCCAGAAACAGAACGGTCGAAAGCGAGCGATCAGCGACATAATCGCCGGAGGCCAGAAGACTTTCCATTGCGTCGATCGAGGTGGGCAAAGGGGTCATGGTCATGAATAAAACTCCGACAACAAGGGAAAGCGAACCGTTAAAGACCTAAAGCAGTGCAAACTGCCCTCCATGCAAGAATGCCCGGCACGGGGCCGGGCATTCTTTAATCCGGATCAATTCAGCGTTAAACGCTTACTTGGCAATCGCTTTTGCAACGGCACGCTTGGCGATGACCGGGATCAGATGGGCGCGATATTCCGAGCTGGCATGGATGTCGGAGTTGAGGCCCGAAGCCTTCACTTTGACGCCATCCAATGACTTCGGATTGAAGCGAGCCTTCAAAGCCGCCTCAAGTTCCGCCGAGCGGAACACACCGTCCGAGCCTGCACCCGTTACCGCCACGCGGGTTTCTGAACCCTTTTTGGCGACAAACACGCCAACCATCGCGTAGCGCGAGGCCGGGTTAGGGAACTTCTCGTAAGCCGCTTTTGAAGGGATCGGGAAGGAAACCTTCACGATCATTTCGCCTTCTTCCAACGCCGTCGAGAACATGCCCTGGAAGTACTGGTCCGCAGGGATCTTGCGCTTGTTGGTAATGATGGTCGCATTCAGCGCCAACACGGCCGACGGATAATCCGCTGCCGGATCGTTGTTCGCGATCGAGCCGCCAATGGTGCCGCGGTTACGAACTGCCGGATCGCCGATGCCACCGGCCAAAGCCGCGAGCGCCGGAATGGCCTCGCCAACGATGGCCGAGGTTGCGACATCCGCATGGCGAGTCATGGCGCCGATAACGACGTTGCGACCCTTCACTTCGATGCCCGACAAGCCGTCGGCCTTGCCTAGATCGATCAGAGCGGAGGGAGAGGCAAGGCGCTGCTTCATGGTTGGAAGCAAAGTCTGGCCACCGGCCAACACCTTGGCGTCTGGGTTTTTGCCAAGGAGGGTCGCCGCCTGACGAACCGTTTTCGGTGAGTGATAGGAAAAGGCGTACATGTTGTGTCTCTCCTTGGATCTTATTCTGCTGCGATTTTGCTGACGGAAGCCTGAATGGCCAGCCAAACCGCCTGCGGGGTTGCAGGCATCGCGATGTTTTCATGACCGATAGCGTCTGTGATCGCGTTGATAACAGCCGGTGGCGATGCAATCGCACCCGCCTCACCGCAACCCTTCAGACCGAGCGGGTTGGTGGTGCAAGGCGTGTTGGTCATGCCGATCTGATAGGAAGGCAAATCGTCGGCGCGCGGCATGGTGTAATCCATGTAGCTGGCGGTGACGAGCTGGCCGTCGCTGTCGTAATGGGCGCCTTCCATCAGCGCCTGACCAATACCCTGTGCGATACCGCCATGGACCTGACCCTCAACAATCATCGGGTTGATAACATTGCCGAAATCGTCAACTGCCGTCCATTTGGCAATCGAGGTAACGCCCGTATCTGGATCGATCTCGACTTCGCAAATATGCACGCCCGACGGGAAGGTGAAGTTGGTCGGATCGTAGAACGCGCCTTCCTTCAGACCTGGCTCCAATTCAGCGCCGGTGAACTTATGCGCGACATAGGCCTGCAAGGCGACTTCGCCAAAAGCGAGCGACTTGTCGGTGCCTGCGACCGAGAAGCGGCCATCCTTGAACTCAATGTCCTTTTCAGACGCTTCGAGCGCGTAAGACGCCACCTTCTTGCCCTTGGCAATGACCTTATCAAGGGCCTTTGAAATGGCCGACATGCCGACCGAGCCGGAGCGCGAGCCATAAGTGCCCATGCCGAACTGCACTTTGTCGGTATCGCCATGCACGATCGCCACCGAATTGATGTCGATTCCCAAGCGATCCGACACGAGCTGAGCAAACGTCGTCTCGTGGCCTTGGCCGTGGCTATGCGAACCCGTCAATACTTCGACCGTGCCAACCGGATTGACGCGGACTTCGGCGGATTCCCAAAGTCCAACGCCAGCACCGAGTGAGCCGACAGCCGCCGACGGCGCAATGCCGCAGGCCTCGATATAGGCCGAGAAGCCGATACCGCGCAGTTTGCCATTCTTGGCGCTTTCCTTCTTGCGCTTGCCGAAGTTTTTATAGTCCGCCATCTCAAGCGCGAGATCGAGCGAAGCGGTATAATTGCCTGTGTCGTAGCACATGATCACAGGCGTTTGATGCGGGAAGGATTTGACAAAATTCTTCCGGCGGAAACTTGCCGGATCCATGCCCAATTCGCGGGCTGCGACTTCCATCACGCGTTCGACCACGAAGGTTGCTTCCGGACGGCCTGCGCCGCGATAGGCATCAACCGGTGCGGTTGTGGTGTAAATGCCCTCAACTTCGACATAGATGGCCGGAATATCATACTGACCCGACAAAAGCGGCGCGTAGAGATAGGTCGGCACGCAGCTTGAGAAGGTCGAGAGATAGGCGCCCAGATTGGCCTTGGTCTTGATGCGGAAGCCAAGGATTTTGCCCTTGTCGTCCATCGCCAATTCGGCGTGGGTGATGTGGTCACGGCCATGCGCGTCGGACAAGAAGGCTTCCGTACGGTCCGCCGTCCACTTGACGGGACGACCCACACGCTTGGCTGCCCACACGCAGACGGTCTCCTCGGCATAGATGAAGATCTTCGAGCCGAAACCACCGCCAACATCCGGCGCAATCACGCGGAGCTTATGCTCAGGCGCAATGCCGATAAAGGCCGAGAGCACAAGACGGGCGACATGCGGGTTCTGGCTGGTCGTGTAGAGCGTGAACTGCTCTTGACCGGCATCATAATCCCCCACCGCCGCGCGAGGTTCCATCGCGTTGGGGATCAGGCGGTTATTGACGAGGTCAATCTTGGTGATGTGCTTGGCGTTTTTAAAGGCGGCTTCGGTGGCAGCCTTATCGCCAAGATGCCAGTCATACACGACGTTATCGGGGGCCACGTCGTGAATGGCGGGGCCCTTCGAGGCCGTCTTCATATCGACGACCGCAGGCAAAACGCCGTAGTCGACCACAATCAGTTCCGCGGCGTCTTTGGCTTGCGAATAGGTCTCGGCAATGATCACGGCGACGTGGTCGCCGACATAACGAACCTTGCCCTGCGCCAGCGCCGGATGGCTGCCAGCCTTCATCGGCGAACCGTCCTTGTTATGGATCATCCAGCCGCAGATCAGGCCACCGACCTTGTCGTGGGCGAGATCGTCGCCGGTCAGGACGTCCAGAACGCCCGGTGCCTTTTTGGCAACCGATACATCAAGCTTCTTGATCGTCGCATGCGCATGGGGCGAGCGCAGGAAATAGGCATGCGCCTGTCCCTGCCGGTTGATGTCGTCCGTGTATTGGCCCTTGCCGGTGATGAACCGAAGATCTTCCTTGCGGAGCACTGAGGCTCCAATGCCTGTCGCTGAACTCATGGGATATTCCTCCAAAGCCGCTTTTTGGCGGTCATATTCTGCTAAGCCCCCAAGATAAGGGCCTGTTCGACATGTTTTATTTGCTAGCCATTGCTTCGGCGCCGGCGGCAACGGCTTTCACGATGTTGTGATAGCCCGTGCAGCGGCAGATATTGCCTTCAAGCTCTTCCCTGATCGTGTGCTCGTCGAGATGGTTGCCCTTGCGGTTGACGATGTCGATTGCCGACATGATCATGCCCGGCGTGCAGAAGCCGCACTGAAGGCCGTGGTTTTCGCGGAAAGCCGCCTGCATCGGATGCAGATGCTCCGGCGTGCCGATCCCCTCGATCGTCGTCACAGAAGCGCCTTCGCACGCAATCGCCAAAGTGGTGCAGCTCTTGATCGAACGGCCATCGACATGAACAACGCAAGCGCCGCATTGGCTGGTATCGCAGCCGATATGGGTGCCGGTCAGGTGAAGATGCTCGCGCAGGAACTGGGCGAGAAGGGTCCGCGGGTCAATAGTCGCGGTAACTTCCTTGCCGTTAACGATCATCGTGACGCTCGCCATGAGCTTTCCTCCACTGGTTATCGGGTCTCAATGCCCGTTATGCCGATTGCGCGGCTCTTCAAGGCATCCGGAACAGGTCTGCCGATGGCAGAAGATTCCATCGGCCCTCCGATTGAATAGTCTGACTTTATACGCAAGAAAGACCCGGTCAAGCTGCAAGACGAGAGCAGAACCACTAATTTGGCGTCAAATAGTATGAGGTCGGGCCCTCCAAACCCCTAAATTAGGTCATAGTTACTGACCAATTGACAAGCGCTGCGGTTTCAGGCCGGTTGGACGCGAAGGAGCACTCCCCTATGGCTTTAACCCTCACCGATCAGGAAACCGCCATTGCCCAGGGCTCGGAGGGTCCGGGCGCTGCGATGGCGATGCGGATCGTTGCCGACACGGCGCGACTGATGGGCGCAACCCGGCTGATCCCGATCGCCTCGGCCCATATTGACGGCGCGCTTTATCACGGCGACTCGGGCACCCTGTTTGCCGAAAAACTCGTTGAAGGCGCGGCCAAGGTGAAGGTTCGCTCGACGCTGAATGTCGGCGCGCTGGATCTGATGGGGTGTTCCAAACAACGCATGCCGCCCGCCGAGCGCGATATGGCGAAACGCATGATGATGGCCTATGAGGCGATGGGGTGCGAGCCGTCCTGGACGTGCTCGCCCTATCAGGCTGGACACCGGCCTGCACTTGGTAGCGACGTCGCCTGGGGCGAATCGAATGCCGTGGTGTTCTGCAATTCCGTTTTAGGCGCCCGCACCAACCGCTACGGTGATTTTCTCGATATTGCCTGCGCGATTGTGGGTTTTGCGCCCGATTATGGCCTTCACCGTATCGAAAATCGCAGGGCAACCCTTGTGGCCGATGTCTCAGGCTTGTCGGAGGAACTCCGTAAATCGGATGTGTTTTATCCTGTGCTGGGGACCTGGTTCGGGCTTGAGATGGTCAATTCGATCGGTGTGGTCGATGGCCTGCAAGGCCTGCCGAACGATGACAATCTCAAGGCGTTTGGGGCTGCTGCGGCGTCCTCGGGCGGCGTCGGCTTGTTCCATATTGCCGGTGTTACGCCGGAAGCCGCCGATGTGGCTACCGCACTGCAAGGCAGACCTGCCGAGAAGACCATTAAAGTGACCGCCGACATGGTGCTCGGCGCGTTAAAGCGGCTATCGACCACATCGGACGAAGCGATTGATGCTGTGGCCATTGGCAGCCCTCATTTGTCCATCGACGAGGTCGAGGCGCTGTCGCATCTGATCAATGGCCGGAAACTGGAAAAGACGATCTATGCCTGCACCGGTCGCCATGTGATCCGCCAGATCGAAGCCAATGGGCAACGGGCGGCGCTGGAAAAGCTGGGTGTTACCTTTGTGGCCGACACCTGCGTCGTTGTGACGCCGATCCTGCCTGCTGGCGATGGGGTGTTGATGACGAATTCCGGCAAATTCGCCCATTACGCCCCCGGAAACACCGGATATGCCGTGCAATACGGTTCGCTCAAAGATTGTGTAGAGAGCGCGGTAACAGGCCGCCTGACCCGGGATAACGCATTATGGCGCTAAAAGCAGACGTTCTCCTTGGCGGCCATGGCGTGGGCCTTGTGCTGGCCTTGACCCATCCGATCAGCTTTTGGGGCGGCGTTGACCCGAAAACCGGCATGATTATCGACGCGCGCCATCCCGAGCGCGGACAATCCATCGCCGGCAAGGTTTTGGCGCTCCCCGGCATGATCGGCTCGTCATCCGCCGCCGCCGTGATGCTGGAGCTCGTGCACGCCGGCCGCGCACCGACCGCCCTTTTAATGCCGGAACCGGACGCTATTTTACTGCTCGGCATTATCGTGGCACGCGAAATGGGCTGGGCCGTGCCGCCTGCTTATCGACTAAGTGCCGCGGAGCAACGCCCGCTGCATGGTCAAACCATTTCAATCGCTGAAGATGGGGTGATTACGGTTGGCGGTTGAAGTGGCGTTGAGGGGGCGCCACAATTTCCGTACACAAAAAAATCATTGCCAGCCATTTATTTTTCGTGTACTTAAAATACCATAATCATCGTTTGGGATGAGAATAAGCGCGAAACCAACCTCACCAAGCATGGTTTGGATTTTGCCGATCTTGAACTTGCCTTTTTCGTCGGCGCAATGGTGGCTCCGTCCTATGAAGGTCGCTTTGTCGCTATCGGCGAATTTCAAGGCACCACCATCATCGCCGTTGTCTTTGTAGCGCTCGGCAGCGAAGCGATTTCGATCATTTCGATGCGTCCGGCGAGCCGCAAGGAAAGGAGCATTCTATGACCCGTAAGCCCATCACTGATCTGGACGAAGCCCTTATCCAAGCAGGTATTGCGTCTGATCCCGATAATCCCGAATTGACGGACGAACAGCTTGCCTCCGTCAAGCCTTTCGGTGAGGTTTTTCCAAGCCTTGCGGAAGCCATCAAGCGCACCCGAGGTCGGCCCAAACTGGCCGAGGCAAAGGAAGCTGTCACCCTTCGCCTGTCGCCGAAAACCATCGCCCGCTACAAAGCCATTGGCGGCGCAGACTGGCGCGACCGGATGAGCAAAATTTTGGAGAAGGCCGGCGGTTGACGGTTAAAGCAACACAATCTCACTACCGTCATTGCGAGCGCAAGCGAAGCAACCCAGCTGATGTGTTTTAAGAATACGCGGTGTCGCCTTCGTGCCCTTCAAATAAGCATCAGCTGGGTTGCTTCACTTTCGTTCGCAGTGACGGGACATTAAAAAGCGCTGATCGTGCGCAACAAAACCTCAATATCCTCATCCCGCGATAAACGGTGGTCGCCATCCTTGATCAGAGTCAGTTTGCAATCGCTTAGCGGCAAATGCTCGACCAGTTTCAACGCATGGCTCCACGGCACGGCGTCGTCTTTCATGCCTTGCAGGATGTGTAACGGCGCGCCTGGGTTAATCGGGGAATCAAACAGCAGATGGGTGCGGCCATCCTCGATAAAGGCCCGCGTGATCGGATAGGGGTCACCATAGGGTGAGGGCTGGTAAAAGGCCCCCTTGGTTAAAATCTCCTGCCGGATGGCCTCCGGAAAAGCTTTCCACATCAATTCCTCCGAAAAATCGACTGCTGGCGCAATCAGCACAAGCGCCGAGGGGCCTGAAAGCCCGTAACGTGCGCGCTCACGAACGGCCAGCAAGGTCAACCACCCGCCCATCGAGGAGCCTACGATCACGGGTTGGGTGCCGCCGAGGCTTTCCCAAACCGCCAAAGAATCCTCGAGCCAGACGGACAGCGTCATTTCCGAAAAGTCGCCGCCGGTCAGGCCGTGGGCGGAATAATCGAAGCGCATGAAGGGGCGCCCTTCGCGCTCGGCCCAAGCGTCAATGGCTTCCGCTTTGGTTGAATCCATGTCCGAGCGAAACCCACCAAGCCACAGGATAGGCTGGCCTTTTCCTGACCGATACCGGCAAGCAAGGCGATGATTGCCGCCATCCCGATGCGGCATGGCAAGCCATGTAAGCGGGGTTTTTAAATCACGATCCGTCATGGCGAAGGCTCCAAAAGACCTTTGGCTTGAGGTTAGGTGCCATGCCGAACGCCACCTTTGCCACGCCAAAACTTGATGCTATAGCCGCAGCAGAGAAAATTACAAAAAAGGGTTGAGCAATGGCGCACGCGAAATGGACTGGCGTATATCCAGCGGTTACGACGAAATTTACGACCGATGACCGGCTTGATATTGCGGAAATGGAGCGCTGCTTCAAACTCCAGACGGATGCGGGCGTTGATGGCATTATTGTGTGCGGTTCGCTCGGCGAGACGTCTACGCTTGATTTTGACGAGAAAATCGAAGTGCTCAAAACGGCCCTTCGGGTTGCCAATGGCAAGATTCCGGTGCTGCTGACCGTGGTGGAAGGCTCCACCCGCCGCGCGCAAGCGCTGGCCGAAGCAGGCGCCAAAGCGGGCGCGCAGGGCTTTATGATTTTGCCCGGCATCCCTTATAAATCCGAACCGCACGAGACGATGGCCCATTACCGCGGCGTGGCCAAAGCGGGCCAATTGCCGGTGATGATCTACAATAACCCTGTCGCCTATGGCGTTGATCTGACTCCTGAAATGCTGGTTGATCTCGCCGCCGATCCGCTGTTTGCGGCTGTGAAAGAATCGTCCGACGATATTCGCCGCATCACCCGCATCTTCAATTTGATGGGCGACAAGATGCAGGTCTTCACCGGTGTCGACAATCTGGCCTTGGAAAGCCTCGCCATGGGCGCCCATGGCTGGGTCGCTGGCCTTGTCTGCGCCTTCCCCGATGAGACGGTTGCGATCTGGAAATTGCAGCAGGCCGGACGGATGGAAGAGGCGCTCAAGATTTATCGCTGGTTCCAGCCTTTGCTCGATCTCGATGTCTCGGCGCGCCTTGTGCAGAACATCAAGCTCGTCGAAGCCCTCGTTACCGGCACCAATGACCGCTGCCGCGCGCCGCGCATTGCGCTTTCAGGCAGCGAACGCACGCGGATTGAGGGGATTGTCCAGAAGGCGCTGGCGGTTCGCCCTGCCCTTCCTAAACTCTGATCGGCTTCGAGCGGATGAAAATCGCCGTTCTTGGAGCGGGACTTGTCGGGTTGGCGAGCGCCCATGCGCTCGCCGATGAGGGGCATTCGGTTCTGATCATTGATCGGGAGGGACCGGCAGCAGGTGCCTCGCGCGGCAATGCGGGATGGCTGGCGCATACGGATATTGATCCGATTGCCCACCCCAAAATGCTCCGTCAGGTGCCGAAATTCCTGTCGGATCCGCTCGGCCCCCTGGCCATCCGGCGCGAGTACCTGCTACCCATCCTGCCTTGGCTGGCGAGACTCCTGATTGCGTCGCACCCTGCCAATCTGGCGCGCTCGATTGAGGCGCTGATTGCTCTCCAGCGCCTCGCTATGCCAGCTTGGGCGCAGCTTTCGGCGCGGCTGGGCATGGAGAAAATGATGCACCGGAACGGCGGCTTGTTCGCTTTCGAGACGCATGACGCGTTTCGCGAAGCTTTGCCGCATTTCAAGCGACAGGAAGCCGCAGGCATCCGCGTTGAATATCTGGATGGCCCGGAAGTTCGGAGGATGGAGCCGGCCCTGAGCGACGCGATTGCAGGGGCAGCCTTTTTTCCCGATGCAGGCCATGTCTCCGATCCCTATCTCGTGACCATGGCGCTTTATGAGGCTGCGCGCGCCCGGAACATCGACTTTCTACAGGCGAGCGTGAATGCCATTGATCTGGACCGCGGCGTCACCCTCCGCTTCGACGGGCGCGATCCAATGGTGGTTGATCGTGCCGTGATTGCGATGGGCGCGTGGTCCAAGCCGATTGCCGCCAGTGTTGGCGACCCGGTGCCGCTGGACACCGAGCGGGGCTATAACATCTCGTTTCCCGGCTCGACGCGCTATATTTACCGTCCCATCTCGTTTCAAGGCTCGGGCTTTGTCGCGACCCCGCTGGATACCGGTTTGCGTCTTGGCGGCGCCGTTGAACTGGCCGGCCTCAAGCTGCCGCCCAACCATGCACGCACCCGGGCGATCTATAAGAAGGCTGAACGATTCATCCGCGATCTGCCGAGCTTCGATCAAGGCACGGTGTGGATGGGCTTTCGTCCGTCCATCCCCGATTCCCTGCCCGTTATCGGCTATTCGACCCGCTCGCCCCATGTGGTGCATGCCTTTGGGCACGGCCATTACGGGCTGACGCAATCCGCTGCGACCGGACAGATCGTCGCCGACCTGATCGCCGGACGCCAGCCCCCGATCGACCTCAGCCGATTTAGTCCGCAGAGATTTTGATTGATAAATCAAGAAGATACATGACTATCCGGACTCTGATTCAGAACATCAACACCTTGAATCAGAATATGAGGACGAACCACCCACCGCCTGAATCCATCTTGCAAGGGATACGAGGAAGACCATGGCAACCCACACTTTTTTCTGCGTTGACGGCCACACCTGCGGCAACCCTGTCCGCCTTGTGGCAGGTGGCGGCCCCAATCTGGTTGGCGCCAATATGGTCGAGAAACGGGCGCATTTTTTAGCGGAATATGACTGGATCCGCACCGGCCTGATGTTCGAGCCGCGCGGCCATGACATGATGTCGGGTGCCATCCTTTATCCGCCAACGCGGCCGGATTGCGATATTGCTTTTCTGTTCATCGAGACGTCGGGCTGCCTGCCGATGTGCGGCCACGGCACCATCGGCACTGTGACGATGGCGTTGGAGCGCGGGCTCGTCTCTCCCCGCGAACCTGGCCGGTTGATGATCGACACGCCAGCCGGTGTGGTCGAGGCGCGCTATCAGATGAAAGACGGCTTTGTCGACAGCGTTCGAATTACCAATATCGCGTCATTCCTGCACTCGACCGGCATTTCAGCCGAGGTCGAAGGCCTTGGCACGATCACGGCCGATGTGGCCTATGGCGGCAATTTCTACGCAATCATCGAGCCGCAAGCCAATTTTCAAGGGCTTGAGCACGTCAACCCTTCCGACATTCTGCGCTGGAGCCCCAAGGTGCGCGAAGCGTTCCGCGCCAAATATACCTTCGTTCATCCGGAAAATCCGGCAATCAACGGGCTGTCGCATGTGTTGTGGACGGGCACGCCGACGCATCCCGAAGCG
The DNA here is from genome assembly GCA_947454055.1 of Hyphomicrobiales bacterium. GTDB lineage: Bacteria > Pseudomonadota > Alphaproteobacteria > Rhizobiales > Beijerinckiaceae > CAIUPE01. Next base: position 29,373 of record CANGIS010000025.1, read on the forward strand.
CATGCCAAGAATGCTGTCTTCTACGGCGATAAGGCGATCGACCGCTCGCCCTGCGGCACCGGCACCTCTTCGCGCATGGCGCAATGGGCAGCACTGGGCAAACTCAAGGTCGGCGACGATTTTGTCCATGAAAGCATTATCGGAACGTTGTTTCGCGGCAGGGTTGAGCGCGCCACCAAGGTTGGTACATACGACGCCATCATCCCGTCCATTGAAGGCTGGGCGCGCATGACCGGATATAACACCATCTTCATCGACGACCGCGACCCTTTGGCACATGGTTTTCAGGTGAAGGATGCAGCGACTGCTCGATAATGTCGCAAAAACTTCAAATTTGCACAAAAATTCTCGTGAAATAAGGCTTTCGAGTTGCATGTTCTGACTGGCGGACCGGCGATTGATCGGCTACTGGTTTTTTCGAGCGTAAGTAAAAGCGCCATGGGGACAGGGTTCTAGGGATGAATTATTTTATTCAGCAACTGATCAACGGGATCACGCTCGGGTCGATTTACGGCCTGATCGCGATTGGTTACACGATGGTCTATGGCATCATCGGCATGATCAACTTCGCCCATGGCGACGTGTTTATGGTGGGAGCATTCGTCTCCTTGATCACGATCATCATCTTTGGCATCACCGGCACCTCGAGCGTCGCGGTCGGGATCGGCGTGCTGATTTTGGTGGCCGCCATTTCCATGGTGATCGCCGGCATTTATGGCTGGACGATCGAGCGGCTGGCCTACCGGCCCTTGCGCGGCTCCTTCCGCCTTGCTCCGTTGATCACCGCCATCGGCGTATCGATTTTTCTGCAAAATTTTATTCAAGCCACACAAGGCGCCCGCGTGAAGCCCTTGCAGGCGATCATCTCCGGCGGATTCACCATTCTGGAGGGCAATGATTTCGTTGTCCGCGTCACCTATATGCAGATCCTGATCGTGGTGCTGACCTTCCTGCTGATGACGGGCTTCACCTATCTCATCTCGAAGACGTCGCTCGGCCGCGCGCAACGCGCCTGCGAGCAGGACATGAAAATGGCGATGCTGCTCGGCATCGATGTGAACACCACGATTTCGACGACCTTTGTGATCGGCGCGGCCCTGGCCGCGGTCGCGGGGCTGATGTATCTGCTCTATTATGGCGTGATCGATTTCTATATCGGGTTCTCGGCTGGCATTAAGGCCTTCACCGCCGCGGTTCTGGGGGGCGTGGGCTCCTTGCCCGGCGCGATGCTTGGCGGTCTGGTGATTGGCCTGATCGAGGTCTTCTTCGCCGCCTATTTCTCTTCCGAATACAAGGATGTGGCGGCGTTCTCGATGCTGATCGTCGTTCTCATCTTCATGCCGCAGGGACTGCTCGGACGTCCCGAAATCGAGAAGGTCTGAGCCATGTCCTCACAGCTTCCAACCCTGCCCGCCCTATTGCCGATGCTGAAGCGTTCGGCGATTGCGACGATCATTGCCTTCTTCCTGTTTCTGCCGACATTGGGCATCAAGACGGCTGCCTCCGGCGGTGTCGACGGATTGTTTCTGCAATATCGTTGGTCTGGTTTGGCGATTGCCTGCGGTTTGATCTTTGTCGCCCGCATGGCGATGGAGATTTTTGGCAAAAAGCAGGACGGCACAAGCAAGCCAGCCGCAGCACCTTCCGCCTTGGTGCGCTTTTTTGGCTCGGCGAAAATCGCCAAAACCGTTGGCCCCGTGCTGCTGGTTTTCGCGATTGTCTTTCCTTTCCTGCCCTTCTCGGATCGCTATATCCTCGATCTCGGCATTTTGATCATCACCTATGTCATGCTTGGCTGGGGATTGCAGATCGTGGTGGGCCTCGCGGGCTTGCTGGATCTGGGTTATGTCGCCTTCTACGCGGTGGGTGCCTATTCCTACGCGTTGCTTTCGATCCATTTCGGCTTCGGGTTCTGGATGTGCCTGCCACTGGCCGGCTTATTGGCCGCGACCTGGGGCGTGATTTTAGGCTTTCCGGTGCTGCGCCTTCGTGGCGACTATCTGGCCATCGTGACGCTGGCCTTCGGTGAAATCATCCGCGTCGTGTTGCTCAACTGGCGCGGCTTCACCGGCGGCTCGAACGGGCTTTCGAGCATTCCGCGGCCGTCCTTTTTCGGCCTTCCGTTCAATCAGGAACCGGGCGGCTTTGCAGCCACTTTCGGGCTTGAATATTCAAGCATGCAGCGCATCGTATTTCTCTATTTCCTGATTTTGGCGCTGGCGATTTTCACCTTCTTCGTTACCGGTCGCCTGCGTCGTTTGCCGATCGGGCGCGCCTGGGAAGCCTTGCGCGAGGACGAGATTGCCTGCCGCTCGCTGGGCATCAACACGGTCAACACCAAGCTCTCGGCCTTTGCGATTGGCGCCATGTTTGGTGGCTTTGCCGGCTCTTTCTTTGCCGCCAAACAAGCCTTTGTGAGCCCTGAATCGTTCAACTTCATGGAATCAGCCACCATTCTGGCGATTGTCGTCCTCGGCGGCATGTCGAGCCAGCTTGGCGTTGTATTCTCGGCGATTGCGATGGTGGGCGGGGTGGAACTGCTGCGCCAGTTGCAGTTCCTCAAGGTGATCTTTGGACCGGATTTCGACCCGAGCCAGCTTCGCCTCTTGTTGTTCGGGCTTGCCATGGTGTTGATGATGTTGTGGCGACCGCGCGGCCTTGTGTCGACACGAACGCCGACGGTTTTCTTGAAAGACGAAAAAACGGTTTCAGCTGCCATGATTTCACAGGGGCGCGGATAAGATGTCTCAACCCTTGCTTGCTGTTAACCAGCTCACCATGCGCTTCGGCGGCCTGACGGCTGTCGACGCTGTATCCTTCGACGTTCACCGCGAGCACATCACGGCGGTTATCGGTCCCAATGGCGCCGGTAAAACCACCGCGTTCAACTGCATCACGGGCTTTTACAAGCCGACGGAGGGTCAGATTGTGCTGACCCACGCCGATGATCGCCAATTCGAACTCGAACAGATGGAAGATTTCCGGATCTCGCAAACCGCGAAAGTCGCCCGCACCTTCCAGAACATCAGGTTGTTCGGCGGCATGACGGTGCTCGAAAATCTGATGATCGCCCAGCACAACCATCTGATGAAGGCGTCGCTCTATACACTGGCCGGCATCTTCAACATGCCTTCCTACCAACGCGCGCAGAAAGCGGCGAAGGAAAAGGCTCAGTTCTGGATGGATCGCATCGGGATTACCGATCGCGCCGATGATCCGGCCGCGGCGTTGCCCTATGGCGATCAGAGGCGCTTGGAAATTGCGCGCGCGATGTGCACCGATCCTGTTCTGCTGTGCCTCGACGAGCCGGCAGCCGGTCTCAATCCGCGGGAATCGGAAGAGTTGAACGCACTTCTCCGCTCGATCCGTGACACGAACAATGTCGGTGTTCTCCTGATCGAGCACGATATGAGCGTGGTCATGGAAATTTCGGACCATGTGATCGTATTGGATTATGGCCGGAAGATTTCCGACGGAACGGCCACGCAAGTGCGCAATGATCCGGCCGTCATCAAGGCCTATCTCGGCGTCGTCGAAGACTAAATGCGTAAGATAACCAAGTTTAGAACTGGGAAGCGGTACTCATGACACAAAACTTGCTCGCGGTTCGGGGCGTTGAAACCTTCTATGGTCGCAATCAGGCCCTTTACGGCATCGATATGGATGTCAATGAAGGCGAGATTGTTACGATGATCGGGGCCAATGGCGCCGGTAAATCAACGCTGATGATGGCCATTTGCGGCGTCAACCGCGCGGTGCGCGGCAGTGTGACCTTTGCCGGCAAGCCCATCCACGAAATGCCGACGCATGAAATCATCCGTCTGGGCATTTCGCAGTCCCCTGAAGGCCGCCGCATTTTCCCGCGCATGAGCGTGTATGAAAATCTTCAGATGGGTGCTGTGACCATCGACCCGAAATATTTTGCCGACGATCTGGCGCGTATGTATGCGCTGTTTCCCATTCTCGAGAAGCGCCACGCTCAACGCGCAGGCACGCTTTCGGGCGGCGAACAGCAGATGCTGGCGATTGGACGCGCCTTGATGGCCCGCCCGCGTTTGTTGCTGCTGGACGAGCCGTCGCTGGGTCTGGCCCCGCTGGTGGCCAAAACGATTTTCGATACGCTGCGCGAACTCAATCAATCGCAAGGGCTGACGGTGTTTCTGGTGGAGCAAAACGCCTACCATGCGCTCCGCCTCGCCTCGCGCGGCTATGTCATGGTCAATGGAAGGATCACGCTATCGGGTACCGGTAGCGAACTTCTCAATCACCCGGAAGTGGGGGCTGCCTATCTCGGCGGCTCGGGCCACTAGGGTAAGAAGTCTCGGACAAAAAAGCGGGTGACTCCTTATAGATAAGGGGCTAGCTTCATGTCCAAGGCAGGCTGCAAAATCTGATTTTGGATTTTGACAGTGTGTTGATAGTTCATTTGGGGGATTTAAACATATGATGAAACTCTCGCGTTCACTCTCGATGCTCGCTCTGGGCGTCGCTCTTACTTCGACGGCGGCACACGCTGACGTCACGATCGGCATGGCTGGACCTGTAACCGGCGGTCTCGCCGCGTTCGGCGAACAGTTCAAGGCCGGCTTCAACATGGCGATTGACGAGCTCAACGCTGCCGGCGGTGTCAACGGCCAGAAGGTTGTCGGCGTCATCGGCGACGATCAGTGCGATCCAAAGCAGGCTGTTGCTGTTGCCAACGACATGGTCGGCAAAAAGGTTGCAGCGGTTATCGGCCATTTCTGCTCGGGTTCGTCGATCCCAGCTTCGAAGGTTTATGCCGAAGAAGGCATGATCATGATCTCGCCAGCTTCGACCAACATCAAGCTGACCGACGAGCGCGCTGGTCCTTCGATCTTCCGCGTCATCGGCCGTGACGACGTGCAGGGCAAAATCGCCGGCGCGTTCATTGCCAAGAACTACAAGGGCAAGAACATTGCCGTTCTCGACGACAAGTCGGCTTACGCTGCTGGTCTTGCGCTCGAAACCAACAAGGCTCTTGAAGCCAATGGCTTGAAGCCAGTTCTCGTCGACGCGATCACGCCCGGCGAAAAGGACTACACCGCTATGGTGTCGAAGTTGAAGTCGCTGAAAGTCGACGTGCTTTACTACTCGGGTTACCATCCTGAATCGGGCATGCTCGTGAAGCAGATGGCTGAGCAGGGCATGAAGGCACAGTTCATCTCGGGCGACGCTCTTGGTGACAACGAGTTCGCTCAGATCGCTGGTGCAGCTTCTGACGGCGCGATCTTCACGAACCCACCAGATCACTGCTTGAACCCAGCCAACAAGGCCATTTGCGATAAGTTCGTCGCCAAGGGCACGCCAGTCGCCACCTACACCCTCTACGCCTATACGGGTGTGAAGACGTGGGCTGCTGCTGCAACGGCTGCAGGCTCGTTCGACTCGAAGAAGGTTGTTGCGGCTTTGGCCAAGGTTTCCCTCGACACCCCAGTCGGCAAGATTGCATTCGACGGCAAGGGCGACGTGTTGGAGCCAAAATACGCATGGCACAGCTTCAAGGGTGGCAAGTACGCCCAGGACGATTCGGTTAAGTAAGCTTGATCTGATCGCTTGAACGAAGAAGCCCGCGACCTCGGTCGCGGGTTTTTTTATGGGATAGCGGCGCTTTTACGCTCGGTATGGGCAAGGCCTCGCGCCCGCGGCGGGGGAAGTCCCTCTTGTTCCTCGTCCAAGCCTTTATCCGAGCTTTCCAAGGGCCGGGAATGTTTCAATCAACCAGAAAGATAAGAGGCTCATCGAGCCGGTAAGAAAGGCGACGCCGGTTAACACCAGCAGCACGCCCATGGCTTTTTCCACCATGCCGATATGTTTGCGGAAGCGCTTGAGAAAGCCCGTGAAGCGCTCCATCGCAAACGCCGCAAGGATGAAGGGAATGCCGAGGCCAAGCGAATACACAAAAAGCAGCGATGCCCCCCGGGTCACACTTTCTTCCGAGCCAGCGACCGCCAGAATAGCGGCCAATACAGGCCCGATGCAGGGCGTCCAGCCAAAAGCGAAAGCCAGCCCCATCACATAGGCGCCCAGCGCGCCCGCCGGCTTTTCGACCTGTACCCGCTTTTCCCTGAACAAAAGACCGATGCGGTAGACGCCGGCAAAATGGAGCCCCATGGCAATGATGGCCACGCCAGCAACGAGCGACAAGACATCGAGATAGGCGCGAACCGCTTGGCCCAAAAATGATGCCGTGGCCCCCAGCAGGACAAAGACGGTCGAAAAACCAAGCACAAACAGGAAGGCTGCGAGGGGCACATCGCGCTTCACCCGCCGCTCGCCGCCCAAGGCAAAATCCTCAATCGCCGTTCCGGCAATATAGCTGAGATAGGGCGGCACCAGCGGCAGGACGCAGGGGCTGAGAAAGGAAACGAGGCCCGCAAAGGCCGCAACGGGATAGGTAATGTCGGTCATGCGAGAGTGATAGGGCGCGGATCGCTTTCGGACAAGGGGGACAGGAGAAGGGTGTGGGATGTGATGGAAAACTAACGCCCCTCAGCCGTCATTGCGAGCGAACGCGAAGCAACCCAGCTGATGGTGGACAAAAAAGCGCAATCGCAGCGCTGCGTTCTCTTAACAACCGCTAGCTGGGTTGCTTCGCTCTCGCTCGCAATGACGGAGGATGAACGGGGCACGCCAATCACCCTCCCCCTTGCCCTCCCCTCACAATTCCTTCACCTTTCATCCCATGAAAAATCTTTTGACAGATGTTGCCGGCCTCCGCGTCGGCCAAGCTGATGATGCCCACGTGGCAACCGGTGTCACTGCCATTGTGTTCGATGAACCCGCGGTGGCGTCCATCGCCGTTTTGGGCGGAGCGCCAGGGCTGCGTGATACGGCACTGCTTGAACCGGAAATGACGGTCGGTACCGTCGACGCCATTCTGCTTTCGGGCGGCTCTGCCTTCGGACTTGATGCTGCAGGCGGCGCGATGGCCGCTTTGCACGAATTGGGTCGCGGCTTTGCCGTTGGCTCCGTCAGAGTGCCCATAGTGCCGCAAGCGATCTTGTTTGATCTTCTCAATGGAGGTGACAAGGCTTGGGGCCGTGACACGCCCTATCCCGATCTTGGCTATCGCGCTGTTATGGCGGCGGGCGACAGCTTCACCCTCGGTACGGCGGGCGCGGGCTATGGCGCAACAACTGCAAATTTGAAGGGCGGGCTAGGCTCGGCCAGCATGAAAACGCCATCCGGCTACACGGTCGGGGCCATTGTGGCCGTTAACGCGGTGGGTACGGCGACGATAGGCAACGGCCCGCAATTCTGGGCGGCGCCTTATGAGCAGCACGGCGAATATGGCGGGCTCGGCCTGCCGGCCCCCTTTCCGCCCGACGCGCTGACGCCGCGCCTCAAAGGGGGACCGCGCGCAAACACCGTGATCGCGCTGATTGCAACCGATGCAACGCTCACCAAGGCCGAATGCAAGCGCCTGGCGCTTTCCGCCCATGATGGCCTCGCCCGCGCCATCAGGCCGGCCCATACGCCGCTGGATGGCGACGTTGTATTTGCGGCATCGACCGGTCAACGGCCACTGGCGGGCGGTGTCATTGACCTGACCGAGCTTTGCATCGCAGCAGCCGACACCCTCGCCCGCGCCATTGCCCGCGGTGTCTATGAAGCCGGGGCTTTGCCGTTTGAAGGGGCATTGCCAAGCTGGAAAGATCGGTTTCGTTAAAACCGATCGACCCTGTACGGCGTGGGATCGGTAAACGGTGTCTCGCCGGTGACCATTTCGGCGATGAGACGACCTGTTACCGCCGAAAGCGTCAGGCCGTGATGGGCGTGCCCGAAGGCGAACCAAAGGCCTTTATGCCGCGGCGCTTCACCGATAAAGGGCAGCATATCGGCCGTGCACGGCCGCGACCCGAGCCAGGGCTGCGGATCGACGCGATCGGCTAGCGGAAAGAATTTCCTGGCCTTTGGCTCAAGCCGTTCCAACTGAACGGGCGTTGGCGGCGCATCACGATGGGCAAATTCTGCCCCCGTCGTCAGCCGTACACCATGAGCCATCGGCGCCAGCACATAGGAGTGGTCGGCGTCATAGACCGTGTGGTTCAGTACCGCATTGCCTGTGGTATGGTAATGCATGTGATAGCCGCGCTTGACGCCCATCGGCAGATCATAGCCGAAGCCCTTGGCAAATTCCTGCGCCCATGGACCCAGCGCAACCACCACATCACGCGAGCGGACGACGCCCGCTGCCGTGCCGACCCGCCATCCCGCGCCTTCATGCACCAGCGTGCGCGCATTGCCGTGCAGGAACACACCACCCCTTTTTTCAAACAGAGCGCGATAGGCGAGCGATAAGGCCTGTGGATCATTCACATTGGCGGGGTCTTTGTAATGCACCGCGCCAATCACGCCATCGCCTAGATTGGGTTCAAGCACCGCCAATTCAGCCTTGCTGAGCGTATCGATCGTTACACCGAAGGCGCGGATTTTTTCCGCATCGGCTTGCGCTTCTTTGGCTTTCTTCTCGCTGCGATAGGCTTTGATCCAGCCCGTGCGGCGGATCAAATGCTCGGCACCGGCCGCAGCGATAAGGGTTTCATGCTCGGCCAAACAATTCTCGATCAGCGGCTTGGCACCGATCACCGCCCGCTGGTAACGCGAAGGCGCAGAATTCCACCAGTAACGGGCAAGCCAGGGGGCAACCGTCATCAAGGCATTGACGTGATAATGCGCATCCGTGCGAGCATTCAGCGCATATTGCAGCAATTCACCGACATCGCGCGGGAAGGCATACGGCAAAAAGGACGAGCGCTCGATGATGCCTGCATTGCCGAAACTGGTTTGCGACCCCGCTTCCTCACGGTCGATCAGCGTGACGCCGCGGCCTTTTTCCTGAAGCTTCAGTGCGATGCCAAGACCCACGATCCCCGCACCCAACACAATTACATCGGTCTCACGTCCAGCCATGTTCATTTCCTTACGCGTTTACAGTGTTTTGCATCGCGGAAGCGGATGACGCAACCCGCGCGGAAGCCTGAACGTGGCCGATCTTCGCGTGGATCACAGCTTTCATGTCATTGTGCCACGGGGCAACGGGTGCTATCGGCAAACGAACACACCCATTGTACCGCCTCTTCCGCGTCCTCAGGGTCGCCCCGTTCCTCAATCCTGGAGTTTTCCGCATGATCCCGCGCTATAGCCGCCCCGAGATGGTTGCGATCTGGTCACCTGAGACACGGTTTCGCATCTGGTTCGAGATCGAGGCCCATGCCTGCGATGCCTTGGCGGAACTCGGTGTCATTCCGACCTCAGCAGCCAAGACGATCTGGGAAAAGGGCGGCGCCGCTAAATTCGATGTCGAAAAAATTGATGCCATCGAACGCGAGGTCAAGCACGATGTGATCGCGTTTCTGACCCATCTCGGCGAATTCATCGGGCCGGACGCGCGCTTTGTGCATCAGGGCATGACCTCGTCGGACGTGCTCGACACCACGCTGGCGATCCAGATGAGCCGCGCGGCGGACCTGCTATTGGCCGATATTGATGCTTTGCTTGCTGCCATCAAGCGCCGTGCATTCGAGCATAAAATGACCCCCACCATCGGCCGCTCGCACGGTATCCATGCCGAGCCCGTGACCTTCGGCCTTAAACTGGCCACGGCTTACGCCGAATTCGCCCGCAACCGCGAGCGTCTCGTCGCGGCACGCAAAGATATAGCGACCTGCGCGATTTCAGGAGCCGTTGGCACCTTCGCCAATATCGATCCTCGCGTAGAGGAGCATGTCGCCAATGCGCTGGGTCTCACCATTGAGCCGGTATCAACCCAAGTCATCCCGCGCGACCGCCACGCGATGTTTTTTGCCACCCTTGGTGTCATCGCCTCGTCGATCGAGCGGTTGGCCATTGAAATTCGTCATCTCCAGCGCTCGGAAGTGTTGGAGGCGGAGGAATATTTCTCGCCCGGTCAAAAAGGCTCGTCGGCCATGCCGCACAAGCGCAATCCGGTGCTGACCGAAAACCTCACAGGGCTGGCCCGCATCGTTCGGGCTGCGGTGACCCCCGCGCTTGAAAACGTCGCCCTTTGGCATGAGCGGGATATTTCGCACTCCTCGGTCGAGCGGATGTTCGCGCCTGACGCGACCGTGACGCTCGATTTTGCGTTGGCCCGCCTGACCAATGTCATCGACAAGCTCGTGATCTACCCCGAAAACATGCAGAAAAACCTCGATCGTCTCGGTGGCCTCGTCCACTCGCAACGGGTGATGCTGGCTTTGACGCAGAAGGGGGTGAGCCGCGAGGACTCCTATCGCCTCGTGCAGCGCAACGCGATGCCGGTATGGCGGGGAGAAGGCGAGTTCAAAGCCCTGCTGAATGCGGATAGCGAAGTGATGGCAAAACTGTCAACGAGCGAGATCGATGATCTGTTCGATTTGGGGTATCACTTTAAGCATGTCGACACGATCTTCCGCCGCGTCTTTGGCGAGGCCTAAGCTCACGCGCGACGCTGGCGCCGCGCTGTCTGCGCTTTGACGTAGGATTTCAGCACGGCATTGATCCGGGTCTGATAACCGCGTCCCTTTGATTTGAAATAGTCGAGCACCTCTTCATCTAGCCTGATGCTCACAGGCGTTTTGACCTCGACACGCTCAAATAAAGCGAGTTCTTCGTCCGTCAGTGGCAACGCATCGGGATCGGATAGGGCTTCTGCCAGAAGCTGCTCTTCCGTTTTGGCGTTGAGCGCTGCCCAATCGGTTTCGCCTTTAGGTAATGGTGTCAGTGAGCCATCGGGATGCTCTTGATACATCACACCATCAACAAACCTGGCCCTAACGATATTCTCATGTTTCATAGAGCTTTCTCTCTTTTTCATGGGCCCGCCGAGCGGAAATGAGACGAATTCGCCCGCTACGCATTGTAAAAACAATATGCATCGCCTGACCATCGATACCGCCGATGACAGCCCATCGGTCCTCGGTAAAGGAACGGCCCTTCACCGGAGATAAAATCCTGAATGGATCAATAAAAGCGGGCCCTACATCAGCAAAATTAAAATTATGCTTTGCCAGATTGGCGAGACGCTTTGTCTCATCCCATTCAAACATAAAATCGATAATCATTGTATATACACTTCGTATTGATCATTCAAGCCTAATCCCCCTACTATGGCTTGAAATTTTCAATTCCGGACCTGTCCCAAATAACAGGTATGCCAAGGGAACCTTCGAACGGGCTTGGCCTGCCTGTTATCGCCCGATAGACTGTTTTCAACACAAGGGAGAAAACAGGTTATGGGCAAATTAGACGGCAAGACCATTTGGATAACAGGTGCGGGTAGCGGTATCGGCGAGGCCACGGCACATGCCATGGCCAAAGAGGGCGCCACCGTAGCGCTCACGGGCCGCCGCAAGGAGCCGCTTGAGGCGGTTGCCCATGCCATTGAACAATCAGGCGGAAAGGCCTTGGTTGAACCCGGCGATGTGATGGACAAAGCGATGGCACCGGCGGTTGTCGAACGCATCATCAAAGGCACCGGACGGCTGGACATTCTGGTCAACAATGCCGGCACCAATGTGACCGCCCGCAGTTTTGCGGTTCTTTCGCCCGATGATCTGGATTATGTCCTGCAAGCGAATTTGAACGGCGCCTATTACTGCACGCTGGCGGTGTTGCCCCAGATGCGCAGGCAGCAGGATGGCGTGTTGATCCACACGGCATCATGGGCGGGCAAATATGTGACCCCGCTATCGGGCACGGCCTACACAGCTTCCAAACACGCGGTGGTAGCCATGAGCCACAGCCTCAACATGGAAGAGTTCAAAAACGGCATCCGCTCCTCGGTCATCTGCCCGCACGAAATCTCAACGCCGATCCTCAATACGAGGCCCGTCAAGGTCACGGACGAGGAGCGCGCCCGCATGTTGCAATCGGAAGACATGGCCAATCTCTACGTCTATATCGCGACGCAACCGGCCCATGTCTGCATCAACGAAGTCACCATCGCGCCGACATGGAACCGGGCCTATTTGCACGGGATTTGAAGCATTAAAGAGATGTGTCGGATAGGTTTAGATTCTGATTCAGCAGATCAGAATACCACATGACCGACTCTGCGCACCTGTCTCATGTGACAGGTATTTTAATCAAATTTGATCTTGTCAAAGC
>CANGIS010000026.1 GCA_947454055.1 Hyphomicrobiales bacterium
ATGAAGGCGACGCGATTGTGGACGTGCAGATCAGCACGGAAGCCGACGATGTGTTGCTGACCACAGCGGCCGGTCAGTGCATCCGCTTCCCGACCACCGATGTGCGTGTCTTCAAAGGCCGTGATTCAACCGGCGTGCGGGGTATTTCGCTCGGCAAGACCGATAAGGTCATCTCGATGGCGATCCTGCATCATGTGGATGCAACGAGCGATGAGCGTGTGGCCTATATCAAAATGCGTCGTGCGCTAGCGGGTGAAACGCAGCCCGATGAGACGGTCGCCGACGAGGAATCAACGATTGATGCAGCCCTGTCGCAAGAACGGTATGCCGAATTGTCCGCTCGCGAACAGATCGTGCTGACGCTGTCGGAAAACGGCTATGGCAAACGGAGCTCGGCCTACGAAATCCGCATCACAGGTCGTGGCGGGAAGGGCATTGTCGCCATGGTGGTGAATGAGCGGAACGGGCCATTGGTTGCGTCTTTCCCGGTCGAGCAGTCCGATCAGATTATGCTGGTGACCGATGGCGGCCAATTGATCCGTTGTCCGGTGGATGGCATTCGTGTTGCTGGCCGCGGCACGCAAGGGGTGACAATCTTCGACACCGCCGAGGGCGAACGCGTCGTCTCGGTCGAGCGCATCAGCGATGAGGGGCTCGACGATAGCGGCGTAGATGAAGCAAATGATGGTGCCGCTGAAGTCTGAAGTGGGGGCTGGGCTATGCCGGTAAAGACATCACGCACGGCCTTTTATGCAGGCTCCTTTGATCCCGTCACCAACGGGCATGTCGATTTGCTCCGGCATGCGTGCCGGTTGGCGGATCATCTTTATGTCGCGATCGGGATCCATCCGGGTAAAACGCCATTGTTTACGGCGGAAGAGCGCGCAGACATGATCAAGGAAGCCTGCAAGGGGTTTGCGGTTTCCGAGGGCACCGAGGTTGAGGTGATGACCTTTGATGGCCTGGCGGTTGAAGCGGCTAAATCAAAGGGTGCCACCGTGTTGATCCGCGGCCTTCGAGATGGCACCGACCTCGATTACGAAATGCAGATGGCAGGCATGAACCAGTCTTTGGCACCCGACATTCAAACGGTATTTTTGCCATCATCGCCCATGGTTCGCCCGATTACGGCCACTTTGGTTCGGCAAATTGCGATGATGGGCGGCGATGTTTCGGCCTTTGTGCCCGATTTTGTTGCCGCTGGTCTGAAACATAAACTCGCCGCGTCGCGGTAACCAATCCCCATCCCGAAGTTGGAGTTCTCTATGTTGAAAGCACTCTGTCTGGCCTTCGTGCTCGCCTTTGGCGCCACTTGCGCACAGGCGCAAACGCCCGATCCGGCGAATACGGTCTATCTTGATCTGAAGGATGGTCGTGTTGTGATCAAGCTTCGTCCTGATCTTGCCCCCAAACATGTTCAACAGATCAAGACGCTGGTTAAGCAGGGGTTTTATAACGGCATCGTGTTTCATCGCGTTATTGAAGGGTTCATGGCGCAGACGGGTGATCCGACCGGAACGGGTACGGGCGGATCCACGCTGCCTGATCTTCCAGCCGAATTTACGCCCCAACCGTTCAATCGCGGAACCTTGGGCATGGCCCGGTCACAAAACCCGAATTCTGCCAATTCGCAGTTTTTTATCTGCTTTGGTCCTGCAGCCTTCCTGAACGGACAATATACCGTGTTTGGTGAAGTCGTTTCGGGTATGGAGTTTGTCGACAAGATCAAGCGCGGCGAGCCGGTCAAAAATCCGGACAAGATTATCAAGATGCAAATGATGGAAGACGCCAAGTAAAAGGAACAGGCATTATGGCAAAAGAAACAAAACCCGTTGAGAAAAAGGCCGCGGCCAAAAAGGCGCCGGTGAAGAAAGCTGCTGCACCAAAGGCTGCAGCGCCGAAGAAGGCGGTAGCTCCAAAGGAAGCCGCACCGAAAAAGGCCAAGGGTACGGAACATCTCGTGCTTGAAACGACAAAGGGTACAGTCGTTATCAAATTTAGACCCGATCTTGCGCCGAACCACGTTGCGCGGATTGCGGAACTCGCCAAGACGAAATTTTATGACGGCGTGCCTTTCCATCGCGTGATTGATGGTTTCATGGCGCAAACCGGTGATCCGACCGGTACCGGTATGGGGGGCTCAGGCCATAAGCTGAAGGCGGAATTCAATGCCGAGGCGCATGTGCGCGGTATTTGTTCGATGGCGCGGTCGCAAAACCCGGATTCGGGCGATAGCCAATTCTTCATCTGCTTCGACAATGCTCGGTTCCTTGACAGGCAATACACAGTCTGGGGACAGGTTGTCGAAGGCATGGACAATGTCGACAAAATTAAGCGTGGCGAACCTGTGCGCGATCCGGACCGGATCGTGACGGCTAGCGTCGAACTGCGCTAAAGAAAAAAGTGACCGGTCGATGGCGTTTATCGCGCCCTCGACCGGCCCAGACTACACTTACTGAAAAATGCCTGTCTGAAAATGCGCTGGTTTCCCGAAATAGAATAGGGAGCAGCAAGGAGTATGAACCAAAGATCGTTCATTTCCGCAACGGAACACCACACACTTATTGCGCGTACTGTTAAGAGGATGCGTGGGTTCCTGATAAAAATTGTGTCAATTTGATTGTGATACAGGTTTTGACCCCCGACCGTTTGATGATCTTGTTGATCCAATAAAACCCTCCGTTTAGCCATTCGGCTTAAGGCCTGTGACGTCCCATGCGCGTTGATGATTTCGATTTCGAGCTTCCTCCCGAACGGATTGCGCTACGCCCGGCAGAGCCACGGGAAAGCGCACAACTTCTGGTCGTGTCCCCGGAACAAGCCGACCCTTTTGTTGATTCGGTTATCGCCGACCTTCCAACATTTTTTAGGCCCGGCGATTGTCTGGTGGTGAATGACACGCGTGTTCTGCCGGCTCGTTTGATGGGAACGCGGCAACGTGGGGAGGCGGTTGCAGGCATCGAGGCGACGCTTCACAAACGGGAGGACGAACAAAGCTGGCGGGCCTTTGTACGCCCGTCCAAAAAGCTTGCGGTTGGCGAGACGGTTCGGTTTAAACGCGACCAAAAAGAGGCCGAACTGTTGGCCGTTGTTGCTGAGAAGGGCGAGGCTGGCGAAGTTCTCTTTCGGTTTCCGCTTGTCGGGCCCGCGCTCGACGATGCGATCCGTGCTGTCGGCGTGATGCCGTTGCCGCCCTATATTGCGGCCAAGCGGGCTGAAGACGCCAAGGATGAAAGCGATTATCAAACCATCTTTGCCGATCGTACCGGAGCGGTCGCGGCACCCACGGCGGGCCTTCATTTCACACCGGCTTTACTGAAAACGCTCGCCGACGCCGGCGTTTCTGTCGTCCATGTTACGCTCCATGTGGGGGCTGGAACGTTTTTGCCCGTCAAGGTGGATGATACCGATGAGCACCGGATGCATGCCGAATGGGGTGAAATTTCCGCAGCGACCGCTGAAACCCTGAATGCAACCAAAGCGAACGGGGGGCGGATTGTGGCCGTTGGCACAACGTCGCTCCGGCTGCTGGAATCCGCGGTGAGCGATGCGGGTGTGTTTTCGGCCTGGTCCGGTGACACGGCGATTTTCATCACGCCCGGCTATCGGTTTAAAACTGTTGATGTGCT
The DNA here is from genome assembly GCA_947454055.1 of Hyphomicrobiales bacterium. Classification (GTDB taxonomy): domain Bacteria; phylum Pseudomonadota; class Alphaproteobacteria; order Rhizobiales; family Beijerinckiaceae; genus CAIUPE01. The sequence continues at coordinate 3,630 of CANGIS010000026.1, forward strand.
GATGACCAATTTCCATTTGCCGCGCTCGACCCTGTTCATGCTGGTGTCGGCTTTTTCTGGGCTCGACACCATGCGGAAAGCCTATAAACACGCGATAGAAACGGGTTATCGCTTTTATTCCTACGGCGATGCCTGCCTGCTTCATCGCACCGTTTGACGGAACCGAACCCGATGCCTTCCGATACGTTTCAATTCCACATCACCGCGCGCGATGGCAACGCCAGAACCGGTTTTATCTCCACACCGCGCGGCGATATTCGCACGCCCGCCTTTATGCCGGTGGGTACGGCCGGTACGGTTAAGGCCATGCATCCGGAAGAAGTACGAGCGCTGGGTGCCGATATCGTGCTCGGCAATGTCTATCATCTCATGCTGCGGCCTGGCGCGGAGCGGGTGGCGCGTCTTGGCGGCTTGCATCATCTGATGAATTGGTCGCAACCGATCCTGACCGATTCTGGCGGGTTTCAGGTGATGTCGCTCGCCAAATTGCGTAAATTGACCGAGAAGGGCGTTACTTTTTCCTCTCATATTGATGGATCCAAGCACGAATTGACGCCCGAGCGCTCGATTGAAATTCAAGGCCTGCTCGGATCCGACATCCAGATGCAACTGGATGAATGTGTGAAACTGCCATGCTCGGACACGGAAGCCGAGCGGGCGATGGAATTATCGCTTCGCTGGGCGGAACGTTCGGCGGCCGCCTTTGGCGATCAGCCAGGCAAAGCCATGTTCGGCATTGTGCAAGGCGGCGCCGTCGAGGCGTTACGCATCCGGAGTGCCGAAGCGTTGGCCGCGATGAACCTCAAAGGATATTCCATCGGCGGCTTGGCCGTTGGCGAACCGCAGGAGATCATGCTGCGGATGATTGAAACGGTTGAGCCCTTTTTGCCCCAGGAAAAGCCGCGCTATCTGATGGGCGTCGGTACGCCTGACGATCTGGTGGAAAGCGTGCGACGCGGCGTCGATATGTTTGACTGCGTGATGCCGACGCGGGCGGGTAGGCATGGGTTGGCCTATAGCCGGTTCGGCAAGATCAATTTGCGCAATGCCCGCCATGCGGACGACCACCGTCCGCTGGACGAGGCGTCCAATTGGGCACCCGCGCGTATCTATAGCCGGGCCTATCTGCATCATTTGGTCAAGGCCGAGGAAATTTTGGGCATGATGCTGATTACGGGGATTAATTTGGCCTATTATCAGGATCTGATGGCGGGCTTGCGTGCAGCGATCGCACAAGGCCGGTTGAACGATTTTATTGCTGAAACCAAACAAGGCTGGGAGCATGGCGATTTGCCTGCTCTTTGAACGGAACATCACCATGACCGGAACCGTCCTTTCCAGTGCCGATCTCGACCCGCGTCGCCGCAAAATACTGTTTCGGGCGTGGCATCGGGGTTTGCGCGAAATGGATCTAATCATGGGCGGATATGCCGATGCCTACCTCGCCAATTTGGACGAGGCCGATCTCGACCTTTTCGAAGCGCTGATCGAGCAAGCCGATCGCGATTTGTTGCATTGGATTTTGGATGCGGATGATATTCCCGCCGAATTTGATACGGAATTGTTGAAGGCCATTCGGAGCCACCACACCCATTCCGCTCCAATCAATATTTGAAAAAGTAAATTAGAACAAAACGATGTCAAAACTTCTTCGACAAGTAATAGAGGCAATGGAGCAACGGCGCCATGTCGTCCTTGCCTCCGTTCCCGACGGGTTTGACGCGATCGTGACTGCTGATTTGGCCCGGGCCTTAGCCAAAAACGGGCAGGGCAAGGCAGCAGCCCTGGTCTTCGTGGCCCGCGACGGGCAGCGCCAAGCCGCCATGGAAGCCGCTTTGGGCTTTGTCGCGCCCGATATCGAGGTTTTGAGCTTTCCGAATTGGGATTGCCAGCCTTATGATCGTGTATCGCCCAACAGCGCGATTGTTTCGCGGCGGATGACAGTTTTAGCCCGCCTTGCCCGTTCACAAACAGGAGAGGATCGGCCCCGCATTGTCATCGCAACAGCCAATGGCTTGTTACAGCGCGTGCCTTCCCGCGCGCGTGTCGGATCGGAGAGTTTTTCGGCCGCGCCTGGCAATCGCGTCGATACGACCGCGCTCGCGCAATGGCTCGAAAACAACGGATTTATGCGGCAATCGACCGTGCGCGAGACGGGGGAATATGCCGTGCGCGGTGGGATCATTGATTTATATGCGCCGGGAATGACCGGACCGGTCCGGCTTGATTTTTTTGGCGATACGCTCGAATCGATCCGCAGTTTTGATCCCGAGACGCAGCGGACCGTCGGTCAATTGCGCGCGCTCGATCTCGTTCCGATGAGCGAAATCCAGTTGACCACGGAATCGATCAAACGGTTTCGTCAAGGCTATGTCGCGGCCTTTGGCGCGCCGGGTCGGGATGATCATTTTTACGAGGCGGTCAGCGAAGGGCGCCGCCCCGCCGGTTTGGAACATTGGTTGCCTCTGTTCCATGAACACCTCGATACCGTGTTCGATTATGTGCCCGATGTGCCTTTTGTTCTCGATCCTCTGGCCGAGGAAGCGGCGAGCGAACGGACGAAGCAGATCGCGGACCATTACGAGGCGCGGCGTGACGCGGTCTCGCAACCGGGCGTCTCACCCTATAAGCCCTTGCCGCCCGAACGGCTCCATCTGACGGCTACCGATCTGACCGCGGCGCTGCAAGCCCGATCGGTTGCGCGGTTGACACCCTTCGCGGTGATTGAATCCTCACCCTTGGCGGTCATGGATGCGGGCGCGCGGCAGGGTCGTATTTTCGCCGCCGAGCGCGCTGCAGCCGAAGGCGTTGATAAAGAGCAGGAAGGCCACAATGTTTTTGATGCGGTGGTCGGCCATCTGGCCGAGTGCCGCACTTCGCAACGGCGAATTCTGGTGGCGGCGTGGTCGGAGGGTGCGCGCGAGCGGTTGGGCCACGTTCTGTCCGATCACGGACTATCGGGTCTAGCACCTGTTGCCACTTATGCGCAGGCCTTGGCGTTAAAGGCCGGCGAAATCGGATTGGCTGTCTGGGGGATCGAGCGCGGATTCGAGACCGAGGCGCTGGTGGTCGTCGGCGAACAGGATATTTTGGGCGATCGTCTGATCCGTAAGGCACGTCGCTCGAAACGCGCACAAGATGTGATCGCGGAGGCCGCGAGCCTCACGCCTGGCGATCTCGTCGTCCATGTCGACCACGGCATTGGGCGGTTTGTAGGGCTGAAAACCATCGACGCCGCAGGGGCACCGCATGATTGCGTTGAACTCCATTATGCGGGCGGCGACCGGCTGTTCCTTCCCGTCGAAAACCTCGATCTTCTGTCGCGCTATGGATCGGAAGATACCGAGATAGCGCTTGATCGATTGGGGGGCGGGGCATGGCAGGCGCGCAAAGCCAAGCTCAAGCAGCGCATCCGCGAGATGGCGCATGCCTTGATCAAGATCGCTGCCGCGCGGATGTTGAAGGAAGCGCCCAAATTAACGGTCGCGCAAGGACTTTATGAGGAATTTGCGGCAAAATTCCCGTATGATGAAACCGAAGATCAGCTCTCCTCGATTGAATCCGTGCTGGGCGATCTGGCTTCTGGTCGCCCCATGGACCGTCTGCTCTGCGGCGATGTCGGCTTTGGAAAAACCGAAGTGGCGTTACGGGCTGCCTTTGTCGCTGCCCTTTCGGGCAAGCAGGTTGCCGTTGTGGTGCCCACCACATTGCTGGCACGCCAACATTATAAGACGTTTGCGACGCGTTTTGCCGGTTTACCTGTCGTGGTTCGGCAATTATCGCGGTTTATCTCGACGACCGATGCCAAGGAGACCAAACAGGGCATTACGGACGGAACCGTTGATATTGTCGTCGGCACCCATGCACTTTTAGGCAAGGCGATCGCCTTCAAGGATCTTGGACTGTTGATTGTCGACGAAGAGCAACATTTCGGCGTTGGCCACAAGGAACGGCTCAAGGAACTGCGCGCCGAAGTACATGTGCTGACGCTGACCGCAACGCCTATCCCGCGCACGCTGCAATTGGCGATGACCGGCGTTCGCGATCTCTCGATCATGGCGACCCCACCGGTCGACCGTTTGGCAGTGCGCACTTTTGTGATGCCCTTCGACCCGCTGATGATCCGCGAAGCGCTGTTGCGGGAGCGGTATCGTGGCGGCCAAAGTTTCTATGTCTGCCCGCGCATCGACGATATTGCCGAGGTTCAGACCTTCCTCGCCACCGAAGTCCCGGAAGCCAAAGTAGGCATCGCGCATGGCCAAATGCCCGCGCAGGAGCTCGAAAGCGTCATGACGGCCTTTTATGAAGGCCAATATGACATTCTGCTCTCGACGGCGATCGTTGAATCGGGGCTCGATATTCCGTCCGCCAACACCCTTATAATCCATCGCGCCGATATGTTCGGGCTTGCTGCGCTCTATCAATTGCGCGGTCGCGTCGGGCGGGGCAAGACCCGCGCCTACGCGCTCTTTACCGTGCCGGCTAACCGCACCTTGACCGTTCAGGCCGAAAAGCGTCTCAAAGTGTTGCAATCGCTCGATCGCCTGGGCGCCGGCTTTGAATTGGCCTCGCATGATCTTGATCTCAGAGGTGCGGGCAATTTGCTGGGCGACGAACAATCCGGCCATATCAAGGAAGTGGGCTATGAACTTTACCAGCAGATGCTGGAAGAGGCCGTGGCCCAGCTCAAGGCTGGCATTGCCGACGAAGACGAGATCGAGGGACATTGGTCGCCCGCCATCACCATCGGTACGCCGGTGATGATTCCTGAGTCTTATGTATCCGATCTCACGCTCCGGATGCAGCTATACAAACGGCTCTCGACGCTCGAGACCGACGGCGATATCGACGCGTTCGGCGCGGAAATGATCGACCGGTTCGGCCCCTTGCCCGAAGAAGTGCGGCAATTGCTGGCCATTGTCGGCATCAAAGCGCTCTGCCTTCGCGCCAATGTCGAGAAAATTGATGCCGGTCCGCGCGGGATCATTATCAATTTCCGCGATAATTCCTTCGCCAACCCCGATGGTCTGATCCGCTATATCGGCCAATACGGCTCACTCGCAAAAGTGCGGCCTGATATGCGGATCGTCTTCATGGATGATTACGAAAAGCCTGCCCAAAGGCTCAAAGCGTCGCAGTCCTTGTTGCGGGATCTGGTCCGAATTGCCGAGGAAAAGAAGAGCAAATAGGTCTAAGCCAACCGTTTCTGGTCGCGGCGCAGCATGTAAATGCCTGCCGCGATGACGATAAACGCGCCCACCATTGTCGGAACGTCGGGCATATCGCCAAACACCAGATAGCCCCACGCTACCGCCCACACCATCGCGGTATACTCAAACGGCGCAGCAAAAGACGATTCCGCGTGCTTGTAGGCATAGACCGCCAAAGGCAGCTGGATCGAGGTCAACAGACCTGCCACAACGATCAGAGCTAGATCAAACGGCTGCGGCATCAGCCAGAGACGAGTTAGAAAATCGAGGCTTTTATTGCCTGAAGCTCCAACATCAAAAGCATAGGCAGTTACCGCCAGTGTGCCATAAAACAACGTATACACGGCACTTTGCCAGAGCGAGGTGATCGAAGCCGGCAGGGTTGGATCGAGTTTTCGAGTCAACACTTGGCCAAGGCCGTAGAAAAAGGCACATCCGATGGCCAACAGAGCTTCGGGCTGAAAGACGGACGAGCCCGGACGTGTCATCACCAAAACACCGGCAAAACCGATGGTGATCGCGATCCAGCGATATACGGGCACCCGTTCGCCGATCAGATAGGGAACGATACCGGCAACGAAAAAGGGCATGGTAAAAAAGATAGCAACGCCGTCAGCCAGTGAAATAGTTGCCGCCGCCATCATGAACATTAAATTGGCAAAGGCGATAAAAAAGCCTCGCAAAAGCAAGGTCCGCCATTCATCGAATCCCGTCCGGGAAGAGCGAAGCGCAGTCCACGCCATTCCAATCCCGATCGGTACCGTAACAAAATACCGGATCAGCCCAATTTCATGGATCGGATATGAACCGCTGAGAAATTTGGTAATCGTGTCGCAAGATACGGCGGCCACCATCGCCAGACACAGCAGGAGGGCCGAGCGGAGGCGGCGATCTTGGTACGGATTCATCGCCTTAAACCGACCCATCCGAAAGGGCCTGCCGGATCGCATCCATCAGCACATCGGCCGGTTGCGCACCAGAAACAGCGAGTTTTTGGGCCAGAATAAAGAAGGGTACACCGGTAACGCCGATGCGGCCGGCTTCCGCGATCTCAGTTCGGATGCTTTCAACATCTTCCTCCGCTGCCAGACGCTCGCTCACCGCATCGGCTTCAAGACCGGCGCGTTCGGCAATCAGCGCGAGCACAGCACGGTCGCCAATATCGCGCCCTTCCTCGAAATAAGCCTGAAAAAGTAATTGTACCATCGTGTCCTGCAGACCGATTTCGCCAGCCCAGCGGATCAAACGATGCGCGTCGAGCGTGTTGGGCGAACGGCTGATAGCGCCGAACTGGAAGCCGATGCCGTTCTGAGCACCTAGCGCCTCCAGCCGTTGATGGGCCGCTTCCAAACGGCCTTCATCGCCGAATTTCTGCCGCATATAGGTCTTCCGATCCAGCCCCTCGGCCGGAATGGTCGCATCCAGTTGAAACGGATGCCAACGGACGACGGCATCGAGCTCTGGCATGTCGGCGAGTGCCTTTTCAAGATGCTTTTTGCCCACATAGCACCAAGGGCAGACCACGTCCGACACAATGTCGATCAAAAAGGGTTCGGACATCATCACGGCTCCTCGCGCCATAGGGTTTCAGGGGTAAAGCCGAAGAGGGCGGTCCGCTCCGGTCGCTTTACCGCCGCATTGCGCGCCATCCACTGGTCCGGCGCATGAAAGAGCGGCACAACATAAAATCCGGAAAGCAACACTCTGTCGAGCGCATGAACGGCATCCAGCCATGCATCCCGCGAAGGGGCGGCAAGGATCGCGTCAATTGCGGCGTCGATCGCGGAGTTTGCCGCACCCGCATAGTTCAGCGAGCCCTGCCGATCCTTCGAGCGGGAACCCCAGCGGTTATATTGTTCGTTACCGGGAGAGGGGGAGGAGCCCCAGGTAAACTGCATCATGTCAAAATCGAAACTAGCAACCCGCTGCCAATATTGAACGTCGTCAACCAGCCGGACCTTCAGTTTGATGCCGAGACGTTGCAGCGATTCCGAATAATTAAGGGCCAGACGTTCCTGAACGCGGCTGACCACCAGTATTTCGATCACAAAAGGTTGCCCAGACGCATCGATCATGACGCCTTTATCCAACGACCATCCCGCCGCTTTCAAAAGATCGAAGGCTTTTTTCGCATTGTTGCGGTCCCGTCCCGTGCCATCCGAAAGAGGCGGGTGCCACTCACCACTCAGAATATCAGGCCTCACGGCTTCAGCGAAAGGGGCGAGCAGGGCACGTTCACCGGCCGAGGCCGGCTTTCCGGTCGAAGCCAAGTCCGACCCTTCAAAATAGCTGCCTGTCCGCTTGTAAACACCCTCGAACAGAACAGTGTTCACCCATTCGAAATCGAACAGATAGCCCAAAGCCTCCCGCGTTCTGATATCGGCGAAGATCGGTTTTCTCGTGTTGAAGACGAGCCCCGCCATACCCTTCGGCGTGCGAACGGGAATGGCGTCCTTGACCGCGCGGCCATCCGTGATGCGGGGAAAATCATACCCCGTTACCCAGCGTGTCGGATTATCCTCGCTGCGGATATCGTAAAGCCCGCCTTTGAAGGCTTCAAATAAGGTATTGGCGTCACGGTAATAATCGTACCGGAACATCTCGGGATTATAGAGCCCGCGATTGATCGCAAGATCCTTACCCCAAAACTGAGGATCACGCCGGTAACTGATGCTCTCGCCTGGCTTTACCTCGGCAATCTGATAGGGCCCCGAACCGATTGGCGGTTTTAACGTCGTTTCGTCAAAATGGTCGGGGTCGGCCGCGTGTTTGGCGAGCACCGGCATTAACGCCAAAATGAGCGGCAATTCCCGATCGGTCGCGCTGACCAGTTGAAACGCGACGGTTAATGGATCGGGCGCCGATGCTGATTGCACCTTGGTGTAATAGCCGCGCAGATTGGGTTTGCCCTTTTCTTTCAGAAGGTTCCACGAGAAGATCACGTCATCGGCGGTAACCGGGACGCCGTCGGAGAAACGGGCCGCAGGGTTGAGACGGAAAGTCACCGTACTGCGATCCTCGGCAATGTCGATGGTTTGGGCCAGTGAACCATAAAGCGTGAAGGGTTCATCTGCCGAGCGAACCATCAGGCTTTGAAGCACAAGCCCCATTGGCGGCGCGATGCCTTGGGCTGCGATACCGCGTACGGAATAGGGATTGAGCGTATCAAATGTCCCCATGACGCCAAAGACAACCGTACCACCCTTGGGGGCGTCGGGCTTGGTGTAGGGAAATGCCTCAAAATCGGGCCCGAGTGCTGGTTCGCCATACATAGCAATGGCAAATTGCGGTTTGGCGAAGGTTGCGTTGCTCAATATGGTCAATAGCCCAAAGAGCAACAATAACAGCAGACGCATTCGAAAAACCCTTCAGCACGGTGGCTCTTTACTTTGTGCAATTCTACCGATTCGACATAGGCACGCCGCATTATATCAAACCGGCGGATTTTCGATGGAAAGCGGGATCGTAAAAGGTTATGACGCGTCATCCGCTTCGGGGTTATCGATTCCGGCGCTAAGTTTCCCTGTCGCTCGGACAAGGCTCCGACTGATATTTAAGGATCGTTCGTATGAAGATTTTGAACCAGAGATTGAGCCTAAGCACCCTAGCGGCAACGGTTGCGCTTGCTTTGGCGCTGTCGGCCGGTAGTGCCGTCGCTCAGACCAAAAAGCCAACACCTGCGCCGGCACCTGCGCCCGCACCGGCCGCCGCTCAGCCGGCTGCACCGGCCGCCGCGCCTGCGGCAATTGTCGAAGTTCAGCCGGAGCCGACTCAGACCGATTGGATCAAGATTTGCGGCGAAGACCAGACCTCCAAGAAAAAGATTTGCTACACAACACGGGATTTCGTCTCGGATCAGAACCAGCCTGTGCTGGCTGTCGCCGTCTATGACATTCAAGGTGACCCGAACCGCGTCGTCCGTTTCCTCCTGCCGCTCGGGTTCATTCTAGCACCGGGTGTCCGTTTCTCGGTCGATCAGGGCAATACGCAGCCCGGAAAATATGCCGTCTGCTTCCCCAATGGTTGCTTTGCCGAAGTTCCTGTCAAAGAAGACGTGATTGCGGCATTGAAGAAGGGTACCGCGATTTCAATCAGCGTGCAGAACCAGTTTGCGCGCGAAGTTGTGTTCCATGTTCCTTTGTCAACCTTCGGCAAGGTGTTTGATGGTCCGGCAATCGATCCAGCCGTTCTGGCCGAGCAGCAGAAAAAGCTGAAAGAGCAGATGCAGAAGCAGGCTGACGAAATGCGCAAGAAAATGGACACGCAGAACCAGGGCACCGCACCTGCTGCACCGGCTGTTCCAGCCCAATAATTGAACCAACAGTAAAAAAAGGGCGGGAGCGGATTAAAGCCGTTCCCGCCCTTTTTTATTGGCAGTGTAAACTCAATTATAGCGTACGGCTCGGCTATGGTAGCGGCCGTCATCACCAAGCTCGAATACCTCATCAATTTGCGGGTGTCGCACAGGTTCGGCTGAGGTATCGGGTATCAAATTCTGCTCGGAAACATAGGCGATATATTCAGACTCGGCGTTCTCGGCAAACAGATGATAATAAGGCTGATCGCGACGCGGCCGCACGTCCTCTGGAATAGAATTGTACCATTCCTCAGTATTGGAAAAGATCGGGTCCACGTCGAATACCACACCCCGGAACGGATAAATCCGGTGCTTGACGACCTCTCCAATCGAGTATTTTGCCTGCCTTGTTTCCATGGCTAAGGGATACTTCCACCCGCCTTCATGTGTCAATCATGTGAAACTCAACGCGATGAAATGCCGCTCCTTAAATGCTTGTATGCCATGCGTTGTTAAGCATTGACCCGTGAAGAACGGCTGTTACAGCGAAACTGTTATCATATCGGACGCCGGAGCGCGGTTTCATTGGAACAGGTCATATCTCTAGCCCTCCCGTTTTTCGGCCTCATTCTCCTCGGTTACGCTTGCGGAAAAAGCGTTCGTCATCCGGAAGCGGGCTTGCAATGGATGAATTTTTTTATCGTCTATATTGCGCTGCCTTGCCTGTTTTTTAAACTGATCTCGGTGGCACCCTTTGAACAGTTGCGTAACTGGCCGTTTGTGGTGGCCACGACCGCTTCAACCGCGTTAATGTTTGCCTTGGCCTATGGCGTCGGCATGGTGGCGAGCAAAGGCGATCATCGCGCCGCAGCCATTCAAGCGGTCATCGGAGCCTATGCCAATATCGGCTATATGGGTCCCGGCCTGACTCTGGCCGCGCTGGGGCCAAGCGCGGTTATCCCGACAGCGCTTATTTTTGTTTTTGATACCATCTTACATTTTTCCGCCGTCCCGTTTCTAATGGCGGTTGGCGACAAGTCCGCGAAGTCGTTCGGACGGACAGCACTCTATGTGGTCAAACGAGTAGCGACCCATCCTTTCAATCTGGCGACGGCCGCTGCGATACTGGCTGCAGGAATAGGGTACCAGCCGCCTCAGGCGATTGATACAATGCTGGTTCTCTTAAAAAATGCTGCGGCCCCGTGTGCCCTGTTTACGCTCGGCGTGACTGTTGCGCTGCGACCTTTTCAAGGCTTTACGCCGGAACTGCCCTGGCTTCTCGCGATCAAGCTAATCCTGCATCCTCTGGTGGCTTGGATTTTCGTGTCCGCCATGGGTGATTTCGGCAGGGAATGGACCTTGACCGCCGTTCTCATGGCCGCCTTGCCACCGGCGCTGAACGTGTTTGTTCTGGCCAACCAATACAGGGTCTATGTCGAACGCGCCTCCAGCGCCATTCTGGCGGGTACGGTAATTTCGGTCTTCACTGTTACCGCCCTGCTTTACGGCATCGCGCAGAACCTGTTGCCCTACCGGTTTCCGTATTTTCGTCCTTAATGGCCCGCGCCGCGCCGCATCATGAACCGGCGCAGGGGCGTAATGGACGAGATCGTCAGCAGCCCAACGCTTCGCGCCAAATCGACAGGCAGAAAATCGCTCAACAGCGACCGGTTCAGGAGATCAACCGCCATGGTACGTACCTTGACGTCAGCTTGCCGTGCGGCGTGATAACGCTCTAGCGCCTGATTGCCATCAGCCGCCGTCAAGGCTTTAACCAAGTCAGCCACATCGCGAAAACCAAGATTTAAGCCCTGTGCACCAATGGGTGGAAAAACATGGGCGGCCTCGCCAACGAGAGCTGCATGCCCCACCGCATAGCGCTCGGCAGAAAGCCCGCTCATCGGCAGTATGCCGCGTGGCCCCTCGACGGTCATGGCGCCGAGCATGGATTGCGCTTGATGTTCGACGGCACGTTCGAACTCGCGATCGTTCAGCGACATCATACGCTTCGCCCGAGCCGGATCCATCATCCACACCAGACTGGACCGGCGTCCGGGTAAGGGGACGAGCGTAAAAGGCCCTTGTCGCGTATGAAATTCGGTCGAAATATCGTCATGATCTCGGCGATGGGAGAACACGGCGGTGAGGGCGGATTGCGGATAGGTCCATTGCTTGACACCGATTCCGGCAAAGACCCGCACGATTGATTCTTTACCATCGGCACCGATGAGGATCTGTGACCGTATAATTTCCCCAGACGAGAGCGTCGCCTCGCAGTGCCCCGCTTCATTCGTCGATAGATGGATGACTTGCCCATCGATCCGCTTGATGCTCTGCATATGGGATGCTGCTTCGCGCAGTTGTTCAACGAGGGTGGCAAGCTCGATATTATAGCCGAACGCCTCAAGCTGCACCTCGGAGGCTTTAAACGTCACAGGTGGGGCCCGAAACAGGCTTCCCGTATCGTCAATCATCCGCATATAGGCCAAGGGAGCCGCTTCTGTCTGCAAACGGTCCCACAGGTCGAGGGAACTCAGATAGCGAACCGAGCCATCCAGTAACGCGACCGTGCGTCCATCGCGTACCGGTGGTGCATCCGGACCCACCAAAGCCACATCATGTCCTGCTTTGGCTAAGCCAAGGGCTGCACCGTAGCCAACAGGTCCGGTGCCGATGATGAGGATTTTTGAATAATATGGCATATTGACTTCAATGACCTGTGCTGACCTACAAAGAGGCTGTTTTAGTGCTGTAATCAGTTTACAAGAATTTGACCAACGTGCGACCATCTTGATTCAAGATAAGACGTCGTGTCGCAGGAGAGGGACGATGATGGCTGGCACGGACAATCACCCAACGACACCGCCCGAACCGACACCTGGTGAAAGAACCCATCGGTATCGTGCCTTTTCGGTGCATATTTTCACGGCTTCTGGCGCGGCAATTGCGTTTTTGTCGCTGACGGCGGCAATCGAACACCAAATGGGGCTCGCTTTCGCATGGCTGGGCCTTGCCCTTGTTGTGGACGGCATTGACGGCACCTTTGCGCGGGCTTGGGCGGTCAAGACCTATGCGCCACAACTATCGGGCGATGTGCTCGATCTGGTAGTGGATTACGTCACCTATGTGTTCGTACCGGCAGTCATTTTGTTGATGAGCGGGATTTATCCGCATTGGTTGCTGGCCACTCAGGGCGCAATCATCGTTTTGTCGGCGGCTTTGTATTTTGCGTCCAACACCATGAAAACCAATGACTACTGGTTTCGTGGTTTCCCGGCCGTGTGGAATTTGGTTGTTTTCCTGTTGCTTGTGTTCAATCCGCCCGCCCTTATCGCGACGATATGTGTGATCGGATTGGCCTTGGCCCAAGCCTCCAATTTTACATTTGTTCATCCGGTGCGGGTGAAAATGCTTCGGCCCTTGACCTTGACCTTGCTGGCGGTCTGGTCGTGCGCCGGCATTTGGGCCACAATCGAAGACATGAAAGTTGATCCGGTGACCCAATGGGTGCTCGGCTTGATCGCATTCTATTTCCTCGCTTTGGGTGCGCTACGACGCGGACAGGACGATTGACGCCTAAAACCGTTCAGGGTTGTCGGGTGATCACGTCCTCGATCACCGGCATGATGGCCAAGGCGAGCAAAAGAACAGCCAGAAACAAAGCAGAATCAAAGCCATAATGATTAAAGCCTACGGCCCCGATCACGCCGCCCGCGAAAAACAAAAAGATTAAAACCGCCAATAGACGCATTTTGGCTCTGTCCGCACGAACGGGCAGCAGGTGGATTACCGGCGTATTGATGTAGATGAGTTTGCCCAACTCGATGCCGATGTCCGTCACCATTCCGGTGATGTGGGTGGTCCGGATACGGGCGCCAGATAATTTCGTGATCATCGCGTTCTGTAATCCCATGACAAAGCATAAGAGCATCACCGTCATCGGGATGATCAGGGAGTGGGATGACAAAAAATTTTCACCCAAGAGGCCGAAGCATCCGAGTAAAACGGCTTCCAATAGAAGAGGGAAGGCGTATTGGCTGTGCAATCCCCTCCGTCGTCCCCAATTGATCAGAATGGCTGACGCCCCGGCGCCGCAAATAAACGATACAATGGCTATCAACCCGGCTAGGGCGATCTGAAAATTGCCGACCGCCAATGCGTCGGCGGCAGCGGAAGCGATGCCGGTCATATGAGACGTATATTGCCGAAACGCCATATAGCCGCCTGCATTCGCGGCGCCCGCGATAAAGGTCAAAAACTGCGCCAGATGCTGGTCGTGCCGCTCGCTGCGTTCTTTTCCCGACAATTTACGAAGATAATTCAGCACGTTTTATCCCCGGGACCAGTGTGGTTCGCTTCGCAAGTTGGGATGATTGCGCGATCGGGCGCAAACGTAAAGGCTGGGTGGGATAATAAGGGCCTAAACAGCAACGCCCGCCATTGAACCGGCGGGCGTTGCATCTCAACAGGTTGGAAAGGATCAGGCGCTCTGAACGCCCTTCACATACCAATCAATGGTGGCAAGATCGCCCAGGCCCATCTTCTGGCCTTCCTTGACCTTCAGCGTGCCGGCCTGGTCGTAGATCGGACCCGTGAAGACATCGTAGGAACCAGCCTTGTACCCTTCGATGACCTTGTTGGCCGCTGCCTGTGCATCGGCGGTAACCGAAGCATTATAAGGCGCAAATTGAACGGCGCCTTCCTTGATGCCGTCCCAGAAATCTTCCGATTTCCAGGTGCCGGCGATCGCTGCCTTTGTGCGCGCGATGTAGTGCGGACCCCAGATATCCTGAATGGCGGTCAGCTGTGCCTTCGGAGCGAATTTCGACATATCAGCGCCCTGACCGAAGCCGAAAATGCCCTTTTTCTGACAGAACTGCAGTGGGGCAGGGCTGTCGGTATGCGTTGCGATGACATCGCAGCCGAGATTGGCCAGCGTTTCTGTAGCAGCCGTTTCCTTGGCTGGATCGAACCAGCTGTCAATCATGACAAGCTTGGTTTGGATCTTCGGGTTAACCGCTTGTGCCGCCAAGGTGAAGGCATTCACGCCCATCACGACTTCCGGAATTTTGAACGACCCGAGATAGCCGATCACGCCGGACTTCGACACTGTGCCAGCGATCGTGCCGGTGACAGCGCGACCTTCATGGAAGCGTGAATTGTACGTCGTGACGTTTGCCGCCCGCTTGAAGCCCGTGCAATGCTCGAACTTCACATCCGGAAATTCCTTCGCCACTTCCATGACCTGATCCATATAACCGAACGAGGTCGCAAAAATCAGCTTGTTACCCTGACGGGCCAGATCCCGCAGGATCGGAATCGCACTGGCGTCTTCCTTGACGTTTTCGACATAGGTCGTCTTGACCGCACCACCCAAGGCTGCTTCCATTTCCTTGCGGCCCTTGTCATGCGCCCACGTCCAGCCGTAATCGCCCACAGGGCCGATATAGATAAAGGCGACCTTCAATGGCTCGGCGGCCTTTGCGGATGCGCCGATCAACGGAAGCGCCGATGCGGCAGCTGCCGTCGCCATAAAATCGCGTCTCGTAAACTTGCTCATGCGTAAACTCCTATCGCTTTTTTGTAAAAATTAGCCGTTCGGAATGAAGGGCTTGCCAAGACATGCGGGGGCCTTACCGCCTTTTCCGTCGCGCGACGAAATAATTGCCAAGACGATAACCGCAATAAGGTAGGGCATCGCTGCCCAAAATTGGGAGGGGAAAATGGCAAACCCGGACGCCTTCGCATAGAGCTCCAACGCCATCAACACCCCGAAGAAATAGGAACCTGCCAACAGGCGACCCGCCCGCCAGCCCGCAAATACGACCAGTGCCAAGGCGATCCAACCGCGCCCCGCGGTCATTTGCTCCGCCCATAGCGGGCTGATCACCATCGAGAAATCGGCCCCTGCAAGGCCGGACGCCGCGCCGCCAAATGCAATGGCAGCATACCGAATGGCGATCACCGGATAGCCGATGGAATGGGCCGAAAAATCATTTTCGCCGACCGCCCGCAACACTAATCCAGCGCGGGTCTTGTTCAGGAAATACCCGATCGCCAGCACGAGCAAAACGGCCATATAGACAAACGGACTATGGCCAAAAATGATTCGCCAGAACGCATCTTTCGCCAAATCATCAGGGAAGGGGGAATCCAGCGGATCATTGGCGATGCCGACATAATTGGAGCCGATCAGCGAAGAGAGCCCGATACCGAATATGGTCAGGGCAAGCCCGGTGGCGACCTGATTGGCGCCTAGGGACAAAACCAGTACTCCGAAAATGAGAGATGATGCAGCGCCAGCCAGCATCGCAATCACAATACCAAGCCATGGATTGCCCGTTTCAAAAGTCACCGCGAAGCCTGCGATCGCGCCGACCAACATCATGCCCTCGACGCCGAGATTGATCACGCCACTTTTTTCGACCACCAGCTCGCCGGATGCTGCCAATAGGATCGGAGTCGTGATTCCGATAACGGTAACCAGCGCATCAATGATGAACGTCATGCTCATGCGCCACCTCGTTCCGTCAATGGATCAGCCTTGATCGAAAAGCGGATGCGATAGCGGACCAGCAGGTCGCTTGCCAAAATCGCAAACAGTAGCAGGGCCTGAAACAGGCCCGCCGTAGCATTGGGTACATGGACGACGGTTTGCGCAACCTGACCGCCAACATAGGTGATGGCCAATACTATACCCGCAATAAAAACACCGATCGGATGCGAGCGCCCGAGCAGGGACACGATAATAGCCGTAAATCCGTAGCCCGATGGGTAGCCGAGATTGAGCCGGCCCAATTGCATCAGCTCGAACACACCCGCAAGCCCTGCCATTCCGCCGCTGATCATCAGCGTTGCCCAGACAATGCCGTCCGAACTGAACCCGCCATAGCGCGCCGCATGGGGCGCTTCACCAATGGCGCGAATCGAAAAACCGAACACGGTCCGCGATACGATTACATAAAAGATCGCGGCCGCAAGAAGGGCGACCAACAAGCCTGGCGGTATACCACTGTCCCATATGTCATGCGGCAAAAGTTGAGCGTCGGTTAGCGATGCCGTCTGGGGGAAATTGTGGCCGTCCGGATCTTTCCACGGGCCTGTTACCATATAGCTCAAGAGCTGGAGCGAGACATAGACCAGCATCAGGCTCGAAAGAACTTCGCTGACGCCATAGCGTGTCCGCAAGACGGCCGGAACAGCCGCATAGGCGGCACCCGCTGCCATGCCCGCCAGCACCATCAATGGAATGATCCAGAAACCGCTCAAGCTTTGCGTCGAATAGGCGACGCCAGCCGCCGCTATCGCGCCGACTATATATTGGCCTTCCGCGCCGATATTCCAGATTTTGGCTTGGTTACCAAGCGACAGTCCGAGCGCGATGATAATCAAGGGCGCGGCTTTCGTGGCCACATCACGCCATTTGTATGCATCCAGAACAGGGGTGAAAAACAATTCCCACACCGCCTGTTGGCCGTCATAGCCAAGACCATCAAAAATGACGATGCCCAACAGCATGATCGCCACAACCGAAAGTACGGGCGTGAGCACCAGCATTCGCCGGCTGGGTTCGAGGCGCTTTTCAAGCCGAAGGCGCATGAACATCCCCCTCAACGGGCGCATTGACGCCATGAATGCCACCCATCATCAGTCCAAGCTCCTGCACGCTGACTTCGTTTACTGGTCGAGCCTTGGACAGACGGCCAAGATTTATGACCGACAGCGTGTCGCACAGCGCAAGTAGCTCGTCGAGATCTTGCGAAATGACAATAATCGCCGAACCTTTTGCCGCCAGATCAATCAAGGCCTGATGGATAAAGGCGGCCGAGCCCGCATCAACGCCCCAAGTGGGTTGGCTGACCACCAACACGCCGGGCGCTTGCAAGATTTCACGTCCCATGACGAATTTCTGTAGATTGCCTCCCGAGAGCGAGCCGGCAAGTGCAGCGGCCCCCAAGGTTTTCACCGCAAATGTCTTGATGACACGATCGGCGAAGGCACGCGCGCCGTCTTGATCGATAAAGCCTTGAGTCTCAAACCCCATGCGGGTGCGGGCAGTCAGTGTGGCATTATCGGCCAATGTAAAATTACCGATTGCGGCATGGCCATTGCGTTCTTCCGGTACAGCGCAAAGGCCAGCTTTGCGGCGTCCCGATGGTCCCATCCGGCCCACAGGTTTCTGATCGACAACAATCGTCTGGTCGTCAGGCGAGAGCTTCTCACCACACAGCGCTTCGACCAATTCGTTCTGACCATTGCCCGCAACTCCCGCAATGCCAAAAATCTCGCCGCCCCTAACATCGAGCGATATGGCATCGAGCGCTACACCGAAATCATCCGGCTTCGGAAGCGTCAGGCCGCGCACGCACATACGGACCGGTCCTGCAACGCCGACCTGACCGCGTGCAGGATCACGCAGATCACTGCCGATCATCATCTCGCCCATACTGCGCGGCGTTTCCTGACGCGGATCGCAGGTAGCAACAACCCGACCACCGCGCAAAATGGTTGCACGTTCGCATAAAGCGACGATCTCGTGCAATTTGTGGGAAATGTAGAGAATAGAAACGCCCTCGGAGGCCAAACGGCGCAAGGTCTTGAACAATTCTTCTACTTCTTGCGGCGTCAACACGGATGTCGGTTCATCCATGATCAAAAGGCGCGGATTAAGCAGCAAGGCGCGCACAATTTCGATTCTCTGTCGCTCACCTACGCTGAGTGTGGCGATTTGACGACGGGGATCGAGTTTCAGCCCGTATTTATCCATCACGCCGCGGATTTCAGCGTCAAGCGCATTGCGGGAAACAGAACCATCCAGACCCAACGCAATGTTTTCAATGACATCCATCGCCTCGAACAGCGAGAAATGCTGGAATACCATCCCGATGCCGAGCCGGCGCGCAGCGCGCGGACTAGCGATGCGAACTTCTTTACCCTCCCAGATCAAAGAACCGGAATCGGGCGCCTGAATACCATAGATCATTTTGACGAGCGTCGATTTTCCCGCGCCATTTTCGCCCAGCAAAGCGTGAATTTCACCCGGCTTAACCGTAAGGCTAATGCGGTCATTGGCCAGAACGCCTGGAAACCGCTTCGTCACCCCAATTAATTCAAGCCTCGTCGAAGCGACCATGGTATGGAGGATCTCTTTGCTCAAGCCTAGTCGCCGCCCATCCGACGAACCCACTATTGACGGTATATGACGGATTTTTTCAGCGCAACTAGAGAGCGCCATTGGTCGGACATTCATCCACGTTTCCGTTGCTTAAATAACGTCCATGCTTGATTTTAATGCAAATGATCCGCTTGATGCTAAAAAGGACATCAATCTCTTTTCACACAACCCGCGTTGAGGAAGACGCCAATGTCGAGCACTGCGAAGATTCGCCCCTATGATGAAACTTTGTTGCGGCGCGCCTTTGACGCGGCAAGGCGGGCGAGGGAAGGGGGCGACCATCCCTTCGGTTCCGTCTTGGGAGATGCCGACGGCAATCTCCTGATGGAGCAGGGAAATGGATATAGTTCGGAAGGCGGCGATCGGACGGCACATGCCGAAAGACTCCTTGCTTCCCGCGCCGCCCGCAGTTTCTCTCTCGAGCAACTGGCCAAATTCACGCTCTACACCTCAGCCGAGCCGTGTGCGATGTGTGCAGGGGCAATTTATTGGGCGGGTATCGGACGCGTTGTTTACGGGCAAACCGAAAAAGACCTCAAAGCGCAAACCGGCGATCATGAGGAAAATCCTACGCTTGATTTACCCTGTGACCTCGTCTTTGCCGCGGGCCAGCGACCAACAGAGATCGTCGGTCCGCTACTGGCGGATGAAGCCGCACAGCTTCAAGCCGATTTTTGGGCATCAAAGCACTAAAGCGCGATTACACCGCTACGCCGAACAGGTCATAAGCATCGGCACGCTCGATTTTGACCGTGACGATGTCGCCCGCGCGTAGCGGACGACGGGAGCCTACATGGACGACGCCGTCAATTTCCGGCGCATCCCATTGCGAGCGTCCCTTCGAGACGGTCGGACCCGGTTCATCAATAATAACCTTGATCCGGCGACCGACGCGCGTCTTAAGCCGTTGTGCGCTGATGGCTTGTTGCGTCTCCATGAACCGGTTCCAGCGCTGTTGCTTGACCTCGTCGGGCACCGGCTCAAGCCCCAGATCAATGGAAGGCGCACCGGCGACGGGCTCATATTTGAAGCAGCCGACACGCTCTAGCTTGGCTTCTTTCAGCCACTCCAACAAAAATTCGAAATCTTCCTCGGTTTCACCCGGAAAGCCGACGATGAAGGTCGAGCGGATAGCAAGATCGGGACAGACCTCCCGCCAGGCCTTGATGCGATCCAGCGTTTTTTCCTGATTGCCCGGACGCTTCATGGCCTTGAGCACTTTGGGCGAGGCGTGCTGAAACGGAATATCGAGATAGGGCAGCACGAGACCTTCCGCCATCAAGGGAATCACATCGTCAACATGCGGGTAGGGATAGACATAATGCAGCCGGACCCAAGCCCCCAACGCACCCAATTCACGCGCAAGATCAACAAATTTAGCCCGAACCGACCGGCCCTGGAATTCGCTTTCGGCATATTTGATGTCGACGCCATAGGCCGACGTGTCTTGCGAAATGATCAGAAGCTCTTTGACGCCTGCTTTGACGAGCTTTTCGGCTTCGCGGAGCACGTCGCCGGCTGGGCGTGAAACGAGATCACCCCGCAATTTGGGGATAATACAGAAGGTGCACCGATTGTTACAGCCCTCGGATATTTTGAGATAGGCATAATGGCGCGGTGTCAGCTTGATGCCTTGAGCGGGAACCAGATCCAGAAAGGGATCGTGCAATGGCGGGGCTACGGAATGAACCGCCTTCATAACGCTTTCATAGGCCTGGGGGCCCGTTACAGCTGCCACACCCGGATGGGCGGCCAAAATCTGTTCCGGTTCAGCCCCCATACAGCCCGTCACGATCACTTTGCCGTTTTGCGCCATCGCCGCCCCGATCGCCTCGAGCGATTCGGCTTTGGCACTGTCCAAAAAGCCGCAAGTATTGACGATGACAGCATCAGCTCCCTGGTGACTTTTGCTAAGCTCATAGCCTTCGGCCCGCAATTGCGTGATAATCCGCTCGCTGTCGACGAGGGCCTTGGGGCAGCCAAGCGAAACGAAAGATATTTTGGGCGCGTGCTCGGTCATGGGGTCTGAATTCCGTTGAATTTCATGCCTCGCTGTAAAGCAAGCCGGGGTCGGCTACAACTGCATGGCTCCCACGTGGCTTCGCCCATTGCTAAAGAGCGTTGATAAAACGATGGTAGCGATGGATTCGCGCCGTCCCTGTAAGAAAGTTGCACCCACCGTTATGCCAATTGTTGAAGTCACCCCTCCAAAACACAGCCCTGCTGTACCCAATGGCTTTAACAGTCGGCCCGACTCCCGCGCTACCTTGATTGGCATCGGGATCATCATCCTTAATGTAGCGATGTGGGCTTCATCGGATGCCGCTGCGCAATGGCTTACCCAATCGCTGCCACCTTTGGAGATCACCTGGATCCGCTATGCCGTGCATGTTCTTGTGCTGTTTCCGTGGCTTAGGGGTGGTTTTCGGGGCGCGTTACGTTCGCATCACCCCTATCGGCAACTCCTTCGCGGTATTTTTTCAGTTTTGTCGGCCATTACCTTCGTGGTCGGATTGACGGTTATTCCGATTGCTGAAGCCACCGCCATCACCTTTGTCGCGCCCTTTGTCATTATGGGGCTGGCTGCCCTTCTCCTGCACGAAAAGGTCGAACCAAGACGCTGGATGGCGGCAGCCATCGGACTATCCGGCGTCGTGATCATTGTTCAACCCGGCAGCGATGCGTTTCACTGGTCGGCCTTCTTGCCGCTGCTGGCCGCCATTTTCGGGGCATCTGCGATCATCATGACCCGTTTGATGCCGCTCGATGATGCCAAAGTAACGATGGTTTATACCGGTTTTATCGGACTGATCGTTCTATCGGTCCTCGTACCATTTCATTGGGTGACGCCGAAGCCGACCGATCTAATCGCGAGCGCTGCACTGGGATTGTTCGGCGTTGCGGCCAACATCATGCAGATCACCATTTATCGCCAGTTACCGGCGTCGCTATTGGCACCGTTCAGCTATTTCCAGCTGATCTGGGCCAGTCTATTGGGGTTTACTTTGTTTGGCGTTTGGCCCACCTTCACCACTTTGGCGGGTGCGACCATCATTGCTGCCAGCGGACTCTACGCGGCTTGGCGGGAGCGGCAGGCAGCCGTTACAGCCTAAATCCGCATTATACCGGAATGACGGTTAGAACAGCTTGGTTTAGTTTGAAGACCAATTTGACGGTCATGAGGATGAACCATGCGACACTGGGCCATTGTACTGGCAATTTTCACCTTCATTTCGCTTCGATACGGATCCGCTTCGGCATCGGCCGCAGAGGCCTATACGACCTCATCGACCTGGCTAAGAACTGGGCCTGATTACAGTTTCCCATCGATCGAACGTATTCCAAGAGGGGCGCTTGTCGATGTGATCGGATGCACGGATAGCTATAATTGGTGCGACGTCGATTATGAGGGCGAAAGAGGGTGGTTTGCAGGCAACCGTTTGCAGTTTGTCTACAATGGACGACGGGGCTCCGCGGTCGATCTAGCGCCGTTGCTCGGGCTGATGATTTTACAATTTAGCTTTGGCAATTATTGGAACGACCATTATCGGGATCGGCCATGGTTTAACGAACGCAATCAGCGCCGCTGGCAGAACTGGCAGCCGCCCCAACACCCGTTTGGAAACCGACCCCGTCAACCCGGTGCTCCAGCTCTGTTGCCGCACGCTCCCGAAAAGCCACGAGCACCCCAAACGGCTCCCATCGCGCCGAATGTCCAGCCGCCGGCTGCCCCGCCTAGCGTTGAGACCCCCGTAAACCCGGCCCCTATACGGCCAGCACCGATAAACCCTGCGCCGATCCGTCCAGTGCCCAATACACGTCCAAATCCCATCAATCCCGCACCGGATTTTCAACGTCCCGCACCCCAGCAACAAAAGCCGTTCAATCCCGCCCTGCCGCAAGGCGGAACCCATAAGAAGCGCTGCATTCCGCCCGAAATCTGCCCTTAATCGGTTAACCGCTTCACTTAGCGTTCCTTATACGGTTTGCCTTCCTTGCGGGGCTTGGCGGACGGACGCTGGGCAGCTCCATCATTCGGGCGGCGAGGTGGGCCATCGTTAGACCTTGTCTCGGACTTGAATTTCGGCTTTCCCTTGTTCCATGCCTCTTTGGCTGCCGGTCGAAAATCTTTGTTAACCGGCGGCTTGCCGACCCGCTCGCTTTTCGTCTCAGCGGGAACATGAGCGCCGATCTTCTCACCTCTGTCGGTGCGAATCTTATAATTCGGGCCACCATCGCCCCGTTGGGCAGAACCAGTTGGACGGCCTTCCTTCGGACGTCTTTCTTGTGGCCGTCTTTCTTCTTGCCGTCTTTCTTGGGGCCGATTTTCCTGAAACCGCTTCTCCTTTGGCCGGTTTACGCCGGTTGAAATGGTGACGCCGCTTTGTCCACTACCGTCGCGTGCAACTTTGGCTGCAAATTCTGCGGCTTTTTTGGCGGTGATTTCAAAACGGGTGTCGCCGTCAAAAATTTTGATCGAACCCACATCGGCCTTGGTGACGTTGCCTGCCTTGCAGATCAACGGCAAAATCCATTTCGGATCGGCGCGGTCCTTGCGGCCAATGGACAAAGTAAACCATGTCGCACCCGCCATTTCCTCGCTATCGCGCCGCGTACGAGGCCTCGGTTCGTTGAAACTGGAACTATTCTCGCGGCTTCGCTCGCGAGATTTGCCATTGCGCTGAGGAAGCGGGGTTTCGGATACATCTTCGGGAGCAGGGCGGGACTGATATTGCTGCCGCAAATAGGCCGCGGCCAATTGTTCGGGCGCCATGCGCGCCAGCAAATCGGCAACAAAGGCCGCCTCCGCTTCATCCGGCATCGGCGCATTGACGGCTGCTTGAAGAATTTGATCGCGGTTTCTAGCATCAATTTCGGTCGCGGTTGGTGCACCACGGGTCGAGGCTTTCACATTGGCGATGTCCAGCACGCGTTCGGCTGCTGCATAACGTCGGACCGGCACGATCAGAACACAAACGCCCTTTCGGCCGGCGCGACCCGTCCGCCCCGAGCGATGCAGGAGAGTGTCCGGCTTTGAAGGCACATCGGCATGAATAACGAGGTCCAGATTGGGCAGATCAATGCCCCGCGCCGCCACGTCGGTTGCTACGCAAACCCGTGCACGTCCATCCCGCATAGCCTGAAGCGCGTTGGTTCGCTCGGATTGCGAAAGTTCTCCGCTCAAGGCGACAACGGTGAAGCCGCGTTCGGAAAGTTGCGAGGTTAAATGTTTGACGGCCTCACGCGTGTGGCAGAACACAATGGCGCTGCGGCTGTCAAAATAGAGCAAGGTATTGATGATCGCTTTTTCGCGCTCATGCGATTGCGCCACTACCATCTGGTAATCAATATCGGCATGGCGTTCGCTTGCAGCCGTAGCGGTTAACCTAACCGCATCGCGTTGATAGGTTTTTGCGAGATGGGCAATGGTTTTGGGGACGGTGGCCGAAAACATCAAGGTTCGGCGCGTCTCTGGGGTGGCTGCAAGAATGAATTCGAGATCTTCGCGGAAGCCCATATCGAGCATTTCGTCTGCTTCATCGAGAACAACGGCCCGCAAATCGGTTAGATCGAGCGCCCGCTTGTTGATATGGTCGCAGAGGCGGCCGGGCGTTCCCACAACGATGTGAGCGCCCTGATCGAGCGCACGCCGCTCGGTGCGGGTATCCATTCCACCCACGCAAGACGTGGTGATGACGCCCGCATCGGCATAAAGCCAACTCAATTCGCGTTGAACCTGAAGGGCAAGCTCGCGAGTCGGCGCGATAATCAAGCCAAGTGGGCGACCGGGAGGCGGAAAGTTCTTGGCATCGCCCAGAAGCGTCGGCGCGATCGCAAGTCCGAATGCCACCGTTTTACCGGAACCCGTCTGAGCTGAAACCAGCAAGTCCTTTCCTTCGGCTTCCCCTTCAAGCACAGAGTGTTGAACGGGCGTCAGAGTTTCATAGCCCTGCTTGGCAAGGGCAGAGGCCAAAGCAGGATGAATAAGCGCGAAAGCAGACATCAGAAAATTCTCATCGGTTGGTCTTGTGAACAATGCGACCTAAGACAGCGTACTGTTATTCACCGTCTTAGATGACATAAAAATGGGCGATCAAGCACAGGAGCAAGATCGGTGGTGCAAAGGGTCGGCGGACCGAACAACTCGGCATCAAGATCCCTGCTTGAACCACGCTATGACATCGTCAAACCCACCCGGCTCGAATGGAGCCGTCGGGGCAAGCGTACTTTGTTTAAAGCGGGCTGCATGAGTGGCGGAAGAGGTGGGATTCGAACCCACGGTGGGCTTTCACCCACGGCGGTTTTCAAGACCGCTGCCTTAAACCACTCGGCCACCCTTCCAAACCCGTCAAATGAACGAAGCCAATCGATGTCCGCATTCATTTATACAGGAGCGCTCTATACGCACTCTAAAGCGATTGGACAATATCGGATATCGCGACTCATCGATCAGATCACGGCAAAGGAATCCCGGACAACGATGGAAGCCAGGGCTTGCTTGAGGCACTAAACAGCGAATGCATTAGATCTGATTTGCAACCTAAGGCAGTATATCTGGTAAGATGTGAAATAATTTTTGATAATTACAACAACGACTTGTCGGGTCTTCTTCAAGAAATCGGGGGTAAAGATTGATTAAGGCGAAACTTCAGGTTAATCTCGGGGTAATACAAATGGACGTATTTCGTGATCCTCGCTCGTTGAGACTCACCTAGAACAACATGATCCTCATGATGTTCGGCGAAACGAAAGACAACGGTTTGACGGCAAAAATTTTTTCGGCGCCTCTTTGGTCTTCGATGGAAGGCGGAATTGTAGCGCATATCCGGTCATCGCGTGCAGCTCGCATTGCGGTTATCGTCGGTGTCGGTTTGCTTGTAGCCAATTGTGCCGGGCAGAAGACGTCCCGCATCGATCCCAAATACGGCGTCAGCCCGAGCCCCCGTGTGGTTGCTGACGGTGAAGCCGTGCCAAAAGGTGGTGGTTTTTCTAAGATTGGAAAGCCTTATGTCATAGCTGGCGAGGTTTACACGCCGCGGGACATGAAAAAGTTTTCGGCGACGGGTTTAGCGTCCTGGTACGGATCGCAATTCCATGGGCGCATGACGGCCAATGGCGAGGTGTTTGATGCGTCATCGGTGACAGCCGCTCATCCGACCATGCCTTTACCGTCCTATATCCGCGTGACCAACACGTTTAATGGCCGCTCGATCATTGCGCGTGTGAATGATCGCGGTCCTTTCCATTCCAAGCGTTTGATCGATGTGTCCGAGCGCGTAGCTGATGCTCTGGCTTTCCGCCGGACGGGTACGGCCCGGGTAAAGGTAGATTATATTGGTGCGGCGCCTACGGATGGCAGTGATGATGCCATTTTGATGGCGAGCTTGACGACCGACGGATCGCCGGCTTCCTTGCGCGGCGATGCCCGTGCACCGGTACAGGTGGCCAGCAACGAGCAGGCTGAGCCGGTTGCCGCTGCGACCAATGACGGTGTTGGTTCAGTCCTGAACCTGTTCTCGCAGACCGAGCCCGTTTCTCAGCCAGTTGTGATGGCGGACGCAACGCCGGTGCTTGATTCGGAGGGCTTTATTCCGCTTCCTCCGGTTCGCAACCTGGCGACGCGAGTCAGCTTGATTCCGGCCAAGCCTGTGTTGTTGGCCAGCAAGCCTTCGCTCAGCCCCACGGTTCAAACGGCCAGTATTCCGATGCCTATTCCACGTCCGGGCGGAATGTTTTATGCGCCGGTATCGGGCTTTGTAGCCACACCGGCCTTCGACCAGTTAACCCCGCAGCGTTTTATACCGCTGAAATAATGGATATTTGAAGCAGTCCGTTATTGGGCGGCTGACAAATCAGAGTTTCTTATCCTAAATAGCGCGTCGCTCATCAGCGGCGCGCTATTTTTTTAATGGAAGAACGCATTGTTGCAGCGACACGGCTTGGGCCAATTTATCACGTTGGAAGGCGGCGAGGGGACCGGGAAATCGACCCAGATCCGTCACCTGAGAACCCGTTTGGAGTCTATCGGAATTCCCTCCAAACAAACTCGCGAACCGGGCGGGTCGGAAGGAGCCGAGCGGATTCGGGCGCTCATTTTGGCGGCCGGCCAATCCAGATTCGGGCCATTAACCGAAACATTGTTGTTTTTCGCGGCTCGCAATGACCATTTGGAGCGGGTGATCCGGCCGGCGCTTGAGGCGGGCCTTTGGGTTATTAGCGATCGGTTTTCCGATTCGACCCGCGTTTATCAAGGCGCAATGGGAACGATTGGCCCAGATATTCTCGATCGGTTGGAAGCAATGGTCGTCGCATCGACGTCACCTGATCTGACGCTCATTCTCGATTTACCAGCGGATATCGGGCTGGGTCGGGCAAATGCGCGACGCGGTGAGGTTGCTGCCGATGGGTTTGAGGCAGAAAACATCGAATTTCATCAAGCTCTTCGGCAATGTTATCTCGATTTGGCCAAGCATCATCCTGACCGGTGTGTTGTGGTCGATGCGCTTGGCAGCGAAGAGCAGGTGGCGGAGCGGATCTGGGCCGTTGTAGAAAGCCAGTTTTCTGGCATTTTGCGTGATCTTTCAAATGGTTGATGACAACGGGCAGGAACTAGACCGCCTTCAAGGGGCCCGTCACCCGCGCGATACGGTGCGGTTGTTTGGACACGAGCGCGAGGAAATCCAGTTTTTAACCGCCTACCGCTCGGGCCGGATGCCGCATGCCTGGTTGCTGGCGGGACCGGAAGGGATTGGAAAAGCTAGCTTTTCATATCGGGCGGCACGGTTTGTGCTGGGCAATCCTGACCCTCAATCGGCTTTTGTGACAGCGGCCCGAACGCTCGACACCGATCCTGATTCGCCTTCGAACCGCCGAATTTCGGCGCAATCACATGGCGACCTTCGGGTACTGAGGCGCGAGATTGAGGCAGGTAAAAAGACCATTCCGACAGAAATTCGGGTCGAACAAGTAAGACAAGCCATCCAATTTTTCTCCTCGACCTCGAATGAGGGGGGATGGCGCCTTGCGATCATCGACCAGATGGATGACCTCAACCGGTCGGGGGCCAACGCGCTCCTGAAACTGATCGAGGAGCCACCGCCCCGTGTCCTGTTTTTGATGGTCACCAGCTCGCCGGGTCGTTTGCTGCCGACCATCCGTTCAAGGTGCCGCGTTTTGAATTTCCGACCCTTGAGCGAGGGGGAAATCGTGTCCGCTATGCTCGACCAGCCCAAACCGCCGGATCGCGCGACGGCGATGCGCGTGGCGCCTTATGCGGCGGGGTCTGTCCGCGACGCGATGAAACTGACCGATCCCGCCACATTGGCGATCATCGAGCATGTGACGACGCTGCTACGACGTCTGCCTGCCATTGATCGCGGCGAACTCTTTGCCATGGTCGAGGGGCTGACAGGACGCGATAAGACGGCGGATTTTGAAACCGTGCTTGATACGGTCAACCGCTGGCTTGGCGAACAATGCCGCGAGCGAGCAGGAGAGGGCGCCCGTCGCCTTGCGCCCTTGGCGGAGGTATGGGAAAAGAGCGCGCGCGCGGCGAGCGAAACGGACCGGTACAATCTCGATCGTCGCCCCTTTCTCCTCACGCTGTTCGCTGACCTCGCGGAGGCGGTGCGCTTGTCACATTCGATCTGACGGGCCAATAGATGCCCAACAGTTTTGGTTTTAGGGAAATTGAGCCATGTCGGGCAAAGAACGCTTTTTTATCACCACCGCTATTTCCTATCCGAACGGGCGACCACATATCGGGCACGCCTACGAACTGATCGCGACCGACGCGATTGCACGGTTCAAGCGACTCGATGGTGCTGATGTTTTTTTCCTGACCGGCACCGATGAGCACGGGCAGAAAATGCTACAAACAGCGGCCAGAGAGGGCATGACCGCGCTGGAATTGGCCGACCGCAATGCAGCCGTGTTCCGTGCCATGGGCGGGGCGCTCAATGCGTCCAACGACGATTTTATCCGTACCACCGAGGAGCGCCACAAAATCGCGTGTCAGGCGATCTGGAACCGGATGGTGGATGCGGGTGACATCTATAAAGACTCCTATGCCGGCTGGTATTCCGTTCGCGATGAAGCCTATTTCGCCGAGGACGAGACGGTTCTGGGTGGCGATGGCATTCGCCGGGGTCCCACCGGCACACCGGTCGAATGGGTGGAGGAAGAAAGCTATTTCTTCAAACTATCGGCCTACCAGGACCGCCTTCTGGCCCTTTATGACATAAAGCCCGATTTCATCAGCCCGTCTGAGCGTCGCAATGAAATTGTGAGTTTCGTTAAATCCGGTCTGCGTGATCTTTCCGTTAGCCGCACGACCTTTGATTGGGGCATTCCGGTGCCGGGCGATCCCAAGCATGTGATGTATGTCTGGGTCGATGCGCTGACCAATTATATCACCGCTACCGGCTGGCCAGATGAGACGGCCGAGCGGGCGGCCTATTGGCCTGCCAATGTGCATATCATCGGCAAGGATATTGTCCGTTTTCATGCCGTCTATTGGCCTGCCTTTTTGATGTCGGCCGGTTTGCCCCTGCCGGAACGCGTGTTCGGCCATGGCTTTTTGTTCAACCGCGGCGAGAAAATGTCGAAATCGGTTGGCAATGTGATCGACCCGTTCAACCTTGCCGAACATTATGGTGTTGATCAATTGCGCTATTTCTTCCTGCGCGAGGTGCCTTTCGGTCAGGACGGGAACTATTCGCACGAAGCCATCGTTAACCGCATCAATGCCGATCTGGCCAATGATCTCGGCAATCTGGCGCAACGTTCGCTGTCGATGGTCGCCAAAAATCTGGACGGTAAAATGCCGTTGCTTGGCGAGTTGAGCGAGGCCGATCGCGTTATGCTGGGCGAAGCCTATGATTTGCCGAACAAGGCCCGTGCGGCCATGAAGGATTTTGCCCTTCATACGATGCTCGCCGATATGTGGCGCGTGGTGGCAGACGCCAATCGCTATTTCGCGTCGGAGGAGCCTTGGACGAAGCGGAAAAACGATCCTGTCCGGTTTGAAACGGTGCTTGCCGTAACGCTCGAAGTGCTTCGCGTAATTGGCATTATGGTTCAACCGGTCATGCCGGTGGCATCGGCCAATCTATTGGACATTGTCGGCTCTCAGCCTGATGCGCGTCACTTTGCGGATGCCGTTGCGACCGACGCTGTGGCTGCCGGCACGCTATTGCCGCCACCAGCCCCGATTTTTCCGCGCTATGTTGAAACCGAAGGCGATGCAACGAACTGAACGGCACTGCCAGAACGATGGGTTGCACGCATGATTGTCGATAGCCATTGCCACCTCGACTTCCCCGATTTTGCACCGGAACGCGATGCCGTTATTGCTCGCGCGCAGGCGGCAGGCGTTGGAACCATGCTGACAATCTCGACCGAAGTGGGCCGATTTGCACCCATTCAAGCGATTGCCGAAGCCCATTCCGACGTCTGGTGCACCATCGGCACCCATCCGATGCATGCCAATGAGGAGCCGGATTTACCGCTTGAGACCTATGTTTCGCTCTCCGAGCATGCGAAATGCGTAGGCATTGGCGAGGCGGGTCTCGATTTCCATTATGATACGGTGCCGCGGGATATTGCCGATCGGGTATTCCGAACCCAAATCGCAGCCGCACGCATCACGGGGTTGCCTCTGGTCATCCATTCCCGCCAAGCTGACGAGGCCATGGCGGCAACGCTTGAGGATGAAATGGGGAAGGGGGCCTTCAAGGCCGTGCTTCACTGCTTTTCGTCCGGAAGAGCCTTGGCAGAAACAGGCATCGCTCTCGGGCTTTATGTCTCGTTTTCCGGCATTTTGACCTACAAGAATTCGGAAGAAATCCGTGCCATCGCAGCCTATATGCCGCTCGACCGGTTGCTCGTTGAAACTGACGCTCCCTATCTCAGCCCGCATAGCCGTCGCGGCAAGCGCAATGAGCCCGCTTATGTGGCTGAAACCCATGCGGTTTTGGCGGCCGTTAAAGGGATCAGCGAAGCCGAACTTGCCACCATCACGACCGATAATTTTTTCCGGCTGTTTTCCAAAGCCAAACGGCCACACGAGACTCTCGCTCCATGACCCTCAAGCTCACCATTCTCGGTTGCGGTTCCTCAGGCGGCGTACCGCGGCCGGCATCGGGCTGGGGTGCGTGTGATCCGGCGAACCCGAAGAACCGGCGCAGACGTTGCTCCATCTTGCTGGAGCGTCATCATGCAGGTAAAAAAACTGTTGTTATTGTAGATACTTCGCCCGATTTGCGCGAGCAATTGATTAGCTTGAACGTCGATCAACTCGATGCCGTGCTCTATACCCATGACCATGCCGATCATACGCATGGCATTGACGATGTTCGGCCGGTTGTTCTGCACATGCGAAAGATCATTCCGACCTATATGACGCAGGAAACATCGCAAAGCCTGCATCAAAAGTTCAGTTATTGCTATATTTCGCCGCCCGGAAGCGATTATCCGCCCATCGTCAAGGATTTCCGGCTTCTACCGGGCCATGAAGCCGTTATTACCGGTGCCGGTGGTGCCATTCATACCATGCCCTTTACCGTTCATCATGGCCCGATTGACGCCTTGGGCTTCCGGTTTGGCAATGTGGCCTATACGCCCGATGTGAACGGCATTCCGGATGAAAGTCTTGAGGCGCTTACGGGGCTCGATCTTTGGATCATCGACGCTTTGCGGCATACGCCGCATCCTTCGCATTTCACACTATCGGAGGCGTTGCGATGGATCGAGAAAATGAAGCCAAAGCGCGCCGTGCTGACCAATTTGCACACAGATCTCGATTATGAAGCGCTTAAGAAGCAATTGCCTGACCATGTTACGCCAGCCTTTGACGGGATGGTGCTGGATATAACAGGACATCGCTGAGAAGGATATGGTTTTAAGTTCCATAATGTTTCTTATGCGAATTATCGATAGACATTTAGAACAGTTCCCCTCCGACCCACCAGGCGATTGAACGTGACCAAGCCATCGACCGATATAAACGATCTTCTCGCGATCATGGCCGCTTTGCGTACGCCCGTGACGGGCTGTCCGTGGGACCTGGTGCAAGGCTTTGAAACGATCGCGCCCTATACGATCGAGGAAGCCTATGAGGTGCTCGACGCCATCGAGCGCGGTGATATGGCGGATCTTCGGGATGAGCTTGGTGATTTATTGCTTCAGGTCGTCTTCCATGCCCGCCTCGCCGAGGAACAAGGCTCCTTTGACTTTGGCGGCGTGGTTGAAGCCATCACCTCCAAAATGATCCGCCGGCATCCCCATGTGTTTGGAGACATTTCCACTTTGACTCCCGACGAAGTCAAAGGATTGTGGGGCAAGATCAAAGCGCAAGAAAAGGCCGAAAAACGCGCCGCGCGCGCCCAAGCCGGCTTGCCCGAAGAACCCGATCGATCGCCGACGCTGGGCGATGTACCCTTCACCCTACCCGCCCTCACGCGAGCCGAAAAACTGCAAACCAAAGCCTCGAAAGTGGGCTTTGACTGGAACAATGCGCAGCTCGTGCTCGATAAAATGCGCGAGGAAACTGAAGAAATTGATGCGGCGCTCAAGAGCGGCAACCAGGCGCATATCGAGGAAGAAATTGGCGATCTACTTTTCGTGGTCGCCAATCTTGCCCGTCATCTCAACGTTGATCCCGAGCAAGCCCTGCGATCTTCCAACCATAAATTTACAAGAAGATTCAGATATATAGAAAAAGAACTTGATAAAATGAATAAAACACCGGTGGACGCAACACTCGACGAAATGGACGCGCTCTGGAACGAAATCCGCGCTGCCGACAAGGTCAAATAGGATTACACGCCCTCTTTCCGGATCAGCTTGGCATCGGGGAAGCGCCGCAATAGACGCGTTTCCTTTTCCGGCAAGACCCGAACCGCGAGTCGATAGCTGCCGTCCTCGGTCATACGCCGTTCCAGAACTTCGGCATCTTCATAGAGCCAGTTCATCAGGCTGCCATCGGTCGGGCCAAGCGCCACGGAGTAGACGAGGCTTGCGCGGGCGACACGCCGCTCCACCAGCGCCAAAAGCGTATCAATCCCCTCACCCGTGATCGCCGAGACCAGCACCGGCTTCTCGGTCGCCGGACGATGCTCGGCCAAGCCTGCGAGTTTGGCGCGGTCGTCGACCGGTAAAAGATCGGCCTTGTTCCAGACTTCGATCAGCCGGCTATGGTCATCCGGATCAATGCCGAGGTCCCGAAGAATGGTTGCCACGTCAGCGGCCTGCGCTTCGGTATCGCCATGCGATACATCGCGCACATGCAGGATCACATCGGCGGATATGACATCCTCAAGCGTCGCGCGGAAGGCTGCTACCAGCATGGTTGGCAGATCGGAGATAAAACCCACCGTATCCGACAATATAATCGGCGCGCCATGCGGCAGTTTTGTAACCCGCGCGGTCGGATCCAGCGTCGCAAACAGCATGTTTTCGGCCAGAACCTCAGCCGAGGTCAGCCGGTTGAACAGTGTCGATTTGCCCGCATTGGTGTAGCCGACAAGCGCAACCACCGGATAGGGAGCGCGATCCCTGCCCTTGCGGTGCAAGCCACGCGTCCGCTTCACCTGATCGAGATCGCGCTCGATCTTGATCATGCGCTCCTGAATGAGCCGGCGATCCGCCTCGATCTGGGTTTCACCCGGACCGCCAAGAAAGCCAAATCCGCCCCGCTGGCGCTCAAGATGGGTCCAAGACCGCACAAGCCGGCTCTTTTGATACGAAAGATGGGCCAATTCGACCTGAAGCGTACCTTCTTTGGTTCGGGCGCGACGCCCGAAAATTTCGAGAATAAGGCCGGTGCGGTCAATCACCTTGACGCCCAAAGCGCGCTCGAGATTGCGTTGCTGCACCGGACTGAGCGCGCAATCGACCACCACCAGAGAAATATCCTCGGCATCGACGAAAGCGTGCAACTCCTCGATCTTGCCGGTGCCGATAAAGGTCGCAGGCCTCGGTGCCGCAATCGGGATCACCAACGCGCTGACCACTTCGATATCGATGGCCGCGGCAAGGCCTGCCGCCTCCTCGATACGGGCCTCGAATTCACGCAAATTGGTTTCGGGTGAGCCGGTCGCCGCCCGACGCGCGGCCGCACGGCTTGTGAGGTAGGGACCAATCACAAGCGTGCGCGTTCCGGTCGAAATATCTTTGGTGGCTTCCTCGGCACCAACCGTAAAGCGGTCCGAGGAGGAGTGGTCCTTGCCCAATTCAGTCGTTCAGCACGGCACCTGTTTCATCCGTCGGATCAAACAGGGTTACGGGCGAGCCGGGCATAATCGTTGAAATCGCGTGCTTATAGACCAGTTGGGAATGGCCATCACGGCGCAACAACAGGCAGAAATTATCAAACCAGGTCACCACACCTTGCAATTTCACGCCATTCACGAGAAAAATCGTCAGCGGAATCTTGCTCTTGCGGACCTGATTTAGAAAAGTGTCCTGAAGATTTTGTGCACGTTCAGTCGCCATTTTAGCCTCTTTTTGTTTTTGCCGGAGCAGAGCGGCTCATCGGCCTTTTTAACATTCGGGTCGCGTATCTTAAAAAATGCCCGCCAACACAAACACATCACGGCGGACACTGGTCACTAATTCTTCAACGCCCAGTATACATAGTCAAGCAGACGGCAAGCTTCAACCTACCCCGAGCGATTTCAGCTTCCGGTGAAGCGCGGACCGCTCCATATCGACAAATTCGGCGGTGCGCGAGATGTTGCCGCCGAAGCGGTTGATTTGCGCGATCAGATATTCGCGCTCAAAGATTTCACGTGCTTCCCGCAGCGGCATGGCCATCAATTTCTCGCCCCCCTGCCCGCCCGGCAGCGAGGGAACCGACGCCCCGACATCGGCGGGCAACAGGTCGGCGGTAATCATCGAGCCCGCCTCGCCGCCTGCCATGATCAGCATGCGTTCGACGCTGTTGCGCAACTGGCGGACATTGCCCGGCCAGTCATGAGCCTGAAGAACGGCCAGCGCATCCTCGGCGATGGGGCGCTGGGCCAAGCCTGTCGTGCGGGCAATCTGCGCCATGAAATGCCCCACCAGTTCCTCAATATCCTCGCGCCGCTCGGACAAAGGCGGCACCCTTACCGGCACCACATTGAGGCGATGGAGCAGATCTTCACGAAACCGTCCCGACACAACCTCCGAGGCCAGATCGCGCGAGGTGGACGACACAATCCGCACATCGACGGCCACTTTGGTCGAACCGCCGACACGCTGAAAGGTCTGGTCGATCAGGACGCGCAAGATTTTGCTCTGCGTCTCCTTGGGCATATCAGCCACTTCATCCAGATACAGCGTGCCGCCATGCGCCTCCTCGAAAGCACCGATGCGGTTGGGTCCGGCCGCCGAATCTTCCACCCCAAAAAGCTCGGCCTCCATCGACTCCGGCATGATGGTGGCGGCATTCAACGCGACAAACGGACCATTGGCGCGCTCGGACGCCAGATGGATCATCCGCGCGACCAATTCCTTGCCGCTGCCCGAAGGCCCCGCGATCAACACGCGCGCATTGCTGGCACCGACCCGGTCCACAGTTTGGCGCAGATGGCCCATCGCCGTGGATTGCCCGATCAATTCCGAATTTTGCGGGGCTTTGGTGCGCAATTCTTTGACTTCGCGCTTGAGCCGGGACGTTTCAAGCGCCCGATCGGCCACCAAGAGTAACCGGTCCGATTTGAACGGCTTTTCGATAAAATCATAAGCGCCGCGTTTGATCGCCGAAACCGCCGTTTCGATATTGCCATGGCCCGAAATCATCACGACCGGCAGATCGGGGTTCTGCTCCTTGATAATGTCCAATAATTGCAGACCATCCAGACGGGAGCCCTGAATCCAAATATCGAGAAAAACCAGATTGGGCCGGCGTGACGCGATTTCACCGAGCGCCAGATCGGCATCCGCTGCCGTGCGGCATTTAAAACCTTCGTCTTCCAAAATACCCGCAACGAGATCCCGGATATCGGCCTCGTCATCGACGATCAAAATATCCGCGCTCATAGAGCCTCCGTTACGGGTTTGCCCTTGGCATCCTCGGGCGGGGCAACGGGGAACCACAAGCGGACCCGTCCACCCCGACCACCGTCGAGCCGGTCCAGCAATTCCACGCCGCCACCATGTTCTTCAAAGATTTTTCCAACGATCGCCAAGCCAAGTCCCGTGCCGCCAACGCGGGTGGTCATGTAAGGCTCAAGCAGTCTCTGGCGGCTTTCGACCGGAAATCCGATGCCGTTATCGGTGACATCAATGGCCAATATGCCGGCATCCGTCAGTTCGACAGAAACCTCGATCTGGCCCTCCCCGCGCTCTGCCGCAGGAACCGCCATGATCGCCTCGGTCGCATTTTTCACGATATTGGTGAGCGCTTGCGAGATCAGACGACGATCGAAGCTGACCCGCATCAGATGCGGCGGAATCGCATCGGTAAAAACGATGTCGGAATGCGCTACCCGCATCAGAAAGAGAACTTGCCGGATCACGCTGGCCACATCATCGACTTCCGGCAAAGGCTTCGGCATCCGCGCAAAAGACGAGAACTCATCCACCATCCGCTTGATGTCGTCGACCTGCCGAATAATCGTGTCGGTGCACTGATCGAAAATTTCCCGATCGGCCGTAATCACTTTGCCGTATTTGCGCCGGATACGTTCGGCGGAAAGCTGAATAGGCGTCAACGGGTTCTTGATTTCATGCGCAATGCGCCGCGCCACATCGGCCCATGCGGAGGTGCGTTGCGCCGTCACAAGATCGGTAATGTCATCGAGCGTTACAATGGCGCCCCGCTGAGGGCCCGCTTGCGGACCACTCGCCTGTTCACGGGTGACACGAACGGTCAGGGTCCGTTCCCGTCCGGCTTCGCCAAAAGCCACCTGCCCCTGCACCGCGCGTCCGCGATCCACCAGATCGGGGTCGATAAATTCGGCAAAGGCCGGCAGGGCAACTGCCAGCGGTTGCCCAAGCAAGGCTGAAGCCGCCTCGCCCAACAAGAGTTCGGCCGACGGGTTGAGCACCGTTACCCGCCCTTCGCCGTCAAGACCGATCACACCGGCCGAGACCCCCGAAAGGACCGCTTCGGTAAAGCGCCGGCGACTATCCATCAGCGCATTGGCCGTCTGAAGATCCTCGGTCTGATGGCTGAGCTCGGCCGCCATTTTGTTGAACGTAGCGCCGAGATGCCCCAAATCGCCCTCATTGCCGGTCACCGGCACCCGGACATCGTAATTTCCGGTAGCGACCTGATCGGTAGCGAAAATCAGACGCCGAATGGGAGCGACGAGCCAATTGGCAAAGCTGAGACCGATCCAAACGGCGGAGAGCAGCAAAATCACGGAAATAAGAGCGTACATGCTGGCAAACGCAATTTGCACGCCCAATTTCTGATTGGCCAATGCATCGTAATACCGAACAGCCAATTCGGCCTGCTGCGGAAATTGCAAGGCTTTGGGATCAATGGTTCGGGCCACCATCAAATAGTGCGCATCAAAGCCC
>CANGIS010000027.1 GCA_947454055.1 Hyphomicrobiales bacterium
GGTGGTGCTGGCGGCGCGGGTGCCTCGGGCGGAGCTGGTTTCAGCAGTACGACGAAGGGTGTTGTTGGTGGTAACGCAGGCGCAGGCGGCAATGGCGGCGCGGGCGGCAAGGGCGGCATCGCTTCGGGTACAGGAAACGATGGCAGTGGTGGTGCCGGTGGCAATGCCGGTAGCGGCGGACTGGGTGGCAATGGTTATGTAGGCCAGAGTGGAGTTCCCCTGGTCCGTACAGGCACCGCCGGCGGTAATGGTGGCAATGCCGGTATATCTGGCGCAGGTGGTAGTGGTGCCGTTGCGGGTGCCAACGGTGCCTTTGGCAACGGCGGCTCCGGCGGTAATGGTGGCAGTGGCGCAAACAATTCCAACATCAATGGCCTTGGCGGCAACGGTGCCGCGGGTGGTAACGGCGGAACGGCAACGGGCGGCATCGCGGGTAATGGCGGTATCGGCGGTAATGGCGGCAGCTCTGGCGTCGGTGCGGCAGGAACAGCAAAATCGCTTAACGGTACCGCCGGAGCTGCAGGCGGCAACGGTGGCGCGGGCGGTAAGGGTGGTTCGGCTACAACCGGCACGGGCGGCAATGGTGGCAACGCCGGTAATGGTGGTGTTGCAGGTGTCGGTGGTGCCGGTTTCACTTCGACTATTGCAGGCGTCAAGGGCGGCAATGGCGGCGCTGGCGGAACGAGCGGTATTGGCGGCGCCGGTGGCGTCGGTGGTAATGCCACGTTGGGTGGCGTGAACGGCAATGGCGGCAATGGCGGCAATGCTGGTGCTATGGCGGCAGGCGGCAACGGTGGAAATGGTGCTGCTGGTGACAGTGTTACTCCCGACGGCGGCGCCGGTGGTAATGGTGGCGACGCTGGTGCGTCAGGTTCTGCCGGTGCAGCCGGTTTGGCCGGATCAGGTGCCGGAACGGCCGGAACGGCTGGTACCGCTGGAAACACGGCAACCTATTCTACCCTAAGCGGCAATGGCGGCGCGGGTGGTGCGGGTTATGACGCATCGTCAGACGTCGCTGCTCTTGCAGGTACGGCAGGCGGTAATGGCGGCGCCGGTGGCGATGGCGGTTCCCACGGTAATGGCGGCGCCGGCGGTGCCGGCGGTAGCGGAGCATTGGGCGATAGTTTTACCCCGGGCGGTAATGGCGGCGCGGGCGGCGCGGGTGGTGTTGGTGGATTAGCTTTAGGCAATGGTGGCGCTGGTGGTAATGCCGGTAACGGCGGTCATGGTGTTGATGGCATTGCTGGTTTAGACGCGGTCGGCACAAGCGGCGGTGACGGTAGCGCAGGCGGCAGTGGTGGTAAGGGTGGTGCTGGTGGCTCTGCCCAATCGGTAACCGGCAATGGTGGTTCGGGCGGCAATGGCGGATCTGCAGGCAATGGCGGTTCCGGTGGCAATGGCGGTAGCGGTCCGGACGCTAATTTGGGCATTCCGGCAGGCGCAGGCGGCATTGGCGGTAATGGTGCAAATGCCGGCACTGGCGGCTTCGGTGGAGCTGGTGGCAATGCCGGTTTGCTCGGTATCAACGGTTCGGGCGGCAATGGTGGTGCCGGCGGTAAAGCTGGCATTGGCGGTAATGGCGGCGCGGGTGGCGCTGGCGATACGACCAGTCTGGACGGCGGGGCTGGCGGCAATGGCGGTGATCCGGGTACATTTGGTGCTGGCGGCATGGCTGGGGTCGCAGGCTCTGGTGGCTCCGGCGGTTCGAGCGGTAAGGCTGGGTCCGACGGGACAGCTGTAGCCTCGGGCGGCAATGGCGGCGCCGGCGGTGCGGGCGCATCTCCCTATCTTGGACCGGCAGGGACAGCCGGTGGTAACGGTGGCGCTGGCGGTGATGGCGGCGCGGTTGGTAATGGCGGCGCAGGTGGCTCGGGTGGCACAGGTGCTCCGGGCGATGGCAGTACGACAGGTGGTACGGGCGGTTTCGGCGGCGCCGGCGGTAACGGCGGTAGTACCTCCGGTAATGGTGGCGACGGCGGCGCTGGTGGCGATGGTGGTATCGATAACGGCTTCGGTGGCGGTACCGGCGGTGTCGGTGGTTTCGGCGGAATTGGCGTAGTCGGTAACAATGGCTCGGCTGGCGCAGATGGCGCTCAAGGCCAAGCCAGCTTCGGTCTTCTTCCCTTTGGGACAGGCGCTGCCGATGGCGGAGCGGGTGTCGCTTTCTCCGGATCGAACAATACGCTGGTCAATGACGGCACGATTCGGGGTGGCGATGCGGGCGATATTTTGGCCAATGCCGGAGCCGGCGTCCTCGTTCACGAACTGGCAACTGTTGATCGCCTCGTCAATCTGGGAACGATTCTCGGTGGCTCGGTCGGTCTTAACAGCTATGGCATCTATAATGATGGCGGCGGGATCACGCGCCTGATCAATGGTCAGGGCGGTATTTCGGGCGGTGGTTCGGTGGCGGCTTTGACCTATTACGGGGATTTGCCGGCGAATTACGACATCGTGCTCAACTCGCCGACGTCTTATGGTCAATTGGCCGTGGGCAGCTTGACCAGCAACCAGTCGATGACGGTTGGGTTGGGCACGGCCTACAGCACCTATTTGTCGTCGCATATCTATTCGGATGTGATTACGAATGTTGATCCGTCGCTGATTGCCAATGGCAATGTGGTGTTCGGCGTTACGGGGGGCATTCTGGCATCGGTTGAAAACGGCGCGGATCCCACATCGACCAACTGGAACCTTCGCGTCCTGAACTATGCGGCCGATATGTCCGAGCCGCAGCATGGCATGATGGATCAGAATGCCAGCATCATGCGGTCGATGATCGGGTATTATGATTGCGACGTGTTCGACTTCAACGGCGTGTGCCTTTCGACCGGTGCAGCCTACCGTTCGCAAGCGGGTTCGGACAATATGGCGCCGGGCTATTCTAACCTGTCGGCGTCCCTGGTTGCAGCAAAACAGGTAAGCACGTCGGTCCGCATGGGTGCCTTCATTGCCTTGATCAGCGGGGCGAGCGATGCGACAGGCGTGAACGTCACCAGCAGCAATCCGATGGTCGGCGGCTTCCTGCATTATTCGGAAGCAGCGGATGGAACCCGGTTGCAAGGCCATTTTGCGGGCGCCTATCAGAGCAATACCGCGACGCTCAGCCATGCGAACCTTCTGGGTACGGCAAGCGACGTGTCAGCCGACAGCACCTTCGAGACCTACGCCCTGTCGGGTCGGCTGGGCTTTGGCATGAAGATATCAGACGCACTCGTCATGACGCCTTATGTGGGGGTAAGCGCCACGAATGCGAGCCGTCTTGGCTATAGCGAGACCGGTGAGACCGGCGTGGTGGAAACGCCCTTCACCTTCGGGAAATATGAGGCCAAGCAGGTGACCAGCATGGTCGGCTTTGATCTTAAGGGACCGTTTGCCCGTCAGATGACCTATCATGTGGGTGGGGGGCTAGAGTATGACCTGTCCTACGCCGTCAATGACTTCGCTATGGGCGCCAATTTCGGTGCTTTGTCTTACACGAGCACCATGGTGCCGAGACAAATGCGGGCGAATGGGTCGGTCGGGGTAAGCTATGCGCCCGCGCCGAACAAGACGATCTCGCTTGATGGTTATGTCAGCCAGTTCAATCAGGGCAATACGCTTGATTACACCGTCATGGTCGCGTTCAAATTCGGCCTGTAAGTCAGGCTAACAAGAACACGATATGGCCCGGGAGGTTTCCCGGGCCTTTTTTGGCGGGCTTGAGCGGTGCTTTTTATCTCGACAAGACGCAGGCTCGGGCGTTAGATCAGGGCCTGTCGTTAGGGAAATAAAACCATGTTGCTGCTGATCCTAGGACTTGTGATTTTTTTGGGCGCCCACTCCGTGGCCATGTTTCCCGCTTTCCACGGCAGGCTGGTCGGAGCGCTTGGTCCGAACCGCTATAAGGGGATCTACAGCCTTGTATCGCTGGTGGGCGTGGTTGTTATCGTCCTGGGGTTCGGAGCCTATCGCGCTGATGGTTTGATCCAGCTCTGGTCACCGCCCACCGCGCTGAAACATCTCAATTCCCTTTTCATGCTGGTGTCCTTCATCGCACTGGCGGCGGCCTACACACCGAGCGGTTACCTCAAATTGCGCCTTAAGCACCCGATGCTGGTGGGTATCAAGGCGTGGGCCTTCGGACATTTCCTCGCCAATGGCGATTTGGGGGGCATGATTCTGTTCGCCGCGATGCTGGCTTGGGCAGTTGTGGACCGGATTTCCTTCAAATGGCGCCTCGCCAAAACGATCGACCTGCCGGCGCCGCGTGTTTTGGGGGATGTGATGGCCGTTGTGATCGGAATCATCGCCTTTCTTGGCATGATTTACCTCCATCCGATCCTGATTGGCGTTAACGTGATGGGGTGATTGATTTTTTGCTTAACTATAGCGCCGCGCTTCCTTATAGAAGGGCCTCCGGTAGTTTAGCGATTGGTCTCCCATGTCCGACATTTTTCGTGAAATCGATGACGATATCCGCCGCGATCAAGCGATCGATGTGTGGAAGAAGTATGGCCCGTGGTTTTTAGTTGCTGGCGCGCTGATCGTGGCCGCGACCGGAGGCTATCGCTTCTATACGCATTACGAAACCCAAAAGGCCGAAGCGTTGGGCACGCGGTTTCAAGCAGCCATTGAAGCATCCGCTGCGGGTAAATCCGATGATGCGGCGAAAGAATTTACGGCGCTTGCGTCTGAAAATGGCGCGGGCTACGGTGTTCTGGCGCGCTTCCGCGCTGCTGCCGAGCGCTCTGCTGCCGATCCGGCCGATGCGACGAAACAATTCGAGCTTTTGGCTGCCGATGCCTCGATCCCGCCAGTGTTGCGCGGTCTGGCGCGGTTGAGGGCGGCGACGCTTGTGGCCGATAGCGCGACCATGGAAGAGCTCCAGACGCGGTTGCAGCCTTTGGCGGTTCCAGGCGGCAGTTGGGCGGGCAATGCGCGCGAATTACTCGGCTTGAAGGCCCTGAAGGCAGGCGATGTCGCGGGCGCCGGCAAGCTGTTTGATGAAATCATGACGGACGAGATCGCGCCTGCAACGTTGAAGCAGCGCGTTCAAGTCTACCTAGCCCTTGTCAAGGCGGGCAGTAAGCTCCCGTAAGGGATCCCCGCCGCATACCGATCGGAAATACCATGTCGTTTACGGTCGCCCTGATCGGCCGACCCAATGTCGGCAAGTCGACGCTGTTTAACCGTCTTGTTGGCAAGAAGTTGGCGCTGGTTGATGACCAGCCGGGAGTAACGCGCGATCGTCGCGAAGGCGAAGCGCGCCTTGGTGATCTCGATTTCACCGTGATCGATACCGCAGGTCTGGAAGAAAGCGCCGAGACATCACTGACCGGCCGGATGCGGTCGCAGACGGAAGCGGCCATTATGGACGCCGACGCGATTGTGTTTCTGATCGATGTCCGGGCCGGCCTTACGCCGTCGGACCGCCATTTTGCCACGCTGGTGCGCCGCGCGGGCAAACCCGTGATCCTTCTGGCCAATAAAGCGGAAGGCAAGCTCGGCATGATGGAAGCCTATGAGGCCTTCGGCCTTGGCTTGGGCGATCCTATTCCGTTTTCCGGCGAGCATGGCGAAGGCTTGGCCGATCTTTATGACGCGATCCGGCAGGCTTTGCCGGAGCAGACCGCCCGCATCGAGGTCGACGAGTTCGCGCCTGAGCCCGAATATGATGAGGAAGCCGAGAACGATCCCGCCCGTCCGTTGCGGATCGCGATTGTGGGCCGTCCGAATGCGGGCAAATCCACACTGATCAACCATCTCCTCGGTGAAGAACGCCTGTTGGTGGGGCCGGAAGCCGGTATTACCCGCGACTCGATTGGCGTGGAGTGGAATTTCCGTGGCCGTCCGATGAAGCTGTTTGATACCGCAGGCATGCGCAAGCGCTCGCGGATCGATGACAAGCTAGAAAAACTCGCCGTTTCCGACGGGTTACGCGCCGTAAAATTCGCCGAAGTGGTGGTGTTGCTGCTGGATGCAACGATACCGTTTGAGAAGCAGGATATGGCCATCCTCTCGGTGATCGAGAAAGAAGGCCGCGCGCTGGTGGTGGGCGTCAATAAATGGGATCTGGTGGCGGGCGATACAGGGCGCTTTAAAAAGCTGGTGGATGATACCGAGCGGCTTTTATCGAATGTGAAGGGCGCCACCATCTTGCCGCTGTCCGGCCTGACGGGTGAGGGCGCGGATAAGCTTATTGAGGCCTGCATTGCAGCCGCTGGCATCTGGTCGAAGCGTGTTTCCACGGGTCAATTGAACCGCTGGCTGGCTGGCGTGCTGGAAAAGCATCCGCCTCCTGCCGTGTCGGGCCGTCGCATCAAGATGCGCTACGCGACGCAGGTCAAATCGCGTCCGCCGCATTTTGCGATTTTCGGCAATCAGCTTTCGGGCCTACCCGACAGCTATACGCGCTATCTGATCAATTCCCTGCGGGAAACGTTTGGTTTGCCGGGGACGCCGATCCGCGTGTCGCTGCGCGAGACGGAAAACCCTTATGATCGGCAGAATAAAGGGTAGAGACGGTTTTCGACCGTCCTTGCGAGCGGTGAGCCAAGCAATCTAGCTGATGACAATGAAAAAAGTGCAATGTCAGCGTTGCGCCCTAATCATATCCGCTGGCTGGCTTCGCGTTCGGTCGCAATGACGGACGATTAAGCTGGTCGCCCGAAATCCGTTAGTTTCGGCTCTGATCCTGAAAAATCAAAAATCCGGCCCGTTTCTATCCAATCCGCTGCCGCCATTGTGGCGATATGCGGGGCGAGTTCGGAGGGTTCGCGGAGTGTCAGCGGGTCTTCGCCCGGAACGGCCGCAGCGCGCATATCGGTGCGCAGCGGGCCCGGATCGACCATCATGACCTTGATGTTGGTTGAAGCGGTTTCCTGCGCATAAGTATGGCCAAGGGCCTCTAAAGCCGCTTTGGACACGCTATAGCAGCCCCAATAAGGCCGATGTTTCCATGCGGCAGCCGAACTCATGAAAATCACACGACCCGCTTCTGAGCGGGCGAGCAACGGATCCAGAATCCGGATCAGCCGCCAATTGGCCGTCACATTGACGGTCATCACACTGTCCCAATCCTTGGGAGTGACGTGACCAAGCGGCGAGATGGGTCCCAAAATGGCGCCATTGCCGAAGAAAATATCAAGCTTGCCGAAGCGCTCGTAAATCGCGCCGCCGAGTCGGTCGATCCCGTCCATATCTTTCAAATCAGCAGGAACCAGCGTCGCGCCATTGCCGGAGACGCCGCGAATCTCGTCGTCGAGCTCCTCCAGCGCACCTTGGGTGCGGGCAAGGGCTATGACATGAGCGCCTTGTTTGGCGAATTCGAGGGCTGCGGCGCGACCAATGCCGCGCGAGGCGCCGGTGACGAGGGCAACCCGCCCTTCAAGCTTGCCCGCCATCATCAACCAGCCTCGGCCAAGAGCGAGAGTTGACGGGGCGATTCACCCGATTGATCGGTCAGCCCCGTAGGATAGTCGCCGGTAAAGCAATGATCTGTGAATTGCGGCTGCGTTGCGCTGCGGCCATTCTCGCCCATCGCGCGGTAAATGCCGTCAACCGAGAGGAATGCCAGCGAATCGCA
This sequence comes from Hyphomicrobiales bacterium, assembly GCA_947454055.1. Classification (GTDB taxonomy): domain Bacteria; phylum Pseudomonadota; class Alphaproteobacteria; order Rhizobiales; family Beijerinckiaceae; genus CAIUPE01. The sequence continues at coordinate 7,568 of CANGIS010000027.1, forward strand.
GCCAATAAAGGCCCGCATTTCTTCAAGCGAATGGGTGGCCGCCAAAAGATTATCCCGCTGGGGCGTATCAATACCGTAGAAATCAGGGAATTTGATCGGCGGGCTTGAGATACGAAAATGCACTTCGAGGGCACCGGCGTCCCGCATCATCTGCACGATCTTGATCGAGGTTGTACCGCGTACAATCGAATCATCAATGAGGACAATCCGCTTGCCTTCCACGACCGCGCGATTGGCCGAATGTTTCATCCGGACGCCAAATTCGCGAATCGATTGCGTGGGCTGGATGAAGGTGCGGCCGACATAATGGTTGCGGATAATTCCCAGTTCATAGGGAATACCGGAGGCTTGGGCAAAGCCCAAGGCGGCCGGCACGCCGGAATCCGGCACCGGAATGACCACATCAGCCGCCACAGCACTTTCGGCAGCCAGTTGCGCGCCCATGGCTTTGCGGACCGCATAGACCGATTTACCATGCACCACCGAGTCAGGCCGGGCGAAATAGACATATTCGAAAATGCAAGGCCGAGCCGGCAAATTACCGAAGGGCTTGATGGATTCGATGCCCGTCTCGCTGATGACGACGACTTCGCCATTCTCGACATCGCGCACAAACCGTGCACCGATAATGTCGAGTGCGCAGGTCTCGGACGCCAGAATATAGCAGCCATCAAGTTCGCCGATGACCAAGGGGCGAATGCCGAGCGGATCGCGGGCGCCGATCAATTTCTTGTTGGTCAGGCCAACAAAGGAATAGGCGCCTTCCAGTTCTTTGATCGCGTCGATAAACCGGTCGACAAATTTGGGCCGCGTGCTGCGGGCTACCAGATGCAGCACCACTTCGGTGTCGCTGGTCGATTGATAGATCGCACCCGAGCGGATCAGTTGGCGGCGCAGCGTGATGCCATTGGTTATGTTGCCGTTATGGGCAACGGCAAAGCCGCCGCCGTCGAGTTCGGCAAACAAAGGCTGGACATTGCGCAAGATGGTTTCGCCGGTCGTGGAATAGCGCGTATGACCCACGGCGGCATTACCGCGCAGACGCTCGATGACCGCGCGTTCGGAAAAATTGTCGCCTACCAAGCCCATGCGGCGTTCGGAATGGAACCGCTTGCCGTCAAAGCTCACAATGCCGGCGGCTTCTTGTCCGCGATGTTGCAAGGCGTGGAGGCCAAGCGCCGTGATAGCGGCCGCTTCAGGGTGACCAAACACGCCGAAGACGCCACATTCTTCTTTCAGGCGGTCGGCATCGAGATCAAACAGCTCATCCGTCATAGCACCTACTCCGCCTGCGTCAGGTGACATATGCGCCTGCCGACTGCCAAATTCAATGGAAACAAGGCTTCTTCAACAAGGATGGACGAATTAAGGCGTCTTGGGCGGTGTGACGGTGTCGGCGCCCGCACCATCGGATCCCGCAGCTTTCGACTTCAACCGATCCAGAAAGCCCGGATCAGACGGCAAAAGCGCGATGATCTGGTCGCCGGAATCTTTCAAAATGGGGCGCAATTTCGCATCGCGAATCCAATCGGGATATTGCTTTTCGCCCACCAATTTATCGAAAAACAGGAAGGCGATCGCGGCAATCAGAAAACCGCGCGCGGCCCCGAACAGAAAGCCCAGGGTGCGATCCAGCGTACCGATGCTCGAATCGAGGATCAGGTCAGAGATTTTGACCGTGATCATGGTCGCAATAACCAGCACGCCGAGAAACACGATGGCGATGGCTGCCGCGATGGCGACCTGATGGTTCGCGATATGGGGCTCGAGATAGACAAGCACGCGGGGGTGGAGGGCATAGGCAGCAATGGCTGCGGCAACCCAGGACCCGATGGCCAGCACTTCGCGTGCAAATCCGCGCACCGAGGCTAAGAGGCCGGAAATCAGAACGATACCGATGACCATGAGGTCGAGAAGGCTGACCGGAAGATTGCTCATGAAAAATGGTTCCGTACTTGAACAGGATCGGCCCTAAACCCAGCCGTGCGTTTGAGCCGGTTATAATCGCAGCGCGGGCAGCCGTCACGTCCCTTTGACGGCCTAGTTTTCCGAATGGCGCTTTGGTCCACCGAGAATTGCAGCCACAAGATCGGCCACATCACCCATGGGGAAGGTTTTGAGGGTTGTTTTGCCCACAGCATCCAACCCCGCGCGGGGAATGACGGCCGAGGCAAAGCCGAGCTTCGCTGATTCTTTGAGGCGGGCGGCAATCTGGCCGATGGGTCGGAGCGCGCCGGTCAAACCGATTTCACCCATGAACACACGATCGGGCCGAAGCGCGTGGCCGGAAAACGACGAGACGAGGGCAGCAGCGGCAGCCAGATCGGCGGCAGGCTCGTTGACCTTCAATCCGCCCGCCACGTTGAGATAGACGTCATGGCTGCCCAGTTTCAAACCGCCATGGGCTTCGAGCACCGCGATCACCATCGACAGGCGGCTTGGATCCCAACCGACAACCGCGCGACGCGGTGTGCCCAGCGAGGAAGGGGCGACAAGGGCCTGGAATTCCAACAACATCGGCCGCGTACCCTCCATGCCCGCAAACACGGCGGTGCCGGGTGAGGATGTGTCGCGACCTTCGAGAAAGAGAGCGGAAGGATTAGGGACTTGTTTCAGCCCTAGACCCGTCATTTCAAACACGCCGATTTCATCGGTTGGACCGAAGCGGTTTTTGGCGGCACGCAGAATGCGGAAATGATGTGCACCATCGCCTTCAAAGGAAGCAACCGCATCGACCATGTGTTCCACAACACGGGGACCTGCGATCTGGCCGTCTTTGGTGACATGGCCGACCAGAATGACGCTCGCGCCGCTGGTTTTGGCATACCGGATCAGCGCCTGGGCCGAGCCGCGCACCTGCGTGACGGTGCCTGGCGCCGATTCAATGCTTTCCGACCACATGGTCTGGATCGAATCGATAATCACCAGCGAAGGGGCGGGGCCTTTGGACAGCGTAGTGATGATATCTTCGACATTGGTTTCGGCGGCCAGTTCAACGGGTGCTTTGGAAAGCCCGAGCCGGTCGGCGCGAAGGCGCACCTGTCCGGTCGCTTCTTCGCCCGATATATAAACAACCCGCTCGCCGTTCATCGCTAAAGCGGCGGATGCTTGCATCAGCAAAGTCGATTTGCCGATACCGGGATCACCACCGATCAGAATAACGGAGCCTGGCACAAAACCGCCGCCGGTGACGCGGTCAAGCTCGTCAATGCCGCTGGGAACACGGGGAGATTCGGGCGAATCACCGATCAGGCCTTCGAGCGGAAAGACGCGGCCTTTTTTGCCGCGCGGTGCCGCTATTCCACCGGGCAGGGGAGCCGTTGCGGCTTCCTCGGCAATGGTGCTCCAACTGCCGCAGGAATCGCAGCGGCCCTGCCAGCGCGTATAAACCGTGCCGCAATTCTGGCAGGCAAAGCTTTTCGATAATTTGGCCATTAATCGTCCGATCCGTCGATCACGCGGCGCTCCAAGCGAGCTCCTAGCGAGACGAGGATGTCATAGCCGATGGTGCCTGCGCTGTCGCCTACGGTGTCAATCGTGAGTTCATCCCCGATCAACGTTGCGAAAGCACCGCGCTGCACGGCCGCGTCCGGAGCGTCCGTTACATCGACAATCAAGAGATCCATCGACACGCGCCCCAGCATCGCGCATTCGACGCCGCCGATCATCACATGGCCGCCCACCTTGCTATCGGTACTCTCGGACCCGCGTGGCAGTCCATCGGCATAACCCAGTGACAGGGTTGCCAAACGCGTCGGGCGCTTGGCCGTCCAGAAGCTGCCATAGCCGACGGTCTCTCCCGTTCCGATGATGCGCGTCTGGAGGATCGGAGCTTCAAGCCGTATGACGGCACGCATGGGATTGGCGTCACTCGACCATAAAGGGTGGCCGCCATAGAGCGCATAACCGGGCCGTACAAGGTCGTAATGGCTGTCAGGCCGTAAAAATATTCCCGATGAATTACAGAGGCTTGCGGGAATATCTTTAAAGAGCGCGCGAAGAATTCTGAAATCGCCGCATTGGCGTGCGGTGGTTACCGATCCCTCGATCTCGGCTTCGACAAAATGGCTCATGACCAGCCGGAGCGGAAAGCCGAGCGTTCCTTGGCGATGGGCGTCTGCGATGTCGGCACCATCGGTGGGCGCAAGACCCAAACGGTTGAGCCCGGTATCGAAATGGAGGGCCGCCGGTGGCGCATCGGGATGATCGGCGACAAACCCGCGCCACTCCGCGATCTCGGGAAGGGAGCCTAAAACAGGCGTCAGGCGATGCTCGAGATAGACGGGGCCGGTCCGGGGCAAAAAGCCGTTGAGAACGAAAATCTCGGCGTCCTTCGTTAGCGCCCGAACGCGCCGGGCTTCCGAGAAATGGGCGACAAAGAAATGGCGACATCCGGCCGAAAGCAAAGCCGGGATCGCGGTTTCGATGCCCAGCCCATAAGCATTGGCTTTGACGACGGCACCGGTTGCCGCGGAACCAGCTTTTTGAGCCAGAAGCCGCCAATTATGACGGAGGGCTGCGAGATCAATCGTCAGAAGGCTGTCGTTTGAAGGGCAAGGTGCGGGTTCGGCGGGTGTTCCGTCCATCCGGTCACATCCGCTCGGGCAGGCGGTCTTCGCCGACGAGATTGGAGAAGCGCGTCAGTTCAGCCTCGAATTGCAGCACGACGGTGCCGGTTGGGCCGTGACGCTGCTTACCGATGATCACTTCGGCCTTGCCGTGGATCAGCTCCATCTCGCTCTGCCATTTGAAATATTCCTCGGTGCCCATGCGGGGCTCCTTGTTTTTGAGGTAATATTCCTCGCGATACACGAAAAGGACGATATCGGCATCCTGCTCGATGGAGCCCGATTCGCGAAGATCGGAGAGCTGCGGGCGTTTATCATCGCGCTGTTCAACCTGACGGGAGAGCTGCGAGAGGGCGACGACCGGAACGCTGAGCTCCTTGGCAAGCGATTTTAAACCCGTAGTGATTTCGGTCAGTTCCTGAACGCGGTTTTCGCCCTTTTTCGAGGAACCCGACAAAAGCTGCAAATAGTCGACGACCAGAACATCAAGTCCCTTTTGACGCTTAAGCCGGCGGGCGCGGGCGGTGAGCTGGGCAATCGAGATACCACCCGTTTGATCGATATAGAACGGAATACGTTCCATCTCGCGCGCCGCATCCGCGATTTTCATGAATTCGTTTTCCTGGATCTCGCCGCGGCGGATCTTGTAGGAAGCAACGCCCGATTGCTCGGCGATGATACGGGTGGCGAGCTGTTCAGCCGACATTTCGAGCGAGAAGAAGCCGACAATGCCGCCATCAAGCCGCTTTACCGTGCCGTCCTGATTTTTCTCGTGCGAATAGGCCTTGGCAATATTGAACGCGATATTGGTGGCGAGCGCCGTTTTACCCATGCCCGGACGACCGGCGACGATCACGAGGTCGGAGGATTGCAACCCGCCGAGCATTTTATCGAGATCGGACATGCCGGTTGAAATGCCCGACAGCTTGCGGTCGCGTTTATAGGCTTCCGCAGCCAGATCGACCGCCGTCTTGAGCGCTGCGGAGAAGCTCTGGAAACCGCCATCATAACGCCCCGATTCGGCCAATTCGTAGAGGCGGCGCTCGGCCTCCTCGATCTGCTTGCGAGGATGATCGTCGACCGGCGCATCAAACGCCACATTGACCATGTCTTCGCCAATCGTGATCAATTGGCGGCGCATCGCCAGATCATAGATCGTGCGGCCATAGGCTTCGGCATTGATGACGGTGGTGGCTTCAGCCGCAAGGCGGGCGAGGTATTGTGGCACCGTCATACCGCCCAGATCCTGATCGCCGACAAAGGATTTGAGCGTTACGGGCGTGGCCAGTTTGCCGGCCCGGATCAGGGATTGGGTGATGTCATAAATGCGGCGATGGATTTCCTCGGCAAAGTGGGCGGCTTCGAGAAAATCCGACACGCGGAAATAGGCGTCGTTATTGACCAGTATAGCACCGAGCAGCGCCTGCTCCGCTTCGACATTGTGAGGCGGGACGCGATATTGCGTTTCGATTTCCGCTAAGCGGGCGAGCGATTGTGCGAGGGCCATGGTTCTGTCCAATTTCGATCCCCGACAGATAGACGCTTGTCGGGGCCGATTCGGATTTCATTCTAACCCATGCCCGTTATCCACACTGCCCACAGCTTCGATAAAATTCTTATCGGGAGCTTGACAGGAAATCGCTTGCATCACGAAAAAAGGCCCGACGAAACGCCGGGCCTTGATGGTCGGTCAGACGATGAGGATCAATCCTCGCCGCCAGCCTCGGCCAGAGCTGCGCCAACCTCGAGACCGAGATCGTCAAGGTTGAGCTCGTCACGGACAACCGCGCTTTCGCCACGCGACTGACGCTCGGCCTCTTCAGGGCTGCGGGCGACATTGATGTGAATTTTCACGTCAACTTCCGGATGCAGATGCAGCGGAATGGCATGCAGACCGATCGTCTTGATCGGCGTGTTCAGAACGACCTGATTGCGATCAATCGAGAAGCCGCCAGCGGTAACCGCTTCCGAAATATCACGGGCTGCGACCGAACCGTAGAGCTGGCCCATTTCACCTGCCTGACGGATGATGATGAATTTCTGACCGTCGAGCTTTTCGGCGACGGCGGCTGCTTCGGTCTTTGCAGCAAGGTTACGAACCTCAAGCTGGGCGCGCTGCGTCTCGAAATGCTCGAGATTGGCTTTGGTGGCGCGCAGAGCCTTGTGGCGTGGCAAAAGGAAGTTGCGGGCATAGCCGTCCTTGACGCGGACGACGTCGCCCATCTGGCCGAGATTTGGAACGCGTTCGAGCAAAACTACTTGCATGGTGGTCTCCTTGGGGTGTGGTTGGTTGATTGACGGTTAGGGTGAAGGAAGATCCGCTCCAGGAAAGCGGGAGCGAAAAACGAACCAGACATCGGCAATGCCGAGCACGGCAAAACCCAAAATGGGCCAGCCCGGCAAAAGCACGAAGACGCTATAAATCATCACGAGAATTGCGCGGCGCGATTTGATCGGACGACTGATTTTATGAAGGATGGCCAAGCCTTGCAGGCAATAGGCGATCAGAAGCGCTGCAAAGCCGATACGGCCAAACAGGCCCGCGAAATCGGATGCCGTTGCCGTCAGCATCAGGCACAAGAGAAAAACAGGCAACGCTACTTTCGGTAATGAAACCGAAGCGAGATCAGGCCATGGACGCGGCAGGCGGCCGGAAGCTTTGACGATGCGGCCCGCGATGTATAGCAGCAAAACCGACAGCGTGGTGCTGATGGCAGCACTGATCGGGGCCGCAAGAAGCGCCATGACATTGGCAATCGCTGCGATCGTGCCGGCCTGATCCCCTGTTGCCAGCGTTCCAAACAGGGCAGGTTCGAGCGTGATCATCTCGCCGATGAGTTCTTCGAACGAGGCCACAAAGGAGGGATAATCCGTTCCCAGCATCAATGCGCCCGTGAAGGTCAGCATGACGGAAAGGGCAACATTCCACATCAGCAGACGGCCAAGCGGATACCATTCGGCATTTTCGGAATTTTCCGTGGAGCGCGCCAGCAACGCGAGATACCCCATCAACCAGGATGGGAAGCCGATCGACAGGGCATGAACCGTCCCCGCCAGAGGCGAGAAAACCAGCGAGGTCACCAGGAATGCAACCAATGCCGCCGTCAGTCCGGCCTGATGGGTAAAGCCGAGCGTTGCGATCAGGATGGGGAGAGGGGCCACCAGATAGAGCGGAAATGCCAGTGGCGACGACGTCGCAATGACAGCAAACAGAAGGGCCGAAACGGCTCCACATCCTGCTCCAAAGGCATAATTGCGCATGTTCATTGTCGAGCTGTCCCGCAAACCCGTTCTAGGGGCGGTTAGAGATGGTAGGCCATCCCAACCAAGCCGGACCAACAGCGGTCCGGATGACGAAAAACTTCCCGGGAGCGTCGCCGCCCTCGGGAAGTAAAATTTAAAAAGATTACGCGATCACGTAAGGCAGAAGACCCAAGAAACGGGCGCGCTTGATCGCCTGGGCGAGTTCGCGCTGCTTCTTGGCCGATACGGCCGTGATGCGGGAAGGAACAATCTTGCCGCGCTCAGAGATGTAGCGCGAGAGCAAGCGGGTGTCCTTGTAATCGATCTTTGGCGCATTCGGACCCGTGAACGGGCACGACTTGCGACGGCGATAGAACGGACGACGGGGAGCGCTGCTCGAGCTCGTGGATTCAACAGACGACATCAGAAGCTCTCCTCTTCAAGGGCTGCATCGCGTGGGGGACGTGGGGCACGGCCTGCGCCGCCACCAAATCCGCCGCCGCCAGCGCCGCCGCCGAAGCGACCACCGCCACCACCACCGAAGCCGCGGCCGCCCGATGGGCGATCGCCACGGTCATCATCGCGATCACGCTTCTGCAGCATGGCCGATGGGGCTTCCTCCAGTTCCTCGACCTTGATGGTCAGGGAGCGGATGACGTCTTCGCTGATGGCTTCCAGACGCTCGACCTCGGCCACGGCCTGATGCGGCGCGTCGATGTTGAGCAGCGTGAAATGCGCCTTGCGATTCTTCTTGATCCGGAATGCAAGGGTCTTGACGCCCCAATATTCCGTCTTTGTGATCGTGCCGCCATTGGCTTCAATCACGCCTTTGTACTGTTCGTTGATGGTATCGACCTGTTGCGACGTCACGTCTTGACGCACAAGGATCACATGCTCGTATAGAGCCATGAACTTGACCTTTCCTGTTGCGCGGCCTTCTGGCGCCAAGCCCTCCGAGCCTTGAGAAAGGCCCGAAACGGAAGGTATCGAAGGCGGAGACAAGGGAAATGGTTGATTTAACAACCCATCCAGCGTACCGGACTTTCCTTTCAGCCACCGGCCAAACGACCGCATGAAGCCGCGGTTCATAGAGGCAAAAGACCATAAACGCAAGCGTACTCAGGCAGAAAACCAGATATTGCTGACCAGTAAGCTGTTCAATACCACAATGACCAGTGCTACGATTGCGGCCAAGGCGGTTACCCAGCGGGGAGCCACGAGGGCCCCCATGCGACGTTTTTGAGCCGTAAAAGCAACCAGCGGTATAACAGCGAAAGGTAATTGAAGGCTGAGGATGACCTGACTCATGACCAAAAGCCCCGTAGCGCCGGCATCACCATGGCTGATGGCGACCCAGGCAGCCGGAAGAACGGCGACGAGGCGAGTTGCCAACCGGCGGATGACCGGCGAGAGACGAAGGCCCAAAAAACCTTCCATCACGATTTGGCCGGCAAGGGTTGCAGTCACGGTGGCATTCAGGCCGCAGGCGATAAGCGCGATGGCAAACAAGGTCGGTGCGAGTTTGCTGCCCATCAGCGGTTCGAGGAGCGCATAGGCATCGGAAAGTTCGGCGACATTGGTGCGGCCGGCAGCGTGAAAGCTTGCTGCCGCCAATACCAGAATGGCCGCGTTGATGACAAAGGCGAAGCTCAAGGCCAGCGTCGAATCAAGCGTGGCATATCGCAGGCTTTCGCGTCTCTCCTCTGGCGTGGTTCCGAGCGGGCGGGTCTGGACGATGCTGGAATGCAGATAGAGATTGTGCGGCATGACGGTGGCGCCCAGAATGCCCAAGGCGATGTAAAGCATGTCCGGATCGCGGACGATGGCGATATCGGGCACAAGATTGGGCAGGATCGCCGTCCAATCGGGATGGGCCAGCACCAGTTCAATGCCAAAGCAGACGGCGATAAGGGCCAAGACCGCAATGATGACCGCTTCAATACTTCGAAAGCCGAAGCGCTGCAGGGCGATGAGCAATAGGGCGTCAAGGGTTGTTACCGCGATGCCGATGGGCAACGGCCAGCCGAAGAGAAGTTCCAGCCCGATGGCGGTGCCGATGACTTCGGCAATGTCGGTGGCAATAATGGCCAATTCGGCCATGATCCAAAGACCGATGCTGACAGGCTTTGGAAAGGTTTCACGGCAGATTTCGGCGAGGTCCCGATCGGTAGCAACCGCAAGGCGTGCGGCAAGAGATTGAAGCACGATCGCCATCAGGCTCGACATCAGGACAATGGATAAAAGCGAGTAGCCATACCGAGACCCACCTGCTAGCGAAGTCGCCCAATTGCCGGGATCCATGTAGCCGACGGCGACCAGATAGCCCGGGCCGAAAAAGGCGAGGATCCGGCGCCAGACCGGCCAATTACGGTCTAACTTTACCCCGCCATGGCGAAGCGGATCGGGGGTATCGGGGTGGGTGAACAGCGCTGACATCCAGCCATCATCGTTGAAACAACGGGGATTGGGAAGCCTCGATCGCCTCGTTACCCTGTGGCCGAACCGCTACAGTGACAAAAAATGCGACGCGCAAAGGCACAGGCGGTCGCATTGCCGAAAATTGGCCACATTTGGCTTTGTGATACGCGTCAAAGCTCGGCTTTGAACAGAAGCAGGGTACCTCGGGTCATCTTATAGGGTTTTCGGTGCCTTCGGAATGTCATGGAAGGAGGAGCGAAGGCAGGGTGAATTGGCCTTGTTCCTTTGCTTTTCGAAAGTTTCGGGATGTCAGGTCGATGTGGGTGCGAAGATGGACCTTGTCTTTTTTGATTGGGGGCGGTCTGAGTGCCGCGCTGCCGTAAAAAAGACGGGATGGTATGTAAAATGGGTCATGGTTGGGGCGCGACCGGACGGCAAGGGTGAAACATTCGTCGATGCGGAATTCTGACATTTATCGTCATGTAACCCTGAAGGCCTTGGTCGTCGCCTTGTCCGCTTGGCTATGCACGGGGGCTGCTCTGGCGCTTGATTCATCGCCATCTGATCGAACCCTTGCCAAAAATGACCTGCATTCCGTTCCCGCTTCACAACAACCCCCTCCCGTTACGAGCGATGACGACGATGAGGAAGCGGCTGTGGTGCCTCCATCGGAAGAATCTTCACCGCTGGCAACAGATTCAGGAAACAGCGTGCTGGAGGCTGCCGGAGCGCCCTTAAAGGCCATTGGCACCGTGGTAGACGCCACGCGCGATGCAATTCGTTCCTATATGGCAGGCAATAAGGAAGAGGCCTTCAAGTCGCTCTCCTATGCGGCGGATCAGGGCCATGCACCTGCGCAATGGAAACTGGCGCGCATGTATGCCGATGGTGATGGTGTACCGCGCGACGATCTGCGGGCTTTCGAGAATTTTTCAAAAATGTGTGACCGGCACGCCGAGGAAGCCCCTGAATCGCCTACCGCGCCGTTTGTTTCCTCCGCTTTTATCGCGCTCGGTTCGTATTATCTCAACGGAATTCCCAATAGCTCGGTTCGGGCCAATCCCGCCCGGGCAAGGGAAATGTTTGCGTATTCGGCCAGCTATTTTGGCGATTCCGAAGCGCAATTCATTTTGGCGCGGCTTTATCTCGACGGCGTTGGTGGCGCGAAAGATCCGAAGCAGGCGCTACGCTGGCTCACGCTTTCCGCTGAAAAAGGGCATCGTCTGGCGCAGGCTGAGCTTGGCCAATTGTTGTTCAGTGGCGATGCGGGGCCGAGACAGCGCGCACGCGGATTGATGTGGCTTGAATTGGCGAGCCAGAACGCCGATCCCGTCAATGAAGTCTGGATTGTTGATGCGAACAAGAAAGCGGTTCGGGAGGCTTCCGATACTGATCTTCTGGCCGCTAAAGCCTATATGTTACAGCATCGCCGACAAACAAAATAACGCTTTGGCCTGTTTTAGCTTTGAATTTAGCATAATTAAGTTCGTCAAAGTTCCTCCTGATCGTTGACAAGATTTTTGTCAGACGCTTAATCACCCCGTCTAGTGTGGGGTAAGGTGCGATGCTGAAGCGTGTGATTGGTTTTCTTGATCGGATGTACACGGATCCAACCTTTCCGTGGTACGGGCGATTTCATAATTTCATCGCCTTTGTGATTTTTGTGTCTTGCCTTGGCATTGCGGTCGAGACGCTTTCTGATTTTGTCGAAAAGCATGAGCACATCATTACCTTTTTCGAGAATTTCACGCTGGCGATTTTCGTTCTCGAATATGTCGGCAATTTGGCTTTTGCCAAAAACAGGCTGAAATTCATTTTCAGCTTTTGGGGTTTGGTCGATCTTCTCTCGATCCTGCCGTCGCTTCTGCTGTTCATGAACACGTCGGCCCTGCGCGGTACGCGGGTATTGCGGGTCATGCGCGTGCTCCGCGTAATGCGGGTGCTCAAATTGGCGCGGCAGACGATGGAAATGCTGGGTTCCCAGATCACCAAGAAGCGTAATCCGCTCTTGTTGAATCTGAACATCTATCTCATCACCCTGTTTGCCGTGACGATGATCTCGTCGAGCCTGATGTATTATACGGAAGGCATTTTGTATGCGCCTTCGACCATTGCAGAGGGGCAGGCAGCGCTCGACCAGATCGCGGCATCAACCGGTCAACCGGCCGAAATTTTCATGCCTCATGATCCGTTGACGGGTGCCGAAATTCCCGAGGACAAGCGGTTCTTCAATTCCATTCCGACCGCCACCTGGTGGTGTCTGGTGACGCTAACCACGACGGGATATGGTGATTTATACCCCGTGACGCTTCTCGGGCGGGTCATTGCTGTCTTCACGATGTTCTCCGGCTTGATCTTGTTCTCGCTCTTGATGAACATTGTCGGCAAAACCGTGATGGTGATGCTGTTTGGCGAGGCGTTGGACGGTCATGACAAGCCCGCTGCCGAGAGTGTTGCACCGGTGGGCGTTGATAGTGTGGTCAATCCTGTGGCCGCCGCTCTTGCGTTGTTGCAACGGGAAAGCATCATCTCGACCGAACAGGCCATCCTGATCGCCAGCAAGCCGCGTGACGAGTTGACCAAGGCGCTGGCGGCGATCGCCTGAGTGTCGTTGGACCTGCTACTCTAGAAGGCGAGATCAATCCGGACCGGAACGTGATCGGACGGCTTTTCCCAGCCTCTGACATGGCTGTCGATCGCACTACCTTGAAGGCGATCCGCAGCCAAAGGCGACAGGAGCAGGTGGTCGATCCGAATGCCGTTGTTTTTCTGCCAGGCGCCGGCCTGATAGTCCCAAAAGCTATAGACCCCGCTTTGGTCATTGGTAGCGCGGAGTGCATCGGTGAGACCGAGGCTGGTTAATTCCCGCCATTTCGCGCGCGATTCCGGCTGGAATAGCGCATCATTGCTCCATTGGGCGGGATGTTCGGCATCCATCGGCATAGGAATGATGTTGTAATCGCCGGCGAGCACAAAGGCTTCCTCTTGAGCAAGGAGCATCCGGCTGCGCGCAATCAACCGGTCGAGAAAACCGAGTTTATAGGGAAATTTCTCGGTCCCGAGCGGGTTGCCATTCGGTGCGTAAATCGACGCTACCCGAATAGCGCCCTTATCGATTGAAAAGACCCCTTCTATATAGCGCGATTGCTCGTCTGTATCATCGCCAGGCAGGCCCCGGACTACTTCATCAAACCGGTATTTCGAGAGCAATGCGACGCCATTAAACGTCTTCTGGCCGAGTATTTCGACATTATAACCGAGCGATTCGACCTCAAGACGGGGAAACGTATCGTCTTGGCATTTCAGTTCCTGCAGGCAGACAATATCGGGCGAAGTCTCTTTCAGCCACGCCACAAGGTGGTCGATCCGCTGACGTACCGAATTGACGTTCCATGTGGCGATGCGCATCGGCGGCTCTTTCTTTTGTTCGACAAATCAGCCTGAATGTAGGCTGATGTGGTGCATAGCGCCAGTCCGTTCCGGCTTTGGAGCATGGGAGGAAAAAGCGATAGCGCTTGACTTATTCTTTGCGCTTGTGTCTCACGGGCGCCGATCTCAGACATTCGGAAAAGGTATCATCGAATGAGTATGGCACTTACATTTCCAGGCCAGGGCAGTCAGGCCGTCGGTATGGGCAAGATTCTGGCAGCCGAGTTTTCGGTCGCCCGTTCGGTCTTCGCCGAAGTGGACGAGTCCCTCGGACAAAAGCTCTCGCACCTGATGTTTGATGGTCCTGAAGACGAGCTGACGCTGACCGCCAATGCGCAACCGGCTTTGATGGCCGTCAGCATCGCTACGCTTCGCGTTTTAGAAAAGGAAGCCGGCCTTAATCTTCAGCAGCATGTCTCGTATGTGGCGGGACATTCCCTCGGCGAATATTCCGGGCTTGCTGCGGCCGGCAGTTTGACGCTTGCCGATACCGCGCGACTGTTGCGGATCAGAGGGAATGCCATGCAGGCTGCGGTGGCCCCGGGTGCTGGTGCAATGGCGGCCTTGCTCGGACTTGATTTTGCCGCGGCTGCCGACATTGCGGCCGAGGCTGCGTCGGGCGAGGTTTGTCAGGCGGCCAATGATAATGGTGGCGGGCAGGTGGTTGTTTCGGGGGCAAAGGCAGCGGTTGAGCGCGCCGTTGAGCTTGCCAAGGCGCGTGGTGCTCGCCGGGCGGTGATGCTCTCGGTATCGGCGCCCTTTCATTGCGCGTTGATGCAACCGGCCGCCGACGCGATGGCCGAGGCTTTGGCGAAAGTGAACTTTCTGGCGCCCTTGGTTCCGTTGGTGGGGAATGTCGCTGCCGTTGCGGGTTCGGATCCCGATGCACTTCGCGAGGCATTGGTAAGGCAGGTGACAGGCACTGTCCGGTGGCGCGAAAGCATTGAATGGATGGCCGGCCACGGCGTCAACCGGTTCATCGAAGTCGGATCGGGTAAAGTGCTCACGGGGCTTGTCAAACGCATCGCGGCGGAAGCCGAGGGCATTGCGGTTTCTTCACCTGACGATATTTCGGCGTTTGCTCAATACCTGAACCTGTAACCTAGGAGATCGAGATGTTTGATTTGTCGGGCCAATCGGCTCTTGTTACGGGCGCGACAGGCGGAATTGGCGGTGCGATTGCGCGCGTTTTCCATCAAATGGGCGCCAATGTCGCGATTTCTGGCACACGGCGCGAGGCGCTTGAGACGCTGGCAGCAGAGCTTGGCGATCGCGTGTTCATTTGTCCGGCCAATCTTTCGGATGCTGAATCGGTAGAAGCGCTGGTTCCAGCTGCCGAGGCTGCGATGGGTGGCCTTGATATTCTCGTCAATAATGCCGGAATCACGCGTGATAATCTCTTTGTCCGGATGAAGGACGAGGAATGGGCCGATGTGATGCGGGTCAACCTTGAAGCCACGTTCCGCTTATCGCGAGCGGCAGCCAAATCGATGATGCGCAAGCGCTATGGTCGAATTATCTCGATTACGTCGATCATCGGTACCACGGGTAATCCGGGACAGGCCAATTATGCCGCCGCCAAAGCGGCAATTGTCGGAATGTCGAAGTCTCTCGCCTTCGAAGTGGCGAGCCGTAACATCACGGTAAATTGTTTGGCTCCCGGCTTTATCGAAACGCCGATGACGGATGTCTTGAACGAGAAACAGCGTGAGTCGACGCTGCAACGCGTTCCGGTTGGACGTCTTGGGACGGCGGCGGAGATTGCAGCCGGAGCACTTTATCTTGCAAGCCGTGAGGCAGGTTATGTGACGGGGCAAACCCTGCATGTAAACGGTGGAATGGCAATGATTTGAGTGGTTTATGCGGGCTTTATAAAGTAGATGATTAGTCCGTGTGAACGCTCGCAATCAGAATTTATTTGTGCTAACCAAGTGCGAGGATTGGCAATCGGGGTTGACGTGGCGGTTGCGGCGTCGTTTGAACCTTTACCGGTTCAGGTTACCTTTTGGTTGGCCTACGGTCTGATCGGTGCTGGATCGTCCAGTCGATTGAAATTTTGAACCTGCGGAGGCCTTCCCTGAAAGCCGTTCCGCCAGATTGAAGACAGTGAGGACAGAATATGAGCGACATCGCAGCCCGCGTAAAAAAGATCGTCATCGAACATCTCGGCGTTGAAGCCGACAAGGTAGTTGATACCGCTAATTTCATCGACGATCTTGGCGCAGACAGCCTCGATACGGTCGAGTTGGTGATGGCGTTCGAAGAAGAATTTAGCGTCGAAATTCCCGATGATGCGGCTGAAACGATCCGCACGGTTGGCGATGCTGTCAGCTTCATCACCAAGAAGTCGGCCTGATTTTCTATCGGGGCGGCGGTTTTATTCATCTCCAAGGCATTGAGGTCTCACCATGCGGCGTGTTGTCGTAACGGGTATGGGCATGGTTTCCCCGCTGGGGAACGGCGTAGAGACGTCTTGGTCACGGCTAAGGGCGGGCCGCAGTGGTGCGGTCAAGGTTAGCCGGTTTGACGTGTCGGATCTCGCATCGCAAATTGCTTGCGAGGTTCCGCGCGGCGACGGCAGTGATGGCACCTTCAATGCCGATGACTGGATGGATAAAAAGGATCAGAAAAAGGCCGATGAGTTTATTCTCTTCGGCTTAGCTGCCGCCACACAGGCGTTGGCTGACTCAGGCTGGGTTCCTTCCACTGAAGACGAGCGGTATCGCACCGGCGTCATGGTTGGCTCTGGGATCGGCGGTATTGGCACGATTTATGAGACGTCGATTACCCTGTTTGAAAAGGGTCCGCGGCGGATTTCGCCGTTTTTCATTCCCAGCGCGA
The DNA here is from genome assembly GCA_947454055.1 of Hyphomicrobiales bacterium. Taxonomy (GTDB): domain Bacteria; phylum Pseudomonadota; class Alphaproteobacteria; order Rhizobiales; family Beijerinckiaceae; genus CAIUPE01. The sequence goes on from CANGIS010000027.1 coordinate 24,067, forward strand.
TTATCAATTTGGCCTCCGGCTGGATTTCGATCCGGCATGGCTTGAAGGGTCCTAACCATTCGGTCGTGACGGCGTGTTCGACCGGTGCGCATGCCATTGGCGATGCAGCGCGGCTGATTATGCTGGGCGATGCCGATGTCATGGTGGCGGGGGGGACGGAATCTCCGGTCAACCGTTTGTCATTGGCCGGTTTCGCAGCATGTCGGGCCCTTTCGTCCGGTTTTAACGATGATCCGCTTCGGGCTTCCCGTCCCTATGACAAGGATCGCGACGGCTTCGTGATGGGCGAAGGCGCTGGCGTTGTTGTGCTTGAGGCGTTGGAACACGCGCAAGCCCGTGGTGCCAAGATCTATGCCGAAATCACAGGCTACGGCATGTCGGGTGACGCGCATCACATCACATCACCTGCCGAGGATGGCGATGGGGCCTATCGGTGCATGATGGCGGCGTTGAAGCGCGCCGGATTGCAAGCGCATGATCTGGATTACATCAATGCCCATGGCACATCGACGCCGCTTGGCGACGAGATCGAGCTTAGGGCAGTCGAGCGGATGCTGGGCAATGACAAGTCGCATGTCGCGATGTCGTCGACCAAGTCGGCAACCGGTCATTTGCTGGGTGCAGCCGGTGCCATTGAAGCCATTTTCTCGATTTTGGCCATTCGCGACCAGATTGTACCGCCAACGCTCAATCTCGATCATCCTTCGGTTGAGACTGAAATTAATTTGGTGCCGCATCAGCCGCAGGCGCGTAAGGTAAATGTAGCCTTGTCCAATTCGTTCGGCTTCGGCGGAACGAATGCGTCTCTTATTTTCCAAAAATTCGAGCAATAGTGCATTGAGTGCGCTTGTTCAGAGCGCTCGGGGCGTGCATGTCATCCCCCGCTGGGAAGAATGGCTTGATGACTGAGGAAACAGGCGTTCCACCGGAACAGGATTCGTCGCCGCCGCCACAACGGCAGAAGCCGCGCGGCTTGATTCGGAGCCTGGTGCTCAAAAGTCCTGCGGCTGCCATTCATCCGGAGTCGGTTCCGGTTCCACCCGAGCCACAGCAAATGGAGCGACCCGAACGGCCGTTTACAAATTTCGCCAGTGGTTTGCTCTCATTTCTTGTCATTGTTCTGTTTTGCATTGTGGCCGTGTTTGTAATGGCCCAACAGCAAATCACCGCGCCCGGCACGTTATCGGTCGACAAAATTGTGATCGTTCGTGGCAGTACCGGCGATGTCGTCGACCAGTTGGAGCGCGAAGGCGTTACCGATAAGGGGTTTTTGCTCTCGCTATATTGGCAGCTGACGGGCAAGGGATCGCAGATCAAGGGTGGTGAATATCTGTTCCGCAAAGAGGCCAGTCTTGAACAAATTACCGAGACGTTGATCGAAGGAAAATCGATCTTGCATTCGGTGTTGGTGCCAGAGGGCCGGACGTCGGAAGAAATTGTTGAAATTATCCGAAATGATCCTGATTTGGCGGGCGACATCAAAAGCGTTCCGAAAGAGGGAACGCTATTGCCGGAGACTTACAAATTTGCGCGCGGGATGACGCGTACCCAAATGCTTGACCATATGGCGCAGGATCAGGCCAAGCTGGTGCGCGAGATATGGGCCAAGCGGTCCCCGGATTTGCCGATTTCCAGTCCGCTTGATCTGGTGACGTTGGCCTCGATCGTTGAAAAAGAAACCGGCAAGGCCGATGAGCGCCCGCGGGTTGCCGCGGTGTTTATCAACCGCTTGCGGGCAAAAATGCCGCTTCAGTCCGACCCGACGGTCATCTATGGGCTTGTCGGCGGTAAAGGCTCGCTCGGACACGGTATTTTGAAATCGGAACTTCAGCAGGCAACCCCCTATAATACCTATATCATTCCGGGCTTGCCCGTTGGTCCGATCACGAATCCGGGTCGCGCGGCGTTAGAGGCAGTGGCCAATCCGTCCCAGACCAAAGAGCTCTATTTCGTTGCTGATGGCACGGGCGGTCATGTGTTTGCAGAGACGTTGGAACAGCATCAAAAAAATGTAGTTAAATGGCGCCAGCTCGAAAGCGAGAAGCCGGCTGAGACGGCTACGCCCGCAGCCCCAAGTGTGACGCCTAATCTCTTGGCGCCCGAAGTTCCTCAGGTCACTACCCCCGTGGCTCCCAAGACGCCACTGGCGGCGCCCGTCAAGCAAAAGGCAGCCAAACCTTCGGCGAAGAAAGTTCCCGATCTAGGTGGAGCCACAGACCAGCAAAACATTTCGGATTGAGTGTTATGGCGGTCGGGTTGTGGAAGTGTCATGAAATAAAGCGATATAACGTTGGAAACCCACCGTTGTGATGAGGTAATGGCGAATATGATTGCGCATCTGGCCAATGAGACTGTCCGCCGTCGGGGGCTGATGTTTGTGCTATCCTCGCCGTCTGGGGCTGGAAAGACGACTTTGACCCGCTTGTTGCGCGAGCAGGAACCCAGCCTGTCTCTGTCCATTTCCGTAACCACCCGCGGGCGCCGCCCGAGCGAGGTTGAGGGTGTCCATTATTACTTTATCTCGGAGCCCGAATATCTTGCGATGCAGGCGAGGGGGGACTTGCTTGAATCCGCCGAGGTTCACGGAAATCATTACGGTTCACCACGTCGCGAAGTTGAGCGCGCTTTGGAGGCGGGCAAGGATATTCTGTTTGATATTGACTATCAGGGCACGCAGCAGCTTGTCGCCAATGCGCCGAACGATGTTGTGAGCGTGTTCATTCTTCCGCCTTCGATGAAGGAATTGCGCGCCCGATTGGAACGTCGGGCGGAGGATGATCAGGATGTGATCGAGAAGCGGCTCGAGAATGCGAGGAAGGAAATTCTTCGTTGGACCGAGTATAGTTATGTCTTGGTCAATGATGATCTTGACCGGACCTTTTCCCGTTTGCGTATTATACTGGCGGCCGAGCGGTTAAAGCGGGAACGGCAGACGGGGTTGGACAGCTTTATTCACCAGCTCATTGACGAAACACCTTAAACCGCGATGGCATTGGCCAGCGCGACAAATCCCTCGACGGGAACGGTTTCCGCTCGCGCTGTCGGATCCAGACCAACTTTCGTGCAAAGTTCAATCGGATCGACGCCTAGTCCTTTAAGGCTTTGGCGGAGCATTTTACGGCGTTGACCGAAGGCGTGCTGGGTTACTTTCGCCAGTATGGCTGCACGACAAGGGAGTGGCGTAGCACGAGGTAAAAGCTTGATAACAGAAGAGGTTATCTTGGGCGGTGGCGTGAAGGCTTGCGGCGGGACGTCAAAGAGAATTCGGGCATCTGTACGCCAGCCGCAAAGGACACTGAGCCGTCCATAATCATGCGGGTCTTCGGGGGTCGCAACGATCCGTTCAGCCACTTCGCGTTGAAACATCAGCACAAAGGCGTCAAAAGGCGGCGGCCAGCTTTCGCCGCCGATCCAGCGCGTTAACAGCAGTGTTCCGATATTATAGGGCAGGTTTGCGATAATCCGGCACGGACCTTCGATACCCAAACTGCACCAATCAATGGTCAACGCATCGGCAGCGATGATCTCGAGACGCCCAGGGTAATGATCGGCGATCTCGGCCAGTGCCGGAAGGCAGCGTTCATCGCGTTCGATGCCGATCACGCGCTTGGCACCACCCGCCAAAAGGGCTCGCGTCAATCCGCCAGGACCGGGGCCGACTTCGACCACGGTAACGCCTTCAAGGTGGCCGGCTGAGCGGGCAATCTTGGCGGTCAGGTTTAGATCGAAGAGAAAGTTTTGACCCAGCGATTTTTTAGCCGCCAGACCGTGCCGTTCAATGACCTCCCGCAGGGGGGGAAGCGTATCAATCGCCATGGGGACCCATCATTCGTTCAGGTTGGTCGACTGTTTGGCTTCAATTGATCCCAGCGTCCGGAGCGATAGGCGAAAGAAGATGGTCTGGCCGGAATCATTGGTGCCGGTTGCCAAGGGATCCTTGCCGATGAATTGGATCGATAGATCTGTGCATTCGTCGTGATAGGTAGCGGCTGCCGAATAGGCCGACAGATAGTCGTGCGGAGCCGTCGGATCGGTTAATTCGCGTGTTAGCGAAAAAAGCGAATTGCCCGAGATGCTCCAATGCGAGCCAATGGCGTAACTTGCGCTGATGCCGACACCTTCGCGACGGGTCTTGATGCCGGCGTCAGGCTGGGCGTCATAATTGGCATAAATCAGGCTGGTGCCCAGTTTGCCGAAAATGGCACGGGCTTCCGTTTCAAACCGCCGGCTTTCGAAGCCGTCCGGATCGAACCGGCCCCGCATGGTGAGGGCATAATTGGGCCCGGGTACAATCTGGATTCGCGACACATAATCCGATGTCATTTTATCCAGACCCGAATCCGCCCCCTCCAGCACAAGACCGCGCTGGGCAAAGGAGTTGGTGCCCGATAGTTGATAGGATTGTCCAAAGAGGAAATTGGTATAGGCGCCATTCCTCATATTGAAGGAGTACTGACCACCAAGATTGGCGCGGGTGCCGCCTTCAATACGGTCATAGCCGGAGAATTTATCGACCGAGAACAGGTTGGTGTCGTCAAAAACCAGGCTTTGTGCATCTTCATTCGGCAATTGTCCGACATTGGTCTCGCTCGGACGCGAGATCACCTGAACGATCGGCTCGAAGACGCTGCTGCCCAGCGAACTTGCGGCAATAAACGGATAGCGATAGGTCACGCCTACCGTTCCCATGGCGCGTGTCAACGTATCGTTGTTGTTGCCAAAAAAGCCGGATTGGTAGGAATTAACATCACCGTCGTTGAACAATGTCGTATAGGCCGCATCACCGCGCAAAGAGGTGAAAGGCGTCCATGTTTCACCCATCGGATCAATAAAGGTGCGGCGCCAGCTCATTTCCGCCGTGTAACGGCTATAGTTACCGCCCATGCCCCGCATATAGCAGTTCGTGGTGGTATAGGGGGCTCTACAGGTGCCGGTTAAGGTGGCAAAATCGGCTTCAAGGCGCGAAACATTGGTGAGGTTGGTGTTGAGTTCCACTTCGCCCGCAATATTGCCGGTCAGATGGAAGCGCCGGTCGTAATCGACGACAGGTAAAACCAATGGTTGATGGTTCTGGTCGTCTTCCGTGATCAGCGACTGGAAATAATAACCGCGCGCATCAAAAAGGCTGTGATCACCCTGACCGCGCAAAAAGGCCGTCGAAGTCGACTCCCGCTTGATCGTGCCGAGCGAGGTCACGGAAGGACTTTCGATCCGGTAATTCTGCAAAAACCATTTGTCCGAAATATAGGCTAGATCCCATCCCCAGCGCCATTCGTTATTGATGGCAAAGGTGCCAACGGTTTCCGCATACCCCCGCGTCGGCATGTTTCCGGGGCCGATAGGGTTTGGCAGAAAGGCGCCTTGGTCACCTTGCTGGATGCCGCCAACGCGAATGGAGTAATGCCCCGTGGCAAGCTGTTGCCGGTATTCGGCCTCCAACAACGTGCCCTGCCTTGAATAGAATGTTGGCGTGACGGTCAGATCCCGATCAGGGCTGAAGACATAATAATAAGGAACCGCAACGCCCTGACCTAGCGTTGCCGACGCGCTGTAAATCGGCGTCAAAAAGCCGGAGCGGCGCGGAATGGTCGTATCAGGCGCCGAAAAATAGGGAAGATAGGCTACAGGGACGCCGCCAACATCAATGGTAGCGTCTTCGTAGTAAATCACCTTCTCAACCTGGTTGTGTATGATGCGGCGGGCGCGGACCTGCCATAGCGGCGGCCGCGCCGGATCGTCCTTGCACGCGTCGCAGGCCGTGAACGTGCCGTTTTCAAACACGGTTTGCGTAGAGCCGATCCGTTCGCCACGCGGGGCTACGAAATGAGTGCTGTCGGGGGCATCAATCTTAAAGGAATTGATAAAACCATCCCGAAAATGCTCCGACAATTCCAGCGAGGTGGCGTGCAGCACCTGTCCGTCGGTATCGGTCAAAACGACATGGCCTTCGGCAAACACCCGACCATTGTCTGAATTATAAATCACCCGATCAGCTTCCAGCACCTTGCCCTGATAATAGAGTTTGGCGCTACCTTGCGCCGAAATCGTCTTTTTATCCGTGTCATAGACGATTTCGTTCGCATCGACGGTGAGCTTGTCGGGAGAGGCGGTTGACGGTGTGGCGGGGAGCGTCTGGGGCGCGGCGAGCGTAGGCATTCCCGCCAATAACAGAGCGAGGACACCCAATATTCCCGTCCAAAGGACGAGGTCATTTGCCGATTTGGCAGCCAAGACTGGTCGTATCCTCGCGATGCGCGTTAACCGTCTTCTTGATACAGTAAAAGGAGGGTGCAGAGCAAACCCACAATCACAGGAGAGATAAACGAGGTTAACGAAGGCGAAATCATTCCGGCCGCCCCGAAATCCGTCATCACCTTGTTGGCTACATAAAGCGCAAAGCCCGCGCCAATTCCGCTCAGAATAGAGGTGACTTGCGCCCCTGTCCGCGAAAAGCGGAGTGTGACCGTTGCTGCCACCATCAACATGGCCACCATCAATATCGGGCGGGCCAGAAGGGCATAATATTGTTGGAAATATCGGGCGGAATCGAGGCCAGCAGCCTCGGTAGCCCTTGCCCAGCTTGGCAGATCGTAAAACGAAATCGTCTCGGGATCCGATAGTGTCTGGCGGATTTGACCCGCCGTCAAATAGGTCGGTAATTCGTAGGTGTTGTAATATTCGGGTGGTGCACCAGGCGTGAGCAGGCGGGCATTGGTCATAAGCCAGTAGCCATCCATCAGCCGTGCGCTGTGCGCTTCGATGCGATGAACAAAGGCGCCTTGGTGATCAAACTCAAAGGCCGTCACGTTTTCGAATTGCGAGGCGGCGGTATCAATCGAATTGGCCCTCAGAATGGCATCGCCATCCACACTTTTCTGCCGGATCCAGACATTTTTGCCGTGATTTTGGCCCGCTTGGTCAATGATCGCTGTAGTTGCCTGATCTGCCAAAGCCTTTAGAGCCGACGAAAGCGGGTTGAACACCAAGGTTGCGGCAGCGCCCAGAACAAAGGCAGCTGCCATCGGCGGGCGCAGAAAGCGCCAGACAGACATGCCGGCGGCCCGCGCAATGACCAGCTCACGGCTTCTTGCCAGCGACAGAAACGCGAACAGCGCGCCAAAGAGGCAGGCAAACGGCAAGACTTGCTCAGCCACCATCGGGGTTCGCAACAGCGACAGTTCCGCAGCTCCCATCAGCGCGCGGGCTGAGGCGTCGTTGGAAATGCGCGTCAATTCAATGATGTCGAGGACATAGATCAGAAAGCTCGCAATGGCGAAAACAGCCAAAATGCTTTTAATAAAAATGCCGAACAAATACCGGCTGAAAAGGGAAAAGGGTTTTGTCACGAGGCGCCGCCCCTAAAGGTGAGACGTGGCAATCCAGAAAAAAGCCGATGCATCCGGTTGGGCATGATGGTGCGCGACAAGATGATATGCAGAGCGCCAATCAAAAGAGCGAGGATAAGGGGAAGCGAAGCGGACACATAAACCAGATAAGGCGAGGTTTTTAGACCAACAGCCAGCGTAAATCCGCCGACTCTGACAAAGGCACCCAGTAAAATGGCGGTAATAATACTGACAAGGGCGCTTGAACGGGTTGTGCGCGGTCTGCCCAAGGTTGCAAGCGCGATGACGGCAAAGGCAAAGGTGAAAAGCGGCGTCGAAAAGCGGTCCGCAAGCTCCCCGCCGATGCGGGTTTCCATATCGGACGTTTCCTTGTTTGCGAAATAGGCGACAAGCAGATCGCTTGTTAGCCGTTCATGGGGCTGAAAAACGATTTCCTCGTTGCCCGGCGCCAATTGGGTCAAATCAAGCGCATAGCGCTGGAACGCGACAATACTGGCATCTTGCGCGCGCGGGGTTTCGCGCTGAACGCTGCCATTTTCGAGCACCAGATAATTGCCCTCTTTGCCAGCGACGATCCTTCCCCGCTCGGCCACATAAACCAGCACCAATTGGGGATCCCGACTGTCCTGGATGAAAAGGCCGAGCAGCGCATCGCCCGAGCGTTCTCGGTAATGGAAGACCACGCCCTTCTCGAGTTCGTTGAAGCGGCCTGGTTTGACAATCTTGGCGAGAAAATCAGAGCGGATTTGTGTTACAATCGTGCGCCAGGACTGGCTGCTGGCCGGCACGGCCCATAGCGTTAAAAAACCGCAGAGGAGCGAGGCCAGCAGGGCGGCCAGGAAAACGGGACGCATCAACCGCGCCGGCGACAGTCCGGATGCGGTCAGGACGGCGAGTTCGCTGTCACCGTTGAGCCGATTAAGGGCAACCAGAAGTCCGATAAAAAAGGCGACCGGTCCGATAATCGCAGCCATGGCCGGCAGGGTCAGAGACGTCACCTTGAGGAAGGCCAGCAGGGATTGCCCCTGCGTTGTAATGAGATCGACGTCATGCAACGCTTGGCTGATCCAGATGACAAAGGTCAGTGCGGCAAGAGCCGATAGCCCTGCCAGGCCGATGCTTCGAAGGAGGTATCGATCAATGACGGCCAAAAGCTGGGTTCCGTTTCCGCATCTTGCGGATGCAAGGTCTTTCATGCAGTGCTAACAAGGTGGGGCATGAAAGATCAACCTTCGATTTCGTTTTCGTTACGTTCGTTGGTATATCAATCTCAGGTGTTTTCGCCCAATGATCGAACCAATTCCGCATTTTGCGCCGGGAGTATTGAATGTCTGAAGGTCTCAAGATTTCGTTTTCTGCCCCTGAACTTGTAAAAGGCGGCACCCTGGTGATTTTTCTTGCCGAGGGCGGAAAATTGTCGGATTCGACCAAGAAGCTGGTGGGATCCGCGGCGGCCAATGCCATTCATCGCGCCATTGAGGTGGAAGCCTTCAAAGCGAAGCCAAAGAGTGCGTTGGCAATTCCTGCGCCCTATGGGCTGGATGTCGACCGCTTGTTGATCGTGGGCATCGGTTCGGACAAGGACCGTCAGGAAACCGATTATGTCCGCTTGGGCGGCGCGATTGCCGGCCGTTTTGGTACGTCCCGCTCCGTCAATGTGCTGCTGGTTGGACCTTCCGACTGGCGGGTCGATGCGGCTGCTGCGTCCGATCTTGCAATGGGAATGCGGCTTAGGGCCTATCGGTTTGATAAATATTTCACCAAAAAGCGTGACACGGATCAGGACAAGCCGCAGGGCGCCGTATCGGTCAAGATCGGATTGGCAGCTTTCAGCGATGCCCGAAAAGTGGCCAAGACCGGTGAGGCGATTGCCGAAGGCGTGATCATCGCGCGGGACCTCGTCAATGAGCCACCGAATGTGCTTGATCCGGTCGAATTTGCACGCCGTGCGTCGGAATTGACGAAATTGGGTGTTGAAATCACGGTGCTGGACGAAAAGCAGCTGGCCCGCATCGGTATGCGCGCTTTGCTGGGCGTCGGCCAAGGGTCGGCGAAGGAAAGCCGTGTCGTCATCATGCGCTGGAATGGCGCTAAACCTGCCAAATACAACAAGACAGGCCCGATTGCCGTGATCGGCAAGGGCGTGGTGTTTGATACAGGCGGTATTTCCATCAAGCCGGCCGCCGGAATGGAAGATATGAAGGGCGATATGGGCGGCGCCGCTTGCGTGGTGGGTCTGATGCACGCGCTCGCATCCCGCAAGGCCAAGGTGAACGTGATCGGCGCCATCGGTCTTGTCGAGAACATGCCGGATGGCAACGCTCAGCGGCCCGGTGATATCGTGACGTCGCTTTCGGGCCAAACGATTGAGATCATCAACACGGATGCGGAAGGTCGCCTCGTTCTGGGTGATGTGTTGTGGTATGTGAAAGAGACCTTCAAGCCGCAACTGATGATCGATCTGGCGACGCTAACCGGTGCGGTTCTGGTCGCTTTGGGGCAGGAAAATGCCGGACTGTTCTCCAACGATGATACGTTGGCGGAGCGTCTGTTTGCTGCCGGCAAATCGACCGGTGAAACGGTCTGGCGTCTGCCGCTCAGCGCAGCCTATGACAAAATGGTCGATTCCAAATTCGCCGACATGAAAAATACCGGTGGGCGGCATGCCGGGTCGATTACGGCCGCGCAATTCCTCAAGCGTTTTGTCGGGGACACGCCTTGGGCCCATCTCGACATTGCCGGCACGGCCTTGGGGTCGCCTGAGAGCGATATCAACAAGAGCTGGTCATCGGGTTGGGGCGTTCGGTTGCTCGACCGTCTGGTCGCCGATTATTACGAGGGCTGAGAGCAGGAGACAGGCGCCACGCCATGACCGATGTCCTGTTCTATCATCTCGAGCGCCAGCCGCTGGAGCGGGTGTTGCCGATGCTGCTCGAAAAGACGTTGGAGCGGGGATGGCGGGCGCTTGTACGGACGATAAATGCCGATCGGGTGCAGACGATCGACGAGGTGTTGTGGAATTATTCGGATGAAAGCTTTCTGCCCCATGCGGTCGAGGGCGAGCCGGACCCTGAAAGAGAGCCGATTTTGGTGACGCACACTTTGGTCGAAGCCAACCGTCCGAATGTCCTGTTTCTTGTTGATGGCTCGGCCTTGCCCGATGATGTCGCGGGATTTGAGCGAATCGTGCTGCTGTTTGACGGTAATGACGAGGTGGCATTGGGCGGCGCGCGGACGGCCTGGAAAGAGGTTCGTTCCCGCGGGCTTGAAGGCACCTATTGGCAGCAAAATGACGCCGGACGTTGGGAGAAAAAGGCATGAAGACTTCATTCGCTGTACTGGCACTCGCTTTGGTTTCACTGGCGGCGTGCGCACCCCAGCGCCCCGCGCCGGTCGCTGCGGCGCCAGCTGCTGCCCCCGCAACGATGTCGTTTGGAGCGGTCGTGGATGAAGCCGGTCAATGCACCGAGACGATCACCTTTGATGCGGCGCCCTATAAGGGCAAGCCGGATGATGCTTTGATCGGCTTGAGTGAATGTCAGATCGTGGCCTTGCATGGCGAGTCACCGCTCAGCGTCATGACCGGTGCCAGCCAGCAATCCAAGCGAGAAACCACGATGCTCTACATGGAGTCGAACGGCAAAGCGGTTTATTTGTTTTCGGATAATCACTTGAAGCGCGTCGTGCGATGAGCGCAGCGGTCGAAGGGGAGGGTGGCGGGTTTATCGATCCGCTTGCCCGACGTGAATACGGGCTTTTGTGCCTTGCGACCTTTCTGATCTTTTTTACCAATGCCCACGCGGCCCTCCTTGCCGTTGTCTTTCAGAAGCACGGTATGCCGTTGGCGGATGTCGGCATTATTTTATCGTCTTATGGCGTTCCGGTTGTGCTGTTTACGCTTCTGACGGGCGCCATTGCGGGGCGGATCGGCGCACTCACGACGCTAAAAATCGGCGTTGGCCTCATGGCTTTGGCTTTTGTGAGCCTGCAATGGACGTCGGATATGTTTCTGACGGCTTTGGGTTCGCGGGTGTTGCAAGGGGTGGGCTACGGCTTTCTGTTTGCGCCATTGATGACCTATGCGCAGAGCAGGCTGTCGCACCACCGCTTTGTTTATTTGCTCGGCGTGTTTTCCTCTATGGCCCCTCTAGCTCAGGCGTTCGGGCCACCTTGGGCCGATTATGTGTTCTTTACGTTCGGCGATCGTTACCTGTTTGTGATCGGAGTCATTCCGGCGCTGGTCGGCTTCGGGCTGTTGTTTTTACTTCGTCGGGAAACGGTTGTGCCGGTTTCAAGCCTGTTCAATTTTCGTGTTCATTCGCTCAAGGGCAAGGGCATCGGTCTTTTGGCTATCTTTGTCTCGGGCTCGCTTTTTGGCTTTTTGTCGTCATTCATGGCGGGTGCGCTGCATGAAAAAGGGTTGGCGATCGGCTGGTTCTTTGTCGCCTCGACGGCGGCCATGTTTACCACGCGCTTTTTAGGCTTGAACCATTTCGGGCGCTTTGATCTCCGCCTGACCGTGGCAGGTGGAATATCCTTGATGGGGGCCGGATTATCCATCGTGGCGCTGGGCTCCCAAGCCGGCACGATTGCGACGGGTGGCGTGGTATTCGGCGCGGGCTACAGCGTCGTCTATCCGGTGCTGACGGCTTGGGTCAGCGAAGGACTGCCGGCGGGCGAGCGCTCGGGTCCGCAAGCGCTCTTTAACGCTGCGTTCAACGCTGGCCTGTTGTTGATGCCGTTACCCGTGTCCTATTTGATCAGCTGGGTCGGCTATCGCGGTGCCTTGTTGAGCTTGGCCGCTCTGGGATGGGCCATGGCAGCCGCCCTTATCTTTTCCCACCGCCGCAAAGCCATGAACGGCTGATGTTTTTCCAGTTTGTCACCTGTCTTTTGTGACACTTCATTTAGGCGAATGACGCGATGTAGTGTCCTCTCCTTGATTTCGCTTTTGAAAGCGGCGAGCAGACGGCGTGATGCAGCGTGCCATCGGGTAGGATGGGCCACCTCGACCAAGGCGAAGGCCTCGCGTTCAAAGACGGAGGAAGAAAATGGGCTTTTGGCCGGTGAGTATTCGGTTCATTTTAGTCGTGACCCGGAGGAGACTGCAAATTTCTTTCCGGGTCCCACTAAATCGGTAGAACCATACAGGGGGGCGAGCCTAGGCCCGTTCCCCACTCCCCAAAATTAGCAAATCTCAAGCGAAAATCAAGCCGTCTTTTCGCAGCGGAAGGTTGGTGTCGGTCTGTTCGAAAGCCGTTAAAGCGCTTCTTCAAGCTCGGTTGAGAGCGAAATCCACTCTTCCTCCGCGCCTTCCAGAGCTTTGGCCAATTCGCTGCGCTGGGCGGCAAGTTGGGCGGCCTTTCCTTTATCGCGCTGGAAGGTCTCGGGCTTCGACAAGATCCCATCGACGCGGCTGATCAATTCGGAAATTTTGGCAATGCGCGCGTCAACGGCTTCGATCTTTTTCCGGATTGTGTTGGGATGGGCCTTTTTAACGGGTGCCTCGCGTGCGGCTTGTTCA
>CANGIS010000028.1 GCA_947454055.1 Hyphomicrobiales bacterium
CCCCGTGCAGGGCCCCGCGCAGCGTTTGATTTGATAGAGCAGGCACGGCCTTGAGCGGTTCTCGTAATAGGAATCGGTGCAGGTGCGCAGCAAGAAGGCGCGTTGCAACGCGGTAATCGTCCGGTTCACCGCCCACACGCTGGCAAAGGGACCGAAAAACTGCCCCTGCCGGTTCCGCGCGCCGCGATGCTTGGTGAGCTGCGGGGCCACATGGTCGCTCGTCACCAGAATGTAGGGAAAGCTCTTGTCGTCGCGCAGGAGCACGTTGAAACGCGGCTTTAACTGCTTGATGTAATTGGCTTCCAGCAGAAGCGCCTCGGATTCGGTCTCCGTGGTCACGAATTCCATCGAGGCCGTCTCGGCAATCATCCGCGCAATGCGGCTCGTATGCCCCAACCCGCGCGCATAATTCGAGACACGCTTTTTGAGGCTTTTGGCTTTGCCGACATAAAGCACATCGCCCGCGCCATCGATCATCCGATAGACGCCCGGCGCATTCGGCAGGGTCTTTAATGCCTTCTGGATGACTTCAACGCCCGCCCGCAGCCGTTGCGGCGCGGCTTCGCCCGAGAAATCAAGATCAATGCCCGAGCTTTCCTCGCCGATAAGATCGGGGTCAGACGCCTCAATGTCCAGATCCTCGGACAGGCTGACATGGTCCGGCATATCCATCTCTGGAGCCGAATCGTCCGTGCGGGAAGAGGGGGTGCGCGCCATCCACCGGATTTAAGAGGTTATCGACGAAGTTAAAAGGGGGATGTCATCCTCGCCTCTGCCCTTATTGGTCCGTACACACTTTCCGCTCCTGATCCGCCGTCTTGGTCTTGGTGCAGGATTGCACCTTGATGCTCGACGGCTTCGGCGCACCCGCCACCCTCACCTCTTTCGGATGGGCAACGGTATCGGGCAGGTTCGCCGCCGACAGAATTTTGTGCTTCGTCGCGCCGAACTCCACCATCACCGCCGCGCCAGGCTGGAAAACCGGATCGCCCGGCCCCTGCAGCTGATCGAGGATCTGCGTCGAGCCATCCGCAAAGGCGATGGTATATTCGATGCCATTATTGGCCTCCAAGGCATTCTGCGCCACCGCTCCCGCGATCGCGCCGGCCACAAGGCCCTCGAGCATCGCCGTTTGGGAATGGCCATAGGACGCGCCCACACCACCGCCGAGCAACGCCCCCGCGCCAACGCCAATATTGGGATCGGCATGAATATTGACGGCGTGTTGGGCCAGCACGGTGCCGAATTTGACCTTCGAGGATTGGCCCGCATCATCGGCGCTGATGTCATTGACCCCTTTCGTCACGCAAGCTGCGAGCGACAGGGCCGTCACCAACACAAGCGCCATGGATTTAAACCGCATGATCATGCCCCGACGGGTGACTGTTCCAAACCGGGGGACAGCCCGGACCAGTCACCCCTGAGGCTCGACCATAACGCCTCCGCCGCTTTTGAAACCTGTCTGAAAGGACAGGTCCGCTGGCCCCGCGCACTCATGTGCCCTGCCCCCTGACAAAGAGCGGCGAATCTCGTATCAAAGCGGGATGAGCACCCATTTTGACGAATTCGAATTCTTCCGCCGCCGTCACCGCCTGATCGACGCCATGGAGGCGCGCGGGCTCGACGGCATGTTGCTGTTCCAGCAAGAGAGCATGTTTTGGCTGACGGGCTATGACACGTTCGGCTTCTGCTTCTTCCAGTGCCTTTATCTCGGCGCGGACGGCACCATGGCGCTGCTCACCCGCTCCGCCGACTTGCGGCAGGCGCAGCACACCTCGATTTTGAAAGACATCCGAATCTGGAAAGATGGCAAGGATGCCAACCCGTCGCGTGATCTCTTGGCCATGGTCCGCGACCTCGGTGGCACGGGCAAGCGCTTGGGCGTCGAGTTCGACAGCTACGGCCTCACCCATTTCAGCGGCAAACGGCTGGAAGCGACCTTTGACGGCCAAGCAACGCTGATCGACGCGTCCGACATCGTTACACGTCTGCGCGCCATCAAATCGGAAGCGGAAATCGTCTATGTCCGCGAATCCGCCCGCCTTTCCGACCTCGCCGACACAGCAGGGATCGAGGCGATCCATGCGGGTGCCGACGAGGGCGAAATTTTGGCCGCCCAGCACAATGCGATCTTCGCCAATGGCGGCGATTATCCCGCCAACGAGTTCATCATCGGCTCGGGCCGCGACGCGCTGTTATGCCGCTATAAATCCGGACGGCGGAAGCTCGACGCGCAAGACCAGATCACCCTCGAATTTGCGGGCACCTACCGCCATTACCACGCAGCCTTGATGCGCACCGTTGTGGTGGGCGAGCCGCGCCCGCTGCATGTCGCCTATCACGCGGCGGCCAAAGAGGCGTTGCTCGCGTGCGAGGCAGCGTTGAAACCCGGCGCCACCGCGGGCGAGGTGTTCTCCGCCCATACGAGCGTGCTCGATGCGCACGGGCTTTCGCAGCATCGGCTCAACGCCTGCGGCTATTCACTGGGCGCCAAATTCACCCCGAGCTGGATGGATTGGCCGATGTTCTACGAGAACAATGACTGGGTGATCGAGCCCGGCATGGTGATGTTCGCGCACATGATCCTGATGGATTCGGCCTCCGAGACCGCCATGTGCCTTGGCCGCACCTATCTCGTCGGTGAAAAGGGCGCCGAAGCCTTGAACGGGCATGATCTCGGCCTGATGCTGCGATAAAAACAAACCTAGGCCAAAGTTTTATGTGGTTTGCCGCATGTCGATATTGTGACACGCGGCTAGGGCTGGTAAGAGCCGGTCATAACCCCTCTTCGGCGTAGTTAATGCCCTGTCGCGTGTAAGGAAAAAGCCCCATGAAAGCGGATATCAAGCTCGTCGCGGGGAATTCGAACCGCGCGCTCGCCGAAGCCATAGGGGCCTATCTGTCGCTGCCTTTGGCCAAAGCGCAGGTCCGGCGCTTTGCCGACATGGAAATCTTCGTCGAAATTCAGGAAAATGTCCGCGGGCAGGATGTCTTCATCATCCAGTCCACCTCGTTTCCGACCAATGACCATCTGATGGAATTGCTGATCATCACCGACGCGTTGCGCCGCGCCTCGGCCAAGCGCATCACGGCGGTGATCCCCTATTTCGGCTATGCCCGTCAGGACCGCAAAGCGGGTCCGCGCACGCCGATTTCGGCCAAGCTGGTCGCCAATCTGATCGCCCAATCCGGCGTTGACCGCATTCTGACGGTCGATCTGCACGCCGGCCAGATTCAGGGCTTCTTCGATATCCCAACCGACAATCTGTTCGCCGCCCCCTTGATGGCACGCGACATCAAAGAACATCTCGATACCTCGAACACGATGGTTGTGTCGCCCGACGTAGGCGGCGTGGTGCGCGCGCGTGCGCTGGCCAAACGCATCGATGCTCCGCTCGCCATCGTCGACAAGCGCCGCGAACGCGCGGGCGAGTCGGAAGTTATGAACATCATCGGTGATGTCTCGGGTCGCTCGTGCATTCTGGTCGATGACATTGTCGATTCAGGCGGCACGCTCTGCAACGCCGCCGACGCCTTGCTCGCCAATGGCGCCAAGGAAGTGTTCGCTTACATCACACATGGCGTGTTGTCAGGCGGAGCCGTTGCCCGTATCGCGTCCTCGCGGTTGAAAGAATTGGTACTCACCGACTCGATCCAGCCAACCGAGGCGGTAAAAGTCGCCAAGAACATCCGCGTGATTTCGGTTGCAACCCTGCTCGGAGAGGCCATCGGCCGCACTGCGACCGAGTCGAGCGTGTCGAGCTTGTTCGACTAAAAACGCCACATCAACCTAGCGTCATTGCAAGGTGAGGATCGTTTTGTCGCCTTTGGCGACCGCGCCTCACCCCCGCATCTTCTCGCCTTTTGGATCAAACAGCGCTTCGCGGATGATCTTTGCCTTGCGCCGCTCGCCGATGATTTCGATCTCGAACCCGTCGGTCTTGTCCGCCAATTCCTTAGGCACATAGCCCATGCCGATCGACGCCCTCACCGAATGGCCATAGCCACCGGATGTGATCCAGCCCACAACCTTGCCGTCATGCCAGACCGGTTCGTCACCGATACAATCGGCATCCTTGGCCTCGATCACGAAACTCACCAACCGCAACGCGCCGCCACTGGCTTTTTCCTCAGCCGCCGCCGCACGACCGATAAAATCGTTCTTTTTGAGATCGACAAAGCGGCTCATCGCGCCTTCGAGCGGCCCGTAAATCGGGCGGTATTCGCGCGCCCATGTGCCGAAATTCTTCTCCAACCGCATCGAGTTCAACGCCCGCAAACCGAAATGGCCGATATTGAATTCTTCGCCCGCTTTGAAAATGAGGTTGAGTAAAGCGCGCTGATATTCCGGCTTCACCCAGATTTCATAACCGAGATCGCCCGTAAACGTCACACGACCCACAATGGCAGGGATCGCGCCAAGGTCCATCTTGCGAATGCCCATAAACGGGAAATGCGCACTGGAGAGATCCTGCAAGGTCAATTTCTGCATCACCGCGCGGGAATGCGGCCCCGCAACCGAAAGGCCAACCATATCAAGCCCCAAGGCTTCGATCCGGACACCCGTTTTCGGCAAATGCGCCTCGAACCAGCGCATATGGTATTGTTCGGCAGGACCAGAACCGATGATCAGAAATTCTTCCGCGCCCAATTTAGCGAGCGTGAAATCACCGATCAGCTTGCCATTATCGTTCAGCATCGGCGTCAGAACCATGCGGCCTTCTGCCGGAATTTTGTTCGCGAGAAGATGCGAGAGCCACGCCTCCGCCCCCTCGCCCGTCACGCGGTATTTCGCATAGCCCGACGTTTCCATCACGCCAACGCCATTACGAACGCGGTTCACCTCATTGCCGACATGCTGGAAATCGGTCGAGCGGCGGAACGAGAACACATCTTTGGCCACCTCGCCCTTCGGCGCGAACCACAGCGGATATTCAAGGCCATAGCTCTCGCCCATCACGGCATTATCGGCCAAAAGACGATCATAGATTGGCGTGGTGCGGAACGGACGAGCCGCATCCAGTTCCTCATTCGGGAAGCGGATACGGAAGCGGCGCGAATAATTCTCGCGCACCTTGGCATTGGTATAGGCAAGCGTCGCGTAATCGCCATAACGCGCCACATCCATGCCCCACACGTCAAAGCCCGGATCGCCTTTGACCATCCAGTTCGACAGCGCCAAACCCACGCCGCCGCCTTGGCTGAAGCCCGCCATAACGCCGCACGCCACCCAGAAATTCTTCAACCCGCGCACAGGCCCCACCAGCGGGTTGCCATCGGGGGCGAAGGTGAACGGGCCATTGATAATCTTCTTGATGCCCGCATTGCCGTAAGACGGGAAATGCTCGAAACCCACTTCCAGTTCCGGCGCGATACGGTCGAGATCTGGCTCCAACAGATTTTGCCCGAAATCCCAAGGCGTTTCCTGCTCGGACCACGGCTTGGCCGCCTTCTCATAGGTGCCCAGCAACATGCCGCCGCGCTCTTGGCGCGTGTAAATCTCGCCCTCGAAATCCAGCGCGGTAATCACTTCCTTGCCCGTGGCTTTGTTGGCCTCGGCCACTTCCGGAATATCTTCCGTCAACAGATACATGTGTTCCATCGCCAAAATCGGCAATTCAAGGCCAACCATGCGGCCAACTTCACGCGCCCACAACCCGCCCGCATTCACGACATGCTCGGCGTGGATGGTGCCCTGCTCGGTCACAACATCCCACGTACCATCGTCACGTTGGTTCAATTCCAGCACGCGGTTGCGCACAACAATTTCAGCGCCATTGATCTTGGCCGACTTCGCATAGGCATGCGTGGTGCCATAGGGATCAAGATGGCCCTCTAACGGATCATACATCGCGCCGACAAACTGCTTCTCGTCGATCAGCGGCATGCGCTTCTTGGCTTCTTCTGCCGAAATGATCTCGGTGTGCATGCCGAGATATCGGCCCTTGGCATGGGCCATCTTCAGCCAATCCATACGGTCCTCGGTGCCCGCCAGCATCACACCACCGGTCAAATGCAAACCGCACGCGACGCCCGAGAGCTCCTCAATCTCTTTATAGAGTTCGACCGTGTATTGTTGAAGCTTGGCAACATTCGGGTCACCGTTCAGCGTATGAAAACCGCCCGCCGCGTGCCAAGTCGAACCCGCAGTCAACTCGGCCCGCTCGATCAGCATCGCATCGGTCCAACCCGCTTTGGTGAGATGATACAGTACCGAACAACCGACGACACCGCCGCCAATCACAACAACTTTTGCACTCGTTTTCATCGTCACATCTCCGGATCAGCATCGCAACCTGCGACAGGCTTCATCATCTCATCAGGAACCTACCCGACAGGCCCGTTTACGCATCGCCTTTTTTTTGGATAGGGCTATCGGGAAAGGGGGGAGGCTTAAAAAAAAGCCAAAAATGGAATAGTAGCGCGCTACTTAATCTGATATGATGACCTTGAAGACACAAACATGAGAGATCCCTAATGGCACGGCCTAAGCATGAGGACGGATTGTCAAAGTTTCAACGCTATCGCGCGGCTCGCCAAAAGAGAGGTATGAAGCTTTTGCGCTTATGGGTACCCGATACCACCGCAGACACATTTCATGCTGAAGCGGAGCGGCAAGCGGCATTAATCCGCGGCACATTGAGCGATGTTGAAGCGCTGCGCTTTATCGAGCAAAGCTTTGAGTGGCCTCAGCCGTGAAAAGAGGGGACATCGTTCTTGTCGCGCCACCCGGCGATTATGGCAAATCACGCCCTGCCGTCGTCATTCAATCAGACGCATTGAGCGGTTCAGATAGCGTTCTACTCGCACTCATGACGACGGACATAATAGAGGCACCGCTTTATCGCCAAACAGTGTTGCCCGATGCTCTCAACGGGTTGCACCAACCATCGCAAATCATGATCGAAAAAATCATGGCCTTCCCGCGCCTCAAATGTCGCGGGCCGATCGGACGACTGGATGAACCTTCACTCTCGGCATTGGATCAGGCTCTTGCTGTCATGGTCGGCTTGGCTGATACGAGATAACGGCAACCTCACACCCGAAACGGCGATCCCGCCTTCGTAACCATCCCTTCCACTGGCCCCTTGAGCCGCGACGTCGGCCCATCGGCCAGATGCGCGGCAAAGCGGTTGATCAGCCAGGATCGGAACAGCGCCACCGCCTCATCGTTCAAATCTTCCGGATGGGTGGAGAGGTAATAGCCATAGCCGCCATCGACCACGACATCGAACGGGTTTACCAATTGCCCGGCCTCGATCTCGGCTTTGAACAGCATCGGGTCGACCAGCGCCAAACCCTCGCCCGATAGCGCATATTGCACCACCAACCGCGACGTATCGAACACCAGACCGCGATCCACATCGAGATCAGGCCGGCCGATGCCGCGCGCGAACAAATCCCATTGGTGATGCCGCGAGCGGTTATCGAGCTTCATATGCAAAAGATCATTCGTCTCGATAAAGCTCGCCGGATCGCTCGGATCAGCCTTCGCCGCCACCGAGGGGTGACATAAAATCGACAGACGCTCCATCCAGAGGAGATCAAGGACCGTATCGCTCACCGACGGCTCGGTGAACACCACGGCGACATCGGCCTCATTGTCCAAGCCATGCCCCATATCGGATTCGATATCGAGCGTTACACCGGGATGCTCGGCGCGGAAATCTTTCAGGATCGGCACCGCCAATTGATGCGCAAAGGTGGCGGGTAGCGAGACCTTCAACGCCCGACGCGGCGAGCGGCCTTCTTTGATAATATCGGACAACGCCTGATCGATGCGATCAAAGCTCTTGCTGACCACGGGCAGCAAATGCTGGCCTGCTTCGGTCAGCACCAATTGCTGCGGGCGACGCTCAAACAGTGGCACGCCGAGGAAATTCTCGAGCACGATCACATGGCGGCTCACAGCGCTTTGCGCCACGGTGAGGCTATTGGCCGCCGCCGTGAAACTCAAATGTTTGCCCGCGGCTTCAAAGGCGCGCAGGGCATTCAAGGGCAGCCATTTCCTGTCCACGCGTGTACTCTCCCATTGGCGAAGGACTCAGCCGATCCGTGTCGCGGCGAGCCTCTCCTCGTCGAGAGTGTAGCCCATGCCCGGCGCATCGCTCAAGACGACCATGCCGTCTTTATCGACGCCGAGCGGCTTTTCCATCATGTAATCGCGCCGATCAAGGCTCCACTCCGGCGGATCATAGGGCATTTCGAGGAAGGGCGCGTCGCATACGCCTGCTGTCAGATGCGCATTGGCGACCACACCCATGCCATTGGTCCAGGTATGCGGGGTGAAAACCACGTTGTTTTCCTGCGCCAGAGCGGCCACGCGCTTTAACCCCGTAATACCGCCGACAAGCGCCGCATCGGGCTGCACCACATCAAGGCACCCGTCGCGGATCAGGTCGCGGAACTCGTACAGCTCACGCGTCATCTCGCCGCCCGCAATGCGCACATCCACCATTTCGCGTAAACGACGCATGCCTTCGCGGTCCGAGCGATGCAGGGGCTCCTCCATCCAGTAGACGCCGAGACGTTCCAATTCCCGCGCTACCGGAATGGCATCTTTCAGCGACCATGAGGAATAGGCATCCCACGACATCCGCCAGCCTTGGTTGCAATCGACCATCAGATCGAGCTTGTTGCCGATGCGGTTGCGTACGGCCTCCAAAGCCTTGATGTCCGCGCGCCAATCGCCGCGATGAAAGCGGATTTTCAGCGCCTTGAACCCTTCAGCAAGATATTTTTCCGAAGCATCGGCCAGAGCTTCCGGTGCGCGTAACGTGCCGGAGGAGGCATAAGCCCGCACGCTATTGGAAAGCCCGCCGACCAGCTTCCATACCGGCTGACCGGTGATCTTGCCTGCCAGATCCCACAGCGCGAGATCGAGCGGCCAGCAGCGGCCATAATGGAACTGGATATTGTTCAGGATGCGATAATGCCGTTCGATCTGCATCGGGTCTTGGCCGATAAACAGATGCTCGTGGCCCGCAAACCCCACCATGAAATCCCCCGACGCCACGCCGGTAAGGCCTGCATCGGTATGCACCCGCACAATGCACGCATCAAAATGCCGTCGCGGCTGCGTATCCCAACTCGCATGAAACGGCGGGTCGAGCGGCAAACGGTGGTTGGTGATTTCGATACTGGTGATTTTGATGGTCATGGGGGGCTCGTTGTTGGAATTATAGGAGCGAATGGCGAGTAGCGAATGGCGAATAGGGGCTAATGAATTGCCCGCCAGCCTCTATTCGCTACTCCCCATTCGCTATTCGCTTTTTATTCGTAAACCGTCCATATCGTCTTGAAATCCATATATTTATCCACCGCGTGCGGCGAGCGATCGCGACCGAAGCCGGATTGCTTGAACCCGCCAAACGGTGTCACGGGCGAGGATTTGTCATAGCAATTCACAAACACCGTGCCCGCGCGGATGGCGGATGATACCCGATGCGCGACATTCATATCCTTGGTCCACACCGAACCGCCGAGGCCGAAAATCGTACCATTGGCAATGCCGACCGCTTCCTCTTCCGTGTCGAACGGAATGACCGCCAGCACGGGTCCGAAAATCTCTTCCTGCGCGATGCGCATATCGGGCTTCACATTGTCGAAAATCGTCGGCTCGATATAGAACCCGCCGGTCTCCTCCAACACGCGCTTGCCACCCAACGCGAGCGTCGCGCCTTCCTTCTCGCCAATCGCGATATAATCGAGCACGCGCTCCATCTGCTTCTTTTCCACCATCGCGGCCATTTGCGCGTGGGGGTCAAACGAATGGCCCTGCGGGATTTGTGCTTTGGCTACCGCTGCCACCTTCTCGATCAACCGATCCTTGATCGAGCGATGCGCAACCACGCGTGAACCGGCATGGCAGGTCTGGCCTTGGTTGTAATAGATCGACCACGCAATCGCCTCCGCCGCTTTATCGAGATCGGCATCGGCCATCACGATTTGCGCGCTCTTGCCACCAAGCTCCAAGGCCACGCGCTTGATGTTGCTTTCGCTCGCATAGCGCATCATCAGCTTGCCGACTTCGGTCGAGCCGGTAAAGGCGATCATGTCGACATCCATATGCAAAGCGAGCGGTTTGCCGGTCTTCTCGCCGAAGCCGGGGACGATGTTCAACACGCCGTCCGGAATACCCGCCTCTTTCGCCAGCTTGCCCAGATAGAGCGAGGCGAAGGGCGATTGCTCGGCAGGCTTCAAGATCACCGAATTGCCAGCCACCAGCGCGGGACCGATTTTCCACGCCGCAATAATCAGCGGATAATTCCACGGCACAATCGCGCCCACCACACCGAGCGGCTCCTTGCGCACCAGCACCAGATCTTTCGGGCTCATCGGCGCGATCTCGTCATACATCTTGTCGGCGAGTTCGGCATAATACTGGATGCATTTATGGCACGACGGCACATCGATGCTCAGCGAATTGCCGATCACCTTGCCGACATCCAGCGTCTCAAGCACGGCGATTTCATCGTTATGCGCTTCGATCAAAGCGGCAAAACGCAGCATGATGCGCTTCTTCTCGGTCGCCGGCAGGTCGCGCCAGCGCCCATCTTCAAACGCCGCGCGGGCGGCTTTCACCGCCTCGTCGATATCGGCCGCATCGCAATCGGCAACTTGGCCCGCCACAGATCCATCCATCGACGAAATCTTGGCAAAGGCTTTGCCGGATCTGGCCGCCACATACTGGCCATTGATGAAGGCGCGGCCTTCGGGAACAGTAGCCCTTGCGCGGGCAATCCAGGCTTCTTTGGTGGTTGGGCGGTCCAGCATGGCGGCTCTTTCTTGATGGGTCTAAAAACGAAACAGTGACATCCCTCTTCTGTAGCCGATTGTGCCGGGATAAAACCAGTGATCAAGCCTTGAATGCGAATGGCCTGATCCAAAAATGCGGCGCACGTCGAAAAGTCAGCCTCAGCATACATGGACGAGCCCGATCGATCATGCTAAAACCCCGGTTATGATCGGTTTGAACCCAGCCCAGCGGATTTCGCGACGAGGATGATCCCGAAACGGGGCCGACGCCCCGACGGCACCCGCCTGCCCGAAACAGGCGTCTCATCCCCACCAAGCGGCCCGATCTCTTCGCCGCACCGTCCAGAAAACCGAGAGTTCACCGCCATGGCCGATCTTCCCCTGATTCTTCGGCATGAACATGCCGCCGACCTTCCTTCGATCGAAAAGCTGCACGAGCGCGCCTTCGGCCCCGGCCGCTTTGCCAAAACGGCCTATCGGCTGCGCGAGGGCGTCGATCCTGTGCCTACCCTGTCCTTTGTTGCGCTTGTGGGCACGCTCATTGTCGGCTCGATCCGTCTCACCCCCATTCTGGTGGGCCAGACCACGGCGCTCCTGCTCGGTCCGCTGGCGGTCGAACAGGCCTTTTCCTCGATCGGCATCGGCATGAGCCTTGTCGCCCGCGCGGTCGAAACCGCACGCGGCGAAGGCCACCGGCTGATTTTTCTGGTCGGCGACGAGCCGTTTTACAGCAGGGCAGGCTTTAAGGTCATGCCGTTCAACCGGGTAGAAATGCCCGGCCCCGTCGATCCCCGCCGCTTGCTGGTGCTGGAATTGGCCGAGGGTGCGCTGGAAGACGTGGCCGGCCGGATCAGCGGCATCAAACGGTCGGTCGCCGCCTGAGGCCAAAGCCTCTGCCCTCGCCGATCCAACAGGCCAGCAATCCCGCCACCAGCAAAGCCAGCCCGCCTAAGCCCGCGAAAACCGGCCACAGACTCAATCCGCGCACCACCGCGCTATCGGTCTTGCGGAACGCTAAAAAATCGCCGCCCGCAAACCGCGCACCGCTGTGAAGCGAAACGAGATTCGGGACGAGCAATGGCCCGTCGGCCCTGTTTGCCAAGCGTCGAACCGAACCGCTGCTCGCCGACGCCAAGGGCAGAAGACGGTCAGGTGTCGAGAGCACCTGTTGAAACTCGCGCGGATTGGCGGGACCAAGGCTCGCGAAGGCAGAAAGATCACCCTCGTTGACGCGGTAAAGCCCCAGTTCTTTCGGCGAAAGCACCGCCTGCCAAAGGCCGGGCCGCACCGCTTCGAGTTCAACAGTTTGCGTTGCCCCCGAAGGCGCCACAAGCGTCACGGGCTTGGCCTGATCCGCCATGGTTTGCCGCTCGATGGTCAGCCGCTCGCCCTGCGCATGCGCGCGCAACGCTTCTTCCTCAAGCTCCGGCTCTTTCATCAGCCAATGGCCGGTCCGGCGCAACAGATCGAGATGCGGCCCTCCGCCCCTGAAATTGCGCGCCCACAACCAGGAATGATCGGACAGCAGCAAAGCCACCCGCCCCTTCTTCTCGTGTCGCAAAATCAGCAGCGGCTTGTTGTCATCCCCGCTCATCACGGTCATGCCGGAAACATTGCCGGTCGAAATCTGGCGCGTCCACTCGCCCCATTGCGGGGGTTCACTCCCGCCGCCCGATAGATCGCGCGTGACAGGATGGCGTTTGCCCGCATCCGTCAGACGCGGCAAAAACGGGTGTTCGATCACGTCGCCATCGGGAAAGGCCGGCAACAGCGCGCGCAACGGCGTTTCCGCCGGACTTTCCGAACCTGCGAATTCCGGCCCCGCCGCTATCAAGAGCGCACCGCCATTGCGCACATAAGTCACGATATTGCCGAAATAGGCGGGCGGCAAAATCGCCAGATCGGCATAGCGATCAAAGATGATCAGATCGAAATCGGCAATCTTGGTTTCAAACAAGTCGCGGGTCGGAAACGCGATCAGCGACAATTCGCTCACCGGCGTTCCGTCCTGTTTTTCCGGTGGGCGCAAAATCGTAAAATGGATGAGATCGACATTGGCATCCGATTTCAGCATGTTGCGCCATGTCCGCTCTCCGGGATGCGGCACGCCGGAAACCAGCAAGACTTTCAAACGGTCGCGAATACCCTCCACCGTGATGACGGCTTTGTTGTTGATACCCGTCAATTCGCCGGGTGCAGCCTCCGCCTCGATCTCGATCACATTGGGTCCGCCATGCTCGATCTTGACCGGAATGGCGATCAGTTGGCCGGGCTTGGCCGTGCCACCCGCAATATCAACCCCGTCGCGGCGCACCGAAACCGGTACCGGCTCGGAAAAACCCGGATCGGTTACCCGCAACCGGATCAATTGCTCTTTGCCGACAAGGCCGAATTGCGGTGTATCCACCAGTTCGATGCGCCGGTCCCGTTCGCCTTCAAAGCCGGTGATCAGCGCATGAACCGGCGCATGAAACCCCAACGCTTCGAGCGATTTCGGCACATCGTCCACAAGCCCGTCGGTGATCAGTAAAGCGCCGCCGATCCGCTCGGGCGGTATATCGGCCAGCCCTTGCTGCAACGCGTCAAAGGCCCGCGTGCCATCCTCGCCCTTATCCGTCACCTCGATGGTTTTCACCTCGATGTCGCTCAGCTTTGCGAGCCGGCTTTTTACCTCGGCCACGGCCTTTTCCGTCTGGCCCGGCCTGACAGAAAGCGATTGCGAACCGCTATGGTCGATCACCAAGGCCACGACATCTTTCAGCGCTTCGCGGTTTTCCACCTCGATAGACGGATTGCCCAGCGCCGCAAGCAGCGCCAAGGCACCCAAGAGCCGGAACACCGCGCCGCCCTGCCGCTTGGCCAGCATCAGGAGAACCGGAACCACAAGCGCAAGGCCGAGCAGAACAAGCCAAGGTGTCGACAAAAACGGCGTCCAGACAAGCGTGATCATGTCACTTCCCCAGCCGTTCGAGCAAAGCCGGGACATGCACCTGATCGGCTTTGTAATTGCCGGTCAGCACATACATCACGATGTTGGTACCCGCCCGCATCGCCATATCGCGTTGGCGCGGCATGGTTTGGGTGAGGGGATAGAGCGCATCGCCGTTTCGATCCACCGCCCATGCCGCGGCCAGATCATTCGAGGTGATCAGAATCGGCGATACCCCGTCGCCCGCTCGCGCCGGTTGGTCGGCATCGGGAGCGGCTTTGGGCAGGGCTTCGATCCATGTCTTGCCCTCGGCATAACGACCGGGAAAGCGATTGATCAGATAAAACGCTTTGGTCAGCACATGGTCGGCGGGCACCGGCTCCAGTTCGGGCACGGCCAGGGCCGCAAGTAAGAGGCGCAGCGCGCGCAATTCAGGCGTTGCATCGCCATTCAACGAGGTAAATGCGGCATCATGCGTGTCGAAAATCACCGTGCCGCCATCGCGCATAAAGGCATCAACCTTGGCAAGGCTTGCGGGCGCAGGGAGCGGGCGGGCGGGCGCTATCGGCCAATAAAGCAGCGGATAGACGGCAAGATCGTCGCGGTCGAGATCGACCCCCACCACGTCGCCGGGTTCCAGCGCCGTACGCTGCGCAATATAAAGCGATAGTCCGGCAAGCCCCGCGCGGCTCTCCTCGTCAAGGGCCGCATCGCCCGTCACCACATAAGCAAGATGGGTTTGTAGCGCGCCTTCGGCATCTTTTGGCGCAATGACTCCGGCCTTAGCCCCAGACCCTATCCCGAGAAAACTCCATGCCGCGATCACAAGCAGAACCGGCACGCTGATGGCAGGCCGCGGGAGGATCATTTTAAGCCCTCCGCGCAGCACAAACGTGGCCACCGTATCGGCAATAAACAGCAGGGCGGCCAGCAGCAACAGCCAGAACCGGAGATCAACCACCGTCGCGGGTTCGAGCGGCAGGCGAAGCGCATCAAGACCCGAAAAATCAAGCCGCGTCAGCGTGTCGCCCTCGTCCAGAACGTTCAAGGCGAAGGGATTGTCCGGATCGCCATAAAGCCCCGCCGGATGGTCGCGGTCAGCCGTCTTCTGGCTTGAACGGTCGGCGGGCTTATTCTCGGGCGTCGGTTCGGCCAGCAGGCCAAAGCCGTTCAGCGTCTTGAACGGTGCCAAGGCGCCTTTGCCATCCGTAACGCTCGACGGCGCGTCGGTCGCGCCGGAAAGCGCCACGATCCGCCGCAACATCTCCACGAAAACGCCGGAGAGCGGCAGGCTGGACCAGCTCGTATCCGCCGTGATGTGGAACAGGATAACGGAGCCGCGCTTGCGTTTTTCCGCCGTCACGATCGGTGTGCCATCGGACAATGCCGCCCATGTCTTATGCGACAAATTGGCATCCGGCTCTGCCAGCCATTGCCGCGTCACCGTAATCTCGGCAGGCGTATCAAGGCCCGCAAACGGGCTCTCCGGCGGAAAAGGCGCGAGCGTTTTGGGCGTCTCCCACGATAAGGCACCCCCCAATGCCCGGTCCCCGGGCCGGATACGCACCGGCATCAGCCCGTCGCGCACCGCGGCCATGCGGGGTCCGGCAAAGCGCAGCACCACGCCGCCGGCTTCGACATAGGTGGCCAGCCTTTGTTCAAGCTCGCTGGAAAGGCCACCAAGATCGGCCATGATGATCATCGACACTTTCGCATCGATCATGGCGCCGATAGCTTCGGTCGCTCCGCCCTTTGGCTCCATAAGATCGGCAAAAGGCCGCAAGGCTTGCGCAACAAACCAGACCGGCGAGAGCAGAGGCTGCGCCACATCGGCGGATGTGCCTGCCACAAGGCCGATGGTGCGGCGTCGATGTTGGCCATCGACCAAAGCCACCGACCCCGCCGAGCGCACGCCATCCCCTTCAACCCGCGCCATCTCGTTGCGCAATTCGGTCGGCACATCGAAGACGGCGGTGGTGCTGTTTGCTGTCCCTTCAAACCGGTAGGGCGCCTCGCCAATCACGCGGTTCTTGGCATCATAGGCGCGAACATGGCCCGATGGTGACGGGGTCGCCGCATCGCGCACCAGGCGTACCGACAGCCCGGCACTCGAATTGCTCACTCCGGCCAAGGCCAGATGCGGATGGTCGGTCGCAAAAAGGGTCAGCCGATGCCCGCCCGCAAGAGTGGCCAGGCGGCTCAGGAATTCGGGATCGCGTTGGCGCGATACGCCATCGGTCATGAACACGATATCGGCATCGGCATGGTCGGACAAAAAGGCTTCAAGCGTCGGCAGAAAGCCCGTCCGGTCCACCGCGAAGGCCGACGGGGTAAGTGTGTTGAGCCGTTCCTTGATGCGGGCCGGTGGTTGCAGCACGAGCGAAGGGCCGATGTCGCCGGTCACCAAGAGCGCCATCGCGCGACCGGCCCGGTCGGCTTTCATCACCACATCCTCGGCGACGGCGAGACGATCCGTCCAATCGGCGGCCGCCGCCCAGCCTGAATCGAGGATCAGGACGACAGGACCCTTCCCCTCGATCACAAATTGCTCGCGATTGATCGAAGGGCCTGCGGTGGCTACCACAACACAGGCCACAAGTATCGAACGCAAAACGACCAGCCAAAGCGGCAGGCGTCGCGGTTCCGGCTGTTGAATCAAGGTCTTAGCTAACAAAGGCAGGGGCGGAAACGGCACAGCCTTCGGGCGCGGCGGATTGACCCGCAGCAGCAGCCAAAGCCCCGGCAACGCCAAGAGCGCCAACATGAGATAAGGGGCTGAAAAGCCCAGCGATAACAAGCCCGTCATGGCCGCGCCATCCGCTGGATCAGGCCGAGCAACGCCGAGGAGGCCGGTTGATCCGTGGCATGCACCGAAAAATCCCACCCCTTTTGGGCGCAAAGCGTTTGAAGCGCCGCCTGATGGGCGTCCATCATCGCCAGATAGGGCTGGCGAAACGCCGAAGCATCCCCAATATCGAGGCTTGCTTGGTGTTCGACACCGAGCAATTCCGTTTCGCCGGTGAAAGGGAACAGTGCCTCCGCCGGATCCACAATCCGCAACACATGCCCCTTGGCGCCAAGCGATGCCAGCCGCGTGATCTTGGGTGCAAGTTCTGCTTCGGGTTCCAGAAAATCCCCGATCAGCACCGCTTCGCCGCGCGAGGAAAGCGGCAGCGACGGCAGTGTTTCATCCGGCTTGGCCGGTTCGGCAAGCAGCGCTTCGGCGAACAGGTCGATCACGCGTCGGGAAGCGACCGGCTTGGTCAGCCCCATCAGCGCCACGCTCTCGCCCGAACGCACAAGCAGATCGGCCAGCGCCAGACCGATCACCAACGCCCGATCCCCTTTGCTCGTTGACGCAAGATCGGACATGAACTGCATTGAGCCCGAGCGATCGATCCAGAGATGGACGGTATGCGCCGCTTCCCATTCGCGTTCACGCACAAAATACTGGTTTTCATGCCGCGCCGACCGTCGCCAATCGATCCGGCTCACCGCCTCGCCTGCCGAAAACGGACGATATTGCCAGAAACTCTCGCCCGGCCCCGCCCGGCCACGGCCATGCAATCCCGCCGCCAACACCGCCGAAACGCGCCGCGCTTCCAGCACAATCGCAGGCAGGCGCGCGGCCAGCGCCGCAGCTGTCATGGCCCCAGTTGGAACCCCGCTCGGCGAAAGGGGGGAAAGCGTGACCCGTGTCACCTCTATCGTCCCGATCAGAGAACGAAGTCGACGAGGCGGGCAATCAGCGCGTCAATCGTCTTGCCGTCGGCCCGCGCGGCAAAGGTCAGCGCCAAACGGTGTTTCAGAACCGGATTGGCCAGGGCCGCCACATCCTCGAGCGACGGCGCCAAGCGTCCCTGAATCAGGGCCCGCGCCCGAACCGCCAGCATCAAAGCCTGCCCCGCACGAGGCCCTGCTCCCCATGCCAGATAGCGGGTAACCTCGTCCCGCCCCTGACCGGGACGCGCCGCCCGCGTCAGCGTCAAAATGGCATCGACGACCTGCTCGCCGATCGGCATCCGGCGCACCAGCGCTTGAGCTGCGACAAGATCGGCAGCCCTTAGAACAGGCTTGGCCTGCTGGTCCATGCCCGACGTCGTCTCGATCAAAATCCGCCGCTCGGTGGCCTCATCCGGATACGGCATGTCGACCTGCATCAAAAAGCGATCAAGCTGCGCCTCGGGCAACGGATAGGTACCCTCGTGCTCGATCGGATTCTCGGTTGCCAACACATGGAACGGACGGGGCAAATCGTACCGCTCGCCCGCCACCGTGACATGGTATTCCTGCATCGCCTGCAACAGCGCCGATTGCGTCCGCGGACTAGCGCGGTTGATTTCATCGGCCATCAAGAGCTGCGTAAAAACCGGCCCCTTGATAAAACGGAATTTCCGCCGGCCGTCACCCGCCTCCTCCATCACCTCCGAGCCGATAATATCGGACGGCATCAGATCCGGCGTGAACTGGATGCGGCTGCGATCGAGCCCCAGCACGATGCCCAGCGTGTCGACAAGGCGCGTCTTGGCCAATCCCGGCACGCCGACCAACAGCGCATGACCGCCCGAAAGCAGGGTAACGAGCGTATTTTCAACCGCCTGTTGCTGGCCGAAAATCACCTCGCCAACCGCCGCGCGGGCCGCGATCCATTGGGCTGCCACGCTCTCGACGTGAGAGATCAGGTCATGGGCGGTCAGGTCATGGGCGTCGTCAAGCGGGGTATCATTCATCAGCAGGACTTTCGGAACAAGGCAAAGCGGCGTGGATCACATCCAACCCGAAGGTTGCGGGTTTTGACGGCGAAAGCAAGGCGGCAGGCACAATTGGCGTCAATCAGCACTGCGCAACCGGCGAATGGTGAACTCGATCTGCCCATCCTCGCATTCCCGCCACCATTCGATCTCGGTCATATAGGCGGCTTTCGGGAAGCGGGCGAAAAGCGCCCGTGCTTTTTCCCGCGCGTCGATTCGCGGCATCACATAGGTTTCGCGGTTCCATTGCCCGGCCTCCTTGCGAAACGCGTCGCCGACCGGCCCACCTTCCCTGCGCCGTTGGGACAGTCGATCGGCCACACTCGACGGACGCTTCGATGATGAAACCATAGCGCGCACCTCCATCAGAACCCCAGTTTAGCGTACCGAGGCTCCCGCCGTTAAGCCCAAAACCACCTGTCCTTCAGGACAGGTGAGCGATCGCCTCGTTGAGAATGATCTGCAACCGGTCGGGAGCAGCCGGAAAGTCCGCATCCATCCACCCGTCTTCGGCGCGCCGGATGATATCGCCCATCATGCGTCCGGGCTGCACGCCCCGCCGGATCAGCATATCGCCCGTAAAGGGAGAAACGGTCGGCGCTCCGCCAATTGCCGCATAATATTCGGACCGTATCGTGTAACTCCGCCGCGCTGCATCAATTTCAAGCGCTTCGCGTACCGTGTGACGACCCAGACGAAACGCCAATTTCCGCAGCGATGCTTCGGTCAGAGGCCGCGAAAGCCCCGATAGCCGCGTCAAGGCCTGCGCCATCTGCATCATCCGCTCGGCTTCGGCATTGGAAAGCCTGAGCCGCTCCTTCAAAGCGAGGGCATCATCGGGCCGGTGCAGACAAAGCGCTGCGAGGCGCAACAGCGCATCGGCTCCCGGGTCTTGGGCAAGCAGAGCCTCGATCGCCTCCACACTGACGGGCAAATCAATCAACAGGTCAAACAGGCCACGATGGCTCATCGCCATCAAAACCGGCACAGCCCGCCGCGCCAGCAGCAATTTGAACAATTCGGAACGCACCCGCTCGGCCGACAATTTTTGCAGGCCGGATTTTTCTTCCTCGATCGCCCTTAAGCCCTCTTTGTCCATTTCCCCGCCGGCATAGTCGGCCGAGAACCGGAAAAAGCGCAAAATCCGGAGATAATCCTCCCGGATCCGTTCTTGGGCGTGGCCGATAAACCGCACGCGCCGAAAGAGAATGTCGTCCAACCCGCCCACATAGTCGAATACCTCGCCCGAAGCGTCGGCATAAAGCGCATTGATCGTAAAATCGCGCCGCGCCGCGTCCTTGGC
Source organism: Hyphomicrobiales bacterium (assembly GCA_947454055.1). Classification (GTDB taxonomy): domain Bacteria; phylum Pseudomonadota; class Alphaproteobacteria; order Rhizobiales; family Beijerinckiaceae; genus CAIUPE01. The sequence goes on from CANGIS010000028.1 coordinate 19,742, forward strand.
AAAATCACTTCCGAAATGCACCGTGGCATGGCGGCCATCCGTCTCGACATCCTCGCGCAGCGTGGTGACTTCATAGGATTGACCCTCGGAAATGACCGTCACCGTCCCATGATCAATCCCCGTCGGAATGGCGCGCATGCCGGCCTCTGCCGCGCGTTCGACAACGGTGTAAGGACGTGCGGTGGTCGCCAGATCGATATCGCTGATCGGGTAGCCGATCAGCGCGTTACGAACTGCGCCTCCGACCAGCAAGGTGCGATCGCCCCCGCTGGACAACACGTCCAGCAGCCGATGCAGACCCGGCTCCGCCAGCGCCCCTGTCATGGCAAGGCGTCGTTTGGAAATACTCATTTAAAACTGCCTGGAATCAATTCGCCATTCTCAACATGGGCGGGAACATAAGCCCCCAAATGCCGTTCGGCCAACACCCCTGATGCAACGAAAAACAGGGCAACAAGTACCAATCCGGAAATCACCAGCCCAAGGCCTGCGCGGCTCCAATGCGACGGATCCAGTACCGACCTTTGGCCGATTTTGAGCCACAGCACGAACAGCACAAAGGGCACCAGAAACAGCACCAAGGTTTCAAACGTTACGCGGATCATGCGCCATATACTTTCTCATAAAGGTTGCGCAGAATGCCTGCCGTCACACCCCAAATATAATAATCGCCATAGGGCATGGCATAATAACGCCGCATCGCGCCCCGCCATTCCCGCTCGTGGGTTTCATGGCGTGCCGGATCCATCAAAAAGCCGAGCGGAACCTCAAACGTACTGTCGACCTCGCTTGGATCAATCCTCAGATCATGGGCCGGATCAACGATAGCGACGACCGGTATGATACGAAATCCTGTCGAGGAAAGATACGGATCAAGATAACCGATCGGCTCGACAAACCGGCGGGCCAGCCCGATCTCTTCCTCGGCTTCGCGGAGCGCAGTATCCAGCGGGGCTGCATCGCCCCCATCCATTTTACCGCCCGGAAAGGCAATTTGTCCGGCATGATCTTTGAGATGGTCGGCACGTCGGGTGAGCAACACCGTGGCACCCTCCGGTCGAGCCATCACCGGAATGAGCACCGCAGCCGGTCGATGCAGAGAACCGTCCACCGAAGCCAGCATTTCCGCCAATCGATGATCGCCATGGGGTGGGACAAAGGCCGGATCAAAAGCCTCCGGTGCGGGCATTTTCAAAAGCCGCTCAGAGGCCCGTGTCAAGAAATCCTGAGAAGAGATCGGAGGAGAAACCTTCATGTTCTACCTCAAAATTCGGTCAGACGGTCGGCCTCGATCATCGGGAAAAACGCCCCATTCGACGCGATACCGAACATGGTAACCCCCTCCACATCGCGCTCTTCGCCCAAGGCGGCCAAATCATAAAAAACCGGCCGCGATACTTTGGCCCAAAGCTCACCCCTAACCTTGATATAAGGTTTCATACCGCCGGTAGGGTCTTCTTCAAACCGGAGGGGATGTTCGGGGCCTGCGGTCACCTCGTCATCGACATTGGTACGAAAGGTGAGGCTTGGGCCTAAATTGCCGTCACCCTTTTCCATCGCAACCGCCAGAAACGGTGCATCCTCGACCACAATCCCGACCATTTCCACCGGTGTCACCAGCACAAATCGCTCAGGATCTTTCCGGAGGATCGAGGCAAACAGCTTAACCAGTGCCGGTCGACCAATCGGTGTCCCCATATAAAACCACGTCCCGTCGGAAGCGATTCGCATATCAATGTCGCCGCAATAGTCCGGATGCCAAAGATGCACAGGCGGCGGCCCTTTGGCAGCCGCGCTTTTTGCGGTCGCGGTCAGGCTATCGAGCTGGGGAACGGGTGCGGGGTTCGACATCGGCAGAATATAGGCATCGCAGGGAGCGCGGGCAAATGGTTATGAGGGGCAAGAGCGCCTGATAGCGATGTCGAGCAACCTTTCGCGGATTTACACCTCATCAAAGAAGCGGATCCAACCAAGACCGGCTAACACAACAAAAGTGTTGACTTCACGAAACGCAACAAATATGTTGTGTTGATGAACAGTGGCCAAGCCAAACGCTATCTTGCGCGGAAGGGGGCTATCTTTTCTCCCGGCAAAGGCGGTCATTTAATTGTAATGTTAAATGGTAGACGTTCAATCTTGCCCCAACACGGCGGTTCTAAAGAGATCGGTAAAGGGCTTTGGCTCGCCATTTTGAAACAACTTGGTATCGAGGAATAGTGATGCGTTACACCGTTACATTGACCCCGGACGATAACGGAACCTTGCTGGTAACTGTTCCAGATATTCCGCAGGCTGTAACCTTCGGCGAAGACAGGGAAGACGCTCTTACCCGTGCGGTTGATGCTATTGAAACGGCGTTGATGGGTTTTATCGATGCTCGCGAACCGATCCCCGCACCGAAAGCAAAAGGGGCGGATGGCGTATCGCTTCCCGCACTATCGGTTGCTAAAATCGGACTTTATGAAGCGATGCGGGCAGAAGGTATCGGCAAGGCCGTCCTTGCCCGCAGGCTTGGCGTTGCCTTACCCCAAATTGATCGGATGCTCGATCTGCGCCATCACTCCCGCATGGATGCCATGGAGCGGGCACTGGCCGCGATGGGAAGGTCGTTGTCGGTTGCGGTTTTGGCGGCTTGAAATTGGCGAAGCTGAAGTAAACCTCGGCAAGGGGTGATCCGTTAATCATCACCCATTCCGTCCTTGCGAGCGATGAGCGAAGCAACCAAGCTCATAGAGCGCAAAAAGAGTGCCGTGTTGATACTGCGCCTCTTCTTTCGCCATCAACTGGTTTGCTTCGCTCTCGCTTCGCAATGACGGTTGGTACACTTATTCTCAGAAATCCGTCGGCGCTCCGCCTTCCGACTTGCGCTTGGCGACAAACGCTTCGAGTTCGGCCTTGATGGCGTCATCAATCGGTGGCGGCGTAAAGGCGGCGAGGCGCTCTTTATACAAACGGTTAGCCTTGTCATAGGCCGTTGGCGATCCCGCCTCCTGCCAGGTCTCATAATTCCGCCAATCCGAAATCATCGGTGAGAAAAACGCGTTGCGATAGCGCGATTGCGTGTGTTCGCAGCCGAAGAAATGGCCGCCAGGGCCCACTTCCTTCATGGCGTCAAAGCCCAGATCATCATCGCTGAACGCCAGCGGACGCATGAACTCGGCCAACATGCCCAGAAGATCGGCATCAATCACCATTTTCTCGAAAGAAGCGTGCAACCCGCCTTCCATCCAGCCGGCGGCATGCATGATCAAATTGCCGCCGCCCATAATGGCGCCCCAGAGCGAAAACACGCTCTCATAGGCTGATTGCGCATCAATCGTATTGGCAGCGCACGTATTGGAAGAGCGATACGGCAAACCGTAACGGCGGGCGAGCTGTCCGCCAATGATCGCGGATTTCATCTGCTCAGGCGTGCCAAACGCAGGCGCACCCGATTTCATATCCACATTTGACGTAAACGCCCCATAGACAAAGGGAGAGCCGGGATTGCAGCTCTGCGCAAAGACCAAACCGGCCAGAGCTTCGGCGTTCTGCTCAACAATGGCGCCCGCAATCGTCACCGGTGCCATGGCTCCTGCGAGGGTGAAGGGCGTCAACACCACCGGCTGATTGCGCTTCGTCATTTGGATGATGCCTTCCATCATCGGGATGTCGAGACGCAAGGGCGAATTGGAGTTGATGATCGTGAAGACCGACGGTTCGCGATCAAGCGTCGCATCATCGACACCGCGGGCGATACGCACCATTTCGATGGCGTCAAGATTACGTTCGGCCCCGAGGGAATACGCGTGAATCGGCTTATCAGATAGCGTCAGCATATCATACAGCGCATCGAGATGGCGCACCGAGGCATGAATATCGGCGGGCTCGACGGGATAACCACCCCATAAATGGACATTATCCAACGATTGCCCGAGCCGGATCAGGTTTTGAAAATCGACATGATTGCCAGGACGGCGCCCGCCATCGCGATCAGCGGCATTCGGAGCACTGGCGACCGAGCAAAAGGCAACCGCATCGCCCCCAATTTCGAGATTATTCTCGGGGTTGCGCGCATGAAGGGTAAAGGTTTTTGGTGCAAGACCGATGATGGATTCGACCAGATCACGGGGAAATCGGACCCGGCCGGTCTCATCATCAACAATTGCGCCTGCCTTTTTCAAAATTGCGCGCGCGCCGACATGCAGCACATCAATGCCCAATTCTTCAAGAACCCTGAGCGATTCTTGATGGATACGCTCGATTTGTTCCGGCGTTGCCAATTCGACCGGCGCAAAAGGACGCCGCGGTTGTGGTGCCTTTGGTGTCTTTCCAGCGCGCTCAGCACGACCCGCACGGCGGCGGCCACCTTCACTCATCAATTCCATGGCGTTATCCTCAATCGGCAAAAGGAACTTTTCTGGACAAAAACCTACCCGCTAAGGCCCACGCCGCAAAGCATGATCCGGTGCGGATGATATATGTTTTCTAGATAGCGTTCCTTAAACCCGGCTGCGCCGGTCGGTCCGTCGACCGCGCGCCGCCTCGTCATTATCGGAAAGGGCAACCCGCGCACCAAGCAGCGGATAGCCCAGTCGGCTATGGGGCAACCCCATCGCGCCGATCTGCTCCATCTGAAAATCTGGATCGAGCACGGTTTCAATGACCCGCGTCTCACGCGCCAGCCGTGCCATTCCCAAACGGGCAGAACGGCTCAACAAGGCTGCTTTTGCGCCTTCAAGTGCGGCATTTTCGCTAAAACTGATGTGGTCAAGATCACAATCGGGAAACAGGCCGATGATAGCGGCGCGGACAGGATCAATCGCGGCACCCGAGCCGCTGGTGAGCACCACCCGATCAAGGGCCGCGCCACCATGGCGTTTGAGTAAAATCCGTGCCGCTGCCTGAACCGCCGCCTTCGCCATTTGCAAGGTGCGAATATCATGCTGGGTCAGCGCGATACGGGGCCCATCTTCCTGAACAAGATAGGTTGAAGACCGGTATTCCTCCCGAATACGCGGCGTTATCGCCGCTTTATCCGGATCAAGTGCTCCATCGCGCGCCATCAGCCCCGACCGTCTAAGTTCCGCCAAGGCATCAATCAGGCCGGACCGGCAGAACCCGCCGAGGTCCAGCGCGTCAATCGAAGCGGCAAAGTCTGGATCATCAGACCATAAAGGCGAGCCGATGACCCTAAAACGGGGCTCAAATGTTTCGGCATCAATGCAAAGGGCATCAATGGCACCCGGCACCGCATGCCGGCCTGCTTCGATCTGGACGCCTTCAAGCGCCGTACCCGCCGGAGGAGCAGCCGCCAAAAGCTGGCCTTTGGAGCCCAAAACTACGTTGGTCGTGGTGCCAAGATCGACGAGCAGCGTCACCCGTTCATCCTGTCCAAGGCCTGAGCAATAGGCCGCCGCAAGCGTATCGCTTCCAACCTGACCGCCCAGCAAAGGCAGGGCATGGACCATCGCACCGGGGGCAATATGAAGTCCGAGGGTCTCGGCCAGCACATCAACCGGCTCCGAGACCACCTGTGTATAGGGGGCACTGCCCAGCTCGGATGGGTCGAACCCCAACAACAAATGATGGGTGACCGGATCGGCCACCATGACGGCATCAACAACGCTCTCGCGGGTAAGGCCCGCTTCCACCGTCAGCGAGCCCACCGCGCCATCAAGCGTCCGACGAAGCAGGTCGGTCATTTCGGCAACGGCATCGGGCGTCATCATACCATGGGCAATCCGGCTGATCGGATCAACGCCAAAGCGCACGAGCGGGTTAACGAGGCTGGTTTTCGCTAAATTTTTACCTGATTCGAGATCATCGAGATGAATTTCAATCGAACTCACACCGATATCGAGTGCGAGACCTGCACTATTTATCGGAGCACCTGCACTATTTATCTCAAATGGCGCTTCCAACGCCACCAAATGGCGTCCATTCAGCACCGCCGTGACGCGCCATTGGCCCTTCCGAAGCGCCTTTTGCAGCGTCGCCAAAACCCCGAGCGGGATCTCCAGTCCAAAGATAGCGTGTTGATCTGCAAGGGCTTTTTCAAGCCGACGCGCATCACTGGAAGGGTCATGGACATCAGGCTCCGCAACCGTAACACTCAAGCGGCGGATGACCCGATCAGGATGCTCGGCAAGACCAAAAATCAATGCCTCCGACGCCCCCGCCTCTCCCCACCCTCGTTCTTCGAAGGAGGCGCCTGTAGAGGTCCAAGTATTTGAATTACCTTATCTTCTTCCGGTCTTACATCTTTTAGATGACTGTTCACCGCGGCCCGAATCGCGGCAAGATGCACAAAGCCAGTACCGCAACATCCGCCAATAATTTGGGCTCCGGAATCGATTGCCAAACAGGCATAATTTCCCATCAATTCCGGTGTTCCAGTATAATGAATATGCTCGCCAACAAAATGCGGAATACCCGCATTAGCCTTTGCAATGATTGGAATTCCTGCCTTTTTTGCACTCATCCCGAGAATGCTCATCACAAGATCAGAAGCGCCGACGCCACAATTTGCCCCGATGGCCAAAGGTTTCGGATGAAGGCTCTCGGCAAATTCAACAAGAGCCTCAGGTGTAATACCCATCATGGTGCGGCCAGCGGTATCAAAACTTGCTGTAAACGTATAAGGTAACCCAACTTTAATCGCAGCATGAGCGGCAGCACGAATTTCTTCCAACGAAGACATGGTTTCAATCCAAGCGACGTCGGCACCACCTTCCTTTAAACCGATCATCTGATCCACGAATACTTCAACAGCGTCCGCTTCCGTCAACGGTCCCAGTGGCGCGAAGAGATCACCCGTCGGCCCCACCGACCCCGCAACAACAACCGGGCGCCCAGCTTTCCCTGCCACAGCCTTGGCGATGCCAGCCGCCAAGCGGTTGATTTCACGAGATTTTTCTTGCATCCCATGCAACATCAAGCGCCTGGCATTAGCACCAAACGTATTTGTCAAAATAATATCGGCACCGGCATCAACAAAGCCTTGATGCAAAGCGGTCACTCGATCCGGATGCTCGTAATTCCAAACTTCAGGAGCTTCGCCGGCGACAAGCCCCATTTCAAAAAGGTTCGTCCCCGTAGCACCGTCGGCAACCAGCAATTTTCCAGAAGATAAAAGTGAGGCAAGCATCAAAACAACCTTTCGGACCTGTAGCAATTACCATTTAGGCGCTTGGCCCAATGCCGCCAAGGGGAAAGGCCGACGATATGAAAAATAAATCAATTATCGCCATTTCATCCCCGCCAAAATCTAAGAATGCCGAGCGAAAGCTTTGACCTCGAACCGCGAGATAGAATACCTTGGCGTTCAAAAGGATATGACCACCATGGACGATAAAGCCTTAGAATCGCGTATTACAAGTTCTGATCCCTTGAATGGGATAGATTTGATGGATGCTGTCCGACGCGCCAGGATCGAACAGGCTGAAAAATCAAGTATTGCCAATGAGTTGCGGGCCGCAGAATTCACGCGTCTTGAGTTTCTGAAAAATAGTCTTTCACCCATTTTGGCACAGCTTCCGCGTGATGCTGAACTTTTCAATCATGGACTGGTTCCGGGAGAACGCCCGCGTTTCTATGTCGATATGATTGCTTTTGTCGAAATGGGCCGCGACCGCAGAACCTACCGATTTCTTATGGATTCGCCTGCAGGCCGACAAATGTTGGGTGAAAGCGATGATATTTCGATTATGGCAGGCGCCATTACAAATTATTTAGGACGTAGGCTGGTTGAACGGGAGTTCGCCATTCAGCATGCTATGAGCTTTGAAGCAGTCGAACCACATTCGATGGCAAAGACTCTGGAGCTTGAGCATTCGGCATCAATCGCAACAATGCCGGTCATCACGGAAGTAAGGCGCCCCGACAGCGGTCGACTATTCCTTGCATTCATCATCGGAATTATTGCCGGTATTGCTGCGGTTTATGCAGGGGTCCATTGGGATGCCTTGATTGTGCCCCAAATTACCCACTTTACGGAGTATTTCAGCGTTCACTGAAATACGCTATGCCTTGAGCTTTAATACGCCAATCGGGCCAATTTCGCCATTTTCGAGTAATCCCCGCGTATGACCAGCTATTGAAACGCCGCGTTCCGTCATATCAAAATCAAAGACGTGATAACCCGCGCGATGGCCTGCGGTACCGCGCGCCGCAGAGGCAGAAGGTGCACCTACAACTGGAACCAACCCGTCCGGACCCTCAAGAAAAGCAATAGATGTACGATGATTGTGTCCATGCAGAATGAGCTCTGCACCAGTTTCTGCAATAATTGCCTCAAAAGCAGCCGCATCCGTTAGCGTTCGCCCGAGGGTCGCTCCCCCGCGATACGGTGGGTGGTGAATCAGGATGACACGTGCGAGCCCTTGGTTCTTCAAGAAGGTTAAGGATGCTTTCAATCGATCCCGCTGAATTTTACCTAACCGCCCTGTCGCCAGCAATGGCCATGTCGAAATTCCAGAACACAGGCCGATGATCGCTAACGGCCCCATCAGTCGAATAAAGGGAAACCCCTCAAACCTGCCGGAGTCGCTCGTCATCCACGGCCCCCAATGCCGTTCAATTTCAGGTTGGGCGGACGCGACATAGGCATCGTGGTTGCCTGGAACGAGGCTTGCGTGCGCAGGAGCTCCAAGCCGATGCATAAATTGAGCAGCAGGCGGGAATTCGGCCGGAAGCGAGATATTGATCAAATCCCCTGCACAGGCAACGTGATCGGGCTTCTGATCATGGATGTCCGACACAATTCGGCCGAGCAGACCCATATCATGGGACGTACGGCGTCGCAGTGCCCAGTTCATATATCCGGCAAACCGCTTTCCGACGAGATCGAACGGGCGGGGAACTGGAATTGGACCAAGATGCGGATCAGAAAGATGAATGAGGCGAAACATTGACATTCCCTGCCCGCCCTACCCCCTCCACGTCAAGCACTACCGATCAGAATACCCGCAATGAAAACCAGCGCTCCGCCTGCAACGACCTGAAATGCAGCCTGCAAGAACGGGGTATCCATAAATTTTGCACGGATCCAAGCAATCACCCAAAGTTCTGCAAGAACGATCGCCGTCGCAATACCCGTCGCGACCAAAAAGGCATTAGGAACGCTATCTGGCACGAGATAGGGTATCGTATGCCCAATTCCGCCTATCGTCGTCATCAATCCGCAAATTGCACCTCTAATCCAAGGTGAACCGCGCCCCGTCAACGAACCATCATCGGACAGTGCCTCTGCAAAGCCCATACTTATGCCCGCTCCTATCGAAGCCGCCAATCCAACAAGGAACGTTGGCCAGTTGCCATGGGTTGCAAAGGCGGCAGCAAAAACCGGGGCCAATGTCGATACCGAGCCGTCCATGAGACCAGCAAGGCCAGGCTGAACATATTGGAGCACAAACATTCGCTTCTTTGTTTCTGCCTCCTCGTCGGCTACAGTGCCTTTGGCCGTTGCCTCCATCATACCCGCTGTCTTTTTTTCATGGCTTCGCTCAAGTTCAGCCAATTTCAACAAAAGACTACGAATACTAATGTCCAGCACGCGATCTGCTGATTTTTCATAAAAATTGGCGGCCTGCATCTCCATGATTTCGGCTTCCTGACGCATTTTGTCGACGCCTAGATTCTGAATAAGCCAGACTGGACGTCTCTTCAGAAATCCTTTTACATCTTCGCGTCGGATGGGCGAAAGATGATCCCCAAATCGGGTTTTATAGAGATCATACAGCATATCGCGATGGCCACGTTCATCCTCAGCCATTTCCTCAAAAACGGCTGCAGAATGAGGATATATCCCTCGAACCTGATCGGCAAAACACTGATAAATCCTAGAATCTTCCTCTTCATTGGAAATTGCCAGGGTCAAGATATCTCGTTCGGTAAGCTCGGATAGAGCAAGTTGCGACATCATTAAAACCCTTTCGTCGGTCATTCTTTGGAAAACTTCTAAACTGGCAAATTGGAATTGCAACCCCCTCTAGATAAGCCGCCGGGTTCAGCGTCCGGGGACGGAGCCTGACATTAAATCGAGGGCAAATTTGGTCTGTCCGGCAAAAAACAATGTAGCCCATCAAAATTGAGCATCACTTACCCCCTTGAAGATATGCTGAAAGTGTCGAAAGATCGTCTTCACTTCCGCAAGTTCCGAAAACGGGAGCTTTGGATTGCAATCCTTGTTCGACAGAGGCACCTTTGATGAAATACTCCGTTTTTAGTTTAATTCATCAAGCATTTCGGGGCCAAAAAGATTGGCAGCCTGCATGGCGCTATCCTGAACCGAAAGAGGAATATGATATTGTTCTCATCGGTGGAGGAGGTCATGGGCTGGCAACCGCCTATTATCTAGCTAAAGAACACGGTTTAAAAAATATCGCTGTGATTGAGAAAGGATATCTCGGCGGCGGCTCGGTCGGGCGGAACACCACCATTGTCCGCTCGAACTACCAAGAGCCTGGCAATATTCCGTTTTACGAGTGGTCATTGAAATTATGGGAAGGTCTTGAACAGGACTTTAATTACAACGCCATGATGAGCCAACGTGGCGTGTTGAACCTGTACCATTCCGATAGTCAACGTGATGAATATGCACGTCGTGGCAACGCAATGATGATGCATGGCGTACCTTGCGATCTCCTCGACAAAGAAGGAGTAAGGAAGCTCGTTCCTTTTCTGGATTTTGACAATGCACGTTTTCCCGTTCACGGCGGATTATTGCAAAAACGCGGAGGTACAGCCCGACATGACGCCGTCGCATGGGGTTTTGCTCGGGGTGCGGATAGTCGCGGCGTTGATATTTTACAAAATACCGAAGCCAAGCAGATACGCGTCGAAAATGGACGGGCCGTCGGCGTTGAAACCAGCCGCGGATTTATCAGAGCTAAGAAAATTGGAATTGTTGCTGCCGGCAATACGACGCGTATCGCCGAGACGGCCGGCCTAAGCCTTCCAATTGAATCCTATGTCTTGCAAGCCTTCGTCTCTGAAGCAATCAAGCCGCTGATACCGTCGGTTGTAACCTTTGGCGCGGGTCATTTTTATATCAGCCAATCGGACAAAGGGGGGTTGGTTTTCGGCGCATCGCTGGATGGCTATTCATCCTATGCTGCACGCGGCAATCTACCTGGTGTTGAGGATACGATCGAAGAGGCGATGGCGATTATGCCCTCCATCAGTCGCGTTAAGCTTTTACGACACTGGGGTGGTATTATGGACATGTCCATGGATGGATCGCCAATTATTGATAAAACTGGAATTGACGGACTCTATATCAATTGTGGCTGGTGCTATGGCGGGTTCAAAGCAACACCGGGATCGGGGTGGTGTTTTGCCCATCTGATTGCAACAGATGAGACCCATCCGAATGCAAAGGCTCTGCGCCTCGATCGTTTCGAAAGCGGCCATGTCATCGATGAAGCTGGCACTGGTGCCCAACCCAACCTGCATTGAAGGCATCATATCATGCGTATTCCATGTCCCTTCTGCGGCGAGCGCGATTCTCAAGAGTTTTCATATCTTGGACAAGCAGGCCTATCACGACCAGATCCCTCTGCACCGGACGCGCAGAAGGCCTTTCACGATTATGTCCATATTAGAAAAAACCCGGCCGGACCTAACTCTGAACTGTGGCTGCATGCCAATGGCTGCCGGTCCTGGATCGTTGTGACGCGAAACACACTAACGCACGAAATCTTGGGGTCAGATTATGCGTCTCCAGTTCTAAGGGAGACAATGAAATGAGCAACCAAATCAATCGCCTGGCAATAGGCGGACTCATTGACCGTACAAAAGCTCTTTCCTTCACCTTTGATCAGAAAAAATATATCGGCTTTCAAGGTGATACACTAGCCTCGGCGTTGATTGCGAATGGCGTCTCCCTGATGGGACGTTCCTTTAAATATCATCGACCACGCGGTGCTCTTACTGCTGGTTCCGAAGAGCCGAATGCGCTTGTGGAAATGCGTTCCGGTTCAAGGCGAGAGCCCAATATTCGTGCAACGGTCGCTGAGCTTTATGAGGGCCTTAGCGCAACGAGCCAAAATCGCTGGCCTTCTCTCGATTTTGACGTGATGGCTGTTAATTCGTTGTTGAGTCCGTTTTTGGCCGCTGGATTTTATTACAAGACATTCATGTGGCCGGCATCATTCTGGGAAAAAATATATGAGCCCGCGATCCGTCGTGCGGCTGGCCTTGGTCGTCCGCCCGAAGGAGACGATCCTGATCATTATGAGAAATCATTTGCACATTGCGACGTGTTGGTCATAGGAGGAGGACCTTCTGGTCTTTCCGCCGCCCTGTCGGCTGGACGTTCCGGTGCGCGTGTTATTCTTTGCGACGAAGGTCCATTGCTTGGTGGCCGGTTGCTATCGGACAATCGAGTAATCGATCATAATTCCGGGCTGGATTGGATCAAGGTAACGGAAGCTGAGCTCGCCAGCCTCCCCAATGTCCGCATCATGCGACGTACCACGGTATTCGGCGTTTATGACCACGGTGTTTATGGCGCTCTGGAACAGATCAACGACCACTTAGCAATCCCTGCACCCTTTCAAGCCCGTCAACGCAGCTATCGAATCAAGGCAAAGAACGCCGTTCTGGCAGCCGGCGCCATCGAACGGCCGATGGTTTTTGGCGACAATGATCGGCCGGGGGTCATGCTCGGGTCGGCTATTAGGACTTATGTTAATCGGTATGCTGTTGTGCCTGGCAATAAGGCCGTTATTTTCACAAGTTCCGACGAGGGGCACACGACTGCCCGAACCCTTGAAGGCGCGGGCGCGCGGGTTGAGACCATCGTCGATACCCGCAAGGGTGAACGGATCCAGCGGGCTCTGGGTGGAAAACATGTGGAAGCTATTGAAATCATTGACGCATCAGGCCAGGTCCGCATTGTTGAGTGCAATCTTTTGGCCTGCTCCAATGGCTGGAACCCTGCGCTCCACCTGACATGTCATCTTGGCGGGCGTCCAATTTGGGACGACCAAGTCAACGCCTTTTTGCCAGGAAATATTCCCTCTGGGCTAACCGTTGCAGGTTCGGCTCAAGGGCGCTTTACGCTAACCAATGCATTGGACGATGGAATGCGTCTTGGCGCCGAAGCTGCGCGGGCTGCCGGCTTCAGTGCAACGGTTCCAGACACACCGTTAACCGACCCTGAAAGTACCGAGCACAAACCCGTATGGCGCATCGTTTCGGGCAAGGGCAAACGCTTTGTCGATTTCCAGCATGACGTTACCGATTCAGATATAGAATTGGCCAATCGTGAAGGGTTTCGATCTGTTGAACATATGAAGCGTTACACCACCTTAGGCATGGCAACGGACCAAGGTAAAACAGCCAATATAGCTGGCCTCGCCATCCTTGGTGAGGTTTCGGGCCGAACGATCGGTGAGGTTGGGACAACGATTTTCCGACCACCTTATACCCCCGTATCTCTTGGGGCGTTAGCGGGCCATCATGTTCACAAAGATTTTAGGCCGATCCGCTATACACCCTCCCATCAATGGGCCGAGGAAAAGAAGGCCGTTTTTATGGAAACAGGCCCATGGATGCGTGCCCAATATTTCCCAAAAACGGCGGGTGAAGACTGGCTCACCGCTATGTGCCGTGAAGTTACTGTAACTCGTCAACGAGTAGGCGTGTGCGACGTATCAACACTTGGCAAGATCGATATCCGCGGCAAAGATTCAGCGATCTTCCTTGATCGTGTATATACCGGAACATTCTCGACGTTACCGATCGGCCGGGTGCGATATGGCTTGATGATGCGTGAAGACGGCTTTGTCTTTGATGACGGAACAACTGCGCGTCTGGGAGAGCACCACTACCTCATGACCACCACAACGGCAGGCGCGGGAAAGGTGATGGCGCATCTCGAATTCTGCCATCAGGTACTCTGGCCTGAGCTTGATATTGCCTTCACATCGGTAACCGAACAATGGGCCCAATATTCGATTGCGGGCCCTAACGCCCGTGACGTGCTACGAAAGCTTATTGATCCTGCCATTGATGTATCGAACGAGGCATTTCCTTACATGGCAGCCCGATCGGTTACCTTGAAAGGAGGCATATCTGCGAGACTTTTTCGCATCTCCTTCTCTGGTGAACTGGCGTACGAGATTGGTGTCCCCAACAGCTATGGCGATGCTATGATCCGCGCGATCGAGGCCGCCGGCGAGGAATTCGGGATAATTCCTTACGGTCTTGAAGCCCTATCGACGATGCGAATTGAAAAGGGCCACGTTGCAGGCGGTGAATTGAATGGCCAAACCACTCCCCTCGACTTGGGGCTCGGAAAAATGGTTTCGCAACAGAAGGATTGTATTGGCAAACATATGTCCGAGCGACCTGCGATGCTCGAACCGGATCGGCCAATATTTGTGGGTTTAAAACCCCTGAATGGGACGTCGAAACTAACCGGAGGTGCGCATTTTCTCGATATCGGGATGAAGCCATCCCTTTCGGCGGATCTGGGCCATATGATGTCAACGGCATACTCGCCGGTGTTGCAGAGCTGGATTGGTCTTGGCATTTTGAAAAATGGACGCGAGCGTATCGGCGAAACCATACGCGCCGTCGATTTCATGCGTGGAACAGATATTGAAGTTGAAATCTGCGACCCCGTATTTTTCGATTCTAATGGGGAGCGTCTTCGTGGCTGATTTTCATCTTTTACCTCGCTCGGCGCTCGCACCGTTTATCAAAGCAGGGCATCATGGTGCTCCTACGCCAAAACCTGGCGTTTTGATCCGTGAAGTGACAAATTTTTCACTGGCTTATCTGACGGCCTTCAAGGGCAAAGGGATTGAATTATCCGGAATAATTGAAAAACATTTTGGAATTGAATTACCGGTAGCCTCAAAAACAACATCAAAAAACAGCGTCACATTTATAAGCGTTGGGCCCAGCCAATGGCTTGCATTGGCAGAATCCACCGAGGCGGAAAAATTTATCTCTACACTTGAAACTTTGGCAGGCTCAATTGCCGCCATCGTCGACCAATCCGATGCCCGCGCCATTGTCGAAATTTCCGGCTCTATGGTGCGACAGACATTGGAAAAAGGTGTGTCGATTGATCTTCATCCGACAAACTTCGCTCTTGGGGACGCTGCAACGACATTTGCAGCCCATCTTTGGATAACACTCTGGCAAACGCGAAGCGACCCCGCCTATCGCATCGCGGTATTCCGCGGCTTTGGATCCCCGATGCTTGATTGGCTCATCAACTCGGGAGCTGAGTTCGGCTGTCACATTCTCGGCGAATGATTTTTCATATGGCACTTTGATTTTAAAATTATAACGATCGAGGCGCGGGATCAGCTGGTCGATATTTTGCGTGCCTCGGTTCAATGGACCCATCGGCACCATTTGCCATTCCGACATTTCTGTGGATAATTACGTTAGGGAAGACCTGTTCAGAATGATGCCTGCCTCGGGGGCATCTTTGCGACGGGAAATGGCCATAGCGAATGGGAGACAGAAAATGTACATCAGAAAATTAAATACTGATTTTGAAGAAGATGCGCTTTATTCAATCATTGAACGCGTCGATAAAATTAGAAAAAGCCTTGAATTATCAAGCATTTTGAAAGAAGCAAAGGAAAATTATGGTCTAAAAAATCTTTCCTATGCTGGCTTTAACATGGGTGAAATGACTGTTAACAAGCCATTTGTAGCTGTTACCTATAAAAATGAGTGGATTAAACATTACAATGAAAAACATTATTATGAAGTCGATCCCGTTTTAAAAATAATAAACAAAACAATTATTCCAATTGATTGGCAATCCTTTGATATCAATAATAAAAAAATCAGAAATTTTTTTGCCGAAGCTGAAGAGGC